>JBBRZN010000001.1:0-165644 GCA_038236705.1 Gaiellales bacterium
GAGCTCGAGCGCCGCCTCGCGCCGGAGCTCGAGCCGTTCGGCGCCGCTGCGCAGTCGGTAGAGCGCCGAGGTCGCGCCCTCGCCGCGCCCTGCGGCGGCGGCCAACTCCTCCTCGACCCGGTTTCGCTCGGCGAGCAGAGCCTCGAGCCGTTCGTCGGTGCGCTTGCGCTCCAGCCTGGCCGCAGTTCTCCGCTCCTCGACCGCGCCGAGCCGCTCTTCGATCTCCGCGAGGTCGAGCTCCGCGCGGCGCGCACGCAGGCCGGCGATCTCGGTGCGCAGCTTCTCTGCGCGCTCCGCTGCGGTCGCCTGCAGCGCGAGCGGTCGCAGGCGCGTCTTGACCTCGGCCTCGAGATCGCGCGCCCGCTCGACCTGCACCTGCACCCGTGCGAGCTTCAGCTCCGCCCGGTGCCGGCGCCGCTTGAACTTCCCCAGGCCCGCCGCGTCCTCGATCAGCGCGCGCCGCTCTTCCGGCTTGCTCGCAAGGATCTCCTCGACCTTGCCCTGGCTGATCACCGAGCCGTGGCTGCCGCCGAGCCCGACGTCCGCGAGCAGCTCGACGAGGTCGGTCCGTCGCACGGCCGCCCGGTTGATCAGGTACTGCCCCTCGCCGCCGCGGTGCAGCCGCCGCGTGATCGAGACCTCGCTGAAGTCGAGCTCGGGCAGTGCGCCGTCTTCGTTGTCGAAGAGGAGCTCGACCTCGCAGTAGTCGGCGGGCGCGTGTCCGGGCGAGCCGGCGAAGAGCACGTCGTCGGGCTTCTCGGCCCGCAGCTCGTGCGGGCTCAGGCTGCCGGAGGCCCAGAGCAGCGCGTCGGCGACGTTCGACTTACCGGAGCCGTTCGGTCCGACCACGACGGCCACCCCCGGCTCGAGCCGCACCTCGACGGCCTCCGGAAACGACTTGAAGCCTCGGATTCGGATCGTTTTCAGGTGCATCGACTGGCCTCGACACCCGAACGGGCGGCTCCTGAAACCGCTCTGAGCAGGCAAGCGCGCGCCAGAAGGGGGCTCACGGCGGAACCAGGGGTTCCCCCGTGCTCAAATGATTTGAAGCCACGCAGTTTGATCGCACGAAGGTGCACGCGCGAGGGACGCTAGCGGGCGCCGCGGATGGCGGCGCCCGCGGTGTTGCTAGCCGTCCTCGACCATGCTCGCGAGTTTCTCGCGGGGGAACTGGTCAGCCACGTCGGCGTGCGCGCTGCGAACGTGCTCCTCCGCGTTGTCCAGCAACTCGTCCTCGGTCTCGCCGCGGATCGTCTCGCCGCAGGCGCAGTTGATCATCTTCGTCATCCGGAACCTCCTCGAGCTCGTTGTGCTGTCAGGGTCAAGTCAACAGTGTTCGCGCCACGCGGGCGAGCCGGTCGAGCGCCTCGTGCGCCGCCGCCTGCTCGGCGTCCTTCTTCGAGCGGCCGGTGCCGACGCCCGCCTCCTCGCCGTCGATCACCGCGGCACAGGTGAACATCCGGTCGTGCGGCGGCCCCGCTACGTCCAGGACGCTGTAGGCGACCTGCCGCCCCTGGCGGGCGAGCTCCTCCTGGAGCACGGTCTTGTGATCGACGTGGGTCGTCAGCGCGTAGGTGATGCGCCCGTCGAACGCCGCGACCACCGCATCCCTGATCGGCTCGAAGCCGTGCTGGAGGTAGAGCGCGGCGAGCGAGGCCTCAAGCAGCGCCGCGAGGACGTTGTGGTTGCGCGCCAACCGTTCGAGCTCGTCCGCGGGCGCCTGCTCGGCCCCGCGCTCGGCGAGGCGCGTCCCTAGGCCCAGCTCGCGCGCGACGACGGCGCAGCTCGCGCGCGAGACGACGTGCGAGCGAATCTTCGCCATCCCGCCCTCGGAGGAGTCCGGATACCGCTCGTACAGGGCCCGCGCGATCGCCAACTCGAGCACGCTGTCGCCCAGGAACTCGAGGCGCTCGTACGACGACGCCCGGTCGGGCGCCCAGGAGCTGTGCGTGAAGACGTTCTCCAGCAGCTCGTCCGGCAGCCGGTCGATGAGCTTCGACAGCTCGTCGGGCCGGCCGCCCGGAGCGCGGCTACTGGTGCGTTGAGACGTAGTCGACGGCCTGCCCGACGGTCTGGATCTTCTGCGCGTCGTCGTCCGAGATCTTGATCCCGAACTGGTCCTCCAGCTCCATGATCAGCTCCACGAGATCGAGTGAATCTGCGTCGAGGTCCTCCTGGAACGAGGCTTCCTCAGTGACCTCGCTCTCGTCGACTCCGAGCTGCTCCGTCAGGACTTCCTTGACCCGCTCGAACACTTCCTCTCGTGACGCTGCCATTTCACCTCACTTGCCGGGGGCTTCAGAGCGCGCGGATGCTAACACTCTTTCCGGCAGTCGCTGGCCGAGGCGACCGACAACGTCGTGCTCGACGCCCCGTGCGGCCAGCCTGATCGCGTTTGCAATGGCACGCCGTGACGAGTTGCCGTGAGCGATCACGGCGAGGCCGCGCAGGCCGAGAAGGTAGGCGCCGCCGTAGGTCTCGGGGTCGAGCCGGTCGCGCAGACCCCGTGCCGCGGGGCGCACGAGCAGGCCGCCGATCCGGCCGCGCCGGCTCGAGACGATCTCCGCGCGGAGCTCCTCCAGCACGGTGAGGATCGTTCCTTCCATCAGCTTCAGGACGACGTTGCCGGTGAAGCCGTCGCAGACGACGACGTCCGCGGCGCCGACCAGGAGGTCGCGGCTCTCCGTGTTGCCGCCGAACTGGAGGGTGTCGTCGGCAGCCAGGAGCGCGTGCGCCTCGAGCGTGAGCTGGTTGCCCTTCTCCGGCTCCTCGCCGATCGAGAGCAGGCGAACCTCGGGATCGCGCACGTCGAGCACGTCCTCGGCGAAGACGGCGCCCATGTGCGCGAACTGATGCAGGTGCTCGGGCCGCGCATCGGCGTTCGCGCCCGAATCCAGCAGCACCGAGGGGCCATGGTTGGCCGGGATCACGACGGCGATCGCCGGGCGCGCGACTCCCGGCAGGCGCCGCAGCTCCAGGAAGCAGGCCGCGAGCATCGCGCCGGTGTTCCCGGCGGACAGGACCGCGTCGGCCTTGCCCTCGCCGACGGCGCGGCAGGCGGCGACGAGCGAGCTGTCCGGCTTGGCGCGCACCGCCTCGGCGGGCTTCTCGTCCATGCCGATCGCCTGCGTCGTCTCGACGAGCTCCAGGGCGCCCGTGTCGAGGCCCGCCGGGCCGAAGAGGATGGGTTGGATCTCCGGTGAGACGGCCTCGAGCGCGCCGGCAACGACCTCTTCGGGCCCGCGGTCCCCGCCCATCGCATCCACTGCGACGCGGGTCATCTCTCGGAAACCCAGCCCCTTAAGGCATCGCGTGCGATGCCGACCTCAGAACGCACGGGCTTTGCTCGTGCGTTCGTCTGAAATGACCGGTCGATGCGTTTGTACTCAAGGCGTCGGCGTTCGCAAGGGCTCGATCTCGCGGCCGCCGTAGGTCTTGCAGTTCGGACACATCCGATGCGGTTGCTTCGGCCGTCCGCATTGCGGACAGGTGTTTACGCGAGGCGCCTCGATCCGGTGCGTGGCGCGCCGCTTGTCCCGGCGCGACTTGGAGGTTTTCTTCTTGGGGACGGCCATTGGCGGCGGAGTATAGCCAGCGCCTGCCTTTCCGCTTTACCAAGGTTTTACCCAGGCTTTCCGCTCTCCTCGCCTCGTCTTGCCCGGGCAGAACCGGCTCGGGGCGATCCTTCGCAGGCCAACTGAGAGCACCGACCGAAGGAGAGACATGTTCAAGCTCGCAGCCATCATCGGAGGAGTCCTGCTCATGGCAGGCGTGGCTCTCGCCGGGACGCTCACGAGCCTCGACTCGACCAACAGCCCGACGATCGGGACGACGACGCTCCCGGCCGTCAGCACGGAGCGGCAGGAGGATCACGCCCAGGAGAACGAGCTGGAGCAGCGCGGCCGGGCAAACGAGCCCGGCGAGGACGTCCGCGGCCCTTGCGACGAGCCGGAGCACGCGGACGACCCGCGCTGCACCGGCGCGCCGGCCGCGGGCGCCGACGACGACGACAACGGCACTGACGATCGCGGCGGCGACAACGATTCGTCCAGCGGCTCCTCGGCCCCGGGCCGAGCTCCGGCCCGAGTGATAGCTCCGGCCGTAGCGCAGAGGTGAGATTTCCGGCCGCGGCTACAGTGACCGAGGAGCCATGGGTCGAACCCTCGTCGTAGCCGTCCTCGCCCTCACCGGGCTCCTCTGCGCCGCCGGGATCGGCTTCGCGGCCTACGTCGTCTCACGCGATTCGGTGCGGTTCCCGTGACCCGGCTGCAGCCGAAACCGAGTAGGGCGCTCACGCCGGCGACGGTGCGCAAGACGAACACGGCCCGACGACCACGCCCCGGAACACAACCACGAGACCGACAACGACCGTCGACGACCACGGCGGCGGCGACAACTCAGGTCACGGCGGCGGCCACGGCGGAGATGACTAGAGCCGGTCTTTGAGCTCGGCCAGCGCCGACCAGCGGGAATCGGCCTGGGGCTCGTCGTGTTCGTGCGGCTCGGCGTTCAGGTCCTTGCCGCAGACCGGGCAGAGGCCCGCGCAATCGGGTTTGCAGAGGATCTTGTCGGGCAGCGCGAGCGCCAGCGCGTCGCGTGCCCAGGCGGAGAGGTCGAGCTTGTCGTCGTCGAGATACGGTGTCCGCAGCTCGTCCGACTCGGGCGACGTCGCCTGATACTCGCGGGCGGAGATCGGCAGCTCGAGCGCGGCGTCCTCGAGGCAGCGGTAGCACGGCCCGTGCAGGCGCACGCGGTAGCTCAGCTCCAACACCGTCCCCGTGGAGGCGCGGGTGATCGTCACCTCGGCCGGCACCTTCTGGGGCAGCGGCACGTAGCTCTGGCCGCCGAGCTCGAGCGGCTCGAGCTCGATCTCCAGTTCATCCCCGAACTGCTCGCCCGAGCGAAGCTTGATCGTGCGGAGGTTCAGCGTGGTCATGTGACCACGGTAGCAACGCTAAGGCGCCGTCTTGCGGCGCCGGCCTCAGGGCGTACGTGCTGTGCTCGTGCGTCCGTCTGCAATGACCGGTCGACCCAAATCGAGCTTTGCGCAACCCGCTTCTAGATGCGCCGAACGAGCTCCTCGAGGGGCTTGCGGTTGGCCTCCGCGCTCCACTCCTCCGGGGTCTTCGACTCCTGGTCGAGCGGCCGCTTCGGGTAGCCGAAGCTCGGGATGCTGACCGGCAGCAGGCCGTCCTCGAGGGCGAGAACGCGGGCGGCCGCGGCCGGGTCGGGCATCCCGTTCGGGCACGAGACGACACCGTCGTTCGAGGCGACGAGGAACATGTTCTGCATGGCGCGGCCGACGTCGAGGACCGCACCGCCAGCCTCGGTGGCGATCGCGATCACGAGCGGGGCGCTGCGCACGTTGTCCTGCGCGTAGACCGCTTGGGCGACCTGCTCCTTCACCTCGGGTGTCTCGACCACGACGAAAACCCAGGGCTGCCGGTTCATCGCGCTGCCAGCCACCCGGCCGGCGTCGAGGATCCGCCGCTCGACCTCCGGTGCCACCGGCCGGTCAGGGGCGTAGCTGCGCCAATCGCGCTTGCTCGCGACGGCCAGGTAGGTGTCCACCCGGTCCTAAGGCGTCGCTTGCGACGCCGTCCTGAGGACGCGCAGGCTTTGCCTGTGCGTCCGTCTGAACCGACCGGTCGACCCAACCGGCACTGCTGCGACCACCGTTCTAGAAAGGGTGGTCGTCGTTGGAGCTCTCGGCCGCCACGCCTGCGACCACCGATTCCTGGGAGCGCTCGTGCAGCCGCTCGCGGCCGCGCTTGACCGCGGTCAGGAACTTGTCGAGATTGACCTCGAGCGTCGAGAGGATCGAGTCGGCCCAGTCCTCCATCTCCAGCCGGGTCTCCCGCGCCTGCCGCCTCGAGTCCTCGACGATGTCCCCTGCCTGGCGCTCGGCGAGCTTGACGATCTCGGTCTGAGAGGCCTCACGCACCGCCTGCTCGCGAGCCTCGCCGAGAATCCGGTCGCACTCGCGCTTGGCCTCGGCGAGCATCTCCTGGCGCTCCTTCACGATCCAGCGCGCCTGCTTGATCTCCTCGGGGATCGTCGCCCGCATCTGGTCGAGGATGTCGTAGATCTCCTCGCGGTCGATGCGCACCTGGTCGGTGAGGGGAACGGCCTTCGCGTTGTGCACGAGGTCGTCGAGCTTGTCGATCAGAACCAGTACGTCCATGGGTTTACGGAGTTTACAGGCGCGTATCGGCTGCTAGCGGCGCCAGAACCTGCTGAAGGCCCCACGGCGCTCCGGCTCCGGTGCGGGCTCCGGCTCCGGTTCGGGGGTCGGCGGCGGGGGCTCCTCGCGTGGCGCGTCGGTGCCGGAGATCCAGCGGCGGCCGCTGGCACGGAGCTCCTCGAGCAGCGCCTGGGCCTCGTTCGGTGCGAGCACCACCTCGTCGGAGTGCCCGAGTTGCGTCTCGAGCCGGTCCGCGGAGTCGCTCGCCGCGCCGCGGGCGCGCAGCTTCTGAAGCACGACCTGGACCTCCCGGCGGCCGAGGCGCACCTCGCCTTCCGCGCCCAGCAGCGTCTCGAGCTTGTCGGTGACGATCACTCCTGTGGGTTCTCCGGGGTTCCGGGCCGGCCGTCCGGGAAGAGCTCCTTGAATCTGCGTGCGACGGCTTCGGGCACGAGCTCGTCCACTTTTCCGCCGAAGGACGCGATCTCCTTCACGCCGCTCGAGGAGACGAAGCTGTACTGCGGGCTCGCCATCACGTAGAGGGTCTCGATGTCCGGCGCCAGCGTGCGGTTCAAGTGGTTCATCTGGAACTCCCACTCGAAGTCGGAGATCACGCGCAGGCCCTTGACCATCGTCTTCGCGCCCCAGCGCTGGGCGAAGTCCACCACGAGCTCGGAGAAGACCTCGACCTCGATGTTCTCCCGGCCGGCGAGCGCCTCGTTCAGGAAGCCGACGCGCTCCTCGACGCTGAACATCGTCCCCTTGTGGTGGGGGTCGCGGACGACGCCGACGACGACGCGATCGAAGATGGACGCGGCGCGCGTGATGATGTCGAGGTGGCCGAGGGTGACCGGGTCGTAGGAGCCCGGGCAGATCGCGGTCAGCGGGTGCGGATCACTCATCGCGCTCGAAGAGGGTCAGGCGCGCCGCGCCGTAGCGGCGGCTCTTGAGCTTGGGCAGCGGCAGGTCGGGCTCCTCGCTCGCCGCGGTCTCGACGAGCAGCAGCCCGCGGGGCTCGAGAATTTCGGGCAGGCACTGAATCAGCGCGTTTTGCAGGGAAGAAAACCTCCGGTAGGGCGGGTCGACCAGCACGAGATCGTACCGCCTGCCCGCGCGCGCGTCGGCGCGGAGGGCGGTGAGCGCGTCCTGGCAGAGAACCTTGGCGCCTTGCAAGTCGAGCTTGTCGAGGTTACGGCTGATCGTGCGGCAGGCGTCCCGGTCGGACTCGACGAAGGTCGCGTTCTCGGCGCCGCGGGAGAGCGCCTCGAGCCCCATTGCGCCGGAGCCGGCGAAGAGGTCTAGCACCTTCGCGCCCTCGGCTGCGCCGGCCCCGAGCAGGTTGAACGCGGCCTCCCGAACGCGGTCGCCGGTCGGTCGGGTCTCGGTGCCTTTGGGCGCGAAGATGCGAGAGCCCTTCCGCGACCCGGCGATGATCCGCATGGTCAGGAGCCTAGGCCGTTCGGGCCGCGACCGGGGTCAGACCCCAGCCGTGGCCTAAAGGGACGGTTTGCGGCCCGAAACACCTGCACGCGCCGAAGTGTTGCATGCTGACTCCTTGCAAAAGAGCCGGGTCGAGGGACATGTCCCGGGGTCAGACCCGGGACATGATGCGGGAGCCTCTCCGGGAGCCGGCGATGGATCCGTACGGCGCGAGGCTAGGCAGACTCGGGCAGCGGCGGGTCTTCTTCGCCGTCGAGGCACCGGAGGGCCCATTCGGCCTCCTGGCCGACGGTCCACCACCCCTCGACGCTCGCCTCGTCGTTCTTCAGCCGCTGGAGCTGCGGCCGCGACTCCTGCAGGTCCAGGACGCCGGCCGCGAACACCCCCCAAAAGCGCACCTCGGGCTCGGGATCGCGGAGGCACGACACGATCGCCGTCCGGATGTCCACGAGCACCCGCTGATACTGGAGGAGATGCCCGAGCGCCTCCGCAGCGTGGGCGCGCACGACGGGGCTCTCGTCGGTGTCCGCGAGCCGCCGCGCGAGGCTGTCCGAGACGTCGGTTTCGCCGCTGAACCCGAGGACGTACGCCGCGGCCGCGCGACCCTGGTCGTGACCGCGGCTCTCGAGCAGGCGCTCGACGCGACGCAGCGTCGGTGGATCGTGGACCTGGGAGAGGGCCGTCGCGGCCCTCCAGCGCTTGGCGTCGTCGCGGGCCTTCAGCGCCCGGACGAGCCGCCGCCGCCCGAGCGAGCTCACGCCGCCACCTCCTTCCGCAGGAAGAGCGCATCGACCTCGTCTGCCAAGGGGCCTTCGTAGGCGACGAGCCCTTCCGCCGCAGCGCGCGCTCGCTCGAGGAGCGGCCGGTCGGCTCGTAGCCTCGTGAACCGGAACTCGGAGAGGCCCGCCTGCCTCGTTCCAATGAGCTGGCCCTCCCCGCGCAGCTCGAGGTCTTTCTCCGCCAGCTCGAAGCCGTCCGTCGAGTCGACCAGGGCCTGCAGCCGCCCCTGGGCGTTGTCGGTCAGCTCCTCGCGCTGCCGCGAGATGAGCAGGCAGTAGGACTGCTCGGCGCCCCTCCCCACGCGCCCGCGGAGCTGGTGCAGCTGCGCGAGCCCGAAGCGGTCTGCCTCCTGGACGATCATGATCGTCGCGTTCGGGACGTCCACGCCGACCTCGATCACCGTCGTCGCGACCAGGACGTCGAGCTCGCCCGCCTTGAAGCGACCCATCAGCTCGCGGCGGTCGGCCGGCCTCAGGCGCCCGTGCAGCAGGCCGACGCGGTAGCCCTTCAGCTCCGCGCGTTGGAGCCGTTCGGCCTCACCTTCTGCCGCCCGTGCCTGCGAGGTCTCCGACTCCTCGATCAGGGGACAGACCACGTACGCCTGCCGCCCCGCGTCGAGGTGCTTGCGCAGCCGCGTGTAGGCCTCCGAGCTTCGCTCCGCCGTCACCCAGGAGGTGACGATCGGCTTCCGGCTCGCGGGCGGCTTCGCGATCTCCGTCACGTGCAGGTCGCCGTAGACGGTCAGCGCGAGGGTGCGCGGAATCGGGGTCGCAGTCATGTGCAGCACGTGCGGCGTGCGCCCCTCGACCAGGGCGCGCCGCTGCTCCACGCCCGAGGCACCGCATGCGGTGCCGTCTGAGAGCCTCGGGGGCTTAGCCCCCGAGGCGTTTACCCCGGCTGGTGACACACCTGAGGTCAGAGCCTGTCGCTGCTCAACGCCGAAGCGGTGCTGCTCGTCCACGACGGCGACTGCCAGGCCTTCGAGGACGACTCCTTCTTGGATCAGCGCGTGCGTCCCGACCACGATCTGCGCTCCCTCGACCTCCGACTTGACCGAGCCCGTGAGCAGGGCCACGCTCACGCCGAGCTGCGTGCAAAGAGGCTCAACCGTAAGAAAGTGCTGCTCGGCGAGGGTTTCCGTCGGTGCCATGAGCGCGCCGCGCTGCCCCGCCTCCACCGCCCGCAGCAGCGCGTAGAGCGCGACCACCGTCTTGCCGGAGCCGACGTCGCCCTGCAGGAGGCGCTGCATCGGAGCCGCCTGCGCGAGGTCGCCGTCGATCTCCCCGATCGCCCGGTCCTGGTCCGGCGTCAGGGTGAACGGCAGCAGCCCCTTGTAGCGGCGCACCAGCTCGCCGGGCTCCCCCAGGGCCGGTGCCACGGCAGCCTCGCGCCCCGCGCGCGCCTTCGCCAGCCCCACTTGGAGCACGAGCAGCTCGTCGAATGCGAGCCGCCGCCGGCCCTCCTCCCCCTCCGCCTCGGAGCGCGGCCGGTGCAACGCGACGAGCGCGTCCGCCCGCAGCGGCAGCCGCTCACTCACCTTCAAAGGCGCCGGCAGCGCATCGGGAAGGTCGCGCGCATGCGGCAGCGCCCGCTCCACGAGCGCCCGCAGGCGCTTGGGCGGCACCTCCTCGCTGGCGGGGTAGACCGGCGCGAAGTCGGCGGTCGCCGAGACACCGTTGAGGTCGTACGAGCGGACGGCGAACTCGTTCCGCTTGAGCTGGCCGCGGAGCCGCACGCGCGTGCCGGGCTGGAGCTTCTCCGCGAGCCAGGCCTGGTTGAACCAGACCGCGGTGATCTCGTCGCTCCCGTCGGCGACGCGAGCCTGCACGATCGCCAGGCGCCGCGAAGGCCGCCGCACGGAGATGCGCACGACCTCACCGGCGATCGCCGCCTCCTCGCCGGCCAGGAGGTCTGCGATCGGCCGCTCGGGCACGGCCTGCTCGTAGCGGTGCGGCCGGTGCTCGAGCAGGTCGCGGAGCCTGCGCAGCCCGAGCTTCGCCAGCTTCTGCTCGAGCGCAGAGCCGACGCCGGAAAGCGAGGCTACCGGCCGCTCGGCGTTCTCGGGTCGTGGAGTCCCCGGCAGCCTGGGCCAGCTCTTGGGCGCATCCTCTCCGGCAAAGCCTTTGAGCACCTCGCCAGTCTAGGAACCGTTGCGGCTATTCGACGTCGTCGAACCAGAAGAAGCCGACCGTCCCCGGGCCCGCGTGGGCGCCGACTACCGGGCCGAGGGTCGTGACCAGCTCGAGCTGCGCCGCGGGCCGAGTACGGCGCACGAGCTCCCTGAGCGCCCCCGCGCGCTCCGAGGCCCCCGCGTGCGCGATCCCGACACGCAGGCTCGACACGTCGCGCGTCGAGCTCGTGAACGCCGACTCGAACTCGAGGAAGGCCTTCCTGTTACCGCGCACCCGCTTGACCGGGATGACCTCGCCGTCCGTGATCGTCAGGATCGGCTTGATGTTCAGCAGCTCGCCCGCCCAGGCGCGCGCCCGGCCGATGCGCCCGCCACGCGCCAGATACTCGAGCGTCTCGACGGTGAAGAGCAGGCGCGCCTCTCGCCGGTAGCGCTCGACCAGCTCGTCCACCTCGTCGTCGCTCGTGCCATGCTCGAGCCGGCGCTGGATCGCGAGCCCGAGCATCGCGCTGGCTGCAGAGGCGCTCTGCGAGTCCAGCGTGCGAACGCGTTCGTCGCCGATCAGCCGCGCCGCCGCCCGGGCGCTCTCGATCGTCCCCGACAGCTTCCCGGCGATGTGCAATGACAGGATCCGCTCGTAACCTGCGAGCTCCTCGTAGACGCCGAGGAAGTCACCCGGAGTCGGCTGCGAAGTCGAGGGCGTCGCCGTCGCGGTGGGCAGGCGCGCGTAGAACGCCTCCGGGTCGAGCTCGACGTAGTCCTTGTAGCTCTCGTCGCCGAAGCGCACGTAGAGCGGCACGACGCGCCAGTTCGGAAAGCGCTGCGGCGCCTCGGGGAAGTCGGCGGTCGAGTCGACGACGATCGCCGTGTTCTGCGCGGTCAGCTCCATCAGACGGCCGCGCCCGCCGCATCCCGGATCGCAGCGACGATCGCGTCGAGGCCTTCGTCCTTGCGCAGGCACGCGACCGCGCCGGCCTCGGTCAACGCGTCCCGCTCACGGAGATTTGCGGAGGCCGTGAGGCAGACCACCGCCGTCTCGGGGCAGGCCTCCAGAACGGCCCGCGTGGCCTGCACGCCGTCCAGGCCTGGGAGCCGATAGTCCATCAGCACCACGTCGGGGTTCAGCTCGGCGGCGACCGCCGCGGCGTCGGTGCCGTCGGGGACCGAGGCGACCACGTCCATGTCGGAGCGCAGCCCGAGGAGCAACTCGAGCGCTTCGCGGAAGACCTCGTTGTCCTCGACCAGGACGACCCGGATCGGCTCGTTCACAACGCCATCATTCCGCGGACAGTAGAAGCGGGTAGTGCGGCTGGCCGCCCACGTGCACGTCGAGCTCGAGCTCGGGGTGCTTCCCGGCAAGCTCGTCGAGGACGCCGTTCACGGGCGGCGAGCTCTCGCCGGTGAGGACCGTGAGCACGTCACGCGGCGCGGCAAGCAGCCGGTCGAGCAGCGAGCGCGTCACCTCGTCGAAGCCCGGGCCCGCCGCGACGGCCTTGCCGTCCAGCAACGCGAGGTAGTTGCCTGCGCGCACCGGGATCCCGTCCACGCTCGCGTCGCGCGAGGCGACGGTCACCTCGCCGGTGGCCACCTGCCCGGCAGCCTCCCGCATCGCCGCGGCGTTCTCCTCGGCCGACCGCTCGCCGTGGAAGGCGACGAGTGCGGCCAGTCCGGCGGGAATCGACTCGGTCGGCACGACGTGGACGGGCTTGCCCGCGACCCGAGAGGCCTGCTCCGCGGCCATGACGACGTTCTTGTTGTTGGGCAGCAGCACGACCTCGTCGGCGGCGACCGCGTCCACCGCCTCGAGCAGGTCGGCAGTCGACGGGTTCATCGTCTGCCCGCCCTCGATCACCTTCTCGGCACCGAGGGCCTCGAACAGGCGGCGGTTTCCCTCGCCCGCGACCACGGCGACCACGCCGGCGCGCGAGGCTCCGCCGGGAAGCGCGGAGAGGAGCCGCTGTTCGCGCTGCTCGGTCTGGCGGTGCATGTCCGCGATCTCGACGCTTTCGATCGTCCCGACGCTCGTGCCGAGCGAGAGCGCCGCGCCGGGATCGTCCGTGTGGACGTGAACCTTGAGCGCCTCGGGATCGCCGACGACGAGCAGCGAGTCGCCGAGCCGCTCGAGCTCGTCTTCGAGGGCCTGCGAATCGAGCCCGTCGCCTGCGACCATGAAGGCGGTGCAGTAGCGATAGCGCGAAGGCTCCAGGTGCACGGCCGCGAGGGCCGGCTCCTCGCGCGCGGGCGGCTCGGCGAGCGGCTCGCCGGAGGCCATGGCGGCGAGCCCGCGAACGAGCTCGACGAGGCCCGCGGCGCCCGCGTCGACGACGCCGGCCTCGCGCAGGACGTCGAGCTGCTCGGGAGTTCGGGCCAACGCTTCCTCGCCGCGCTCGACGAGCTGCTTGAGCAGCTCCGCCGGCTCGACCTCCGCGCTTGCTCTCTCCTCCGCAGCGTCGGCGAGCGCGCGGATCACCGTCAGCATCGTCCCCTCGACCGGCTTGCGCACGGCACGGTAGGCCTCGCCGCTCGCTCCGCGGAACGCGCGTGCGACGGCGGTCGAGTCGATCGTCTCCGCTGCGCCCAGCACCTCGGCGGCACCGCGAACGATCTGCGAGAGGATCACGCCCGAGTTGCCGCGGGCCGACATCAGCGCCGCCCGCGTGGCCTCTCGAGCCAGGGTCGGGCGGTCGGTCGCGGCGGTGGCCTCCAGGGTCTCGACGATGCCGCGCACCGTCAGCGCAAGGTTCGTGCCCGTGTCGCCGTCCGGGACCGGGTAGACGTTGAGGTCGTCGATCCGCTGGCGGCTCAGCTCGAGCGAGGCGAGCGCGCTACGGGCAAGCTCGCGGGCGGTGTCGAGGTCCTTCATGCGGATCGCTTCACATCCTGGATGTGCACGTCCACCGAGGCAACCGCGAGGCCGGTCAGGCGCTCGACCTCGTAGGCGACCTGCGAACGAACGGTCGCGGCCACCTCGGCCAGGTTGAGCCCGTAGGCCACGACCACGTAGAGCTCGAGCGCGACCGCGCCGCCGAGGTTGCGGACGACGATCCCGCGTAGGGCTTTCCCCTTCGGCAGCAGTCGAGTGACCCGGTCACGTGCCGCGCCTGGTGCGCGCAGCGACATGCCGACCACGCCGTAGCACTCGGCCGCGGTCCGTCCCACGATCTGCGCGATCGCCTCGGGCGCGATCGTTATCCGCCCGAGCTCGGACGGGAGGCTCAGGGCGCTTTCCTCCACGCCCTGTTAGACGCCCACGCTGCCGTTGCCGGTTGCGAGAGTGCCGAGAGCCGAGCTCAGACGGCCTTTTGGACCTTGCCGCCCTTGATGCAGCGCGTGCAGACGTACGCCCGCGTCGCCTTCCCCTCGAGAAAGACGCGAACGCGTTGCAGGTTCGGGTTGAAGCGCCGCTTCGTGGCCACCATGGAATGACTCCGATTGTGGCCGAACGAGGGCTTCTTCCCACAGATTGCGCAGACCTTGGACACGGCGGCGGAGTCTAGCTCAAGGCGATCGCTTGACGACGCCGACCATTGGAGGCCGTGCCGGCTTTGCCGGTGCGGCCGTTTACGCCGGAGCGGCGCCTGCGGCCGCCCGGAGCTGGGAGAACACGTCAGCCATCTCGAGGGCCGTGCGCGCGGCTTCGGCGCCCTTGTCGAGCCGCTCGCGCGCCTGCTGCTCGGTGTCGGTGGTCAGCACGCCAAACGCAACCGGCACGCCTGTTTCCAGGCCCGCGAGCTGGAGCCCGCTGGCGGCTTCGCTCGCGACGAACTCGAAGTGCGGCGTCTCACCCCGGACGACGGCGCCGAGGGCGACGATGCAGGAGTAGCGGCGCGTCTTGGCCAGCGCCATCGCCGCGAGGGGCAGCTCGAAGGCGCCCGGGACCGGGATCACGGTCACCGCCTCCCGGCCGACTCCTGACCGCTCGAGCTCGTCCAGCGCCCGCGTCAGCAGCTGGCTCGTCAGCTCGCCGTTGAAGCGGGCGACGACAATGCCGACGGCCCTGCTCGAGCCGCTCGGCTTCCCCTCGATGACGCCGTAGCCGTCGGGGATCCGCAGCTCGCCGGAGGCGTGCTCGGGTGAGCGCAGCCGTGGAAGCTCGTCCTCCTCGGCCGGCACGTCCTCGGGCGACACCTGCTCGGCCGGCTCGGGCTCGGGCTCCGCCTCGTTCTCGGGCTCGGGCTCGACCTCCGTGACGTCCTCTCGGCGCTCCTCGTCGGGATCGGGGCCGAGGCGGAGCCGTGGCTGGTCGAGGCCGTCGCTCACGTCTTGGGCTCCGCCTCGAAGCGGAGATCCTGGTGATGGAGCCGGTGGCCGAGCTTCTCGCGCTTGACCGCGAGGTAGCGCCGGTTCTCGGCGTTCGGCGGCGTCTCGATCGGCACCTGTTCGACCACGGTCAGGCCGAAGCCTTCGAGGCCGCTGATCTTCTTCGGGTTGTTGGTCAGGATCCGGATAGTCGAGAGGCCGAGGTCGGCGAGGATCTGGTTGCCGATCCCCCAGTCGCGCGCGTCCGCCGGGAAGCCGAGCTCGAGGTTCGCCTCGACCGTGTCGAGCCCCGTCTCCTGCAGCTCGTAGGTTCGCAGTTTGTTCAGCAGGCCGATCCCGCGACCCTCCTGCGCCATGTAGAGCAGGACGCCGCGGTCCTCCCGGCCGATCTGCAGCAGTGCCTGGTCGAGCTGTTCGCCGCAGTCGCAGCGGAGCGAGTGGAAGACGTCGCCGGTCAGGCACTCGGAGTGCACGCGGACGAGCACGTCGGGCATCCCGTCCACCTCGCCTTTCACGAGCGCAAGGTGGTGCTTGCCGGTCAGCGTTTCGCGGAAGGCGACGGCCGTGAACTCGCCGTAGCTCGTGGGCAGGCGTACCGAGGTAGTCCGCTCGACCAGCTTCTCGTGGCGACGGCGGTGCTCGATCAGATCGGCGACCGTGATCATCTTCAGGCCGTGCTCCTCGCAGTACGTGATCAGATCGGGCACCCGCGCCATCGTCCCGTCGTCGTTCATCACCTCGCACACGACGCCTGCGGGGTTGAGCCCGGCGAGGCGGGCGAGATCGACCGCGGCCTCGGTCTGGCCGGCGCGGCGGAGAACCCCACCTTGCTTCGCGCGCAGCGGGAAGACGTGGCCGGGCTGGACGAGGTCCGCCGGGCCTTTGCTCGGGTCGATCGCGACCTGAACCGTGCGCGAGCGGTCAGGCGCCGAGATGCCGGTGGTGATGCCTTCCCGCGCCTCGATCGAGATCGTGAAGGCGGTGCCGAACGGAGCTTCGTTGCGGTCGGTCATCAGCTGTAGCCGCAGCTCGTCGCAGCGCTCCTCGGTCAGGCAGAGGCAGATCAGGCCGCGCCCGTGGGTGGCCATGAAGTTGATCGCCTCGGGAGTGGCGAACTGCGCCGCGATCGTCAGGTCGCCCTCGTTCTCGCGGTCGGCGGCGTCCACCACGACCACGAACTTGCCCTGGCGGATGTCCTCGATCGCCTCCTCGACGGTGGCGAATGCGCTTGCGCGCTCGGTTGCGTCCATCTCGGGTCGGATCGTACCCCTCACGAGGGCGCGAGCCGCTCCGCGTACTTCGCCAGCAGGTCGACCTCGACGTTGACGTCGTCGCCCGGCCCGAGCGAGGAGAGCGTCGTCTCCTGGAGGGTGAACGGGACGAGCACGACCTCGACGCCGGTGTCGTCGAGCGCGGCGACGGTCAGGGCAACGCCGTCGAGGGTCAGCGAGCCCTTTTCCACGCAGTACCGCAAAAGGCCCGGGTCGAGCTCGAGCCGCAGGCGCGCGCCCTCGCCGTCGGGCTCGATCGAGCTGACGCAACCGAGGCCGTCGACATGGCCCTGGACGAAGTGCCCGCCGAGCGGCTCGCCGACGCGTAGGGCCGGCTCGAGGTTGACCTCCGCGCCTTCCGCGAGACGGCCGAGGTTCGAGCGCGCGATCGTTTCGGGAACGGCGTTGAACGCGAGGCTGCCGTTCTCGACCGCGGTCGCGGTGAGGCAACAGCCGGCGACCGCTATCGAGTCGCCTGGTTTGCTCGCGGCCGCGGTGATGGGCGCCGCGATGCGCAGGCTCACGCCCCCGCCGTTCTCGCCCTGCTCGGCTGCTGTGACTAGCCCGCGCTCCCGCACGATCCCTGTGAACATGGCGCGCAGCGTAACCGCGAGGAGTCGCCCGACCTCGTCACACTCTCGGCGCATTGCGTGACAGACACGCGCGAGTTTCCTCAATATGCTCGCCTCGGGGAGGAGGCTGGGCGAACCGCATTAAGGGACCAAGGGCCGCTTCCGGCCGGATCAGCCGGGATGCTCCGCCGGCCGGAGCCGGGCTTTGCCCGGCGGGAGGCTCCCAACACAAAGAACGAGCGGCGAGTCAGCCCGCGGGGCCGGCTCCGCTCACTCCTCGACGAAGAAGCCGAGGGCAAGGGGGGCCCACGGGGGAACCAGGGGTTTCCCCGTGGCTTCTCAGCCGAGGGCGAGCGCTTCGAGCGTCTCGCGCGCGACCATCTCGAGCTCCGCGCCCCCGCGACCCTCGGCCAGCTCGGCCCGCAGTTCTTCAACCGCCTCTGCCTGATCCACGGTCAGCCCGCCGGAACCCACGTGCTCAAGCGCGCGCCGCAGCTCGTCGTCCGAGACATGCCGCGCCAGCCAGCCCGAGATCACGGTGACCAGGCGGTCGTCGGCTCGTGCTGTGGTCTCAGGGCTCGTGGACATAGGCCGTCAGCAACACGTCTTCACCGACCGGCTCGGCCGTCAAACGGGACAGAGCCTTCGGCTCCGGTAGCGCAGCAACCGGCCCGGCACCCTCGCCGGAGATCGTCGGGGCGACGAACACGAGCAGCTTGTCCACGAGATCGGCGGCCAGGAAGGCGCCCGCCAGGGTCGGCCCGCCCTCCAGAAGGAGCGTTTGCACGCCCTCGCCCGCAAGCCCCGCCAGCTCCTCCTCGAGCGGCCCCGAGCGGAGCTCGAGCTCCGAGCCATCCGGCAGTGGGCCGCCGCCGAAGGCGAGCCGCCGAGGCTGCTTCCGAGCGCTCACGTCGCGCGCGGTCAGCGCCGGGTTGTCCGCCCGCACCGTCCCCATCCCGACGGCCACGGCGTCCGAAGCCGCGCGCAGCTCGTGCACCCGCCGGCGGCTCGCCCCGCCCGAGACCCACCGCGAGCCGGGGACCGTCACCCGCCCGTCCAGCGTCATCGCGACCTTGTAGGTGACGAAGGACCGGCCTCGGGCGACCCAGATGCGCCAGGCCTCGTTCTGCAGCCTGGCCTGCCAGGAGTCGGCCACGACGACCTCGATTCCCGCCTCGCGTAAGCGCTCGAAGCCCTTGCCGTTCACCTTCGGGTTCGGGTCTCCGGCAGCAGCCACCACGCGGGCCACTCCGGCAGCCACCACGGCGTCGGCGCAGGGCGGCGTGCTGCCGTGATGCGAGCACGGCTCGAGCGACACGTACAGCGTGGCCCCCCGCGCCCGCTCGCCGGCGTCCTCGAGCGCCGCAACCTCCGCGTGAGGCGAGCCGCGGCCGGCGTACCAACCCTGACCCACGACCTCGCCGTCGCGCACCAGCAACGCGCCGACGAGTGGATGCGTGCGCTGGACCTGCCCCCGGCCCCGCTCGGCGAGCGCGAGCGCCCGCTCGAGGCTCATGCCAGCGCCTCCTTCGCCTTCGGCTCAGTCGCGTGGGGGAAACCATGTTCTCCCCACGAACCCCCTTCTTCTTCCAAGTTGGCCTCGGCTCCGCCTCGGAGACCACCCGGAGGAACCTCCCGCTCCTCCCCGGCCCCCTCCACGCTCTGGCTCATGCCAGTGCCTCGACGAGCCGGCGGTACGCCCGCGGCAGGTCCTCCCGGCCGAAGATCGCGGTGCCCGCGACGAAGAGGTTGGCGCCCGCGTCGTGGGCGTCGCGGATGCTGTCCGGCCCGATGCCGCCGTCGACCTGGATGGGCACCGGCTCCGGCAGAAGCCTGCGAAGCACGCGAATCCGGTCGAGCGCCTCCGGCATGAACTCCTGACCCGAGAATCCGGGATGGATGCTCATGCAGAGGACGAAATCCGCTCCCGTCGCGAGTGCCGCCTCCGCGGCCGCCTCCGGAGCGGTCGCCGGGTTGAAGGCCAGCCCGACCTCGAGGTCTTGCTCGCGCCCGAGGGCGACGACGCTCCGCAAATCCCGGCACACCTCGTAGTGGACGGTGACGCTGTCGGCGCCCGCCTCGCGGAACTCCTCGAAGTGGCGCTCCGGCGTCTCGATCATCAGGTGGCAGTCGAGCACACCGCCCGCGGCATGGACGATCGGCGAGATCGACTGGAGCACGATCGGCCCCGTCGTGATCGGCGGGACGAAGTGGCCGTCGCCGACGTCGAAGTGGAACACGCGCACCTCGGCCCGGAGCAGCACCTCGATCTGCTCGCCGAGCCGGGAGAAGTCGGCGGCATAGAGCGACGGCTCGACCTCGACTGTGCGTATCCACTCAGCCCAGCTCACGGCTCTGATCCTAAGGCGCTCGCTTGCGACGCCGACCATTGGAGGCCGTCTCGGCTCTGCCGGAGCGGCCGTTTAATGCGGGCAATGAAGAATCCGGACGTGCGGTCGCGGTGCGGGAGGGTCAGTAGGAACTCCGGCCGCCGCGGGTGGGCGAACTGCGGCCACTCCGTGCCCAGAGACTCGAGCTCGAGCCCGGAGGCATCGACGATCGCCTCGTTCTCCTCCACGTTCAGCGTGCAGACGGAGTAGAGGATCGAGCCGCCCTGCTTCACCCGCTCGGCGGCCACGCGCAGCAGGTCGCGCTGCAACTCCGGCAGCGCCTTGCCGCGCCAGCGCAGGTCAGGGCGCGAAGCGAGCACGCCCAGGCCCGAGCACGGCGCGTCCACCAGCACGCGGTCGAAGTCGCCCAGATCGCCGGGCAGCTCGAGCGCGTCGGCATTCACGACGCGCACGTTCGTGGCGCCGAGCCGGCGGCAGTTCGCCTCCAGCTCCCGCGCACGCCCGGGATGCTTCTCGACCGCGACCACCTCCGCGGCCCGCTCGGCGAGCTGCGTGGCCTTGCCGCCGGGTGCGGCACAGAGGTCGAGCACCCGCTCGCCCTCGCGGGCGTCAACGCACAGCCCCGCGAGCTGCGAGCCTCGGCTCTGCGGCCAGATCAGGCCTTCGGCGAGCCCCGCCTCGTCCACGTGGTCGACCCGCAGCGCGTTCGGGATCTCGAGATCCGGCTGGCCCGCCACCTCGCCGTGCTTGAGCCCGTTTCGCCGCACCACGGTCTCGGGCGGCTCGTTCTGCGTCCGCATCAGCTCGAGCGCCTCCTCGGATCCGAGCTCCCGCCACCACGTCTGCGCGACCCAGTCGGGGTACGAGTGCTTCAGCGCTGCCTCCTCCGGTGTCTCCTCGGGAAGCGCCTCGACGAGCTCCAGGAGGCCGAGGGTCAGCCGTCGCATCACCGCGTTGGCGAACGAAACCGCCCGCTCGAGCCCGGCGTCGCGCACCAGCTCGACCGACTCGTTGACGGCCGCGTGCATCGCCACCTCCGAGAAGGCGAGCTGGTAGGCGCCGAGCCGCAGAGCGGTTCGAACCGGCGGGTCGAGCTTGCGCACGGGCCGCCGGCCGAGCGCCTCGATCCCGTGGTCGAGGGTGCGGACGCGCTGGATCGTTCCGTAGGCCAGGCGCTGGGCGAGGGCGCGCTCGCGGGGTGCGAGCCCGGCGGCCGCGGCCGGGAAGGCGCGGTCGGCGTAGGCCTCCTGCTCGAACACCCGCAGGACGGTCTCGAACGCCGCCCGCCGCGCCGGTGACGCGCTCACCGTAAGCCGCGCAGGAACTCGTCATAGCTCATCCGCCGCCGCCCCTCGGCCTGCACTTCGACAGGGACGAGCTCACCGTCCTCGATTCGCGCCCGCCAGACGGTGACCGGCCGGCCGTGCAGCTCACCGCGCGCGCCGATGTGCGGCGAGAGCGCCCTGATCCGGTTGAGCAGCTCCTCCGGCGGTCGGCTCCAGTCGAGCTCGCGGTCCTCCGGGCCGATCTTGGCCGCGTGGGTCAGCCCTTCCTCGGGCTGCGGGGTCAGCTCCGGCTCCGGCAGCGCCTGCTCCAGGAGCTCCGCCGCGAGCTCGCCGGCGCGGGCCGAGACCGTGCCGAAGTCGTCCTCCTCGTCCAAGGGAAACGCCCGCTGCGCGGCGATCGGACCGGCGTCGAGCTCCGGCACCAGCTTGATGATCGAGACTCCCGTCTCCGCATCACCCGCCATCAGCGCCCGCTCGATCGGCGCGGCTCCGCGCCAGCGTGGGAGCAGAGACGGGTGCACGTTCAGCCAGAGGGCGCGCTCGAGCACCGGCCCCGGGATCAAGAGCCCGTAGGCGGCGGCGACCACCGTGTCGACCGCGGGATCGAAAGCCTCGTCGAGCCGCTCCGGCTGGCGAACCTCGATTCCGAGCCGCTCCGCGGCCTCCTTGGCCGGGGTGGGCGCCACACGCCTGCCCCTGCCGCGTGGCCGGTCGGGCCGGGTCAGGAGGTAGGCGATGTCGTGGTTCTCCGCGAGCCGCTCGAGCACGTCGGCGCCGAGCGGAGCCGTCGCGGCGACGGCGAGCTGCACGCGCTACCGGACGAGAACCGGCTGTGGCCGCAGGAGCGCGAGCGCCTCCCGGCGGGCCTCCGGCGTCGTCCGGTCGAGGATCAGCACGCCGTCGAGGTGGTCGAGCTCGTGCTGCGCGATCCGGGCGGGAAGGCCTGCCAGCTCGAGCCTCACCTCGTTCCCCTCAGGGTCGGTCGCCTCGATCGTGACGCGCTCGTGCCGCTCGACCGGGATCACCACGCCCTGCAGCGAGAGGCAGCCTTCGGCGTCGCTGGCGCGCTCGCCGGAGCCCTCGGCGAGCCGCGGGTTGACGAGCGGCACCGGATCCTGCTCCTTGTCGGGCAGGAACAGAAAGACGCGGCGCAGCACACCGACCTGCGTCGCCGCGAGCCCGAGCCCGTTCGCGTCGCGCAGCAGGTGCTCGAGCCGCTCGATCAGCCGGGCGAGGTCCTCGTCGTAGCTCTCGACTTCTCTCGCCTGCATCCGCAGGACCGGGTCCGGGTACTGACGGATCTGAGCAAGCGCCAGCCGCCGCCGCGCTTCGGCTTCAGGGTCGAGCTTGTCGTTCCGGATCTCGCCGGTCTCGTCCGCCACGCCCGCAAGTCTAGGGATCAGAGGCTCTGTGGGTCCACGTCCACGACCGCGCTCAGCTTGGCCTTTCGCATCGCCGGAGCGGCCGCGGCGAGGAGCTGCGCCGCGCGGCCTGCCAAACGCCGCGGCTCGGTGGTCTTGGCAACGAGCTGGGCCCGATGGCGTCCGCGCAGCCGGAGGAGCGGCGCGGGCCCGAGCAGCTCGCCGGCTCCCTCGAGCCCGGCCCGCAACTCCTCGAGCAGCGCCTGCGGCCCGCGTTCCGAGGGGCCGGAGACAAGCACGCGCACGATGTGACGGAACGGCGGGTAGCCGAGCTCCTTGCGGCGCGTGAGCTCGTCGGCCAGGAAGCGCGGCACGTCGTGTCGCGCGGCGAGCTCGAGCGGCCGCGCGTCGGGCTGGAAGCTCTGGACGATCACCTTCCCGGGCGCATCGCGGCCGCTGCGCCCGGCGAGCTGGGTCACGAGCTGGAAGGTGCGCTCCTCCGCGCGGAAGTCCGGCAACCCGAGCCCCGTGTCCGCGTCCACGACAGCCGCGAGCGCGACGCCTGCGAAGTGATGGCCCTTCGCGACCATCTGCGTTCCGAGGAGCACGACGCGATCGGCCTCGCGGAAGCGCCGCAGCGCCGCCGCCAGCTGCTCGGGATCGGAGGCGGTGTCGGCGTCGAGACGGATCAGCTCGAGCTCGGGCACCTTCGCCGCCAGCTCGCGCTCGAGGCGCTGCGTGCCCGCTCCGATGCGAGCGAGGTCGACCGAGCGGCAGACGGGGCACTCCGCGGGCGCGGACTCCGAGTGGCCGCAGTGGTGGCAGCGCAGCGACCCGTCGCGGTGGAGCACGAGCGCGACGTCGCAGTCGGGGCAGCGAAAGGTCGTGCCGCAGGCGCGGCAATGCAGCGCGGGCGCGATCCCGCGCCGGTTCAGGAGCAGGATCGCCTTGCCCCCGCTCTCGGCGAGCTTGCCGAGCTCGGCGAGTAGCGGCGCCGAGAGCGGGTAGCCGGCCTCGCGGCGCAGGTCGACGATCCGCACCGGCGGCAAACGCCCGCCCAGCCGCTCGCCGAGATCGAGCCGCTCGAGCCGCTCCCAGCTCTCCGGCCTCGGCGTCGCGCTGCCGTAGAGCGCCACCGCGCCTTCGAGCGCCGCCCGCTTGGCGGCCACCGTGCGCGCGTCGTAGCGCGGGTCGGACTCCTGCTTGTACGACGCGTCGTGCTCCTCGTCCACGCAGATCAGGCCGACTCCGCGCATCGGGGCGAAGATCGCCGAGCGCGCTCCGACCACCACGCGGGCCTCGCCGCTCGCGATGCGCTCGCGCTCGTCGCGCCGCTCCGCGTCGGTCAGCCCCGAGTGCAGGATCGCGACGGAGTCGCCGAAGCGGGCGCGGAACCGTCCGACCGTCTGCGGCGCCAGGGCGATCTCCGGCACCAGCACGATCGTCCCGAGTCCGCGCTCGAGCGCGGCGGCCGCAGCCTGGAGGTAGACCTCCGTCTTGCCGCTGCCGGTGGCTCCGTAGAGCAGGAAGTGGCCGCCGCCCGCGTCCAGCGCTTCGACGACCTTCGACACCGCCGCCACCTGCGGGTCGCTCAGCCGCTCCGGAGCCGCCTCGCCTTCCAGCGACTGGCGCTCTCCGGGCGGTGCCTGCTCCTTGCGCCGCGCGCGCCGCACCGGCGCGACCAGCTCGAGCGCCCGGGCCGGAGTCGAGCCGTAGTACTCGGCGAGCCAGAGCGCGAGGTCGATCAGGGTCTCAGGCAGCTCGTGCACGACCCGCTCGACCGGAAGGGCCCTCACGCCCTCCGGCGGCGCGTCCACCACCTCGACCACGACGCCGCGCGCGCGCGAGCGTCCGAACGGCACGGACACGACCGCGCCCTTGCCCACGCCCTCGGGCAGCTCGTAGGTGAACTCTCGCGCGCTGAGGGCGCGCGCGGTGACGAGGGGGACTACGGTGCCGAAACGCACATCGCCGAGGCTAGACGCCGGCGGCGACGAGCACGAAGTCCGTGGCGAAGCCGAGCGTCAGTCCGAGCAGCAGGCCCCAGGCCGTAACGGTCTTGCTCGAGAAGAGCCGGCAGACGTTGAGCAGCTCCATCACGACGTAGAGGATCGAGCCGGCGGCGAGCGCGAGGAAGATCACCGAGACCGCGGTCGACGTCCACGCCTGCCCGACCACGGTTCCGAAAAAGGTCGGAGCGCCGGCGATCACGCCCATCAACCCGAGGAAGCGCCAGCTCGGCGGCTCGGCGTCGCCCGAGAGTGGCGCGACGATGCCGAAGCCCTCGGTCGCGTTGTGGAGGCCGAAGCCGATCACGAGGACGTAGGCGAGACTGAGCTTGTCCTGCGCAGCCGACTGCCCGATCGCGAGACCCTCGGAGAAGTTGTGCAGGCCGATCCCGGTCGCGATGAAGAGCGCGAGCCAGCGCGCGGGCGTCAGCCCCGTGAAGTTCGAGCGCTCGAGCTCCGACGCCGAAGCGGCGCCGGGGCCGATCAGGCTCCTGCGCCGGCGCATCTTCATCCAGGTGTCGTAGTAGACGAGGCTGAGCAGCCCGAACGCGAAACCGCCGAAGGCGAGCGCGGCGAGCCACGAGAACCGCCCCCAGTCCGACGCGTTGAGCGCCTCCTCGACCGGCTCGATCACCTCGACGAGCACGTCCCAGAAGAGGAAAAGGAGGATTCCGGTGGCCATGGCGCTCAGGAAGGCCTTGAAGCCCTGGCCGACGTTGTGCAGCTTCCCCATCGGGAGGCCGATGAAGATCGTCAGGCCGGCGAGGCCCCCGAGGAGAAGGATCTGGGCAGACGACACGTGTAAGGCTCACCTTACAAGAAGGTCTCGGCAGTAGAGTTGCCTGACCGTGGCGCAGGGGCACTCAATCGACGAATACCTCGAGACGATCTACTTCCTCGCCTTTCCGATCGGGGAGTACCGTCCGCAAACGCAGGGCGCGCCGACGCTTTCGGCCCGGGTGGCCGAGATGCTCGGAGTCTCCCGCGCCTCGGCCGGGGAGATGCTGAAGCGGCTCGAGGCGGAAGGGCTCGTCGAGCGGGGCGAGCACAAGGAGGCGATCCTGACGCCGTCCGGGCGCGAGCGGGCCGAGCGGGTCGTACGCAAGCACCGGCTGGTCGAGCGCCTGCTGACCGACTTCATGGGCTACACCCCCGCCGAGGCGCACGTCCACGCCGACGAGATCGGCGAGAGCTTCAGCGACGACATGATCGAGCGGGTCAGCGAGAAGCTCGGCCACCCGGACCGCTGCCCGCACGGCTGGCCGGTGGACACCGACTTCGAGCAGGCCGAGAACCGGGAGCTCGCGGCGCTGTCCGAGCTCGGCCCGGGCACACGCGCCACGATCGTCCGCCTGGCCGAGCACGACGGCGAGCTCCTGCACTGGTTCTACGACCAGGGCTTCGTGCCCGGCACCGAGGTCGAGGTGCAGAAGACGCAGCCGGCGGCCGAGCAGCTGACCGTGCGCCTGGACGGCGGCGAGAAGACGATCGCCGAGAAGGCCGCCGCCGGCCTGTTCGTACGCCCGGCGAGCTAACGGGCGGCGTCTCCTCTCAAGTAACAGACTGTTACTAGGATCGAACCCGTCGGAACCGTGTCTCCGGGCGGATTCAAGCCCGGGTAAGTAACAGACTGTTACCTGGTATCGAGGGTGCGCGCGGGGTCGACGCCTCCCGTGCGGCGACTCGCCTACGCCGTGGCCTGAGCCGTCATGCCGGCCGCGGATCGGAGCGCATCGGCCTTGTCCGTGCGCTCCCAGGTGAAGTCGTGGTCGTCACGGCCGAAGTGGCCGTAGGCCGCGGTCTTCGCGTAGATCGGGCGACGTAGGTCGAGGTCGCGCAGGATCGCGGAGGGACGCAGGTCGAAGTGCTCGGCTATCAGCTCCTCGATCCGCGGCACCGAGATGTGCTCGGTGCCGAACGTGCGCACGGCGATCGAGACCGGCTTGGCGACGCCGATCGCGTAGGCGACGTTGACCTCGCAGCGATCGGCGAGCTCCGCCGCGACGACATTCTTCGCCACGTAGCGCGCGGCGTAGGCCGCCGAGCGGTCGACCTTCGTCGGATCCTTGCCCGAGAACGCGCCGCCGCCGTGCCTGGCCGACCCGCCGTAGGTGTCGACGATGATCTTGCGGCCGGTGAGGCCGGTGTCGCCCATCGGCCCGCCGATCACGAACTTGCCGGTCGGGTTGACGTAGACGAAGTCGCGCTCCTGGAGACGCTTCTCGTCGTAGAGATCGGGCGGCAGGATCGGGTGAAGGACGCGCTCGATCAGGTCGGGCTTGATCAGCGTCTCGGCGTCGCAGCCGTCGGCGTGCTGGGTCGAAACGAGGATCTGCTCGATCTCGACCGGCGACTGCCGCCCCTCGTCGACCACCTCGTAGCGAACCGTCACCTGCGCCTTGCCGTCGGGCCGCAGATAGGGCAGGTCGCCGACCTTGCGCACCTCGGCGAGCCGCTTGCAGATCTTGTGGGCGAGCATGATCGGGAGCGGCATCAGCTCCGGCGTCTCGCGCGTCGCGTAGCCGAACATCATCCCCTGGTCGCCCGCGCCCGCCTGGTCGAGCGGATCGTCGTCGGCCGGGTCGTGCTGCGTCTCGTAGGAGGAGTCGACGCCCTGCGCGATGTCGGGCGACTGCTCGTCGATCGCCACGACGACGCCGCAGGTGTTGGCGTCGAAGCCCCACTCCGAGTGTGTGTAGCCGATCTCCGCGATCTTCTTGCGCACGAGCGAGGGAATGTCGACGTACGTCTCGGTCGTGATCTCGCCGGCCACGACGACGAGGCCGGTCGTGATCAGTGTCTCGCAGGCGACGCGGCCGGTCGGGTCGTCGGCGAGCACCGCGTCCAGCACGGTGTCCGAGACCTGGTCGGCGATCTTGTCCGGATGACCCTCGGTGACCGACTCCGAGGAGAAGAGAAAGTCGCGTGTCGCCACGCGCCGCAGGCTACTTGATCTCTAGAAACGCATCGAAGGTTCTCGCGCTGCCCGAGCCTTCCGACCAGGCCAGGAACGAGCGGAGCGGCCGGACGTTCTCGGTCACCTCTGCGGGCGGGGTCTGCCCGGCGAGCCCCGCGAGCCCCTCCAGCAGCGGAATCGAGTTCTTCAGGTCGAGGTAGAAGAAGCCGCCCGTCGAGTCCGGCATCTCGGCCGCGGACTTGGCCTGCTTGAAGTCGGCGCTGTCGCTGAGCTTCGATCCATTGCCGTAGTTGGCAATCCCGTTGACCCCGCTCGTGACCAGCACCTTGTCGCCGAGGCCGCCGTAGTGGATCGCGATCTGGCCGAGGTTGATCGTCTTCACGTCGTGGCCGTCCTGTTTCCCCGGCTGCACCTGGGCGCCGGTGGTGGCGGCGAGCCGGGCGGCCAGCCGGTCGAGGGTCGAGAGCGCCGCGGCCTGGTCCTTCGTCTCGAGCGCGAGGGTCACCTCGGGGATGCCGGCACCCGGGCGCACGTAGAGCGCGACCTCGTTGTGGAGCAGCGCGAGGATGTCGTCGAAGGAGACGCCGAGCCCGGCCTCGATCTGCTGCAAGGCCTGCCCGACGGTCGGGTTGGACTTGAGCTTCTTGAGCTGGTTGGTGGTGCCCGCGCCGCGGAAGTCGAGGAACGCGAGCGCGTCGCCGGGAACGCCGTCGAGCAGCTTCGACGAGAACTCGCCGCCGCCGAGGTTGCCGCCGCTCGACGCTCCGCGCGCGCGGATCCCGTCGCTCTCGGCGCTCGTCGAGGCCGCGACGAAGTCCAGGTTGTCGAGGCCAAGCGTCGAGGGGTCGAACGGGGTGCCGCTCTTCTGCGACTGGGCCCGGATCAGCTCGTTCAGCTGCCGGCCGTCGACGTACGCCTTGGCGAGCGCCTCGCCGGGGAGCTTCGCCAGCGCCTCCTTGAAGGTGCTGTCGTCCGAGAGCGCCGTGCCGCCGCTGCCCTTGAGCGCGGCGTCGATCTGCGCCTGGGTCTCGGCGACCGCGTACCAGCCGTCGTCGATCTCCTTGTAGACCGCCGGCTTCGGGTTCTTGTCGTTGGCGTTCAGCTTCGCGATGAGCGCCTTGAACTTGGCCGCGTCCTTGGGCTTCGTCAGCCCGACGGCCGAGGTCTGCTTGGCGCCCGGGCCGGACACGACCACGACGTCGACCTCCGGGCCAAGCGCCGGCTTGACGTCCTTCTCGTAGTCGACGCCGTTGTCGGCCAGGCCCTGCCTCAGCTGGGCCAGCGCCTTGCTGCGGCCCGGGAACTTCTTCGAGAGCGTGTCGACCTGTTGCCACTGGCTCGAGCCGAGGTCGCTGTCGAGCGCGACGAAGGCGAGGGCACCGGATCGGACGAGCTTCGAGCCCGACTCGCCGGAGGCCGAGGTCGTCGCGCTGCCGCCGCCGCAGCCGGCCACGACCACGGCCAGCGTCGCCAGGAGCGCTGCGGTCAGAAAACGAGGCGTGCGCGTCATTCGCGGGTCGGTTGGCGGCCCATCAGACTCCCAGCTAACTCGTTCAAATCCTCTCCGTCAAGCACCCTACAGACACCCTCGGTGATCGGCAGCTCGATTCCGAGCCGCCGCGAGAGATCGCGGAGGACCGGAGCGGTGGTCAGCCCTTCCACGGTGCCGATCTGCGCGGCCGCGTCCTCGGGCGAGGCGCCTCTGGCGATCAGCTCGCCCGCCTGCCGGTTGCGGCCGTGGCGGCTCCAGCAGGTGACGATCAGGTCGCCCATCCCGGCGAGGCCGGAAAAAGTCTCGCTGCGGGCGCCACAGGCCTCGCCCAGGCGCGCCATCTCGGCGAGGCCGCGCGCGATCAGCGCCGCCTTCGCGTTGTCCCCGAGCCCGAGCCCGTCCACGCCTCCGGCGGCGAGCGCCATCACGTTCTTGGCTGCGGCGCACAGCTCGACGCCGACGACGTCCTCGTTCACGTAGACCCGGAAGGTAAGCGAGTTGACCGCCTCCTGGAGCTCGAGCGCGAGCCCGTGGTCCTTGCTGGCGATCACGGCTGCCGCCGGCAGGCCGTCGGCGATCTCCTCCGCGAAGTTCGGCCCGGAGAGCACCGCGGCGCCACGGCGCTCGACGAGCTCGGAGAGACGCTCGCCGGTCTCCGGGTCGAGCCCTTTCGTCAGGCTCAGCACGGGCGCCGCGCCCGGCAGCGCGCGCACGACCTGACCGAACGCCTGGCTCGGCACCGCGATCACGTGCAGGTCGGCCCCCGCGAGCGAGGGGTCGTCGACGGTGGTCGCGGAGACACCGGAGAGATCGGCGGTCGGGAGGTGGCGCGGGTTGTGGCCGGTTTCCTCGATCGCCCGCGCCTGCTCGGGGTCGCGACAGGCGAGCGTGACGTCGTGCCCACGGGCGGCGAGCAGGCTGCTGAACGCCGTCCCCCACGCCCCGGCGCCTACGACTGCCGCCTTCATGACTTCCTCACGAAATCGATCGACACCGGCACGCCCTCGAGCTGAAAGCGCTCGCGCAGCTGGTTCTCCACCCAGTAGCCGTAGTCGCGCGTGATCAAGGCCGGATCGTTGACGAAGAAGCGGAAGCGCGGCGGCCGCGTCTGCACCTGTGTCCCGTAGAGCAGGTTGAGGCGCTTGCCGGCCTTGGAAGGCGGCTCGCGCGCCTCCCGCAACTCGGCCAGGAACCGGTTGAGCTCGGGCGTCGGAATGCGGCTCGTGTGCTTCTCGAAAAGCTGTTCGACCCGGTCGAGCAGGCGGCTGATCCCGCGTCCGGTCCTGACGGAGACCGTGACGATCGGAGGTCGCTGGCGCAGGCGCGAGAGGAGCCGGTCGCGCACGTCTTCGAGCACGATCTGCCCGATGTCCCATTTCGAGAGCACGACGATCGTCGAGCTCTGCGCCTTGCGGGCGATGTCGGCGACGGCGAGATCCTGGTCGACGAGCCCTTCGCTCGCGTCCACGAGCACGAGTGCCACGTCGGCCCGCTCGGCCGCCGCGAGCGCCCGCAGCTCCGAGTAGTACTCGATCCCCTGGCGCTGCTTGCGCTTGCGGCGAATCCCCGCGGTGTCCACGAGCACGAAGGTTCGCTCGCCACGCTGGAGGACGGTGTCGATCGAGTCGCGCGTCGTGCCGGGCACCTCGGAGACGATCACGCGCTCCTCACCGAGCAGCGCGTTCAGGAGGCTCGACTTGCCCACGTTGGGGCGGCCGAGGATCGCGACGCGGATCGCGTCCTCGCCCACCTCCTGCGGGCCGGCCCCCGGGAGCATCGAGATGACCGCGTCGAGCAGGTCGCCCGTGCCGTGGCCGTGGTGCGCCGAGACGGGAACGGGATCGCCGAGCCCGAGGCGGTGGAACTCGAGCGCGAGCGTGTCCTGGCCGGGATCGTCGATCTTGTTCGCCAGCAGGAGCACCGGCTTGTGCGAGTGGCGCAGGATTCCCGCAAGCTCTTCGTCCCCCGGGGTCACGCCCGCGCGCGCGTCGACGACGAAGAGCACGAGGTCGGACTCGGCGATCGCGGTCCGAGCCTGGTCGGCGATCGAGCGCGTGATCGGCGAGGGGTCGGCGATGTCCAGGCCGCCGGTGTCGATCAGGCGGAAGCGCTGGCCGTTCCAGTCGGCGACGAGCTCGTTGCGGTCGCGCGTCACCCCCGGTGTCTCGTGGACGACAGTCGCGCGCGATTCGGTCAGCCGGTTGACGAGCGTCGACTTCCCGACGTTCGGAAACCCAACAACAGCAACGGTTCCCGCCAGCTCGTCACGCATGGCCTCAGACCGGCTGGCGGGCCCGGACCAGCTCTTCGATCTGGGTGACCACGTCCTCGACGTCGAGGTCGGTCGTGTCGATCTGGACGGCGTCCTCGGCCGGGCGCATGCGTGCCGCGTCGCTCTCGTCGCGCAGGCGCAGGTCGGTTGCGAGCGCGTCGGCGCCGATCTCGGGTCGTTCGGCCAGCCGCCGGCTCGCGCGCACGCCCCGCTCGGCGTTCAGGTAGATCTTGACCTCGGCCTGAGGGGCGACGACTGTGCCGATGTCGCGACCCTCGATGACGACGTTGCCGTCGTCGGCGAGCTCCTGCTGCCTCACCCGCATCACGGCCCTCACTGCCGGGTGCCGCGCGACGACGGGGACGAGGCTGTCGATGTCGGCCTTGCGAATCGAGGAGGTGACGTCGGTGTCGGCGATCCACACGCGTCGCTGCTCGTCGAAGCTGACCGGGTTGTCGGCGGCGAGCTCGCCGAGCTGCTCGCCCTGCGCCAGCGGCACGCTCTGCTGCCGAGCCAGCCAGGTGAGCGCGCGGTACATCGCGCCGGTATCGAGGTAGCGGAAGCCCAGCCGCTCGGCGAGGCGCCGAGCGACCGTGCTCTTGCCGGCCCCGGCGGGCCCGTCGATGGCGACAATCATCGTTGTGTGACCGAGTCGAGCAGCTCGAAAAACCCGGGGAAGCTTACAGCGACCGCTTCCGCCCCTTCGAGATGGACACCTTTGGAGGAGAGCAACCCGGCCACGGCCCCGAGGATGGCAATTCGGTGATCGCCCTGCGAGTCGACCGTCCCGCCTCTCGGCCGCGTGGGCACGCCGCGCACGCGGAAACCGTCGTCGCGCGGAGTGATGCGGACGCCCAGGCTCCGTAGCGCAGTCGTCACGGTTTCGATCCGGTCCGTTTCCTTCACGCGCAGCTCTCGTGCGCCTTCGACTCTGCTCTCCCCCCGGGCGCACGCGGCCGCGAGGGCGAACAGCGGCAACTCGTCCACGAGCCGGGGGATCTCCTCGGCACGCACGGTGGTGGCGGTCAACTCGGCCGAGCGCACCTCGACGTCGCCGACCGGCTCGCCGCCGCTGCGCTGCCGGTGGAAGGTCGTGATACGCGCGCCCATGCGTTCGAGCACCTCGAGCAGGCCGGTCCTGGTGGGGTTCAGGCCGACGCCGTGGATCGTGAGCTCGGAGCCGGGCAGCAGGGTGGCGGCGACCATGAACGGCGCCACGGCCGAGAAGTCACCGGGGACGGAGACCTCGGCCAGCCCCAGACGCTCGGCCGGCGCGACGGACACTCGCCCCGGGCGCTTCCTCACCGGCGCGCCGGCGGCGGCGAGCAGGCGCTCCGTGTGGTCGCGGGTCGGAACCGGCTCGACCACGGTCGTGCGGCCCTGCGCGTAGAGGCCGGCATGGAGGATGCAGGACTTGACCTGGGCGCTCCCGATCGGCAGCTCGTAGAGGATGCCCTGGAGCTCTCCGCCCTCGACGACGAGCGGCGGCTTCCCGTCCGCGGTCTCGACCTTTGCCCCCATCTGCGCGAGCGGCTCAGCCACGCGATCCACGGGGCGGCGCCGGAGCGACTCGTCTCCGGTCAGCTCGAAGCGGCCCTCTTGCCCGGCGAGGATCCCGGCCAGCAGCCGCAGGGTCGTGCCCGAGTTGCCGCAGTCGATCGGCCTTGCCGGCCGGCGCAGGCCGCGCAGGCCGGCCCCCTCGACGCGGATCGTGTCCACGTCGTCCTCGTGGATGGTCACGCCGAGCGCGCGCATCGCCGCGAGCGTGGACTCCGTGTCGGCCGAGCGGCCGAAGCCCGCGATGCGCATCTCGCCCTCGCCGATCGCGCCGACGAGAACAGCCCGGTGCGAGATCGACTTGTCGCCGGGCACAGAGATGTGCCCGCGCAGCGCGGTGGCCGGCTCGATCTTCATTCGGCCAGCACCGGCGAGACCACGACGCCGTAGCCCTGCGACTCGAGGAGCGTCGCCGCCCGTCGCGCCTCGTGCTCGCCCGTGACGAGGAGCGTGAGCGTGCCGCCGCGGTCCGGCGAGACGTGGTGCAGCTCGAAGTCCTCGATGTTGATCCGCTCCGCGCCGAGCGCCTGCGTGATCCCCGCGAGCACGCCGGGGCGGTCGGGCACGTGGACGCGGAGCTGCTGCAGCTCGCCCGGATCAGGGAACGCGTCGGCGAGCATGCGGCGCCGGTTGCCGGCGGCCTCGCCGATCCAGCGGGCGAGGAAGCCGGCGTCCCCTGCCTCGAGCGCGGCCTCGAGACGCTCCACGCGCCGGCGGTGCTCGGCCAGCGATTCCCGCAGCAGGGCGGCGTTCTCGACGAAGATGTCCACCCAGATCCGCGGGTTGGCGCCGGCGACGCGTGTCATGTCGCGGAGTGAGCCCCCGGCCGCGGCGAGCGGCTCGTGGCCCTCGACGCGGGTCGCGCCGGCCTGGTTCACAAGCAGGTTCGCCAGCGCATGCGGGAGATGGCTCGTGAGCCCGACCAGCCGGTCGTGGGCCTGCGGGTCGACAGCGACCGGCGTCGCACCGAGCGCGGAGACGAAGCCGTGGACGAGCCGGTAGCGCGCGGGGTCGGTTTGGGCAAGCGGCGTCAGGAACCAGGTCGCTCCGTCGAAGAGCTCCGCGCTGGCGTGCTCGGCGCCGCGCGCCTCGGAGCCGGAGACCGGGTGGCCGCCGACGAATCGCGGTGACCCGCCGGCCGCTTCGCAGGCGCCGCCCTTGGTGGAGCCGACGTCGGTGACAGTCGTTTCGTCGCCGCTTGCCTCGAGCGCGGCCCGCACCTGCGCGGCGACCTGCGCGACCGGAGCCGCCACGACCACGAGCCCGGCTCCGGCGACCGCCGCGCCGAGCGAAGCGGCCGACTCGTCGACGGCGCCCCGCTTGCCGGCCGCCTCGAGGGCGGCGGGATCGGGGTCGAAGCCGGCGACCAGCTCGGCGGCGCCGGCGCGCTTCGCGGCGAGGGCAACCGACGCGCCGATCAGGCCCGTGCCGATCACCGCCAGGCGCCGCACCTCCACGAGCCCCAGGCTATCCGGGGCCGGGGCGCGCCCAGGCGGGTCCCATCCCTAACCCCCACCCACCCGGGGGTACATCGAGGGTAGTGGCCGTTGTGTCACGGGTGGGTGACGCGGGTGTGCCGAGTTCGGGCCGGTTCGTCCAAAGCCACGCCCGGCGGAACGGGCGGCGGGGCCGGGGGCTCAGCCGATCGTCTTGCCGAGCAGCTCGACGATCTCACGCACCTCGCGCGCGAACTCGCCGAACTCCGCGGTCGGGATCTGCTGGGGCCCGTCGCAGAGCGCCTCCTCGGGCGAGGGGTGCGACTCCACGATGATCCCGTCCGCTCCGACCGCCGCGGCCGCCCGGGCCAACGGCAGCACCAGGTCGCGCCGCCCGGCGGCGTGCGAGGGATCGACGATCACCGGCAGGTGCGTCTCGCGCTTCAGCACCGCGACCGAGCCGAGGTCGAGCGTATAGCGCGTCGTCTGCTCGAAGGTCTTGATCCCGCGCTCGCAGAGGATGATCCGCTCGTTGCCCTCGCGCGCCACGTACTCGGCGGCCATCAGCAGCTCCTCCACCGAGGCCGCGGGCCCGCGCTTCAGCAGCACGGGTTTGTCCGCCCGCCCCACCTCGGCGAGCAGCATGAAGTTCTGCATGTTGCGCGCCCCGATCTGGATCACGTCAGCCGCGCCTAGCACCGCCTCGACGTGCCGGGGGTCCATCAGCTCCGTCACCACCGGCAGGCCCGTCTCCTCGCTCGCCTCCCGCAGGATCGTCAGCGCCTCGTCGCCGAGCCCCTGAAAGGTGTACGGCGAGGTGCGCGGCTTGAACGCACCCCCGCGCAGCATCGTCGCGCCCGCCTCCGCGACCGCGCGCGCCGTTTCCATCGTCTGATCGCGATACTCGACCGTGCAGGGCCCGGCGATCAGTCCGAAGAACCCGTCGCCGATCCGCCTCCCGTCCACCTCGATCACGGTCGGATCGGGCGAAACCTCGCGCGAGACGAGCTTGTAGGGCTTGAGGATCGGCAGCACCTGCTCGACCCCGGGGTAGCCCTCGAGCGGCAGCGTCGCCAGCAGCTCGCGCTCGCCGATCGCGCCGATCACCGTCGACTCGCGCCCGTGCGTCACGCGCGCGTCCACCCCGGCCTCGTGCAGCCGCGCGAGTACGTGCTCGGTCTGGTCCGCGGTCGCGCCGGCCGTCATCACGATCATCAGCTCGGGAGATCCGTTCGTAGCCACGGGCTCGCTGAGTCTAGTTGCGATACTTGGGCCCGAAATGGCGCGCATCTTCTCCGGCATCCAGCCCACAGGGGCCAAGCACTTCGGCAACTACAGCGGCGGCTTTCGTCAGTACGCCGCGACCCAGGAACAGGGCGAGGCCTTCATCTGCGTCGTCGACCTGCACTCGATCACCGTCGCCTACGAACCGGCGGAGCTCCGCGAGACGACGCTCGATCTCGCGGCGATGCTCTTCGCGACCGGCCTCGACCCGGAGCGCTCGACCGTCTTCCTCCAGAGCCACGTGCCGGCGCACCCGGAGGCGGCGTGGCTGCTGTCGGGCGTCGCCACCTTCGGCGAGCTGCGCCGCATGACGCAGTTCAAGGAGAAGGGCGAGCAGCAGGAGTCGGTCACGGCCGGCCTCTTCACCTACCCCGTCCTGATGGCCGGCGACATCCTGATCTACCAGACCGACCTCGTCCCGATCGGCGACGACCAGCGCCAGCACCTCGAGCTCGCCCGCGATGTCGCCGAGCGGTTCAACGCGCGCTTCGGCGAGACGTTCAAGCTCCCTGAGGGGATCTACCCCGAGGTCGGCGCGCGGATCATGGATCTGCAGGAGCCGCAGAAGAAGATGTCCACGACCGGCGGCACGGCGCAGGGCACGGTGGGCCTGCTCGACCCGCCGGAGCTCCTGCGCAAGAAGTTCAAGAGCGCCGTCACGGACTCGGGCGCCGAGGTCCGCCACTCCCGCGAGGAGAAACCCGGGATCTCGAACCTGATCGAGATCATGTCCGTCGCGACCGGCGAGGCGATCACCGAGATCGAGGCCCGCTACGACGGCCAGGGCTACGGCCCGTTCAAGGAGGAGGTCGCCGAGGCTGTCGTCGCCGTGCTCGGCCCGATCCAGCAGCGCTACCAGGAGCTCCGCGCCGACGAGGGCGAGCTCCGCTCCCTGCTCGCGCGCGGCGCCGAGAAGGCGCGGGCCACCTCCGCCCCCACGCTCGAACAGATGTACGAGCTCATGGGCTTCGCTCGCCCCTAATACCCTCGCCCCCGCTCGCGTAGAAACGCGAGCTATACAGCGAAGCCCCCTACTGGCCCGGCCGCGAGCGCCTGGCCCGCTCGGGCTCGTATTGCTTTATATTTCCGCCCGACCACACCCACAAGGGAGATCTCATGAAGGGGAGAGTGAGGATCGGCGCGCTCGCGCTAGCCGTCCTCGTTGTGGCTGGCTTCGCCGCTGCGACGAATACGAATACGTCGAGCGCAAAGCATGCAGTAGGTGCTCCGCCGGCCGGCGGCTGCCAGCTGAACTCGCCGACGGGACAAGTCAAGCACGTCGTCTACCTGATGTTCGACAACGTCCATTTCCTGCGCGACAACCCGAACGTCCCCTCGGACGTGGAGCAGATGCCGCACCTGCTCAATTTCATCCGCAGCAACGGCACGATGATGACGAACGACCACACGGTCCTGATTTCGCACACGGCAAACGGAATCCTGACCAACCTGACCGGGATGTATTCGGACCGGCACGGGCAGGCGGTCTCGAACTCGTACCGCTACTTCAAGTCCGACGGTTCGACAGCCTCGTCATCGTCGTTCAAGTACTGGACCGACCTGACGGACGACGTCAATACGCCGCCCGCCGATGCGAACTACAACATGGTGAACGGCGACAGCGGCACGCCGAAGAACGCACCCGCTCCCTGGGTGCCGTACACGCGTGCCGGTTGCGACTTCGGCGCGACGGCGCTCGCGAACGTCGTCCTCGAGAACACCGGCATCGGTCCTGCCGGCGACATGACGAAGGTCTTCGGCACCGGGTCGCCAGAGTGGCTCGAGGCCCAGACGTCGAACGCCGCTCCGTCCGGGACCGCGCTGCGAACCCTCGCCCAGACGGACTTTGTCGGGATGGCCATTCACTGCGCGAAGACGCCCTCCAGCATCTGCGCCAGCGACTCGCACGCTCGAGCGGATCTCCTACCTGACGAGCCGGGCGGCTACGACGGCTTCGAGGGGCTATTCGGGGCCAAGTACGTGAATCCGGCGATCAACAGCGGCAGCGCCGTTGTGAACAAACTGGACGGCGGGCCGATCACCGACCAGTTTGGCCAGCCGGGTTTTCCGGGGTTCGACGGGCTGTTCGCGACCACGACCCTCTCCTACGTCGCGCAAATGCAAGAGGCCGGGATCCCGGTCACGTTCGGCTACATCTCGGACGCACACGATCAGCACGGCGTCGCTGGGGAGATCCACGCGACGCGGGGGCCGGGCGAAGCCGACTACGTTCAGCAACTACGGGACTACGACGTGGCCTTCGGGCAGTTCTTCGACCGCCTCGCAGCCGACGGGATCAACCAGAGCAACACGCTCTTCGTCTTCACGAACGAGGAGGGCGACCACTTCGCCGGTTCGCCGCCGGCGAACCCAGGTTGTGACGGCGTGAACACCCCGTGCACGTATCCCCTCACGCCGGCGGGCAACCGGTTTATCGGTGAGATCAACGGGAACCTGGCCGGCCTGCTGGCCACGCAGCGGGGGATCACGACGCCGTTCACGGTTCACTCGGACATGGCGCCGACGATCTACCTCACCGGCAATCCAGCGCGGGCGGCTGCCGTCACGCGCGACTTCGGCCGTGCGGTCGGGGCGCTCACGGCGGTCAATCCCTATACGGGCAACACCGATCACATCACCGCCGCCCTTGCTGACCCGGTCGGGATGAAGGCGCTCCACATGATCACCGCCGACCCGCAACGGACGCCGACGTTGACGATGTTCGCGTTACCCGACTACTTCCTGTTCGCGGGCGCACCGAACTGCGCTTCTCCTTGCATCAGGGTGCCGACAACGCCGCCCACAAGCACGTTCGCCTGGAACCACGGCGGCATACAGCCCGAGATCGCGACGACGTGGCTCGGGATGGTAGGGCCCGGCGTGCGGCACAACGGCGACGACGACACCTGGGCCGATCACACGGACGTCAGGCCGACAATGCTCGGCCTGGTCGGCCTGAACGACACGTACGTCCATGACGGCCGTGTCCTCATCGATCAACTCCACGCCTGGGCGGTGCCGCAGACCTTGCGCGCGCATCGCGAGACCCTGCGGCGGCTCGGCGCGGTGTACAAGCAGCTGAACGCGCCGTTTGGCGCCTTTGGCATGCACACCCTCGCCGCCTCGACGAAGGCGATCGAGAGCGGCAGCTCGGCTGAGGACAGCAGCTACACGTCGTTGGAGGGGCAAATCGCTGCCCTGACGACCCAGCGCGACGCGCTGGCATCGCAGATCCGAGCGGCGCTCAACGCGGCGGCCTCCGGCGAGGCTGCGATCAACGAGCAGCAGGCCAAGCACTGGATCAGCCAGGCTAAGGCTCTGCTCGACGCTGCGGCAGTGTTGGGTTCCTGAGCTGCACCACCTCGGAGGGCTCGAGCTCGCGCCACGCGCCGGGCTCGAGCCCCTCGAGCGTCAAGCCCGCGTAGCGGCTCCGGTGGAGGCGTGTGACCGGGTAGCCGACGGCGGCGAGCATCCGCTTGACCTGGTGCTTGCGGCCCTCGTGCAGCGAGAGCTCGACGTGGCTCGGACCGAGGCGGCGGGCCTGCGCGGGCGCGGTCGCGCCGTCATCGAGCTCGATCCCGCTGCGCAGCCGTTTGAGCGCCTCTTCGGAGGGCTCGCCCTCGACCTCAGCCTGGTAGACCTTCTCGACCTCGTAGCGCGGGTGAGCCAGCCTGTGCGCGAGTTCGCCGTCGTTCGTCAGCAGGAGCGCGCCGGTGGTGTCGGCATCCAGCCGGCCGACCGGGACAACCCGCGACGGGTGCTCGACCAGGTCGACGACGGTGCGGCGGCTCTGGGGGTCACGCGCTGTCGTGACAACGCCTGCCGGCTTGTGTAGGAGAACGTACGCGAGCGGCTGCAGCTCGACCGGCCGACCGTCGACTTCTACCCGGTCGCGCGACTCGACGAAGGTGTTCAGCTGCCCGGCCTGCCCGTTGACGGCGACGCGTCCGGCCTTGATCAGGTCGTCGGCCCCTCGACGGGAGGCGACCCCGGCGCGAGCGAGGTAAGCGTTCAGGCGCATCGGAGGATTATCGGCCCACCAGGGACAGACCCTGGGTGTGTCCCTGGGTGTGTCCCGGGGTGTGTCCCGGGGTGTGTCCCTGGGTGTGTCCCCGTTTGTTCTTTTTAGGCGGGGCGGCGCTCGGCGACCGACTCGAGGCGCGTGCGAATCTCGTCGGTGCTCTCGCCCAGGTCGTCCAGGCGCGGCAGTTCGGAGAGCGACTCGAGCCCGAAGACGCGTTCGAATAGCGGCGTGGCCCGGTAGCGCACCGCGCCGCCCACGCCGTCCTCTCGACCGGCCTCGGCGATCAGCCCGCGCTCCACGAGCCCGGCGACCACCGAGTCGGCGGCCACGCCGCGGATCCGCGCGATCTCGGGACGGCTCACCGGCCCGAGGTAGGCGACGATCGCCAACGTCTCGAGGCCCGCCGCCGAGAGCCCCCGCTCGACCGGCCGCTCGAACAGCCGCCCGCACGCCTCGGCCGCCTCGCGCGACGCGCGAAACGCCCAGCCGCCGGCCACCTGCTCCAGCACGATCCCGCTGCGGCCCTCGGCGAACCGTTCCGCCAGCAGCCGCAGAGCCGTCTCGATCCGCTCGACGTCGTCGTCGGCCGCGACCGCCAGGTCTTCGACCGACAGCGGCTGCGAGGCAACCACGAGCAGCGCCTCGAGCGTCAGCGCGAGCCGGTCGACCGGGCTCGCGGTGATCAGGCGGAGCGGGCGATCCATTCCTGACTCCTCTCCTCGACGGCCTCGGCCCGCTGCACGCGGATCGGGGCAAAGGGCGCCACCTGCTCCAGCGAGACCTCGCCCGAGCGGCGCAGCTCCAGCAACGCCAGGAACGCAACGGCCTGCTCGATGCGCGAGAGCCCGGCCAGCTCGGCGTCGAGATCGAAGCGCCGCCGCCTCCTCAGCACCGCGCGGAAGCGATCCAGGAACTGCGAGACCGGCGGGAAGCGCAGTTCGAGGTGCGCCAAGGAGACCGACGGCGGCTCGGCCGCGAGCAACCGCATCGCGACCGCCAAAGACTCCGGCTCCTGCGGGGCCAGCCGTCGCTGCATGCGCGGGGCCAGCGGCGCGGGCCCGAGCCGGAAGAAGCGGTCGCCCTCCGCCTCCAGCCGCTCCGCGAGCCAGGCCGCAGCCTCCTTGGCGCGCCGGTACTCCGCCAGCCGCCGGGCCAGCTCTTCCGCCGCCTCCTCGGGCTCGAGCTCCGAGAGCTCGGCATCCTCGTCCGGGAAGAGCCCGCGCGCCTTCAGCTCCAGCAGCGCCGCGACGAGCACGAGGAACTCGCCGCACGCCTCGAGATCCAGCTCGCCACGCTCGGCGAGCCGCTCGCAGAAGGCGACGACGATCCCCGCCACGTCCACCTCGGCCAGGTCGAGCTCCTCCTTCAGCACCAGCGTCAGGAGCAGGTCGAACGGGCCCTCGAAGGCGTCGAGGTCCAGCTCGAGCTCACGCACGATCACAGGCCTGAACCTAACGGGAGGGCCGGACGCGGCCCTTGGGGATTGCCATCGTCGGGCCCTCCGGCTCCCGGCGGCGCGGGCGCCGCAGCTCGTGCTCGCCGCCCCGCAAGAACTGCCACCAGACGAAGAAGGCCGTCGAGACGCAGAAGACGACGATCGAGACCCACGCGTTCAGCCGCAGCCCGAGGAAGTGGTGCGCAGGGTCGATCCGCAGCAGCTCCTCGACGAAGCGACCGGCCGTGTAATACGAGACGTAGAGCGCGAAGAGCGCCGGCGGCCGGAAACGGAACCGCCGGTCGAGCAGGAGCAGCAGGCCCACTCCGACGATGTCGTAGATGAACTCGAAGAGGAAGGTCGGCTGGAAGGTGCTGTGGTCCTCGTAGCCCGAGACCCGGTCCTCGAAATCGATCTTCACGCCCCACGGCTGATCGGTCGGCTTGCCGTAGAGCTCCTGGTTCCACCAGTTCCCCCAGCGGCCGATGCCCTGCGCGAGCAGGAGTCCCGGTGCGACGACGTCCATGAAGTCCCGCACGCGCGCTCCCTCGCGGCGGACGATGACCGCGCCGACGAGACACCCGAGCAGGATCCCGCCCCAGACGCCGAGGCCGCCTTCCCAAACGGCGAAGACCCCCTTCCACTTCGGGCTGGAGACCTCGCCCCAGTTGGTGACGTCGTGGTAGGCGCGCGCGCCGACGATTCCGGCCGCGACACCCCAGACAGCCACCTTGAGCACCAGATCCCCGTCGCCGCCGCGGCGGGTCCAGCGCACCCCGGTCAGCCAGATCGCGGCTGCGATCGCGAGCAGCAGCATCAGGCCGTACATGTGGATCGTCAGCGGCCCGAAATCGACCGTGCCGGTGTTCGGCGAGGGAATGGAGGCGTGGATCACCGGGGGCACATTCTGCCCGGGTGCCGCAACGCCTGCCTGGCAGAGGTAGCTAGATCAGGATCTCGAGCGCAGTCTCGTACGGGCAGCCCTGCTTGATCAGCTCGACCGCGAAGTGCAGGTCGATGTCGTGCCTGGCTGCCAGTGCCAGCGCGTCGCTCGGGTCGTAGCCGGCGCGGACGAGTTCCTCGGCCCGCCAGCGCTCGATTCGGTCCAGCTCGGTCTCGGTGGGGATCTGAAGCTCAGCCGCAGTCATCCCTCTGTATTCGGTGATCGCGGCGAATCGGATGTCCCCCTGGCGGGGGATCTGAGTCGCCCGCTAACGGATGAGCCGGCCGATTCGGAGGGCCTCGGTCTTGGTCAGCCTGCCCTCCAGGCGCAGCGTGAGCTGACCGTGGATCCAGAGCAGGACGTTGCCGCGGATCATCACCGTGCGCTGGCGGAACTCGCCTCGGCGGTTGAAGTAGGTCAGCGTGTGCGGCCCTCCCTCGAGCCAGAGACCCGGTTCGCCGTTCACGCGCACAGGCTCGATCACGCTCTTCGCAACCGCGGACTTCTTCAGTAGGTCGAAGTTGACGGAGCGGTACTCGGAGAGCAGCAGCGGGCGCCCTGCGGAGCGGAGCACCACCGAGGCCAGGGTGCCGTCGAGCACGTAGACGCGGCCCGGCTTGGTTCCCGGCGGCAGCGCGAGCTCGAAGCCGACCGCTCGCTCTGCCTCGTCGGGCGCGAGCGGTCGGCCGAGCCCACCTGCCTGCGAGCGCTCGACTGCGGGCGGCAGCGTCTCGACCAGCTCGACGGTCACGCCGCGCAGGTGGAACCACTTCAGGATCGTCGTGCGCGCCTGTGGCACCGCGAAGGCCGCCCCGACCGCAACGGCAAGGACCGCGAACGCGACGGCGACGGGCCTCCACGGGAAGGGCCGCCGGTCGAGCCGCGCGAGCACGGCCGGCGCCACGTCGGGCTCCGGCGGGTACTCGAGCTCCTGCCCGAGCCGTTGCAGCTGCTGCTCGAGCGAGCTCACGCGTCCTCCTCCTCGCCCAGTTCTTCACGCAGGCGCGCGAGAGCGCGCGCGAGACGCGACTTGACCGTGCCTCGCCTGACCCCCAGCGCGGCCGCGGTCTCTTCCTCGGAGAGCTCGAGGAAGTAGCGGCAGCCGATCGTCAGCCGGTGCTCCTCCGAGAGCGCGTTCACGGCGGTGAGCAGGCGGGCCCGGGACTCGGTGCCGAGCAAAGCCGCCTCGGGGGACGGGACCGCGTCCCCCGGGCGGTCTGCTGCGGCCACGCGCAGCGCGAGGGCGTCGCGCCGGCCGGCCGAACGGCGGCGGTTGCGCGCCTCGTTCGAGACGATGCGCAGCAGCCAGGGCCGAAGTGGAGAGCCGCGGCGGAAGCGGCCGAGCGCGCGATGGGCCTTGACGAAGCCGTCCTGGACGGCCTCCTCGGCATCGGCGGCGCTCCCGCTAAGCAGGTAGGCGGTGCGAAAGGCGAGTCCCTGGTATCCGCGCACGATGGTCTCCCACGCGCGAAGATCGCCGCGCTTGGCGCGTTCGACGAGCTCCGCGTCGTCCAGTGGTCGGTCCACCACTGGACGATCTACACCGCGAGGTGCAGTAGGGTTCCGCCCCATGCAGGCACGCGTTGCACGGTACGAAGTTGGCACGGATCGCATCCAGGACGCAATCGACGCCTTCGGAGAAGCGGTCAAGGAGATCGAGCAGCTCGACGGATTCGCCGGCGGCTACGTCCTCGTCGACCACGAGGACGGCCGGACGATGACGATCACGCTCTGGGAGAACGACGCCGCACTCGAAGAGAGCGAGCGCGTGGCCCGCTCCGCCCGGAACAAGGCGTCGGCAGACGTCGGTGGCTCGGTCCTGTCCGTCGAGAAGTTCGAAGTCGCGCACGAGCTCGAAGCCCGCACGTCGGGCGTCTAGCCGCTCGCGTAGTCGAAGTCCGCGAAGACCGTATGCCGTCCCGAGACGTCGAAGCTCATCTCGGGTAGCTCGACGCGCAGTCGTTCGCTCATCCCGATCGCGCCGTCCTTCCAGATGAAGCCGCCGGGCTTGACGATGCGCACGTCGTTCTCCTCGCCGCCGACCGGGCTGCGGAGAGGGGTCAGCACCGCCTCGCCGACCCCCTTGACCGAGTAGCGGGAGCTCTTGCCGCCGAGCGTCAGGTCGACGGCTGACCGGTCGACCGCCGACGGCTCGTCGAAGGTCGAGTTGAAGATCTCGAAGAACGAGTAGCCCTCTTCCCCGCGCCAGATGCGGCTCAGCGCGTCGAACTGCTCGTCGGTCTCGCAGTCCACGAAGGCGTGCCCGTGGCCGTTCCGCTCGTGAATCGCCCCCGGCCACCAGAGCGCCCAGACCACGGCGGCGCCACCGAGCTCGACGCCCTCGAAGCTGCCTTCCTCGATCGAGTGAGCGAGCAGGGCCTCGCAGTTTCCCTCGGGCGAGTTGGGCGCGCCGAGGAAGTTGCAGCCACAGCCGGGCTCGCAGTTGCATGCCTCGAGATACGTCCCGGTCATCCGCCAGCCGGCCATGTTCACCGAGGCGACCTTACTCCTCCTCCCGGGCCGCTTCCAAGCGTAGTCTCAGGCTGTGGCGAGGCTCGTGGGGATCAACCACGTCGCGCTCGAGGTCGGTGACCTCGAGGAAGCGCTCGCGTTCTACGGCCGGATCTTCGATTTCGAGCTCGTCCGGGAGCCGGAGTTTCCGCACATGGCCTTTCTGCAGCTGGGCGACCAGTTCCTCAACCTGACCGAGGGGCGGACGCAGGCGCCTGACGAAGAACGCCATTTCGGACTGGTCGTCGACGACAAGCAGGCGACGCGCCGGGCGCTCGAGGCAGCGGGCGCGGAGATCGTGCCCGGGCGGGGTCTCGACTTCCTCGATCCTTGGGGCAACCGCGTCCAGGTCGTGGAGTACGGCGATATCCAGTTCTCGAAGACCGCCGAGGTCATGCGCGGCATGGGCCTGGAGCTGCCGAAGTCCGAGCGGGCGTTGGCCGAGCTGCGCGAGAGCGGGCTCGCCTAGCCCGCGGCGTCAAACCCCGGGGTCAGACACCAACCCAGAGGTGTCACGAACGATCCACAACCGCGCTCCTTGCAGCAGCTTTCCCCGGGACCTCTCGTGTCAGACACCGTGACAGAACTGCAACGACGGCACTCGGGCGAGCCAGATCTCAGGCGACGGCGGCTTCGCCGAGCAGGGCCTTCACCTCGGCGAAGAAGTCCGGCTCCGGCTTGACCTTGTAACCCGAGCCGAACTGGAAGGTGCGCCGGCCCTCCGAGGTGACTAGGTCGAGCACGACCGGCGCCTCGCCGGGGAAATCCTTCACGACGGCCGCGAGCTCGCGGATGATCCCGGCCCCCGCCTTGCGGGCGTCGAGCTTCAGCCGCACCTCCTTACGCTCCGGAGTCGCCTCGAAACCGGCAACCTCGAGCGCGATCAGCTTGGTCTCGCCCTCCTTGTGGTCGATGCGCGCCTTCACGACGAGCACCTCGTCCACGAGGAGCAGCTCCCGCGCCGCCGCGTAGACGGAGTTGAAGACGACCACCTCGGCGCTGCCGATCACATCGTCGAGCCGCATGAAGACCATCGGCTCGCCCTTCTTGGTCGTCAGCTGCCTGAGCGCGCTGACGATGCCCGCCACGGTGACGATCTCGCCGTCGCGCCGGCGCTCGAGTTCGGCCAGGGTCGTGTCGGTCTTCCGCCGCAGCTGCGAACGGATCGCCTCCAGCGGATGCTCCGAGACGTAGAGCCCGAGCGTTTCCTTCTCGAGCCGCAGCAGCTCGTTCTTCTCGAACTCCTCCGTGCCGATCGGCGGGTTCTCCGGCTTTGCCTCGGCCTCGCCGAAGAGCGAGCTCTGACCGCTGAGCCGGTCGTTCTGCGCACGCTGCCCGTGCGACAACGCGTGCTCCAGCGCCTCGAGCATCCCGCGCCGTGTCCCCCCGCTCGAGTCGAGCGCGCCGCACTTGACCAGCGACTCGAGCGCGCGCTTGTTCACCACCTGCGGATCGACGCGCTCGGTGAAGTCCCAGAGCGAAGTGAAACCACCGCCCTCCCCGCGCGCGTGAACGATGGCGCGCGCCGCCGAGTCACCCACGTTCTTGACCGCGTTCAGCCCGAAGTGGATCTTCCCGTCGACGACCGCGAAGTCGTACTGCGAGCCGTTCACGTCCGGCGGCAGCACCTCGACGCCCATCTCGTTGCAGGCCGCCACGTAGAACGGCACTCGATCCTTCGTGTTCATCACCGAGGAGATCAGCGCGGCCATGTACTCCTTCGGGTGGTGCGCCTTCAGCCAGGCCGTGCGGTAGGCGATCAGCGCGTAGCACGCCGCGTGCGACTTGTTGAACGAGTAGTCCTGCGCCTGCTCCATGTCCTTCCAGAGCTGGTTTGCGACCCCGGGCGTGACCGAGTTCGCCGCGCACCCCTCGAGGAACTTGTCCTTGAGGGAGGCCATCAGCGCGTGGATCTTCTTGCCGATCGCCTTGCGCAGGTCGTCGGCCTCCGCGGGCGTGAAGCCGGCGAGCTGCTTGGCGATCTCCATGTACTGCTCCTGGTAGATGCAGATGCCATAGGTGAGGCCGGTGATCGGCTCCAGGCGCGGGTCGGGATAGGCGACCGCCTCCTGCCCCGCCTTGCGGCGCGCGTAGCCGGGGATGTAGCCCATCGGCCCCGGGCGATAGAGCGCAACCAGGGCGATCAGGTCCTCGAACTCGGTCGGCTTGACCTGCCGCAGCGCTTCGCGCATCCCGGAGGACTCGAACTGGAAGACGCCGACCGCGTCCCCCTTCTGCAGCATCTTGTAGGTGGCTGCGTCATCGAGCGGCAGCTTGGCGATGTCAACCCCGCCGATCAGCTCGAGCGCCTTGTCGATCACGTCGAGGTTGCGCAGGCCGAGGAAGTCGATCTTCAGCAGGCCGAGCGCCTCGACGTCGCCCATCTTGAACTGCGTCACCACCTCCTGGTCGGCGCCCTTCTGCTGTAGCGGCACGACGTCGGTCAGCGGCCGGTCCGAGATCACGACCCCGGCGGCGTGGATCGAGTCCTGGCGGACCAGGCCCTCCAAAGGCTTTGCGAGGTCGACGATCTCCTTCACCTGCGGGTCGGAGTCGTAGGCCTGCTTCAGCTCGGCGCCGGGCTTGAGACACTCGTCGAGGTAGACCTTCGGACCCTCGGGGATCAGCTTCGCGACCCGGTCGACGACGCCGTACGGAACCTCGAGCACGCGGCCGGCGTCGCGGACGGCGGCGCGCGCCATCATCGTCCCGAAGGTGATGATCTGGGCGACGCGGTCGCGGCCGTACTTCTCGGCGACATAGTTGATCACCCGGTCGCGCCCGGCGACGGCGAAGTCGATGTCCATGTCGGGCATGGACTTGCGGCCCGGGTTGAGCATCCGCTCGAAGAGCAGCCCGTAGCGAATCGGGTCGACATCGGTGATGTCGAGGCAGTACGCCGCCAGCGACCCCGCGGCGGAGCCGCGCCCCGGTCCGACCGCGATCCCATCTCGCTTCGCGAAGGCGATGAAGTCCCAGACGATCAGGAAGTAGTCGGCGAAGCCCATCTCCTTGATCGTCTTGAGCTCGAAGCGAAGGCGCTCGTTGAGCTCCGGAGTCACCCGTTCGTAGCGCTTTTGCAGGCCTTTTTCGCAGAGCTCGACGAGGTACTCGAAGGCGTCCTTGCCCTCCGGGAGCGGGAAGCGCGGCAGCAGGATCTTCCCAAGCTCGAGCTCCACGTTGCAGCGCTCGGCGATCTCCAGCGTCCGCCGCATCGCCTCTTCGTGACCCGGGAAGTCGAGCGCCATCTCCTCCGGTGTCTTGAAGAAGAACTGGTCGGTGTCGAAGCGCCAATGGTTCGGGTTCTTGAGCGAGTCGCCCGACTGGATGCAGAGCAGCGCCTCGTGCGCCTGGGCGTCCTCGTGCCGGAGGTAGTGCACGTCCCCGGTGGCGACGAGCGGGAGGCCCGCCTCGCCCGCGAGCTGCGCCAGGCCCGGGTTGATGCGTGTCTGGATCTCGAGCCCCGCGTTCTGCATCTCGACGTAGGTCGAGTCGCGCCCGAAGATCTGCGCGAGCCGGTCGAGGTCGGTGCGGGCGTCTTGGGCGCGGTTCTCGTCGAGCGCCTTGCAGACGCGGCCCGAGAGGCAGCCGGAGAGCGCGATCAGCCCCTGCGAGTGCCGCTCGAGCAGCTCCCAGTCGACGCGCGGCTTGTAGTAGTAGCCCTCGAGGTAGCCGGCCGAGGCGAGCTTGATCAGGTTCCCGTAGCCGGTGTTGTCCTCGGCCAGGAGCGTGAGGTGCGCGTAGCCCTTCTTCTGCGCGTGGCGGTCTTCGGCGACGTAGAGCTCGCAGCCGAGGATCGGCTTGACGCCCACCTTGCCCGCCTCCTGGTAGAGCTCGACCGCACCGGCGAGCGAGCCGTGATCGGTGAGCGCGACCGCCGGCATCTCGAGCTCGGCCGCCCGGGCCGCGAGGCCAGGGATGCGACAAGCACCGTCGAGGATCGAGTACTCGGAGTGGACGTGCAGGTGAACGAAGCCGGCTTGAGCCACGGAGGGACGAGTCTAGCTCCGCCCTCGGCGAGCACCGGCCCGCCCGAAATCAGCCCAGCTCGCGACCGAGCTCGGAGGCGACGCGACTCGCCGCGCGCTCGTCCGGAGGCCGGGCTCTGCGCCGTCCGCGCGGGCGGAAAGGCACGTCCTCGAGCCGCGGAGCCGGGTGGCCGTTCTCGGTCCGCAGGCGCTCGATCAGCTCGGACGCCGAGTCCCGCGTCTCCGGGAACTCCTCGCCCGCGCGCTCGCAGAGCGCCGCCGCGAGCGCGTAGATCTGCCGCACCGTCGGCCTCCCGTCCGGTCGCATCTGTCTAGTTAGCCAGGAAATCCGTGGCGCGTGTGAAACACGTGTGCGCCAGGTCAGTGTCGAACTCGAAAAGGAGCAAACCTCCATGAGCAACAAGTGGGAACGCTGGGCCATCTTGTCGGGCGCGCTGGCGGTTCCGTTCTGGATCGCGAGCGTGGCCCTCATCTCTACCAAGGTCAAGGGTGACAAGGGCCCCGAGATCCTGGCCAACTACCACAAGCACAGCGACGGGACCCTCGCCGCCGGGCTGCTGTGGGCGATCGGCATTCTGCTCTTCATCTGGTTCCTCGGCAGCCTGCGCAGCCGCTACCTGAACGCCGAAGGCGGCGCGGGTCGGCTGTCCGCGCTCGCCTACGGCGGCGGCATCGCCGCGGCGACGATCGCAATGCTGATCCCGGCCGCCGACGAGGTCGGCGCCCTGAACAAGAACGACATCGACGCCTCGGGAGCCGCGGTGCTGCACCACTTCTCGGACGGCTTCTTCGTCGCGACCGAGTACACGCTGCCGGTGTTCTTCTTCGCGAGCGCGATCCTCGCGCTGCGCTACGGGGCGCTGCCGAAGTGGCTCGGCTGGTTCAGCCTCCTGATCGGGATCGTGCTGCTGATCGGCCCGATCGGCTGGGCCGCGTTCATCTTCGCGACGCCGATCTGGATCCTGATCGCGAGCGTCTGGCTGTTCATGCGGACTCCGCCGGGCACACCGGGGGCGACGCGGGCCTGACCGACTGCCGAAGGGCGGCCTCCGGGCCGCCCTTCGCTCAATCGCGGACGACGATCTCTGAGCCCACGCGCACGACCCGCTTCCAGGGGATCGCCGGGTGGCCGTGCACCTTGACCTGGCTCGGGCCGCCGGTGCCGCCGGTGCCGACGCCGTAGCGCTCGAGCAGGCCGAGGCTGCCGCAGGCGAGCCCGGTCACGCGCAGCCGACCGTCCTCCAGCTCGCCGCGGATGTCGTGCACCTCTCCGTGACTCAGCCCGGACTCGCTCACGACCTTCCGGCGCAGGAGCTCCGTCAGGCGCATCAGGAGCCCGGCACCTTTCCGACGAGCCGAGCCCAGCGCGAATCGCCGCGGTTCAGGCGCAGCTGCGCCGCCGGCCGCTTGAGCTTCACGACCGACGAGACCGACTCGACCTCCGACCAGGGCACGTGCACCGCATCGCCGGCGAAACGCGCCGCGAGCCGCCCCAGCAGGCCGCGGGAGCGCCAGGCGTTGCCGCCGACCAGAATCTCGACCACCTCCGGCGAGTCGCCGTCGAGCCCGATCAGCTCGAGGTCGTCCACCTTGCCGCAGTTCACGCCGTTGGCGTCCACGAGCTGGTGGTCGAGGATCCCGAGAGCGATGTCCACCTCGGCGCGCTTGCTCATCCCTGCCCTCCGTGCGTGATCAGCATCAACGGGATCGCCGCGACGGCGATCGCGAGGATGAGGATGAAGTAGAGGACGCCGAGGACGTTCGCGAGCCTCCCGTTCACCTTCGAGCCCATGTAGGTGCGGTCGTTGGCCACCAGCAGGATCGGCAGGTAGGTCAGGGGCAGCGCGACCACCGAGAAGATGACCGAGTACTCCGTCAGCTTCACCGGGTCGTAGCCCGTCATGACCACCAGGAAGGCGAGCGCGAAGATGACCACCCAGGCCAGCGTGAAGCGCGAGGCCGCGGCGGGCCGCTCCTTCTTGCCCCAGCGCCAGCCGAAGAACTGGGCCGTGTTGTAGGCGCCGGAGAAACACGTCTCGATCGCCGCGCCGCCGACCGCGAAGAGAATCCCGACGAGCGCCAGCAGCAGGCCGACCTGACCGAGCGCCTCTTCGGCTCCGAGGGCCGGCGTGCCCAGGAACTGCGGGTCGATGCCCAGCGGCAGGAAGAGCGTCCCCGCGACGATCATCAGCGCGAACGAGAGGAAGCCGCCCAGGCCGTAGCCGATCATCGCGGTCACCTTGTTCAGGCCCAGCTCCTTCAGGCCCCAGCCGTCCTCGACCGCGCCCGATGAGTAGAAGTAGACCTCGTACGGCGTCATCGCCGCCCCGAGCAGGCCGACGACGAAGTAGAGGTACACGGGCACGCTGCCGCCGGTGTGCGAGCCGGGCACGAAGCCATGGGCGACCCTCTCCCAGTCCGGGTGCAGCTTGATCGCCGCAACGGCGAAGACGAGCAGACTCAGGCCGAGGTAGCCGAACACCCGCTCGATCCACTCGAACGGGAGCACCCAGGAGGCGACGGCCAGTCCCACGACGGCCAGCGGAATCAGCGCCCTATACGGCAGGCCCGAGAGGAGCTGGAGGCAGATCGCCACGCCGCCCACCTCCGCCGCGCAGGTCATCAGGTTGACCACCTGCGAGGCGGCGAGTGTCGCGAGCCCCGCGCTGAAGCCGGTCCGTTCGCGGATGAGGTCGAAGACGGGCCGCTTCGCGACCGCGGCCACCCGCCCGCACATCTCGGAGTAGACGACGATCCCGGCGACCCCGATCACGACCACCCACAGGAGCTGGTAGCCAAAGGTCGCGCCCGCCTGGGTGTTGAACACGAGGTCGCCGATGTCGACGAATCCGCCGATCGCCGAGAGGATCCCGAGGGCTACAGCGAGGACGTTCTTCATGCTCACGCGAGCTCCTTGGCAGCCGCTTCGAGCTCGCGGGCGAGCCGGGGCTGCTCGGCCTTCGAGGCGTGCCCGACCCGCTTCAAATCCGCGCTGACCTTGCGCGCGAGGGAGGCGACGTGCCGGAGCTTGGGCTCGAACGCCGGGTCGGTCTTGGCCGTCCGCAACGACGACGCAGCCTGCGAGGCCGCCTCGTAGAGGTACTCGGAGTGCACGCGCGTGAAGATGTGGGTCGTCTTGCCGCCGCCCGCGTGCCTCGCCAGGAGCGCGCCCTCGGCTGCCAGGGACTCCAGCGCCGTCGACTGGTCGGAAAGCGCTTTGGCGCTCAACCTGCCGCTGCTGCCGCACCCCGAGGCGAACAGAGCGATTACGGCGACGAGCACAAGGGCGCCGCTACGCTGGTTTCGTGTCATCACAGCCAAACCTCTCTGCCCAGCGCGACGATCTTCGGAACGTCGCCATCGTCGCGCACGTGGATCACGGCAAGACGACGCTCGTGGACGCCCTCCTCTGGCAGTCCGGCTCGTTCCGGGCCAACCAGGACGTGGCGGAGCGCGTGCTGGACTCGATGGACCTCGAGCGCGAGAAGGGCATCACGATCCTCGCCAAGAACACCGCCGTCCAGATCGGCGACACGAAGATCAACATCGTCGACACCCCCGGCCACGCCGACTTCGGCGGCGAGGTCGAGCGCGGCCTCACGATGGTGGACGGCGTCCTCCTGCTGGTGGACGCGAGCGAAGGCCCGCTGCCGCAGACGCGCTTCGTCCTGCGCAAGGCCCTGGAGGCGCGCCTGCCCGTCGTGCTCGTCGTGAACAAGGTCGACCGGCCCGACGCGCGCACCGAGGCGGTCGTGAACGAGGTCTACGAGCTCTTCCTCGACCTCGACGCCGACGAGTCGCAGATCGAGTTCCCGATCGTCTACTGCAACGCGCGGGCGGGCCAGGCCGGCTTCGCGCCCGACGAGCTCGCCGACGATCTCGGCCCCCTCGTCCAGACGCTGCTCGCGACGGTGCCGCCGCCCGCCTACGACCCCGACCACCCGCTGCAGGCGCTCGTGACGAACCTGGACGCCTCGCCCTACGTGGGCAGGCTCGCACTCCTGCGCGTCCAGCACGGAACGATCCGCAAGGGCGAGCTCGTGGCCTGGTGCCGCGCCGACGGGACGATCGAGAACGCGCGCGTGACCGAGCTCTACGTGACCGAGGCGCTCGACCGCGTCCCCGCCGACGAGGCTGGACCCGGCGAGATCGTCGCGCTGGCCGGCCTGCCCGAGGTGACGATCGGCGAGACGATCGCCGACCCCGAGGACCCGCGCCCGCTGCCGGTGAGCGTCGTCGACGAGCCCTCGCTCGCGATGACGCTCGGGATCAACACCTCGCCGCTCGCCGGAACCGAGGGCGACAAGGTCACCGCGAGCTCGCTGATCGCCCGGCTCGAGCAGGAGCTCGTCGGCAACGTCTCCCTGCGCGTGCAGCCGACAGCCAAGCCCGAGGTCTGGGAGGTGCAGGGCCGTGGCGAGCTCCAGCTCGCGGTGCTCGTCGAGATCATGCGCCGCGAGGGGTTCGAGCTCACCGTCGGCAAGCCCGAGGTGCTGACGCGCGAGATCGACGGGAAAAAGCACGAGCCGGTCGAGCGGGTCGCGATCGACGTGCCCGAGGAGTACATCGGCGTCGTCACCCAGCTCCTCTCTCTGCGCAAGGGCAAGCTCCAGGAGATGGTCAACCACGGCACCGGCTGGGCGCGGATGGAGTACCTCGCTCCCGCGCGCGGCTTGATCGGCTTTCGCACCGAGTTCCTGACCGAGACCCGCGGGACGGGGATCATGCACCACGTCTTCGACCGCTGGGAGCCCTGGCAGGGAGACCTGCGCACCCGCCCGACCGGCAGCCTCGTGGCCGATCGGCGCGGCCAGGCGACGGCCTTCGCGATCGCCGCCCTGCAGGAGCGCGGCTCGCTCTTCGTCGGCCCGCGCGCGGAGCTCTACGAGGGGATGGTCGTCGGCGAGAACTCCCGCGACAACGACCTCGACGTGAACGCGAGCAAGGAGAAGAAGCTGACGAACATGCGCTCCGCGACCGCGGACGAGCTGGTGCGGCTGATCCCGCCCCGGCCGCTCTCCCTGGAGCAGGCACTCGAGTTCATTCGCGTGGACGAGTGCGTCGAGGTGACGCCCAAGAGCATCCGCCTACGCAAGGTCGAGCTCTCGGCGGGGAAGCGACAGACGCTCTCCTCGCGCCGCAAGCGCGAGCGCGACGCCGCTCCGGCCTAGGTCAGCCTCTCCCGCGTCCGCTCGGCCATGACGAGGTTGCCCTTGCGCTCGTAGAGTGCGAGTGCCTGCTCCGCAGCGGCCGCTGCCTCCTCGCGGCGACCGGCGAGCTCGAGCACATCGGCGAGATCGGTCAGTGCCTTCGCATGGTGATTAAGGTAGTCGGTTTGAGCAGAGAGCTCGGTTGCCTCCCGAGCCAGATGCTCCGCCTCCCCGAGGTCGCCCTCGTGTGCCAAGAGCTTTGCGCGGGCGCAAAGTAGGCCCACCTGCGCGTCGGTGTCATCGGCCAAGGTCCAGCGTGCGGCAAGCTCGATCAGCGGCGCTGCTTCGGCGACCCGTCCCTGTGCGTGTAACGCATCGGCAAGGACAGGAGCCAGGCTCGCGAGGTGGCCCCAGTCTTTCCTCCGCTCGAGCGTCTCGCAGACAGCTCGGAGCGCGTGCTCTGCAGCTGGAAGGTCACCGGCGAGCAGCTCGATCTCACCAGCCGCGCCTGATGCCGTTTCGACACCAAGTTCGTCGGTGAGCGCCTTCGCTTCCGCAATCAGGTGTCGGGCCGCCTCGAAGCCCCCTTGCATCGCTTCCAGGTGAGCGCGTGTCCGCAGGATCGACGCGTTCAGCATGGAGGCCCCGACAGCTCGACGGCTGATGTCCTCGATCTGCTCGAGCGCTGACGGGACCGGAGTCGGGCCGACGAGCGCCGCGACGAGGACGAAGTGAAGATCCTGAATCTCTTGCGGTCGGTCGCCGGCATCACGCGCGAGGCGTCCGGCTCGCTCGAGCTCCTCCATTGCACCTGCCGCTTCGCCTCGCCAGAGACGGAGCATGCCCGCGATGCTCAGGGCGCGGCCCAGGCCGGCCTGGTCGTCGATGTCCTCGAAGACGCGAATCGCTTCTTCGAGCTCGGCTCTCACCTTCGCATGGGTGGTCTCCGGATCGGTATGCAGCCGGCCGTAGCTGAGCGCGACCACGGCATCGGCGGCGACCCCATGCTCGCCGGCAGCCCTGCTCGCCTCGACGGCCTCCGACAACACAGCGCCCGCACGCTCCCATTCGCCCGCCTCGACCAGCGCTCGCCCGAGGGAAGGCAGCAGCCGCAGCCGTTGCGGATCCGCGGCGGGGGGCAGGGCCGCCGCCCGCTCGAACAGGCGAGTGGCCGCTCGCACGTCACCGCGCACGAAGGCGCGTCGTCCCGAATCGGCGAGGTGCTCCGCCGCTCGTCTTGCGAGCTTCGGCCCCCGCTCGTTTGCCGTGCCGAGCTGCACGAGATACTCGTAGGCCTGCTCGAGGTGATAGCCGAGGATCTCGTCCAGCTCGACGAGATCCGTGCCGTGCCCTTCGAGCCAGGCGGCGAAGCGCTCGTGCAGCTCGGCGCGCATCGCCTTCGGCAGCGCGTCGTAGGCCGCGTCACGGATCAGCAGGTGCCGAAAGCGAAATGCGTCCTCGCCCGCGAACTGCGCCTTGTCCGGCCGTACGAGCTCCTTGCGCACGAGGGAGGTGAGACGAGCGACCGTCTGCAGCTCCTCGGGGGCAAGAGCCTGAACGGCCCCGCGGTGGAAGACCCGGCCTTCGACGGAGCCGCGCTCGAGCACGCCGCGCTCGGAGGCGTCGAGCTGGTCGAGGCGCGCGGCCAACAGCGCCTGGATCGTCGGTGGAACCATCACGTTGCCGTCCCCGGAGTCCTTGACGAGCGCCACCATCTCCTCCACGAATAGCGGGTTGCCCTCGGCCGCCTCGCGGATGCGCTCGCGCAGGCCGTCGTCGAGTTGCGCCAGGCTCTCGATCATCAAGTCGGCATCGTCGGGGCCGAGCGGCTCCAGCAGCACGCTGGTTGCATTCACCTTGCCGCCGGCCCAGCCGGCCCGCCGGTCGAGCAGCTCCGGCCTGGCCATGCAGAGCAGCAGGATCGGCGCGTCGCGGGAAAGGTCGGCCACGTGCTCGACCAGGTCGAGGAAGGTCTCCTCCCCCCAGTGCACGTCATCGAAGACGCAGACGAGCGGCCGCTCGGAAGCGACCGCCTCGAGCAGCTTGCGGAACGCCCAGGCGATCTCCTCGCTCGACGTGACGAGCTCCTGGTCGCCGAGAACAGAACGGATCGCCTGGGCGGCTGCCGCGTCCGACTCGACCGCAGGGAGCTGCTTGACGATCTCGACGACCGGCCAGTAGGTGATGCCCTCGCCGTAGGGCAAGCAGCGGCCGCGGACGACAAGTGCATCGAGCGAGCCGAGGAACTCGGCCGCCAGGCGGGACTTGCCGACCCCGGCGGGCCCGAGGATCGTGAAGAGCTGGCAGGAGCCGTCACGTAGCGCCTGGTCGTAGGCATCGCGAAGGCGGCGAAGCTCGGTCTCGCGCCCTACCATCGGCGTGTCCGCGTGCCGAGCAAAGCCTTCCTCGCCGTGCACCGTGACGAGGCGGTAGGCAGCCACCGGCTCGGCCTTGCCTTTGAGCGAGAGCGGCGCGACGGCCTCGACCTCGACCGCGTCGCGGGTCAGCCTCAGCGTCTCCTCTCCGATCAGGATCTCGCCGGGCTGGGCTGCCTGCTCTAGCCGGGCCGCAACGTTGACCGCATCCCCGGTTGCAAGACGCTCCTCAGTGCCGGTGACGACCTCGCCGGTCGTCACGCCGATGCGGCCAGGGATGCCGAGCTCGGGAAGTGCGTCGCGCATCTCCACCGCCGCGCGCACGGCCCTGAGCGCGTCGTCCTCGTGGACGACCGGGACGCCAAAGACCGCCATGACGGCATCGCCGATGAACTTCTCCACAGAGCCGCCGTGCCGTTCCACGATCGCCTTCATCCGCTCGAAATACCGGGCGAGCAGCGTCCTGAGCGCCTCCGGGTCGAGCTTCTCCCCGAGCTCTGTCGAGCCCGTCACGTCGCAGAAGAGCACCGTGACGACCTTGCGTTGCTCGCGCGAAGGGGCAGCGGCTAGCGCGGCACCGCAAAAAGGACAGAAAGGAAACTCGCCGGGGAGATCCTTCCCGCAGGCGGGGCAGGAGGCCACCCCAGCGAGTCTAAGCATTCCAGCCTTGAGCAACGCCCCGCTTGTCTAAACGGGAGCGCCGGGGCTAGGCTCAGCGAAGATCGTGAGTTGCCCCAACTGTGGAGCCGACAACAAGCCCGGGCGCCGCTTCTGCGCGCAGTGCGGAGCGCAACTTGCGCGCGCGTGCCCGGTCTGCGGGAGCTCGAACGATCCGGGCGATCTCTTCTGCGGCGACTGCGGTAGCCCGCTCGAGACGGGGGCTCCGGCCGTTGCGCGGCCTGACTCCGGCGCGCCCGTCTCTGAGCGGCGCCTCGTCTCCGTCCTCTTCGCCGATCTCGTCGGCTTCACCACCTACTCCGAGCACCGGGATCCCGAAGAGACGCGCGAGCTACTGTCGCGGTACTTCGACGGCGCGCGTCAGGTGATCGACCGCTATGGAGGCACGATCGAGAAGTTCATCGGCGACGCGGTGATGGCTCTCTGGGGCGCCCCGGTCGCACGAGAAGACGACGCCGAGCGCGCCGTTCGCGCCGCACTCGAGCTGGTCGAGGCGGTCGCCTCGCTGGAAGGCGAGGCCGGCCCTGCCGGGCTGAAGGCGCGCGCGGGAGTCGTCACCGGCGAGGCGGCGGTCACTGTGGGCGCGGAAGGCCAGGGTCTCGTAGCCGGCGATCTCGTGAACACCGCCTCGCGCGTTCAATCACTCGCGACACCGGGATCTGTCTTCGTTGGCGACGTGACGCGGCGCTCGACCGAGGCCGCGATCGCCTACGAGGACGCGGGCTCGCACGAGGTGCGTGGAAAGACGGAGCCGGTCGCGCTCTGGCGCGCCGCCCAGGTCGTTGCCGCGCGACGGGGCGAGGGTCGCTCGGGAGGCCTCGAGGCGCCGTTCGTCGGGCGCGAAGGCGAGTTCCGCCTGATCAAGGACTCCTTCCACGCTGTTGCGGATGAGCGCAAGGCGCGGCTCGTCTCGGTGCTCGGGATCGCCGGAATCGGGAAGTCGCGGGTTTCCTGGGAGTTCGAGAAGTACCTCGACGGGCTCGTCGACGAGTTCCGTTGGCACCGCGGCCGCTGCCTCGCCTACGGAGAAGGCGTCGCGTACTGGGCCTTGGCCGAGATGGTGCGGATGAGAGCCGGGATCGCAGAGCAGGAACCGGCGAGCTCGGCGAGGACGAAACTCGAGCAGGCGCTCGAGCTGCATCTGCCCGACCCCGAGGAGCGGGCGTGGCTCGAGCCGAGGCTGGCACAGCTCCTCGGGCTCGCAGAGGAGGGGACCTCCGACCGAGAGGACCTCTTCTCGGCCTGGCGCTTGTTCTTCGAGCGGCTCGCCGAGGAGGCGCCGACAGTGCTCGTCTTCGAAGACCTGCAGTGGGCAGACGCCGCGCTGCTCGACTTCATCGAGTACCTGCTTGAGTGGTCCCGAAACCACCCGTTGTTCGTGCTCACGCTGGCGCGGCCCGAGCTGGGAGACCGCCGGCCGACGTGGGGCAACTCCGTCCACAACTTCACCTCGCTCGTGCTGGAGCCGCTGTCTCCGGAGACGATGGACGAGCTCCTTCGCGGTCTGGTTCCGGGGTTACCGGAGGAGCTGCGGCAGCAGATCCTCGCCCGCGCCGAAGGCGTCCCCCTCTATGCGGTCGAGACGGTCAGAATGCTGCTCGACCGGGAGCTCGTGGCTCGCGAGGGGTCGCAGTACGCGCCCACCGGAGCGATCGAGTCGCTCGACGTTCCGGAAACGCTCCACGGGTTGATCGCAGCGCGCCTGGACGACCTTCCCGCGACCGCGCGCCGGGTGCTCGAGGACGCTGCCGTGCTCGGCAAGATGTTCACGAAGGCGGGCCTTGCGGCGCTGGGCGGAGAGAACGACGACGAGCTCTCGTCAGTGCTCGAGTCGCTCGTCCGAAAGGACATCCTCTCGATCGAGACCGATCCGCGTTCTCCGGAGCGTGGCCAGTACGGCTTCGTCCAAGCGCTGATGCAGCGGATTGCCCACGAGACGCTGTCGAAGAAGGAGCGGAAGGCCCGCCATCTTGCGGCGGCGCGATTCCTCGAAGGCACGTCGTCCGGGGAGCAGGTCGAGCTCGTTGAGGTCGTCGCCGCCCACTACCTGGACGCCTACGAGTCCGATCCGCGGGCAGCCGACGCCGGCGAGATCAGGTCAAAAGCTCGCGAGGCGCTGACACTCGCAGGGCGCAGGGCCGCATCGGTCGCTGCGAGCGCCGAGGCACGCCGGTACTTCGAGCAGGCGGCGGAGCTCGCCGAGGAGCCCGAGGAGGAGGCCCGCCTCTACGAGGAGGCCGGTGAGATGGCGGAGGCAGCGAATCAACACGCAGAGGCGGTCGAGCTCTTCGAGCGCGCGATCGAGCTGTTCGAAGCCGAGGGCAGCCCCCACGCCGCTGCGCGCGTGCAGGCCCAGCATGGAGTCTCGCTCTGGAACGACGGGCATATCGACCGAGCCGCAGAGCGGATGCAGCGGTCCTTCGACATCCTGGCCGGCGACGAGCCGGACGAAGATCTGGCGACCCTCGCCGCCCAGCTCGGCCGCCTGCGGTTCTTCGTCGGCGACAGGGAGGCTGCCGCGGCCGCCGTCGAGCAGGCGCTGGAGATCGCGGAGTCGTTGTGGCTGCCCGCCGTCCTGACGGAGGCCCTCAACACGAAGAGCCTCCTGCTGGACTCGGGCGGCCGGTTCGAGGAAGCGCTCGCAGCGCTCAAGCACGCCCTCGAGATCGCGTTGGAGAACGATCTCTCCGGCTCGGCCATGCGCGGTTACTTCAACCTCGCCTACCAGATGGGAGCGCGCGACCGGTGGGACGAGGCGACCCGCGTGGACATCGAGGGAATCGAGCTCGCGCGCCGGCGCGGCAATCGCGCCTGGGAGCTGCTCTTCATGTGCCATTTCGTCGGCAACGGCTTCTGGACCGGCGCCTGGGACGACGCGCTCGAGATCTCCCGCGAGGTGAGCGAAGACGGGAGCTTCCGCGCGGGCACGGCCCGCGAGATGGTGTGGGTGCTGCCGCAGATCGCGGTTCACCGCGGGCGTCTCGACGACGCACGCGCGGCCCTTGCCTCGGTTCCCGCCGAGCCTTCCGCCGAGATCCAGGAACGGGCGGCCTACGGCCTCGGCCGCGCCACGGTTCTTCGTGCCGAAGGCCACGCCGACGAGGCTCTCACCGCGGCCGAAGAAGCGGCCGTCGTGGCCGAGCACGTGGGCCCGAGACATCTCTTCGCCAAGCTCGCGCTCGTCGAGATCGCCGAGGCTGCGTTCGCCCTCGACGATCTCGCGCGGGTCGAGCGGCTGCTGGCCGACTGGAAGAGCGTCAGCCCCGCGCGCCGAACGACCTTCGTCGATGCCCAGCTCGCGCGCTTCGAGGGCCGTCTCGTAGCTCGTCGCGGCGACGGCGCGGCCGCCGCGCGCCTGTTCAAAACCGCGTCCGGGATCCTGCGGGAGCTTCCGGTCCCGTTCTGGCTAGGGGTGTCGTTGCTCGAGCAGGGCGAGGCACTCGTGACGAGCGGCGACCCCTCGGAGGCCGGGCCGATCCTGGGCGAGGCAAAGAACCACCTCGAGCGGCTCGAGGCTACTCCCTGGCTCGACCGCCTGGCGAGCGCGCAGACAGAAACCGCACGAGCTGGCTCGCCCGAAGCGTCCTAGAAGCCGCTTCCGCCCGACCTCTTCTTCGCCTTCTTGTCCTGCCGCTTCTCCTTCAGCGTCTTCTGGGCGGCCTTCTTCTGGCCCTTCTTCGGCTTTTCCGCGCCCTTCATGCGCTCCTCCTCTCGTCTCGTCCCAACAGACTCCTAGGCACCCGGTCGGACGAGGGGCTTGTACTTGATCCGGTGCGGCTCGAGCGCCTCCGGCCCGCGCGTCTCGCGCACCCACTGCTCGTACTCCTCGAAGCTGCCCTCGAACCAGGTCACCTGCGAGTCGCCCTCGAAGGCCAGGATGTGGGTCGCGACGCGATCGAGGAACCAGCGGTCGTGCGAGATCACGGCCGCGCAGCCGGCGAAGTCGAGCAGGGCGTCCTCGAGCGCCCGCAGCGTGTCCACGTCGAGGTCGTTGGTCGGCTCGTCGAGCAGCAACAGGTTCCCGCCCGCGCGCAGGAGCTTGGCCAGGTGGACGCGGTTCCGCTCGCCGCCGGAGAGCTTGCCGACGCGCTTCTGCTGGTCGGTGCCCTTGAAGTTGAACCACGAGACGTACTGGCGCGAGTTCACCTCGCGGCCACCGAGCTCGATCGTGTCGAGCCCGCCGGAGATCTCCTGCCACACCGTGCTCTCGGGCACGAGGTCGGAGCGCGCCTGGTCGACGTACGCAAGCTCGACCGTCTCGCCGATCTGCAGCTCGCCCGAGTCCGGCTGCTCCTCGCCCGAGATCATGCGGAAGAGGGTCGTCTTGCCGGCGCCGTTCGGGCCGATCACGCCAACGATCCCGCCCGGCGGCAGCGAGAACGTCATGTCCTCGACCAGCAGGCGGTCGCCGAATCCCTTCGCGACGTGGTCGGCCTCGACCACGAGGTCGCCGAGCCGCGGCCCTGCGGGAATGTGGATCTCGACCTTGTCGAGCTTCACGTTGCGCTCCTCCGCGTACATCCGCTGGTAGGCGCCGAGCCGCGCCTTCGACTTGGCGTGGCGCGCCGTCGGCGAGGCCCGCACCCACTCGAGCTCACGGGCGAGCGCGCGGCGGTGGGCCGACTCCTGCTTCTCCTCGTGCGCGAGCCGCACCTGCTTCTGCTCCAGCCAGCCGGAGTAGTTGCCCTCGTACGGGATCCCGCGCCCGCGGTCGAGCTCCAGGATCCAGCCGGCGACGTTGTCGAGGAAGTAGCGGTCGTGCGTGACGGCGACCACCGTGCCCGCGTAGTCGGCCAGGAAGCGCTCGAGCCACGCGACGGACTCGGCGTCGAGGTGGTTCGTCGGCTCGTCCAGGAGCAGGAGCTCGGGCGAGGCGAGCAGCAGCCGGCAGAGCGCCACACGCCGCCGCTCGCCGCCGGAAAGGGTTGTCACGTCGCGATCGCCGTCGGGGAGCCGCAGTGCGTCCATCGCGCGGTCGAGCGCCGCGTCGAGGTTCCACGCGTCGTGGCGGTCGATCTGCTGCTGCACCTTCCCCTGCTCCTCGAGGAGCGAGTCGAAGTCGGCGTCGGGCTCGGCGAACTGCGCGGAGACCGCGTTGAAGCGATCGAGCAGGTCGCGCAGCGGCCGGACACCGTCCTCGACGTTGCCGCGCACGTCCTTCGAAGCGTCGAGGTCCGGCTCCTGCGGCAGGAAACCCACCTCGGCTCCTGCCGCCAGGTCGGCCGTGCCGCTCGAGGTTTCCTCCACCCCGGCCATGATCCGCAGCAGCGTCGACTTGCCCGCGCCGTTCGCGCCGAGCACGCCGATCTTCGCCCCCGGCAGGAACGCGAGCGTGATGTCGTCGAGCACCTTGCGCTCGGGGCCGTAGAACTTCGAGGCCCGCACCATCGTGAAGACGTAATCCGCCACGGCTCGACGATACCGGCGCCCAGGCTCAGACCGGGCCGCGGGGAGCTCGGCTAGCGCACCCAGAGCTGGTCGATCAGCATCCCCAACGGCGGGCTGTACTGATAGTTGCCGACGCGTCTCGAGAGAACGTCGAGTGACTTCGGGTTGACGAGCGGAACCCAAGGCGCCTGGTCGACGGTTTGCCTGTCGACGCGCTCCCACAATCCGCGGGCGGCATCGGGGTTCGTTGCCTGCTCGATCAGGGCGTGGTCGATCTGCTGGTCGATGCGCGGATCGCAGAACTCCGAGACGTTCACGTTCGCTGGGCTATTGGGTTGGTACGAAGCGCAGGTGAAGGCCGGATTGAAGAAGCCGGCAGGCGCGGGATAGTCCGAGATCCATTCGTACGTCCCGATCTGCGCCTTGGTGCGCGAGTCGTCAATGACCGTGAAGTAACCGAAGCCGCCGCGGACCTTCATCGACGCGCGATAGCCCAGCGACCTAAGCAGCTTCACGGCGTACGGACCGAAGCCTCCCAGATCCCCCCAGGACCAGACGGTGATCTTCATGCCACGCGTGCCGGAATGGGCGATGAGGGCGCGCGCCTTGGCGAGATCCGGCGCCGTCCAGCTACCGGCCGACGACGGGCCGGCGGTGTACGGGCAGTAGGGCCGATAGCCCGGGAAGTGGGGAGGCAGGATCTGGCACGTCAATTGGGCGACTGCAGGTCCGCCCGCAGCCTGGACGGCTGCGGTGCGATCGGCGGCGTAGTTCAGCGCCCTACGCACATCGAGACGGTCGAAGGGCGCGAGATGGGTGTTAAGGAAGAGAGCGACCGTCGTCGGCTGCGGGTTCGTGTGCACCTGGCTCGCGTACCGGGTCGTGAGCGCAGCGATTCGGGCCGCGGACGGAGGCGTCTGCGATTGCGCGGTGCTGAAGGCATCCGCCTTACCGCGGATCACCTCGTTCACCGCTTCGTCCGGCGTGCCGCCGATCTTGAAGAGGATCTCGTCCGGATAGCCCTCCGGCTGCGCCGCCTCCGACCACTCATCGAAGTGCGGATTGCGCACGAGCCTGAGGCTGCGGTTGGGACGGTAGCTCGCAATCACGTACGGCCCGGTTGCCCGCAGCGGATGCGTGCCGAGCGCTCGCGGGGGCGTTCCCGCCGGGACGACGTACGCGAAGGCCAGCGCCAGCTTGTCCAGGAACTCCGGGTCGGGCGCGACGAGATGAAAGGTGACGGTCTTCGCGCCGTCGTCCGCGACGATCCCGCGCGAGAGGTCGCAGCGCTTCGGACGCTCCTTGCAGCGAGCCGCGCCGACGATGCCGTCGTAATACTGCACCGGCAGCGGGCCAAGCCTGAAGTCGCGCTCGAACGTGTGGCGGACGTCGGATGCCCTGACCGGCTTGCCGTTCGAATAGCGGATGCCTGGTCGCAGGCGGAAGGTGTACGCCCTGCCGCCGTCGGTCGGGAGTGGGAGCGAGACGGCGAGGTCGGGCACGAGCTGCGTCCCTTGAAGCCCGCTAGCCTGGTTGAACGCGACCAGGCCGTCGCTCGTCATGCGCAGGATCGCCCACGAGGTCGAGTCGTAGGCGACTGCAGTGTCGATCGAGTCGACGTCGCGGTTCATCCGTACCGTCAGCCTGCCGCCGCGATGGCCCGCGCCGGACTGGCGGACACTCACGAGCACGTTGCCGCCCGAAATGGCCACTCCTTGGGGGCGGTTCCCGACAGTGATCCGTCGCACGAGGTTCGTTCGCGGATCGATTCGCGCCAGCGTGCCGCCGGACTGGTTGCTCACCCAGACACCGCCCGCGCCGACGGCGACGGCGGTCGGTCCATTTCCGACTGGAATCGTCGTGACCGAATTCGTCGCCGGATCGATTCGCGAGACGGTCCCGTCCAGGCTGTTCGCCACCCACGCCGCACCGCTGCCGAAAGCGAGTCCCGAGGGGCCATTTCCGACTGGGATCGGTACGAAGGTTCCCGTCGTTGGATCGATGCGCGCCACGCGGTTCGCCGACTGGTCGCTCGCCCACAGCGCTCCAGCGCCAAAGGCGAGTTCGGTCGCCGCGATCGACAGCGGTTTCTTCGCCGGATCTCCACTGTTGGCATCGATCTTCGTGATCGTGTCGTCGCCCGTGTTCGCGACCCAGATCGAGCCCGCCGCGTAGAGGATGCCGGCTGGTCCGTTGCCGACCGTGATCAGCTGAACGAGCGTGTTTTTCTTGGGGTCGATCCGCGAGACGGTGCCGTCCAAGCTGTTCGCCACCCAGACGGCGCCGTTCCCGGTTGTGATCCCGCTCGGGCTGCTGCCGACGGGGATCGTCTGCACCACGGTTCTCTTCAGCGGGTCGATCCGCGACACGGTGTTGTCGTCGGCATTCGTGACCCAGACCGCGCCCTCGCCCACCGCGACGTGGGTGGGTGTTGCGCCGACCCCCACCTCACCGTCGATCCTGTTCGTCGCGGGGTTGATCAGGCCGACGGCGTTCGCGTCGACCTGGGAGAGCGCGTTCGCCGAGCCGCCGAGAATCAGCACGAGCGCCGTGGCGAGCCCTGCTGCAGCGAGGAGGCCTGCCGTTCCCGCCGCTATCCGGCCCCGAGTCCAGAAGCGCGCCTGCCAGACGGCGGCCCGCGCCGCCTGCTCCAGGTCTCCTTCGAGGCCGGTGTAGGCGGTCGGAGCGTCCGCCGTCCGAAGTGGCGGAAACTCCTGCGGGAGGCCCTCGACCTCGAGCTGGTAGATCCGCTCGGGCCGGTCGATGTCCTTGAGGCGGTATTCGCCCAGGTCACGAAGGAGGATCCCGGGCAGCTCGTCGTCCCCGAGGACGGAGCAGGTGGCCTGTGAGCTCAGTACCTGCCCACCGTGCCCTGCCGCCATGATCCGCGCTGCGCGATGGACGCCGAAGCCGTGGTAGCCCTCGTCGCCCACGGTGGGCTCGCCGGTGTGGATCCCCATCCGGACGCGAAGCTCCGTCCCGTCCGGCCACGGATGCTCGGCGAGCGCTCGCTGCGCGGCTGCGGCGGCCAGCGCTGCGTCCCTCGCCCGGCGGAAGGCGACGAAGAACGCGTCGCCCTGCGTGTCGATCTCCTGGCCGCCGTACTCCTCGAATGCGGTGCGCAGGATTCGGCGGTGGTCGGACAGCACCTCGCCGTACCGCTCGCCTAACTGCTTCAGCAGGCGCGTCGAGCCCTCGATGTCCGTGAAGAGGAAGGTGACAGTCCCGCTCGGAAGCTCAGGCATTACCGGGGAGCGTCTATGGCGAAGGCGTGCGCCGTCAAGCCTGACCACCCTCCGTCGCGAGCTCGGCCGCGTAGAGGTCGTACGGCAGCCGTTCGAGCACGCGCAGCCGCGGCTCGGGCACGGTGAAGAAGCGCGGCAGCGCCCGCTCGGCGAGCCAGGCCAGCTCCGGCTTCGCCTCGAGCACGTGCCTGACCGCGTCCCGGTCGCCGCCGAGGGCGGCGAACTCGATCCTCGTCCGCCACGGCTGGAACACCGCGACCGCGACCTCCGCCGCCTCCTCGATCAGGGCCCGTGCCTGCTCCTCACGCCGCCGCCGGAAGCGGTTGGCCGACGAGCCGCCCTTCTTGTGCTTGCCCTTGACGAAGCGCGAGCCGACCTTCGAGGCGACCAGCCGCTCGCCCTCGAAGACGCCCACTGCGTAGCCGCCGAGCCGCACGAGCAGCGCTGCGACCAGGTGATCTTCCGCCAGCGCCTCGAAGAGCGGCGCCAACTCGACGGTTTCGTACTCGCGCGCGTGCGCGAGGCCGAACGGCGGCTTGACCGTGATCGTCTCGCCGGGAGCCTCGATTCGCACCGCACCCTCGGCATAGACGGTGCGGCCGGGCTCGCCCTCCAGCGGGCCCAGCCGCTTCCGTACGTTCGCGCGGCCGACGAAGCGGGTCAGCTCATGGCGGCCATCGCCGCCTTGCTGCGCTCCGCGATCTCCTCTTCGGTGAGGTCTTCCTTGTGCGTCGCGATCTGCCAGGCGTGGCCGAACGGGTCGGTCACCTGGCCGAAGCGATCGCCCCAGAACATGTCCTCGACGGGCATCGTCAGCGTCGCGCCGGCCTCGGTCGCCTTCAGCACCACCGCGTCGACATCCTCGACGTAGAGCAAGAGCCCTGCGCTCGTGCCGCCCAGCTCCTTCGGGGGCGTGTAGTTCGACTGCGGGTTCGGGTCGGCGAGCATCAGCACGGAATCGCCGACCTGCAGCTCGGCGTGCCCGATCTTGCCGTCGGGTCCGTCCATGCGGAGTCGCTCCTTGGCTCCGAAGACCTCGGTGTAGTACTCGATCGCCGCGGCGGCGTCGCTGACGGAAAGGTACGCGTTGAGGCTGTTGTAGCCCTCGGGAATCGGCTTGACGGCCATGGGCTCCTCCAATCCGGTCGTGAACGGCGGAAACCCGATCCTAGCGGAGTTGACTTCGGGGCCTTCACGTGGGCGGAATGTCCGAAAATGAACCGTCCGAGCCAGGCAATCTCTGCCCTCGGCGCCGTCATGCGCAACACGAACCTTCGACGCGTTGAGCTCGCCTGGGGTGCCTCGATCGCGGCGGAATGGGCGCATTTCGTCGCACTCGGCATCTTCGCCTACGACGCCGGCGGCACGTCCGCGGTCGGAATTGCCGGGCTGGTCCGCATGCTCCCCGCCGCGGTGATCGCCCCGCTGGCAGCCGGCCTGGGCGATCGCTTCCGCCGCGAGCGCTTCCTCCTGGTGATTGCCCTGGCCGGGAGCGCCGCGCTCGTCGGCTCGGGCGTCGCCTTCTTCTACGGCCGCAACGAGATCCTGGTCTACCTGCTCGCCGGCGTCGTCGGGATCACCTCTACCCTCTTCCGTCCTGCGCTGCAAGCGATCCTGCCCTCGTTGGCGCGGACCCCCGAGGAGCTGATCGCGTCGAACGGCGCCACTTCGACCATCGAGAGCCTCGGGATGCTCGCCGGCCCGCTGCTTGCCGGCGTGCTCGTCTCGCTTGCGGATCCTGGCGTCGTGTTCCTCGTCTCGGCGGCTGCCCTGCTCGTAGCCTCGGGGCTACTCGCGCCGGTGCACTGCGAGGGCCGCATCCAGCTGACCGCCGCAGGCCGAGGTGACGACGTGCGCCAGCTCCTCCTGGGCGGGTTCCGGGCCGTCAAAGACTCGAAGCCACGCCTGATCGTCTGCCTCTTCTTCGCCCAGACGTTCGTCCGCGGCTGCCTGAACGTGTTGATCGTGGTGTTCGTGTTCCGCGTCCTCGATACCGGCGAAGGGACGGTCGGCTACCTGATGGCCGCAATCGGCGTGGGCGGCCTGGTGGGCGCCTTCGGCGCCCTCACGCTCGAGGGCAGGCGACTTGCGGTACCTCTCGGCGTGTCGCTCGTCTTCTGGGGCCTCCCGATCGCGCTCGTCGCCCCGCGGCCGTACCTGCCCGCCGCCTTGCTCCTGCTTGCAGTGGTCGGCGCCGCCAACAGCGTGGAGGACGTCGCCGGCTTCACCTTGCTCCAGCGGATCGTGCCCGACGAGATGCTCACCCGAGCCCTCGGGGTGACCTGGGGAATCGCCATGGGAGGGCTCGCCCTGGGTTCGATCGCCGCGCCGGCGATCGTGGCCGCAATCGGCCCCAGGGCGGCGTTCGCCGTCGTCGGCTCCATCCTCCCGGTGCTGACCCTGATCAGCTGGCGCTGGCTGGTGCGGATAGACCAGGAGACCGAAGCGCCCACAGTCGAGCTCGACCTTGTCGGCGGTGTACCCCTCTTCGCTCCGCTATCGGTGGCCGCGAAGGAGCATGTCGCGGCCAGGCTGACGAAGATCGACGTCGCTGCCGGTGAGGTGGTCGTCCGCGCCGGTGAGCCAGGTGACCGGTTCTACGTGGTCGCCGATGGCCAGCTCGAGATCACGAATGGCGCGCAGGGCAAGGCGGGGGCCGGGGACTTCTTCGGCGAGATCGCGCTGCTGCGGGACGTGCCCCGGACCGCGACGGTCAAGGCAACCGCCCCCTCGCACCTCTACGCGCTCGAGCGCGAGGACTTCCTCGCTGCAGTCACGGGGCACTCCGCGGTGCACGCCGCCGGCGAAGCGGTCGTTGAAGAGCGGCTGAGCCGCGTTATCCAGCCGGACTAGGCTGCCGCGGATGACCGCGGCGACCGCGACCGTCGATCTCGCCGGCCAGCACCGGCGCGGGCGCCTCTACGTGGCGCTGGCTGCCGTGGCCTGGTCGACCGCCGGGCTCTTCCAGCGCGAGCTCTCGGCGGGGGTCGGGACCCAGCTCGCGGGGCGAGCGTTCTTCGCGGTGCTCGGCCTCCTCGCCTTCGTGGCCCTCGCCGAGCGCGGAGCGCTGCTGCGAGCTTTCCGCGCAATCGGGCGCAGCGGGCTGGTCGTGGCGGCGCTGATGGCCGTCTCCTCCGGCGCCTTCATCGTGGCGCTGAACCACACGACGGTCGCGAACGTCCTCTTCATGCAGGCGCTGGCGCCGGTGCTCGCCGCCGTGCTGGGAACCTTCGTCGGGGAGCCGGTCGCCCGGCGCACCTGGGTCGCGATGACGGTTGCCGTGGTCGGGGTCGGCCTGATGGTCGGCGGACCGGACCACCCGAGCGTGGCCGGCGTCAGCCTCTCGCTGCTGATGTCGGTCTCGTTTGCGGCAGTGATCGTCATCACGCGCCACCGGCGCGAGGTCTCGATGGCGCCGGCGACGTGCCTCTCGCAGCTGCTCGTGCTGCTCTTCGCCGCGCCGTTCGCGCACCCGGGCGAGGTTGGCGGCCGCGACCTGACGCTACTGGCCGGGCTCGGAATCACCCAGATCGGCCTCGGCCTGATCTTCCTCTCGCTCGGGGCGCGCCTGATTCCCGCCGCCGAGGTGGCGCTGATCACGCTGCTCGAGATCGTGCTCGGGCCGCTCTGGGTGTGGATCGCGCTCTCGGAGCAGCCCGGCGCGGCGACGCTGACCGGCGGGGCGATCGTGCTCGCCGCCGTGTTGATCCAGGTGCGCGGCGCACCGGCTGAGCCCGCTCTGCCTTCGCCCTAAGTGACTTACGGGGTGAAGGTGCTGCCGCGCTTCTTGGCGCGCTTCTCGCTGCGCTTCTCTTTCAGCGACTTCTGCGCGACCTTCTTGGCGAGCTTCTTCGGCTTCTCTTGACCCTTCATGCCCCCATCCTACGCCCCGGCCCCGGCGGGTAAAAGAAAAGGGAGGCCTGCAGGCCTCCCTTTCAATGCGCTCCGTACGTCTCTGCGGCCCAGGCGTCCGGTCGCGCTGTCAGATATTGAGCCGGGAAGGCAGTTCCGCCCACCCCCTGAAGGGGGTTTTTTCCAGACAACACAAAGCGAGGCCGCCGCCCGGCCCCGCTTCGAGTCCTCCCCTGAGAGAGAGCCGCAGGTAAACCCGTCAGGCCTCGCCGCATGGAGGCCCTTCGTATGAGGCTTCCGAGGCGCCCCCGCCGCATCGGGGCGCTGTCTCGGTTGCAAGCGCAGTATCGGACAGGGTGGGTCGCTTCATCTATCACCCTTCTACGGTTGACTGCGTTGGTTCACTTCGAAAGAAAGGTGCTGCCCCGGTCGCAACTGCCCCACGAGCGGAAGATCCCCCGCATGAACGACGCCGAGCACGGGATAGCCGCCGGTCGTCGGGTGGTCGTTGAGCAGGAGAATCGGCTGCCCCGAGGGTGGCACCTGTAACGCACCAGTTACGACGCCTTCCGAAAGCAGCTCTTCGTGCCGGACGCGCTCGATTCGCGGGCCTTCGAGGCGAACGCCCACGCGGTTCGACGAGAGGCTCACGCGCCACTGGCCGGCTGGCAGCGTCTCGAACCAGTCGTCGCGCGGGCCTGGGAGCAGGCGGAGTACGGGCTCGGCGGGCAGGGGCGGCGGCGGTTCGATCTCGAGCTGCGGTTCCGCGGCCGGCTCTCTGCCGATCAGCAGTACGTCTCCGTCCTTCAGCGGCGGCGGGCCGAGCCCGCTCAGGAGGTCGGTCGAGCGGCTGCCCAGCACCGGCTCGGCGTCGAAGCCGCCGCGCACGCTCACGTAGACGCGCGCGCCGTTTCGACAGGGGCCGAGCTCCAGCACCTTCCCCGCCCCGATCTCGAGCGTCCGTGTCTCGGCTCCTGTGAGCGCAACGACGGCGGCTCCGCGAAAGTGCAAGCTCGGCCCGGCGAGCGTCGCCTCGAGCGCCGCCGCGCCGGGGTCGTTGCCGACGAGGCGGTTGCCGAGCGCGAGGGCCTGCGGATCGACGGCGCCGGAGGGCGGCACGCCGAGGTGCGCCCAGCCCGGGCGCCCGCGGTCCTGCACGGTGGTCAGCGGCCCCGCCGCGAGTACCTCGACCACGTTCATGCCGCGACGAAGCGCACGCGGTCGCCGGCGGCCAGGAGCGCGGGCGGGCGGCGACCGGGGTCGAAGAGGACCGTCGTCGTCGAGCCGATCAGCTGCCAGCCGCCGGGCGACTCGCGCGGGTAGACCCCGGAATACGGGCCGGCGAGGGCGACGCTTCCGGCCGGCACCATCTGGCGCGGTTCCGCTCGGCGCTGGACGCGCAGCCGCTCGTCACCGCCGAGCAGGTAGGCAAAGCCCGGCGCGAAGCCGAGGAAGCCGACGACGTACTCCGCCTGCAGGTGCCGATCCGCAATCTCCTCCGGCGAGAGCGCCGTCAGTCGCGCGACCTCGTGCAGGTCGGGCCCGTCGTAGCGCAGCGGGATCTCGGTCAGGGTCGCGGCCGGCGGCTCATCGCGGTCGCCCAGCGCGGCCTCGGCGAGCGCCAGCAGCTCCTCTGGCTCCTCGTCCCAGGTCGCAAGCACTGTGCGATGGCCGGGGACGACGTCGACGAGTCCGGTGCACTCCATGAGTCGCTGTGCCACACGCACCGCCCCCGCGTTGTCGGGCAGCTCGAGCAGCACTGCGTGCTCGCCGGAACGGCGCACCTCGATCACGCGAACGACCTCAGCTCGACCCCTGCGGCTTCGAGCTCGGCGACGACGCGCCGGGCAAGCGCGAGCGCGCCGGGCGTGTCGCCATGCAGGCAGAGCGAGCGAACGACGCCGTCACGGACGAACGAGAGCGCCTGGCGCACCGATTCCTCCATGCCGAGAACGGCGCCCGAATCTCCTCTCGGCACGAGCAACCCGTCCGGCGCGTACGCCCGGTCGACGAAGCCTTCCGCCACTGCGACCTGGGCCTGCGCGAGCAGCGCCGAGCCCGGAGACCCGAGCACGGCGAGTCCGTGCGCCGCCGAGACGATCGCGGCAGCGCACTCCTCGTCGAGCTCGGCCCGGTGGTAGAGCGCGCCGTGCGGCTTGACGTACGCGACGCGCCCTCCGACCTCGGACGCATGCGACTGCAGCGTCGCGATCTGCTCCGCGGTCTCCGCCTCGACGATCGCAGCCGGCACGTCCAATGCGCGGCGGCCGAACCCCTCGCGGTCGCGGTAACCGACGTGAGCGCCGATCGTCACGCCACGCCCGACCGCCTCGGCGCAAACGGCGCGCATCGTCGCCGCGTCACCGGCGTGGAACCCGCAGGCGACGTTTGCGCTCGTCACGAGCCCAAGCAACTCGATGTCGCCCTCAATGCCTTCGCCGACGTCTGCGTTCAAGTCGATCACCCGCGCCATGCCGCCACAATGCCTGGTGTGTCTGTCCTCCGGGTGACTCTCCGGCGCCGGCTGATCAAGGTCATGAGCAAGGCCCACCTGCTCATCCATCGGCTGAGCCGAGGCCGACTCGCCGGCAGGGTGGCCCGAATGCCGGTGCTCTTGCTCACGACGACGGGCCGCCGGTCAGGCAAGGAGCGCACGACACCGCTCACGTTCTTCCGCGACGGGACCAACCTCGTGGTGATCGCGTCGAACGGTGGCGCGGACCGAGCCCCCGACTGGTCGCTCAACTTGCAGCAGAACCCGCGCGCAGTGGTGGAAATCGGCACCGAGAAGCTAAGCGTCCGCGCGAGAACCGCATCGCCCGAGGAGCGCGAGCGCCTCTGGCCCGGGATCACCGCCACCTACTCCGGCTACGCCCGGTACGAAGCCAAGACCGCGCGCCCGATCCCCGTGCTGATCCTGACCCCCGACTGATCCGTACCCTGATCTCTGTTGGGCATGTTCTTCCACTCCTCGAAGGAGCCCCCGGAGCGGGCGGCCGACCCTGCCGTGCGCAAGGCCAACGTGCGGCGAATCGGCCCGCTCTTCGCGCCGTACAAGCTGCGCCTCGGCGGAGTGCTCCTGCTGATCGTCTGCTCCGCGGGACTGGGCGTCCTCCCCGCCTTCCTGCTCCAGCGCGTCCTCGAGGCGATTCAGCGCAACGACACGAGGGCGCTCTCGTTCGCCGCCGCCGGGATGATCGCGATCGCGATTGTGACCGGCGCGCTCGGCGTGATCCAGACGCTGCTCTCGAACCAGGTCGGCCAGCGCGTGATGCACGACCTGCGCGCCGCCGTCTTCCGCCACCTGCAGCGCCTGTCGCTGGCCTTCTTCACGCGCACGCGCACGGGCGAGGTCCAGTCGCGGATCTCGAACGACATCGGCGGCGTCCAGAACGTCGTCACGAACACGGCAACCTCGATCGCCTCGAACGTGACGACGGTCGGCGCGACCATGATCGGCATGCTCTTCCTGAACTGGAAGCTCGCGCTGTTCGCGTTCGCCCTGATCCCGGTGTTCGTGCTGCTGACGCGCCGCGTCGGCAACGAGCGCCGCCGGATCGCCAAGACGACGCAGGAGACGCTCGCCGATATCTCGAGCCTCGTGCAGGAGTCGCTCTCGGTCTCCGGGATCCTGCTCGGCAAGACGATGGGCCGCGGGAACGAGCTCGCCGACCGCTTCGAGTCCGACTCGCTGCGCCTGGCCGACCTCGAGGTGCGCCAGCGGATGGCCGGGCGCTGGGTGATGGCGTCGATCCAGACGAGCTTCGCGGTCATGCCCGCCGCGGTCTACTGGTTCGGCGGGCTTGCGCTCGCGAGCGGCTCGACGGCCCTGTCGATCCCGATGCTCGTGGCCTTCACGACTCTCCAGACGCGGCTCTTCTTCCCGGTCGGCTCGCTGCTCGGGGTCGGCCTCGACGTGCAGACCTCGCTGGCGCTGTTCGACCGGATCTTCGAGTACCTCGACCAGCCGATCGACATCGAGGAGCGGCCCGGCGCGAGCGAGGTCGGCAAGACCGGCGACGTCGTCTTCGACCACGTCTGGTTCCGCTACGGCGACGAGTGGACGCTCCAGGACGTCTCCTTCACCGTCGAGGAGGGCACGACCACCGCGCTCGTCGGCGAGACCGGCTCCGGCAAGACGACGCTCGGCTACCTCGCGGCGCGGCTCTACGACGTCACCCGCGGCAGCATCACGATCGGCGGCGTCGACGTCCGCGACCTGAGCTTCAAGGCGCTGACCGACCTCGCCGGCGTCGTCTCGCAGGAGACGTACCTCTTCCACGAGTCGGTGCGCGAGAACCTGCGCTTCGCCAAGCCGGACGCGACCGACGAGGAGATCGAGCAGGCCGCCGAAGCAGCGCGCGTCCACCACGTGCTCGCGGCGCTGCCTGAGGGCTACGACACCGTCGTCGGAGAGCGCGGCTACCGCTTCTCCGGCGGCGAGAAGCAGCGAATCGCGATCGCGCGGACGATCCTGCGCAACCCGCCGATCCTCGTCCTCGACGAGGCGACGAGCTCGCTCGACACCGAGACCGAGCGGCTCGTGCAGGAGGCGCTCGACCGGCTCTCCGAGGGGCGAACCACGATCGCGATCGCCCACCGGCTCTCGACCGTGCGTGACGCCGACCAGATCATCGTGCTCGACCACGGCCGCCTGGTCGAGTCCGGCCGGCACGAGGATCTGATCATCGCCGGCGGCCGCTACACCTCCCTCGCCGCGCGTGATGCCGAGCTCGGCGTGCCCTTAGTAAGGTGAACCGGCGGTGGCGAAGGTTCTCTGTGTCCTGTACGAGGATCCGGTCGACGGGCATCCGAGCTCGTACGCGCGGGACGCCATTCCGAGGATCGAGGGCTACCACGACGGCCAGACCGCGCCCACGCCCGAGCGGATCGACTTCGAGCCGGGCGAGCTCCTGGGCAGCGTCTCCGTCGAGCTCGGGCTGCGGCGCTTCCTCGAGGACGGCGGCCACGAGTTCGTCGTCACCTCGGACAAGGACGGCCCCGACTCGCGGGAACTAGCCCGGCTGCCAGCAGTGGGCGAGCGCCTTGGCCGAAAAGCCTGTGCGCCAGTGCTTGTCCGGCTCCACCAGCAGTTGCTGCCAGTCGTCGGCGCTCTGCGCGGGGATCAGGATCTCGGCCACGAGAACATCGTGAACGATCGCCTCGACTTATGGGCCAACTAGGGCTGCGGCGCCGCGGATGCTTGTGGCGTGGAGGCATCTTTTTGTTCGGGCGCTTGAACGCCCAAGAGGTCCCTGAGTCGCTGGAGCATCCGACTGCGACGGGCAAGGTAGAACGTCATGAAATCAGGGATGCCAGCGGGAAGATCATGCATGTGGTGGGCTGCAAAGAGGGCCTTCCGGGCCTCGTCCTCCGGCTCTGCTTTCGACCACCATTCAAGCGGTAGGACCGCCTGCTTCTGCGTGTTCGCAGCCCCGGGTAGAAGCTGGAGATTGGGAAGCAGGTTCGCGCACTCCATGAACTCCTCAACATCCGATTCCGGGACGCCAGCCTTGATCAGTTTTGCCTTCGTGAAGCGGCTTCGCGGGAAGATGTGGTCTTCGTGGTAGAGGCTCTGCTGGACGTTGGTGCCCGTGTATAGAAGTGTGAGGATCGCGAACGCGCGTCTGCTGCCGTAAGGCGTCTCGGCCAGGTCCTCGACCTCCTCGGGTTCAAACCGGAGCGACTTGCCGGAGGTGAGCATCGTCTGCTCAATCGCCTCGACCGGGAACTCGTCATTCGGGTTGTCGCGGATCACACGGCGAAGACGGCCTAGCAAGGTGTCAAGACCGCTACCCCAGATTCCTGACTTCATGAGGCTGCGGATGACCCAGAAGCGGATTGCAGCGCGATCAGCCTGATGCTGTGCGCTTGTCAGATATGAGTCTGCTGCCTCGCGTTGATAAAGGTAGTCGGCGATCGGAACTAGGACGCTGTTTGCCGACAGAGTGCGTTCGGAGAAGCCGAAACTCGCCAGGAGCCGAACGGCAAGGCGAACCGCTTGCTCGATCCTCTCCCAGTTCTTCTCGAGCTTCGCCATGTTCGTACGGTTGAAGTTGGCCACCTTGAAGCCAACGTCTGCCGCGTCGGTCATGACCAGACCAGCTTTGAGAATGAGGTCCTTGGAAAAGCCGAAGCCCTGGCCCTCCTGATTGATCTCGTCGACGAACGAGTAGATCGTCTCGCGTGCGTCTCTTTCTTCCCACTGCGCAGTCGCGATGCTCAGCAACAGATCCGAATGCGAAAGCGGCTCGCCCTGGCTGTTTACGCGAATGAAGATATGGAGCACCTTGTCGAGGTTTTGATCCTTCTCCTCGTAGAAGGCGACGACCTTGTCTTCATGAACGGTGCGATGGAGCCGCCAAAGCGTCTCGTACGCATGCGCGTGGTCTGCGAGCCCAATCTCCTGGATGTACTTGAACATCGGCGGCCCATCCGGAAGCTGGAGCACTTCGCTCACCCGGTACCAGTAGGAGCCGTCGGAAGCGGCGGCGGCGTCTGGGGCGGTGAGAAAGACGAACCGGTAGACGTAGCCGAGCTCCTCATCCTCGGCGTGATGCGCCAGATCGAGGTACAGGTGCGTCTTCGGGTACGCGTGCGGGTTGTTGTGCCACAGGCGGGGCAGCTTCTCTGCGTGACTGCCGTTAAGACCGATATTCAGCGATGTGAGCCTCTGCTGGCCGTCGAGGATCGCCGTCACGGGACGCGGCTCTGGCAGCGTCAGGGTGGGACAGTGCCGTCCGTTCAGTGCGTGGTAGTGGCGGATGAAGTCGTAGAAGACGTACTGCGTGGAGTTCTCCGGGAGCACGTTCCAGAACAGGAACGAGCCGATCGGGTAGCCGCGCATCAGACTGTCGAAGAGCATCGCGATCTTGTCGCGGCCCCAAACAAACTCGCGCTGAATCGCTGGGAGCGCGTAGTCGTGGCGATGGATGCTGTCCAGCGCCTCTTTGATCGTGATGGGTGTCTGAAACGGCATAGGAACTCACAGTCTCGCCTTCGCCGCCGACGGTGCTGCGCTCCGTGTCGAGAATACGTGACCTTCGTCACTGGGGCTGCAAAACGACTTGGAAAGGTGTCTCAGACGCTTCCTGATCTACAGCCGTCTCAAGCTCAGTAGTACTCGCGGATGTACCCGTACGCTCGGTCGAAGAGTTCTTGATCCTGGTGCAGCTTGTACTTGAAGAGCGTCTTGCGCAACGCCATCTTCACCTCGCGCTCGCCCGCGTGTGTGTTCTGCCAGCCCGCAAACCTCACATAGCGGACGATCTCGTCGATATCGGCCACGACGCGCTCGACGATGATCGGGGTGTCCTCATTTCGAACGCTTTCGAAGAGCTCGGTGAGGGCCCCCTTGCCGAGATCCTCGGCGGCCATCGGTTCGATCACGGTCTCCGCAGCGACGACATCGCGCGCAAGGTCCAGGAGGGCCTTCAGGAAATCGACGCTAACGAGAAGACCCTGCTCGTGGCGCTGCCTGAGCTCCTCGAGCCGCTCGCCCAGCTCCTTGAAGCGAGGGTCATGTTCGCGACTGCGTAGGCGTCGAGCGACCTTGATCTCGATCTCCTTAGCCTTCTTGTCCGGATCCGGAGTACCAAGGACAGCTTCGAGCAGGTCCGCGTCGAGAACGAGCGTCTCGAGGTCATCCCGGATCGCGTCGACGTGGACGTGCTCGTGGATGAGCTCGATCGTCTTCGGGCCGAGAACGTGCCATAGAAGCTTGCCGGTCCCGGTCGACGGCTTGACGGACTCGTAAACCTGCGCCAGCCAGCGGTAGTGGGTTTCGTATCCGCTCAGGATCGGGTCGGGTGAGATTGCCTCCCACAAGCGGCCGAGGTAGCTGAAGTCCTCGGCGAACCGATCGCGGGTGTCGTTGTTGGGCAAACAGTCCTGCGCCGCGATGAGTCCCTCGTAGCCGGCGACAGCGCGATCGACTCCAGAGAAATAGGCGAGGCACGCTTGCATTGCCGTCGGCAGCTTCGCGAACAGCTCCGCGATGTTCGTGACAACCCGGGTGATGCCCTCGTCGTCGAACTGGATCGCCTGGGCGACCTCATCGAAGACGCCGAGGTAGTCGACGATCAAGCCATGAGTCTTCATCTCGCCGTAAGGCCGGTTGGTGCGACAGATCGCCTGCAGCAGCGTGTGGTCCCGGAGCGGCTTGTCGAGATACATCGTTTGCAAGATGGGCGCGTCGAAGCCTGTGAGCAGCTTTGACGTGACGATCAGGATCTTGAGCGGATCCGCTGGATCGCGGAAGCGGTCGAGAAGCTTCTCCTCTGCATCCCGGTCCCGGCGATACGGCGCGTACTCGTCTTCCCCGCTGTTCACGGTCATGACGATGTCGGACGTCTCCGGCGGGAGATGCTCATCCAGCGCCTTCTTGTACAGCACACAACTCTCGCGATCGAACGTAACCACTTGCGCGCCGAAGCCGTTCGGCACGACGTTCTCTTGGAAGTGCTCCGCGATGTCGGCGCAGATCTTCTCGATCCGCTCTGGGGACTTGACCAGCACCGCCATCTTGGCGGCCGCCTTGGCGAGCCTGTCCTTGTCGAGATCGGTCAGGCCTCCCGTGAGCTCCTCGAATGCTTTGTCGATTTCCTCCTTGTCGATATGGAGCTCGATCAGGCGCGGCTCGAAGTGGAGCTCCTTCGTGGCGCCGTCGCGAACCGACTCTTCGAAGCCATAGCGGCTCAAATAGCCAGCCTTGTCCTCCTCGGCGCCGAAGGCGTAGAACGTGTTCCGATCAGCGCGGTTGATTGGCGTGCCGGTCAGGCCGAACAGAAACGCATTCGGGAGCGCCTCTCGCATCTTGCGGCCGAGGTCGCCCTCCTGGGTACGGTGTGCCTCGTCGACCATCGCGATGATGTTGCTGCGGTCGTTGAGGACACCGTCCGCCTCGCCGAACTTGAAGATCGTGGTGATGATGATTTTCCGAACGTCCTGTGACAACAGCCGCTGTAGCTCGTCTCGGCTATCGGCCTTGATCAGGTTTGGCGTGTCTGAGGCGTAGAAGGTGCTCGATATCTGGGTGTCCAGGTCAATACGGTCGACCACGATCATCACGGTCGGGTTCTTGAGCGCCGGATGCAGCCGCAGCTTGCGCGCGGCGAAGAGCATCAGCAGTGACTTCCCCGAGCCCTGGAAATGCCAGATTAGGCCCTTCTTCGGGTGGCCGGCCACCACCCGCTCGACAATCTTGTTCGTGCCCTCGTATTGCTGGAAGCGCGCAACGATCTTCATGCGGCGGTTCTTGCCGTCCGTCGCGTACGCGGTGAAGTTGGCCAATAGATCGAGCACGACCTGCGGCCGTAGCATCGACGCGATTACCTGGTCGAGCTGCTGAAGGGCCGGCGTCTTGGCATCGGCCTCAACCCGCCAAGGCCCCCATAGCTCGACCGGCAACCCGATCGAGCCGTAGCGCAGTTCCTTGCCCTCGGTCGCGATCGAGAACACGTTCGGGACGAACAGCTCCGGCACATTGCGCTCGTAATCGTCGTGCACCTGAAGCGCGCCATCGAGCCAACTCTGACTCGCGCGAACCGGGGTCTTCGCCTCGATCACTACCAGCGGAATCCCGTTGACGAGCAGCACCAGATCGGCGCGCTTCTCAGTTGCGCCGGCACGGAACGTGAACTGCGTCGTGACGACGTACTGATTCTGCTCGACGTCGGCGAAGTCAATCAGGCGGACCGTGACGTGCTCACCGTTCTCGCCGAACGGCATCGAGCGCTCGCCCGCGAGCCAGGCTGCGAACTCCTCATTCGCCTTGACGAGGCCATCGGTACGGACGCCCATGACGATCGCCCGCAACTTGTAGAGCACATCGTCCGCCCGATCGGGCTGCTTGGCGATCTCCGGATTGAGGCGGATGAGCGCCTCGCGCAAGTGAGCCTCGACCATGACCTCGTGTGGCTGGCGTGGGACGTTCTGTCGTGCGAGGAAGTGCCAGCCGAGACCCGCAAGTTGGCCGTGATGCCAGGCGAGGTTGGGACCTACAGCAGTGTGGTGAGTGGCGCCGCCACATAGTCGGTCGCGGACAAAGGCTTCGACCGTGTTGGATTCATTGAACGGCACGGCTAGTGGTCGCCCAGCGCACGGTCTCGCAACATGGCGCTTAGGTTCTTCGCCTCATTCAATCTCAGCTCGATCCTCGTCGCCGTAGCTGTCATCAGCATCCACCGTGCTATCAATTCATCCTGGATTTCGATGGGCGGCAACGGTATGCGCAACGAGCAGATCTGCGCCGGTGACGTATGAGAAACAGTGCTGCCCGCGCTCAACGCACGTATGACTCGACGAAGCTGTCCTCCACGGAAGGAATAGAACAGAAAGCTGTCTCGTACGCGGCTGGGAGCTAGGTTTTTCACGAGGCCTATTCGCTGGTTCTGCAGCACGGGGCCGATAGCGGAATCGACGATTCCCGGTGCACCGAGGAGCGTTGCCGCGGGTGTCAGATCGGTCATCAAGACGACGAGATCTCCTGAGTCGAGCCAGTAGCCCTCTGGAGGCTCGCCTTGGAATCGAGTCGTCTTGGTTGGAGGAAACAGCAACTCGCCACGTTGCGAGAAATTTCCTGGAGTAAGCAGGATGGGATCCGACGTTTGCTCGCCGGTGAAATGTTCGCCATCGAAGGCAAAGCCATGACGGATCGAAATCAACTCTCCGAGCGGCACATACAGCCAACCCGGTGGGAGTTGCGGATTCAGGTTCAATGGGTCCGACCCGTGATCGAGCCGGGCTACAAGCTCTGCTGCCAGAACTCGTCTAACCCTTTCGAAAGCGTTGTGAAGTGCGTCTTGCTGGGCGACCGATGCGCGTAGAACACTCGCAGCCAAGCGCTGCTCCTCCAGCGGGGGCAGGACGAACTCCTCCTTCGCCAGCGTCTTCCAATTGATTGTTGGTGACAGCGAACCGACCGAGATCTCCTTTGCTCGCTCCATGAATAGGTCGCTCTGCATGAAGAAGGGGAGGAACTGCGGGAACACGACGTCGGGGCGTGCCCTAAGCACCATCCCATGAGCTGAGAAGAGTCCGTCATGGGGCGCAATGGCGACTCGCCGGAGATACGCGTTTCGCTTTGCGAACAAGATGTCGCCTCTCAGCATCCGCAGTTTTGTGCCGATCAAAGCCACGTCCGCTCCCCATCGGCGCACAGTCAGTGACCCCGAATCGAGGTGCTCAAGCCCAACGTATGACTCGCCATCGTCCGGAGTCGGCTCAACACGTTCGGCGACGTTCTCCGCCATTTCTCCAAATGTGACGCGGGTCCAGCCGTTTCTCGCTGCCAACTCAGACATCAGGCACCTTCTCGCCAACTACTCCGTCCAACATGTCCACCAGCGCATCTATCTGCCGCCAGAACTCTGGGACGCTGGCGTCGAAGGCGACCCACGCCGCTTTCAAATCGCCGTTGCCACCATTGCTCGCCCCATCTCTGGCCGGCCGGACATAGCGCGGGATCGACAGATTGCCGTCCTTCTCGAGAACCTCGGCGATCGTCGCCACCTTGGCGAAGCCGGGATCATCGGTGAACACCCGGTAGGCCGAGGCGATGCGCTCGTGGTTCTCCGGTGTCAGGAAGCTCTGTGCCCGCTCTCGCACGACCTGGTTCACAGCGTCGATGAACAAGATCTTCCCCCGGCGATCGGCGTTCTTGCGCGTGCGACAGATCACGACACAGGCTTCCATCGGCGAGTTGTAGAAGAGGTTCGGCCCGAGCCCGAGGACGCATTCGAGCAAGTCCAACTCAACGAGCTTGCGGCGCATCGCGGCTTCTTCGTTGCGGAAGAGCACGCCGTGCGGGAAGAGGATCGCGCAGCGGCCAGTCTCCGGATCGAGGCTCTTCAAGATGTGCTGGAAGAAGGCGTAGTCGGCACGTCCTTGCGGCGGCGTCCCGAGGAAGTTGCGTCCCCAGGGGTCGTTCTGCCACGCCTCGCGGTTCCACTTCTTAATCGAGTAAGGCGGATTGGCGAGGACGAGGTCGAAGGTTCGCAGGCGGTCGCGCTCGATGTAGGCCGGGTTGCTGAGGGTGTTGCCGGCGGCGATCTCGAAATCCTCAACTCCGTGGAGCACGAGATTCATCCGGGCGATGGCCGCCGTGATGTGGATCAGCTCCTGGCCGTAGAGACCAAGCGTGCGGGTGTCGCCGCCGCGGCGCTTCACCTCGGCCAGCGACGAGATGAGCATGCCGCCGGTGCCGACCGTGGGGTCGTAGATGCTGTCGCCCGGCTGTGGCTCGAGCATCTGCGCCATCAGATGGACGAGCGTGCGGTTGGTGTAGAACTCCTGCGCCGTGTGGCCGCTGTCGTCGGCGAACTGCTTGATCAGGTACTCGTAACCGTTGCCGAGCTCGTCCTCCGGGACCGCCGCCAGGCTCAGGGAGTGCCGTGAGAAGTGCTCGATCAGGTTCTTCAGCGTCTCGTCGGGCAGTTGCGTCTTGTCGGTCCAGGCCGCGGTGCCGAAGACGCCGGACAGCCGCTCGGGATTGGCGGCCTCGATGGCGCGAAAGGCGTTGAGCAGAGCCCGGCCGACGTCGCGTGAGACAGTGCGCACGTCTGACCAGTGGGCACCGTCGGGGATGGCGAAGCGGTCGTCAGCGGTCGCTCGCGCATACGACGCATCGTCCGTCTCCTCGAACGCCGAGCCGTATTCCTCGTCCCAGACGTCCGAGAGTCGTTTGAAGAAGAGCAGCGGGAAGACGTACTGCTTGTAGTCGCCTGCGTCGATCAGGCCGCGTAGCAGCTTCGCCGCACCCCAGAGGTAGCTCTCGAGCTCCTGCTGGCTCAGGTGTTCTGAAGCCTTGCTCATGAGAGCCAGCCTCCTTCGAGGAGTACTTCGCGCAGCCTGTCTTCGGCGGCTCGGGCTTCCGCGAGTGCCTGCTTGAAGGAGGCGGCTGCCTCGGGTAGCGGCGGGATCTCCTCGCCGATCGGCGGCAGCACGTAACGGGAAATGTTGAGCGTCCAGTCCTCGGCGGCGACCTCTTCGAGGGTGACGACCTTGGCGCGGTCATCCACGTCCGCGAACGCGTGCGCCCAGGCGACGATCTGCTCGGCGTGCTCGAGCTCGAGGAAGTTCTGGGCGCGCCCCTTGCGGAAAAGGCTCGAAGCGTCGATCACCAGCAGCTTCTCCTTGCGCGCGGCCGGCTTCGAGCGGCGGAGGATCATGACGGCCGGTGCGAGCCCGGTGCCGTAGAAGATGTTAGGCGCCAGACCGATCACGGCTTCGATCAGGTCGCGCTCGAGAAGCGCCTGCCGGATCCGGCCCTCGGCGCCCTTCCGGAAGAGCGCGCCTTGCGGCAAGACGACGGCCATGCGGCCGGTACCCGCGGCCATCGACGCGACCATGTGCTGCACCCAGGCGTAGTCCCCGTAGCTCTCGGGCGGGAGCCCGAACGCGGCCCGGCCCAGGGATCGGCTTCCCAGACCTCGCGGCCCCACTCCTTGAGCGAGAACGGCGGATTGGCGATCACGCAGTCGAATGCAGCGAGGCCGCCGGTGCTCGAATCCGTGAACGCTGGGCTGCGGAGCGTGTCCTCGCGCACGATCTGGAAGTCCTCGATGCCGTGGAGCACCAGGTTCATGCGCGCGATGGACGAGGTGGTCAGGTTCTTCTCCTGACCGAAGATCTTCCGGAAGAAGGTGCGCGAATCGCCCCCTGCGCGCTCGACGTGCTCGATCGCCCCGAGCAGCATGCCGCCGGTCCCGCAGGCCGGGTCGTAGATGCTCTCGCCCTCCTTCGGGTCGAGGATGTCGACCATCATCCGCACCACGCTGCGGGGCGTGTAGAACTCGCCCGCCTTCTTGCGCTTCGTGATGTCGGCGAACCTGCCTATCAGGTACTCGTAGGCATCACCGAGGATGTCGGACTTGACGGCAGTGTTGCCGAGCGAAACCTCGGAGAGCCCTTCGATGAGGTCTTTGAGGATTTCGTCGGTAAGCATCTCGCGGTTCCCCCAGTCCGCGGCGCCGAAGACCCGATAGAGCGTGTCCGGGTTGGTGCGCTCGATCTCCCGCATCGCGTGAGAGAGGGCGGCGCCTACGTTGGCTGGAGCCTCGCGCACGTCCTGCCAATGGCAGCCCTCGGGGGCAACGAAGCGGTGGACTTCGGGGTATTCGACGGGGTCGGCGTCGCCGAAAAGCTCGGCGGCCTCCGCCTTCTCCTCATCCCAAACGTCACATATCCGCTTGAAGAACAGCAGGGGCAGGATGTACGCCTTCCAGTCCGTCCGGTCCACGGCGCTACCGCGCAGAATCTCGGCGCAGTTCCAAAGGTGAGACTTGAGCTCGCTTGCGCTCAGGGGCATTGAATGCTCATGAGCAAAACGTCCAGTTCACTAAAGGTGGTCGTACTCCAGCGCTCGGGTTCGATGGTCGCACGCCAAACAAATGTAAGGCATCTTCGAAGCACTTCGGCAAGGCGGCACGACGGTCTAGGGCCAGACGAACCCTCGTCGCATCATCAGGTCAGGTGTTCGACCTGAAGCGCAGGCTCGATTTCCTTCATGCGCTCGGCTACGAGTCGACGGTGACAACGATCAGGGGTCGGTTCCGAGCAGAGGAGGGCTACCACCTCATGCCGGCTTCGTTCAAGGAGGGCAGCCATCACGCCTTGCGCGGCTGAAGTTCGCAGAACCAACTCGTCAAAGTCGCGCTCATACGCAGCCCAATCCTTGTCGGTCCGGTATCGATCAAGGAGCTCGTTTGGCGGCGCCAGTTCCAATCGATGCTCGTAACCAATCCCCGCCGTACCAAGGATGAACGCTAAGTCGCGTTGCCTCGCATACCCGGAAAGAGGGGAGTCCGGCCTACGTCGCGTGTCGATAACCGTCGAGACTGACGCCCCCTGGAGCAGTCGAACGAATTGCTCCGCACCCTTTTTCCCGAATCCGATCGTGGCGACCGAAAGCATCACACGAAGAGTGTTGGCTGTGATGCAAGGCTTCCGTCCGGAAGGATGTGCTCAACGAGGAGGCCCCGCTCTTCGAACTCGGGCTCCAGCATCCGGGTGCGGTGGCACCCCTCCGGTCTTGCCTCGCTGCAGAGCAGCGCGATCCGACGCCGACCAGCCGCCTCGACGACCTTGGCAATGCCAGCCACAGTTGCCGGTTCGCGAGCCATGCGTTCGTAGTCAGGGGCTCCTGCAGGCGTCCGAAGTTTGGCCCTCGGCCGACCGCCAAGCGACTGACCCATCCAGACATAGTTAATCCCCGCGGCTTCAAGCGACGCCCGAAGATTCTCCTTGTTGAAGTGCGGCGATCGGCCAGAAAATGGCTGTGAGCGGACATCCATGACGGCGGCCACTTGGTGCACGGATAGGTTGACAAGAACCGCCTCGAGAGGAAGCGTGCCGTGCCCCACGGTGTAGATCGTGTTCATCGAACGTGAGGGTAGCGCCGTCACTGGTCAGATCCGATCGGAAGACAGATCACTCCGGCCACGAGCTTCCAGTGCTCGTCCTCCATCGGCTCGCCAAGACTGACGACAAGAAAAACATCCTCGGTATCGGCGTGGCGATGATCGCCAGGAGGGTCATGAACGAAGTGTGCAAGCCACGCAGGATCAGTGATAGGCAGGCTCTGCCATGCGCCGGCGTGGCGAAACTCAGCGCGTATTGTCGTCCGTTCAGGCCACACTCGTTTCACCCAGGTCAACGACTCAGGTCGGATGACCGCCAAGGAGCATTCGACGAGTCCGTTCGCGACGTCAGCGACCGAGATCGAGCGCTCGACTGTGCCGAACACCGGCTCGTTTGTTGCGAGGCCTTCCACCAGTGTGCGAGCCTCGTCGTCATTGAGCTCCCCGACCTTTCGCCAGCGGCCGGTGGCAAGCGCCCAGTTTTCCGGTTGCCCCGGTTGAGGGATCGGTTCCTGAAGCGGGAGCTCGATCACGTCGAGCAGGACGGGGCGCGTACCACCGTCGAGGGTTTGCTCAGCGGGCGTAATGGCGCCGTGCCTGCCGGACCCGATTGGCCTAAGCCACTCGTTTGACTCCTTGTCGACGCCGGCAATGCAATACGCACCGAGCTTCTTCGAGTTAGCGAGGCACACGATCGTCTTCCGAGTGGGCACGTTTCGAAGGTAGCAGCGCCGTGTGCTCGGACGCGCGCTCGCGGCGCAGTACGATCGGGCTGATGCGCGAGCGCCCAGAACGTCTCGCGGGGCTCCCTCAGCAGTACTTCGGGGCGCTTCTCGCGCGAGTCTCCGACGCAAGTACTGCTGGTGGCGAACTCCTTGTCGATCTCGGGCGCGGGAACCCGGAGACTGGGCCGTCGCAGAACGTAATCGAGGCGCTGGCGCGGGCGGCTGAACGGTCCGATGCACACGGCTATGCGCCTTTCCGAGGTCTGGCTGAGCTGCGGAATTCCCTGGCTGAGCGGTACCGCACTCTCTACGGCGTTTCGCTCGACCCGGACTCAGAAGTGGCGGTCATACCCGGTACCAAGACGGCGATTGTTGAGCTTTCGCTCGCGCTCGCAGAGGAGGGGCAGACCGTCGTCCTGCCCGATCCCTACTACCCGGACTACCCCTCCGGGCCGGCGCTTGCAGGCGCACACACTGGCTACCTGCCGCTCGTGCAGGAAAGCGGCTGGGCTCCCGACTTCGCTCAGACGCCCACCGACGACGTCGCCGCCGTCTACCTGAACTACCCGTCAAACCCCTGCGCCGTCGCCGTGCCCGACGGGGCCTTCGAGGCGGCTATCGAGTACGCCCACGCCACAGGCGCGGCCGTCGTCCACGACTTTGCTTACGGCGACCTCGTCTTCGACGGGCACGAGCCCGAGAGCTTCCTCGCCACGCCCGGCGCCAAGGAGATCGGCGTCGAGATGTTCTCGATGTCGAAGACCTACGGCATGGCCGGCTGGCGGGTTGGGTTCGTGGTCGGGAACGCGGAGATCGTCGAGCGGATCAACTTGCTCAACGACCACTGCCGCGTCGGGATCTTTCGGCCGATCCAGGAGGCCTGCATTGCGGCGCTGACCGGGCCGCAGGACTCCGTGGCCGAGCGGCGCGACACCTACCAGCGCCGGCGCGATCGCGTGATCGAGGTGCTCGGGCCTATCCCCTGTGAGGGCACCTTCTACGTCTGGTTCAAGTTGCCGCCGCACCTCACCGCGGAGCGGCTCTTGACCGAATACCGGCTCGTCGTCGCGCCCGGCGAGGGCTTCGGCCCGAGTGGCGCTGGCTGGGCTCGGCTCTCACTCGCGGTCACTGACGAGACCCTCGAGCTCGGGCTCGAGCGGCTCGCGCGGGCGCTCGACGACGAAGGAAGCTAGACGCGCGCCCCTTCCAGCTCGACGACCGGGGCCTCGTAGAGATCCTGCGACTCGACGGTCAAGCCGATCGAGCCGGCCAATTGCTTGCGGCGCTCGACGAGCGTCTGCTCGGCCTCCTCGGCTGCCTCTTCGCTCTCCCACAGCAGGACAGCCTTCGCGCGCTGGTTGTCTGCGTCGTACATCGCGATGTAGCCGGCAAAGCCGTCGTACTCGCGCAGCATCGGGATTACCGTCCCGCGAACGATCTCCATCATCTTGTCGCGTTTGTCGGGGGCAGCACCTGAAAACTCGATCAGCCTTGCGTACATCGTGCCCTCCTTCGGGTGGCGGTCACCGCGAGCCTACGCCCCTCGCCCGGTCGCTTCAAGGCGCGCGACGGCCGCCCGCTCGCAAGCGGGCGGCCGTCCCCTTCAAACGGCTCAGCCGACAGGCAGCGTGAGCGACTGGCCGTAGATGTTCTGGTCGAGCCCGTGCGCGTTCGGGCACGTGTCGGGCTCGGGTGCCGCAACCGTTCGGCACTGGTGCACGTCGAAGCCGTCGACGTAATCGGTCTCCCGGATGTCCGTGCCCGCGAGGACGTCTCGGTTGTCCGTCCAGCCCATGTAGCCGAACAGGGACGTCGGCGACGTCGTTGGGTCGAACGCGAGCGCGACCCAGTTGTAGTCGCCCTGGAACGGGATCTGGCGGTTGCCGAACATCTCGTACGACGGCTGCTGCGTCGCCGAGGACATCTCGCCCAGCGGCGTGAACGTCGTGCCGTCGTCCGAGACCGAGGCGTACGTGCCGACGACGTCGGTGCCGGACGAAATCGGCCTACCGAGCCCGTCGAGCGTGTCGCCGATCGGGAGCTGGACGCTGTACGCGTCGTCGGTGCGGTTGTCCTGCCAGATGGCGACGAGCTTGCCGCCCAGTGCATCCACGTCAGGGAAGAACTGGTGGCCGACGCCGCCGTTCGGGTCTACCGGAACCGGATCGTCCCAGTTGGCGCCATCGTCCACGGAACGGATCACGTAGACCACGGAGCGCCCGACGCGGCCGGAGTTCGCCCCGGCCGAGCTGTAGGTCGAGGTGCTCGGCACGACGGTGGCCGGGTCGACCGCGTTGTAGGTTGCGTAGACACCCGGCAGCTGGCCGCTCTGGTCAGCGGTCACCCGCGGCTCGAGCGGAACTCGGAAGAACACGAACTTACTCGGGCACATGAAGGCGCCGTCCCCGCAGTCCCGCGCGCCGTCGGACGGGAAGTACCGGGTGAACGTCGCGATCTGATGGGCGGGCTGGAAGCTGGCCCCACCGTCGGCCGATCGGGCGATCGCCAGGCCCTCCGCCGTGTTGGAGGACGGCGTGTTCCGCGTGCCCCAGGTCACGTACACATCGCCGTCGTGCTCGATCGCGATGTCGCAGCCCTGCACGTCCTTGCCGTAGGACAGCTCGATCGGCTTCGAGAAGGTCTGCCCCGAGTCGGTCGAGCGGCTGAAGGAGATCTTCGTTCGGCCGTTGAAGCCGACGAAGCGCGACCAGCAGATGTAGACGTTGCCGTCGAACTGGCCGCCGGTGCGGTCTACCTCGAGCGAGGGCTTGTCCTGGAAGATGCCGTTCAGGGCCGGGGTTCCCTGGCCTACCACGACGGTCCGTAGGTAGTCCTTCGGGTAGCCGCTGATGTGCGGCGTGCTCGCGTAGCTGGCCACCCACACGTCGCCGTTCTGCGGATTGACCCGGTTGAAGGCGATGCCGCCGGCGAAGAGCATGCCGTTGTTGTTGAAGGAAAGCAGTGGATCGCCCGCCTCGTGCTGCCGGCCGTGCAACGGCGAGGCCATGCCCTCGGCCGAGGTGTCGCTCGGGTAGCCGGGGATCTTGGACGGCGTCCAGGTCTCGCCGCGATCGGTGGAGTAGGCGAGGCCCTGCCAGCCGCCGCCGAGATCGTTGTCGCAGTAGTCGTTCCAGCTGGCGAACACGAGGTCCGGGTTGGTCGGGTCGATCGCTACCGAGGGCTCGTTGGCCTGTCGGAATGCGCCCCCATCGTTCGAGTCGGAGTCACCGTCTCCCGGAGTGTCCGGCGCGGTACTACTCGAGGTGTCCGAGCAGTGCTGGATCGCTCGATCGGTGCCACCGTCGTGCCGTACGTAGGTGGTCGGCGGCGTCACCAGGTCGTCTGCCTCCGATGGCGCCGCGATCGAGGTCTGGGCCGCTGAGACGAGACCGGCTACACACAGCCCCGCCATGACCAACAGCGTGAATCGTCGCATGCTTCTCTCCCCCTCCAATGGCTGGAGCGGGGGATTCTTACAGACCGCGGCCCTGGTGGCCGCACACCCAGCGCTGCGGCTCGAGGGGCCTCCGAGCGCGCGGGAGACCCGCTACACCGTCACCGCCTCGCCTTGGCCCTGCGCTTGGGCTCGACGCGCAGCGACCCCGACGCGGGCCTGATGATGCTCTCGTGGCCGTCGTCCCAGTGGACGCGGAAGCAGGGCGGTTCCTCCTGCACTACCTCCTCGATCACTCCTCGCCGCGCGGTCTGCGTCGCCCGCTCGGCCTCGGCCACAACAATGTCTCCGGCTTTCACGCTCATCACTCCTCCTTGCAGATGTCCACGACCTGGGCCTCCGTGAGCCTCACGAGGTCGCCCGTCTCGAGCCGAACCGACTGCTCGTGCGAGCCCATCTCGAGCACCACCGAGTGCTGCTCCGCGAGGCGGACGTCGACGAGGACGCGGTCACGGCGCTCGCCGCCGAGCGGCGGTACGGCGCCGAGCTCGAAGTCAGGATAGTCGCGCGCGAGGTCTTCCTCGCTCGCCAGGTGATTGCGCTTGCCGCCCTCGACGTGGTTGCGCACCTTGCGCAGGTCGATGCGCTCCGACGCGGGCAGGACGGCGCGGACGTTGCCCTCGGGTGCTACGACGACGAGCGTCTTGGCGACGGCCGTCGGCGGCAGGCCGAGGGCCTCTGCCTCATCGGCCGCGCTCTCCGTATGCGCGTGCGGGAGAAGCTCGTACTCGATGCCCGCCTCGTCGAGGATGCTGGTCGGGTCAGCCACTAGCCCTGCTCGCGCTGGTGAGCCGCCGCGAGCTCCGTGAGCGCGGACTCCTCGATCGCCTCCGGCGGAATCACCGCCACCCGTGCCTTCGTCGTCGCCCACAGCGACGCCGTCCGCTTGCCGCCCTCGAGCAGCGCTCGCTCGCCCAGCAGGGCGCCGGGGCCGATCTCCGCCACCTCGTCGCCGTCCACCTCGACGTCGAGCAGGCCGTCCAGGAGCAGGAAGAGCTCACGGCCCTCGTCGCCTTGCTTCACGAGCGCCTCTCCGGCATCGAGCTCCCGGCGCTCGAGTTTGGCGCCGCTGCGCATGATCGACGCCGACAGCTCGCGCTCGAGCTCCGACTCGACCTCCTTGACGAGCGCGGGCGAGTCCTCCCCACCCCAAGGCGTGTTCGGCCCGTGCGACTCGCGGTACCACTTCTCGAAGTCGACCGTACCGGACTTCTCCACGAGCCGGCCGTCCTTGTCGTAGATCCAGTGGCGCGGGAACGGGCTCGCGCCGGCCAGCGAATGCTTCGAGGTTCCGTCGGCGTAGATGATCAGCTCGAGCGTCGTCCAAGCGGAGGCGGACTTGATCCGCATGAACGGCTTGCCGCTCACCCGGCGCGGCGCTGGCAGGCCCATGTGGCCGCCGGCCGACTGGACGAACTTGACCCAGCCGTCGCCGACCTCGGGCTCGGCCTGGAGCAGCGGGTACTGCACTGCGGCGAAGGTCAGCTCGCGCGGGCCCAGCTTGATCCGGGTGACGCCGATTCGGCCTTGACCCGAGTAGCCCTGGTCGACGATCTTGCCGTCCTCGACCTCGATCCAGGCCAGGAGCTCGTTCGCCTCGCGGAAGAGGTCGTTCTCGTGCAGGGCCTCGAGGTCGTCGATGCGGTCGGGCGGCGGCTCGTCATAGTGCGCGATGCCCATCTCGAACGGCATTTTGGGCATGCCCGAGATCGCCTCGGACGGAATCCAGGTGATCGACGTAACAGATGACTCGACGCGCATTGCGGGGCCCTCCCAGCCTCGGGGTTTGCTCCACGCTAAACCCGGATGCCCCCGCGGTCTAGTCCCAACCGCCGTGCGCGTTTGCGGCTGGCCGCTCGGGGTACCTCTAATACGCCTCGAGACCGATACGGACAGAGGTTGCAAGTGATCCAGCTTGCCGGGCGAGTGAACCGCGTAGCGCGCGTAACCCGCTCTGGCTGGAGGCCGCCCGCTTGCTGGCCCAAGCGGGCGGTCGTCTTTCATGCACCAGCCGGATCGGCCGAAGAGCGCTCGGCCAATTAGTGGCCACTGTGGCCGTCGTCTCGGACGCCAGGCGGCATCCGATTGCCCTCAGCTTGGGGGACTCTTCCGCCTGCGCCAGAAGGTCAGGGCACCGGCGATGCCGGCGATTCCGACCGCGAGGAGCGACTTGTTCGGGCGGCCGCCCTCCACGGACGGCGCCGCGCTCTTCGCCTTGCGCTTCGCAAAACGCTTGCTGATCTTCCAGACGCCCCAGCCGAGGACGGCGTTTCGTCGGTTGACGATTCCCACAGCCCGGTGTTCTAGCAGCTAGCGGGCGGACTTGCCGTGCTCGCCGGGCGGAGGCGACTCGATCGGGACGGGCGGCTTCCGGTCGACCTTCGGCTTCTCCGGCTTGTGGGTCTGGCTGTGTCCCTGGTTCCCGCGCGCGTTGGGCGGCTTCGTCTTCTTCAGGCGGGACGGGGGCAACGTGCTCACTTCGCGGTGCACCGGCCTGGCCAGGCGCTCCGGCTTCACGGCTGCGCTTCGACCCTGGTTTTCGCGGTGCACGCGGCGGGCCTTCACGGAGACGGCCTTGAACGGCTTCTCGTCGTGGCGCGCCTCCTGTGCCGGAGCCATGATCGAGGCTGCGGTCTGAAACGGGTTGGTGGGTGCGGGCTTCTTCGCGTGGTGGACGGCCGAGGCTTGCGTGGCCGACGGCGGCTTCCAGATCCCGTGCTTGACGCCCTCGTAGCCGACGCCGGTCGCGACCATGGCGCTGGCGCCGATCGCCGCGGCCTTGATCGCGAGGCCGCCGCCCACGGCAGCCCCTCCCCCGCCGCCTCCGAAGAGGCCCGCGAGCGACTGCGGGAGCGGAATGAGGGCGAGCGACTTCAACGAGCCGCGCTGGGCCCGCTGGCTGCGGGCGAAGCCGGCGCATTCCTCGCACTCGCGCAGGTGCGCACGCAACCCGCCGCGCTCCTTGCGTGGAAGGCGCCCGTCGAGCTGCTTCGAAATGGCGAACTCGGCCTCGTGGCAGGTGATCCCGTCCTCGAGCTGCTCGCGCAGCGCACGGCGCGCGCGGAAGATCAGGGTCTCGACGGCGCTCACGGAGAGCTCGAGGATCTCGGCGATCTCCTGGTAGCTGCGTCCTTCGAGCTCGCGCATGACGAGGGCTGCGCGCTGGTTGAAGGCCAGGTGGCCGAGCGCGCGGCGGATGTCCTCGGCGGAAAGGGCGTCGTCCTCGACCACCGCGGCCTCGGCGAGCTCCTCCTCGAAGACGACCTCGTTCGGCCGGCGCTGCGACTGGCGGAAGCGCTGCCGGCAGACGTTGTGCGCGATCGAGATCAGCCAGTTCTGCGGCGCGCGCGGACGCTCGCCTCTCTCGAAGGCCTTGTAGGCGTTGAGGAAGGTCGTCTGCGTGACGTCTTCGGCGTCGGCCTCGTTGCGCAGGACGACGAGCGCGTAGCGATAGACGTCGCCCGCGTGCTTGCGATAGAGGCGCTCGAAGGAGCGGTCCGTGCCGAGGCGCTGCGCGAGAATTGGCGTCACACCTACAAGATGCCCTATTTGCGGGGATCTTGCACCCTGCGGAAGGGTTATTTGATCGGTGGAGGCGGCAGAGTCGGGATGGTTACGGTGATTGGGGGCGGCGGGACCGGCGGAACCGGCAGCGGCGGGACGGTCACCGTGGGGGTGGTCACCGTGGGGACGGTCACCGTGGGAGTGGTCACCGTGGGGGTGGTCGCCACGGGAGTGGTCACCACGGGGGTAGTCAAACTTGGAACTGTCACCCCGGCCTGGACCGACAGGGGCGGCGCGGCCACGGTCGAGGCAATCGGCGACGGGAGCAGGGACGCTTGTTGGTTCGGCAGCGGCGCGTTCCCGGGCGCGGCTGGCTGGACCAAGCGGCTGCCGCGGGTTGCAGGGGCTGCGCCGCGAAGCGTCTCGCGGCCCTCTGCGGCGCTTCCGCGCGCCTGGGCCCGGCCGTGCTGCTGGCCGGAGGACGCCAGCGGCGTCTTCGTCTGCGCCACCGCGGAGGGCGCGGCGGGAGCCGTGATCGCCTCAACGCTCTTGAAACCGACGCCTGCGGTCACCGCGCCTGCGAGGACGACGGCTGCGGCCTTCAGCACGAGGTCGGCGCCGATTGCCGCTCCGCCTCCAACCGCCGCGCCACCTCCCGCTCCGAGGAAGGACGTGAGTGAGCCGGGCAACGGCGCCGTGCTCAGGACGCCGAGGGCCTTGCGCTGGAGTTGGAGCCGGCGGCGCGCACGGAAGAGGAGCGCTTCGACCGCGCTGTTCGAGACCCCGAGGACGTCGGCGATCTCCTGGTAGGTGCGCCCTTCCAGCTCACGCATGACGAGCGCGGCGCGCTGATTGAATGAGAGTCCGGCCAGCGCCGTCAGCACCTCGTCGAGGTTCGGACGCTCGTGCTCGAGCGCGACCGGCTCGGGAGCTTCCTCGAGCGCGACCTCGCTTGGCCGGCAGCCGGCCTGGCGCCAGCGCATCCGGCAGACGTTGTGCGTGATCGTGATCAGCCAGTTGTGCGGCTTGTGCGGCCGCTCGCCGCGCTGGAAGGCGCGGTAGGCGTTGAGAAAGGCCGTCTGCGTGGCGTCCTCCGCGTCGGCCGGGTTCGTCAGCAGCGCGAGTGCGTACTGGTAGACCTCGCGCGCTTGTTGGCGGTAGAGCTGCTCGAACGCAGGATCTGCAGTCCGCTTGAGCAGGCGCAGAGACTTCCGTGGTCGCGGCGGGCGGTCCGCGCGGGATGCCTCCATGTTGCTCAAACGGCGAACAGGGCCAGGCGGATACGGCTTGTTAGGCCTGGGCCGCCGCGCGTTTCTTGTTCGGAAGGTGGATCGCGCGGCCGAGCGCGACGAGCCCGGCTTCCTTGATCGCCTCGGAGAGCGTCGGGTGCGCCGCCATCCCGTCGGCAACCGTCTCGACCGTGGCCTCGGCGTCGAGGGCGATCGTGCCCGCCTCGATCAGGTCGGTCACGTGCGGGCCGACCATGATCAGCCCGAGCAGCTCGCCGTAGTGGGTCTCGTGGATCGACTTGACCCAGCCGACGGTCTCGTTCTGCATCACGGCGCGGGCGTTCGCGACCCAGGGAAACATGCCTACGGCAACGGCGTCGCCGTACTGCTCGCGCGCCTCGGCCTCGGTCAGGCCGACGCCGGCGATCTCCGGGTCGGTGTAGATCGGGCGCGGGACGCCGCGGTTGTCGACGATCGCCTCGTGGCCCATGGCGTTCTCGGCCGCGACCTCGCCCTCGCGGAAGGCGGTGTGGGCGAGCTGCCAGTAGCCGGCGCAGTCGCCGACGGCGTAGATGTGCTGCTGGGTCGTGCGCCGGTGCTCGTCGGCGGCGATGCCCTTGCGCTTGTCGAACTCGACCTGGATCTCCTCGAGCCCGAGGTTCTCGACGGTAGGGCCGCGGCCCGTGGCGACGAGCATCAGATCGGCCTCGGTAGACTCGCCGCCGAAGTGGACGCGCAGGCCGCTGCCGGTGTCCTCGACCCGGTCGCAGGTGGTCTCGAGGTGGAGGGCGATACCGCGCTTTCCAAACTGTTTGGCGAGCTCCTTGGCGGCGTCCGCGTCCTCCTGGGGGATGAGGCCCGGGAGCATCTCGATGATCGTCACTTCGGAGCCGAAGCGCCGGAAGATCGAGGCGAACTCGCAGCCGATGATTCCGCCGCCGAGGACGACGAGACGCTTTGGGACTTCGGTCTGGGCGAGGAGGCCCGTCGAGTCGACGCAGCGGGGCGAGTCGAGCCCGTCGATCGGCGGGCGAAGAGGGAACGAGCCGGTGGCGATCACTGCGTGCTTGAAGGTGACGTCCTCGCCGCCTTCGACTGCGATCGTGTGCGCGTCCTTGAAGCGGCCGGTGCCCTCGACCCATTCGACGCCGTTGGCCTTGAAGAGGCTCGCGACACCGCTCGTCATCTGCTTGACGACGCCGTCCTTCCACTGGTTGGCGGTGGCGAAGTCGAGGGTGGGCTCGCTCGTCTGGACGCCGAGCTTGGCGAAGGTCTCCTCGGCCTCCTTCAGCGCGAAGGCGGTCTGCACCCAGGCCTTGGTCGGAATGCAGCCGACGCGGAGGCACGTGCCGCCGAGCTCGGGCTCCTGTTCGATGCAGACGGCCTTGGCGCCGAGCTGCGCGGCGCGAATCGCCGCGGTGTAGCCGCCCGGGCCGCCGCCGAGGACGGCAACGTCACATTCCATCTGTGTTCGCTCCTCGCATGGGTTCGGGCGCGATCCTAGCGGCGGTGGGTCGGGTGGGGTCGCGCTCGTTGTTGCACTTTCGGCACGACCGGGTCACACACTCGTGCGTTCTTTGCGGCTACCCTCAAAAGCGGGGGCAAGGGGCGGTACGCCCCCGGGGGAAAAGGTTCACGCGAGGGGGAAAGGTTCACGCGAGGTTGGCTTTCATCGTTACGGCCCCGTCCTCGTCCGCGACTCGCTCGAAGCCGTGGCGCTCGTAGAGGCCGACTGCGGGGCTGTCCTTCTCGACGCTGAGGCTGATCGCGGAGTAGCCGTCCGCCCGGGCGCGATCCACGAGCGCGTCGAGCAACTCGGAGCCGAGCCCCGTGCCGCGCTTACTCGGGACGATCGCGATCGAGAGCTCCGGCGTCTCCTCGTCCACGAACCCGTAGCCCCGGTTGTCGTCGGTGAACAGGCGGAACCAGGCGGCGCCGACCCGCTGGAAGTCCTGGATCGCGATCAGCGCGGTGTCGCCGGGCCGACCCCAGTGCTCGACGTAGCGCTGCACCGGCGGCTCGCCCGACTCGTTGACGCTCTCCACTCGCCAGTAGTAGGCGTGGCGCAGCATGTCGCGCAGGAACGGGACGTCCTGGGGGCCGGCCGATCGGATCACGGCAGCTCCTGGGCGAGCTGGATGCGGTTGCCGTCGGGATCGAAGACGTCGACCAACCGCATCACCCCGTGCAGCTCGAGCACCGTGCCGACCTGGACCTGCGCGCGGTCGAGCCGCTCGCGCTCGGCTTTGACGTCCTCGACATCGATCGTCGCGACCAGGCCCTCCTCCTCCCCGGGCTCCGGCTCGCCCTCGCCGATCGCGATCTCGGTGGCATCGCGGTCGAGCGCGGCCCAGCGCTCGTCCTCGTCCACGAAGGACTCCGCGAAGCCCAGGACCTCCGTGTAGAAGGCCCGGGCGGCGTTGAGGTCGCGGACTCGGTACCAAACGCGCATCAGAGCATCAGGCCGGGCTCCTCCAGGAACGACTTCACCGTCCGGAGGAAGTCCGAGGCGGTCGCGCCGTCGAGAGCGCGATGGTCGCTGGTCAGGGTCATGGTCATCATCGGCCGCACCACGAGCTCGCCGTCGCGGGCGACTGGCCGATCCTCGACGGCGCCGACCGCGAGAATCGCGGCCTGCGGCGGGTTGAGCACGGCCACGAACTGCTCGACGCCGTACATGCCGAGGTTGGAGATCGTGAAGGTGCCGCCCTCGAGATCCTCCTGCTTGAGCTTGCCGCCGCGGGCCTGCTGGACGAGGTCCACGCGCGCGGCGGCGATCTCGGCGATCGTGCGGCGGTCACTGTCTCGGATCACGGGCACGACGAGGCCGTCCGGGATTGCGACGGCGAGGCCGATGTCGGCGCTCGGGTAGCGCTCGATCGCCTCGCCGGTGAATCGCGCATTGACGGCGCGGTGCCGCATCAGCGCGGCCGCGCTCGCCTTCGTGAGGATGTCGGTGAGCGTCGGCTTCGAACCGTCGTCGCCGGCGAGCTCGGCCAGGCGCGCGTGCAGCTCCTTCGCCCGGGTCATGTCGGCCGACATCGAGATCTGGAACGCAGGTGCCTGCCAGGCTTCCGTCAGCCGGCGCGCGATCGTGCGCCGCACGGACGAAAGCTGCTCGACCTCGACCTCGCCGGAAGGAGCAGCCACAGGCGCCGCGGCGGGAACAGCCCCGGCTTCGCCGCGCTCGACGTCCTCGGCGACGATCCGCCCCTCCGGCCCGGTGCCGGAGAGCGAAGCCAGGTCGATGCCGCGCTCGCGCGCAATCCGTCGTGCCAGCGGCGAGGCCTTGACCCGCCCGCCGTCGCTCGTCGGCTCGGGCTGTCTTGCCTCGCCAATCTGCTCGCGCGCGCCGCTCGAGGCCTCACGCCCCCGCTCGCGCTCCTGCTCGCGCGCCGGCGCGGGCGAGCCTTCCTCCTTCGGATCCTCGTCGACCTCCTGCGCGGCCGAGCCGTTGCTGCCGCCGCTCAGATCGGGCGCCTCTTCGCCTTCCTCGCCGATGACCGCGATCGTCTCGCCCACCGGCACTTCGCCCTCCTGCACCGCGATCTTCAGCAGCACCCCGGAAGCCTCGGCCTCGACCTCCTGCGTGACCTTGTCGGTATCGAGCTCGTAGAGTGGTTCGCCCTTCTCGACGCGGTCGCCCTCGGACTTGAGCCACTTGACGATCGTGCCGGACTCCATCCCCTGGCCCAGCCGCGGGAGCTTTACCTCATTGGCCATGGCCGCTCCAGCCATACACAAGGGTGTGTCCCTGGGTGTGTCCCTGGGTGTGTCCCCAGGGACCCGCGAAAACAGGCGGGTCAGGCGCCATTGCGGCCGACCGTCCGTCGGATTGCTTCGAGCACGTCGGCCTGGTGCGGCACGACGAACTCCTCCATTACGGGCGCGAAGGGCAGCGGCGCGAACTTCGCCCCCACGCGCTCGACCGGCGCGTCGAGCCAGTCGAACGCCTGCTCCTGCACGACCGCCGCGATCTCGGCGCCGAAGCCCATGCGGGTGACGGCCTCGTGCGCGACCACGACCCGATTGGTCGTCTTCACCGACGCGACGAGCCCGTCCAGGTCGAGCGGCTGCAGCGTGCGCGGATCGAAGACCTCGACGGAGATACCCTCCTGCTCCGCCTCCTTGGCGGCCGCGAGCGCCTCGTGTACGAGCCGGCCGGTCGCAACGACGGTCACGTCCTCACCCTCACGGTGCACGCGCCCCTGCCCGAGCGGGATCGGCTCGAGCTCGTCGGGCACCTCTTCCTTGAGCCCGTAGAGCGTGCGGTGCTCGAAGAAGATGACCGGATTGTCGTCGTAGATCGCCGACCAGAGGAGGCCGCGCACGTCGGCCGGCGTCGAGGCGAAGACGACCTTCAGGCCGGGGACGTGCACGAACCACGCCTCGACCTGCTGCGCGTGCTGCGCGCCCGGAGACCACCCCGCTCCGCCCTGCGTTCGGATCGTCAGCGGCACCTTCAGCTGCCCGCCGGACATGTAGCGATGCTTCGCCGCCTGGTTGACGATCTGCTCCATCGAGACCGTCAGGAAGTCCTCGTACATGACCTCGACGATCGGGCGCATGCCCTGCATCGCAGCGCCGATCCCGGCCCCGACGATCGCAATCTCCGAGATCGGCGTGTTGCGCACGCGGTCGGCGCCGAACTCGTCGAGCATCCCCTGCGTGACGCCCATCGAGCCGCCCATCTCGGCGATGTCCTCGCCCATGATGAAGACGTCGTCGTCCTTGCGCATCGCCTGCGCGAGCGCGTCACGGACGGCCTCGCGGTAGGACAGCTCAGGCATCCTGACGCTCCTGAGGCGACGCTGGCGGTGCGGCGCCGGAGGGGACAGTGCGTGAGCACGGCCCCGGAGAGCGACGTGCCGTCAGCGTCGGCAGGCCGGCGCGGAGGCCGGCTCCGCCGGCCGTGAGCGGCGGCCGGTCAGGGGCGTCAGGCATAGATGTTCTTGAGGGCGTCCTCAGGCTTGGGATCCGTGCCCGCTTTCGCGAAGTCGACCGCCGCGTCGACGAGCTCCTGCACCTCGCGGTCGTCCGCCTCGAAGTCCTCGTCGGAGACGCCGAGCTTCTCGCGCAGGAGGGTGACGGGGTCGCGTGTCTCCTGGAGCTCGCGGAGCTCCTCCTTGTCGCGATAGATCTGCGGATCGCCGATGTAGTGGCCGACCAGGCGCTCGGTCTCGAGGTGCAGGAAGACGGGGCCCTTGCCGTCGCGGGCGTGCTTGATGGCGCGCGAGGCGACGCGGTGCACCTCCTCCACGTCCTGTCCGTCGGCCTTCATCGTCTTCATCCCGAACGCCTCGGCGCGCTTGCTGAGGTCACGGATGGGCGAGTGCTGCGACTCCGGTGTGGATTCCGCCCAATGGTTGTCCTCCAGCACGAAGACGGCGGGCACCTGCCAGAGCTGCGCGAGGTTGAGCGACTCGTGGAACGTGCCGATGTTGGTCGCCCCGTCGCCGAAGAAGGCGATCGCCACACGCGGCTCGTTGCGCAGCTTGAACGAGAGAGCGGCGCCGGTGATCGCCGGCAGGCCACCCCCGACGACGGCGTTCGCGCCCAGGTTCCCGCGCTCGACGTCGTAGAGGTGCATCGAGCCGCCGTAGCCGTGCGAGCAGCCTTCGAGCTTCCCGTAGAGCTCGGCCATGACCGGGTTCGGGTGCGTCCCGCGCGCGAGCGTGTGCCCGTGCGCGCGATGGGTCGAGGCGAAGACGTCGCCGTCGTCCATGGCCTGGCAGACGCCGACCGCGACCGCCTCCTGACCGATGGCCACGTGGAGGAAACCGGGCAGCTCGCCTGCGCGGAAACGCTCTTCGACCTTCTCCTCGAACCGCCTGATCAAGAGCATCTCGCGCAGGAACTCGCGCAGCCGCTCCTCCGACAGGCTCCCTCGTGCTTTCCGCTCGACCTTCGCCATGGGACTGAGTGTAGTAACGACCCCACCACCCGTGCCTCGACCCCTCCGAGGCGCTGCAAAGCGGCGCCTCGCTGCGTCCTCAGCCGCATCCGTATCCTGCGGATACGCATGCTCCCTGCGTCCTTTCGAGGCTTGCTTTTCGCAGTCGGAGAGGACGATTCACGAGCGGTGTGATCGCTTATGCTCAGCCGAATGGCACTCGTCGACCAGTGGCGGGCGATCGAGCGGGGCCTGCCCGAGGGCTGGGGCGAGGCGCGCCTGCGGCTGACCGTCCACGACGAAGCGGAGGGCGCTCGGGCCGCCGCGCTGCTCGGCGCGGCGAACCCGAGCCGACGCGGGAAGGTGATCTGGACGTACGTCTCGCGGGTCGGCGGCGGGGCCGTGCCGGATCTCATGGTGCGGCTCCTTGGGCGAGTCGACCGCGAGCGAATCGAGGGCTCGCTCGAGCTCGTGAACGTCACCCAAGCCGCAGCTCGGGAGCCCGCGCGGCCCCGGCCGAGGTTCGTCGAGCAATGGGACTCGCTGCTCACGGAGCTGCCGGCGGACTGGAGCGATCTCTGGGCCGAGGTCGAGCTGACCTCGAGCGACTACCTCGAGCGAGGGGCGCTGATGCTCGCGCCCGTCAACCCGGCACGAGCCGGCACTCGGCTTGCGTACCGTTTCCGCGTCGCGCGGCGGTTCGGCTACGGCGCCTTCGAGGGGATGGCGCGCCGCTGCCTCGAGCGCCTCGACCAGGAGAGGATCACCGGCGAGCTGCGGATCCTGCACGCGCTCTCGGACACGAAACCGGTCGCGACGCAGGGCCCGGTCCGGTATGTCGGCGGGAAAGCGGTCTGAGCATGGCCGAGCCGGTTTCCTGGTTCCTGATCGAGAAGCACTGGAAGGTCGTCGGCGCCGACGGTGAGGAGATCGGCAAGGTCGAGGAAGCAGTCGGCGACTCGAGTCGCGACATCTTCAGCGGCCTGACCGTCGGCACGGGGCTGCTGCACAAGGCGCGCTTTGTGCCGGCCGAGCTGGTGACCGAGATCGTCGAGGGCGAGGTCCGGCTTTCGATCGGCAAGGACGAGTTCGAGCGGCTCGAGGAGTACGAGGAGCCGCCGCCGACGAAGCAGATCCAGGCCGATTAGCCCGGGCCGATGGCGGCGCCGAGCTCACACGCGACGGCGCGGGCCTCGCGCGGCCCGCTCGTGATCACGAGGCACGTGTCGTCGCCCGCGAGGGTGCCGACGATCTTCGAGTGCTCGATCCGGTCAAGCGCGCGGGCGATCGCGGGAGCCGAGCCGAGCTCGGATTGCACGACGACGATGTTCTGAGCAGCCGTCGCGCGCACGCCGAACTGGCGCAGAACCCCGGCCAGGGTTTCTCGCGGATCTCGGCGAGGCGCGCGGCCCGGGAGCACGTACCGCGGGCGGCCAAGCGCGTCGCTGGTCTTTTCCAGCCGAAGCTCGCGGATATCGCGCGAGATCGTCGCCTGCGTGACCAGGCAACCCGCCTTGGCGAGCGCCTCCGCCAGCTCGTGCTGGCTGCCGACGCGCCGCCGCGAGACCACGCTCGCGATCAGTCGCTGCCGCTCGGGCTTTGCGAGCGGACGCGCGTCGGGCTCCACGGAGCTACAGTAGCTCCCAGGTTTGGCCACGTCATCGTCAGGCAACCACACGGGGATGCTGCGCAAGTTTCTCTGGACTGGTCTCTACGCAGGCCTCGCCGCCGGCGCGACGATGGCTGCCCGCAGGGCCGCGTCGAAGATCTGGCGCCTCGCGACGGGCGAGGCCCCGCCCATCAAGAAATGACCAAGGCCGATCACGTAGTCGAGCGAGGTGCTCAGCGCCTGCAGCAACTGGCCGGTAGAGCCGCTGCTCGCGGGGACGGCGTCGGCGAGTGGCTGGCCGAGGAGCTGACCAACGACGCCGCGTTCCTGCGCAAGCTGAAGCCGAGCCTGATCAAGGCCCGTGCGCGAGGGCAGGCACCGACCAACCAGGAGCCCGCCGCGCCCCCGCCGACCGCGCCATCGAGCGCGCAGCTCGGGAAGCGCCCGAAGAAGCGCAAGCGAGGCGGAAAGGGCCCGACGCCGGTCGTCGTCGTCGGCGCCGCGCTCGTGGCCGGCGTGTTGCTCGCCAAGGTGCTCGACTGGAGGGGCCATGCACACCCAAGAGACTGAGCGGGAAGCCCAGGGCCTCGGCTCGGCCGCCAAGCAGTTCGCCGAGCGCGCGAGCACGCTCGTGCGGCTGGAGCTCGAGCTCGCCGCCCTCGAGCTCAAGCGCAAGGTCGGGTACTTGGCGAAGGGAATCGTCTTCGGCCTGGTGGCCGCGGTGCTTTTGGTCTTCGCGCTGGGCTTCGGCCTGGCCGCCGTCGCAGCCGGGATCGCGACCGCCACCTCGACCTGGGTCGCGCTCCTGATCGTCACCGGTGGGCTCGTCCTGCTCGCCGGGGTGCTCGGGACGCTCGCCATGCGGGCGCTCAGGAAGGGCACCCCGCCGGTTCCGGAGCAGGCGCTGCGCGAGGCAAAGCTGACCACGGAGGCGTTGAAGCACGATGGCCACCGCTAAGAACCGAACCGCCGAGCAGGTCCGCCGCGACATCGAAGCCGAGCGCGAGCGACTCGGCATGGCCGCAGACGACCTGCGCGCCGGGATGGACGTCAACGCGAAGCTGCAGGACAAGCTCCCCGTCGCAGCCGCGGCCGCGCTCGGAATCGGCTTCGTCGTCTCGGGCGGGATCGGCGCGACCATGCGCCTGCTGATGCGACGCAGCCGGGAGGGCAGGACGAAGGCTCGCTTCGGCCCGTTCTCCCTTGTCGACCGCGACTAGCTCCAGACGCGGGCAGGCGCCCGCGAGCCCGCTCCAGCTCTCGTGGCGGGAGTGGCTGGAGGTCCTCAAGCGCACGGGCAAGCAGTTCATGGCCGACGACTGCATGGGCCTGGCGCAACAGGTCGCCTTCAGCTCGCTGCTCGCGTTCCTGCCGACGGTGATCCTGCTGATCGGGCTGCTCGGGCTCTTCGGCCCCGGGGCCTTCGACTCGCTCGAGCGCTTCGTCGGCTCGGTCGCCCCCAACGGCGTGACCGACATGATCGCGCTCGCGAAGAAGGACGCTGCCGAGAACAAGGCCGGCTCGGCGATCGCCTTCGTGGTCGGCGCCTTCGGGGCGGTCTGGGCCGCAAGCGGCGCGATGGGCGCGGTCGTCAAGGCCGTCAACCGCGCCTACGACCGCATCGAGACGCGACCGTTCTGGAAGGTGCGGCTGATCGCGATCGTGCTCGTGGTCGCAACCGGCCTCGTGACGGCGGGCATGTTCCTGCTGATCGTGTTCGGCGGCACCCTCGGCGACGCGCTCGTCTCGCGCACGGGCCTCGGCGGCGGCTTCAAGCTGCTCTGGAACATCGCGCGCTGGCCGATCGCCTTCGCGGCGGTGCTGCTCTTCTTCTCGCTCGTCTACTACCTGGCGCCGAACGTCGATCACCGCAACTGGCGCTGGGTCACGCCCGGATCGCTCGTCGGGTCGGTGCTCTGGCTCGTGCTCTCGGGATTGTTCGCGGTCTACACGAGCTTCGCGGGCTCCTACGACAAGACGTACGGCTCGATCGCGGGCGCGATCATCCTGCTGCTGTGGCTCAACTACAGCTCCTGGGCGATCCTCTTCGGCGCAGAGCTGAACGCGGAGCTCGACCGGCAGGCGGACATCCACGCGGCCGGCGGGCCCAGGGCGGGGCTCGTCAAGCCCGCCAGGCGCGGTAGCTAGGTGACCTTGAAGGTCCGGCGCAGCTTCTTGCTCGCGTCGGAGCGAACCGTGTAGGTACCGGCCTTGAACGCAACCGTCCAGGTGACGGAGCCCTTGAACTTGACGCCCGTCTTCTTGTTCACGCTTCTGCCGAGCAGGTGGAAGTTGTCCGCCCTGGTCGCGTCGCGGACGGTGAGCTTGTAGGTGCCGGCGGCGAGGGACCTGACCGTCGTCCCGGCAGCGGTCTTCAGCGAGATCACCTTGCCTGGGCCGACGCGCCCGATCAGCTTGGGCTTCGGCGTCGGCGCGCTCCCCACTGCAAACGTGCCTCTCATTGTCCCCGGATGCGCGTCGCAGAGGAAGGTGTAGGTGCCGTCCAGGAGCGTCACGCTCCAGGTGACGTTGCCGGTGCCGGCCACGTCGGTCGCCATGTCGATGCCGCCCGGCCCCTTGAGATGGAAGCTGTGCTCTGCCGAGAGGTCGCTCACGTCGATCGAGTACGTCCCTGGCGGCACGCGAGTGACCTTTACGCCGGCGGCATTCGCGATCGAGATCGAGAAGCCCGGCCCGACCTTGGCCTTCAGCACCGGGTTAGCCGCGTGGCCGGATCCCGACAGCAGCACGGCGGCCAGCACGAGCGGAAGCAGCAGCATCGGTCGCACAGCGGTCACGCTACCCCATACGAGTCGAAAGGCGCATTCGGTTTTCTCAGGGCCGCCAGAGCCTTAGACTCACCTCGTGCTTCGCCGCAACGAGAAAGTCGAGCTGATCAAGAAGGTGCCGCTGTTCGCAGGCGGCTCCAAGAGAGAGCTGGAGCAGATCGCCCAGATCGCGGACGAGATCGACCTGCGCGAGGGCAAGGAGATGACGAAGCAGGGCTCGCGCGGCCGTGAGTTCTTCGTGCTGCTCGAGGGCGAGGCCGACGTGACGAAGGACGGCCAGAGCATCAACAAGCTCGGGGCAGGTGATTTCTTCGGCGAGATCGCGCTCGTTTCCGACTCGCCGCGCACGGCGACGGTGACGGCGACCTCGCCGGTGCGGGCGCTCGTGATCACCGACCGCTCGTTCAGGCGCCTGCTGGACGACCAGCCGGAGTTCCAGGGCAAGGTTCTGCGGGCCCTGGCCGAGCGGCTGGCGCCCGAGACTCTCTAGGCCCTGAGCTCCGCGCCGAAGCGCTCGCGCAGCGCTGCCACGATCTTCTCGCGCAGCGCAGCCGCGTCCTCGTCGGTGAGCGTGCGCTCGGCCGACTGGAAGCTGGCCGCGAAGGCAACCGACTTGCGGCCCGGGCCGACCTGCTCGCCGCGGTAAACGTCGAAGGGCCGCATCTCCCGCAGCTCCGGCCCCGCGGCCTCGTGCGCCGCAGCGGCCAGCTCGGCGGCGCTGACCCCCTCGGGAACTGCGAAGGCTAGGTCCTGGCGGAGCGCCGGGAAGCTGGCGACGTCCGTGTAGTGCACGTCCTCGCGAGCCTCTTCGAGCAGCTTGGCGAGATCGAGCTCGAAGGCGCCCCAGACGCCGTCCAGCACCGCCGGGTGCAACTCGCCGACTACACCGGAGCCGACGGTCGCGACCTTTCCCGGGTGCAGTAAGTCGTCGCTCGCGCGCTCGAAGGCGGGCTCGGCCTTGAGCGCCGCGTAGAGCGTCTCGACGATGCCCTTCGCCCGGCTCCAGCCGCCCTCGACGATCGCGGCGAGGTGCACGTGCTCGTCGGGCAGGTCGTCCCCCGGGAGGTAGATCCGCGCGATCTCGAAGAGTGCGATCTCCTCGGCGCCGAGCTCGACGTTGCGCCGCGCCGCGTCCACGAGGCTCGGGAGCACGCGCGTCCTCAGCACAACGAGCTCGGCGGAGATCGGCTCCGGCAGCCGCCACGCGTTCGGATCCGGGTCGGCCGGCCGCAGCGACGGCGTGTACGTCTCGGTGAGGCCAAGGCCGGCGAGAACGTCCTCGACGCGGCGGCGCAGGCGCTGCAGTGGGGTCAAGGCCCCGAACATCTCGCGGCGCGCCGGAAGCGTGAACGGCACCTGCTCGAGCCGCTCGCGCGCGACCTCCTCGACCACGTCCACCTCGCGCGTCACATCGCGGGCCCTCCAGCTGGGCGTGACGACCTCGTCGCCCCGATGCTCGAAGCCGAGCCGCTCGAGCCAGCCGATCTGCTCCGCCGGCGGACTCGGGATGCCGATCAACTCGTCGGCGCGCTCGGGCCGGTAGTGGATGACGGGCCACTCCGGAAGACGCACGTGCACGTCGATGTGCCCGACCCAGCGCGCACCGGCGGTCTCGACGAGCAGCTGGGTGGCGAGCCTGGCGGCCGGCTCGGCGAGATACGGGTCGACGCCCTTCTCCCAGCGGTTCGAGCCCTCGGTGCGCAGGCGCAGACGCTCGGAGGTGCGGAAGATCGTGGTCGGCTCGAAGTTCGCCGCCTCGAGCAGCACCTCGCTCGTGGGCTCGTCGATCTCGGTCTCCTCGCCGCCCATGATCCCGGCGAGGGCGACGGAGCGCTCGGCGTCGGCGATCATCAGGTCGGTCTGCTCTAGGTTGCGCTCGACACCGTCCAGGGTGCGAATCGTCTCCCCCGGCCGGGCGCGGCGGACGACGATCCTCCCGCCATTCAGCGTCACGAGGTCGAAGGCGTGCAGCGGATTGCCGAGCGCGAGCATGACGTAGTTGGTCACGTCCACGACGTTGGAGATCGGGCGCATTCCCGCGTTGAGCAGGCGCGTCTTGAGCCAGATCGGCGACGGGCCGATCGTCACGTCGCGGAAGAGCCGGCCGATGTAACGCGGGCAGCCCACGAAGTCCTCGACGGTGACGTCCACCGGCTCCTCAGCGGCAGGCTGGGGGTCCTCGCCGGGCATCGGCGCCAACTCGAGCTCGTAGAGCGCGGCGATCTCGCGCGCGAGCCCGTAGATCGAGAGCAGGTCGGGCCGGTTTCCGGTGGCCTCGACGAGCAGCACCTCCTCGACGAGCGGGAGGACATCGCCGAGCGGCGTGCCCGGCTCGGTCTCGGGCAGCACCATGATCCCGGAGTGGTCGGTGCCGAGCTCGACCTCGTCCTCGGCGAGAATCATCCCGTCGGAGAGCTCGCCGCGCACCTTCCGCTGCTCGAGCTGCAGGCCGCCAGGGAGCACCGCCCCCGGGAGCGCGACGGCAACGGTGGCGCCCGCCCCGAAGTTCCAGGCGCCGCAGACGATCTGCCGCGGCTCGCCTTCGCCGATGTCGACGCGACAGAGCTGGAGCCGGTCGGCGTTCGGGTGCTTGGCGGCCTCCACGACCTTGCCCACGCGGAAGAGGCCGAGGTTGCCGTCGGTGTCCGAGACGCCGCGCCGCTCGATGCCCTCGATCTCGGCGGTCGAGATCGACAGACGGGTCGCCAGCTCGTCGAGCGGCATCTCGATCGGGACGTAGTCCCGCAGCCAGGAGACCGGGACTCTCAAAATTGGGTCAGGACGCGGAGGTCCCCCTCCCAGAGCGCGCGAATGTCGGGGAAGTCGTACTTCAGCTGCGCGACGCGCTCGATCCCGCAACCGAAGGCGAAGCCGCTCCACTCGCCGGGGTCGAGCCCCACGTTCTCGAACACACGCGGGTCGACCATGCCGGAGCCGCCCATCTCGAGCCAGCCCGAGTAGCGGCACGTGCGGCAACCCTTGCCATCGCAGATCCCGCAGGAGACGTCCGGCTCCATCGAGGGCTCGGTGAACGGGAAGTAGTGCGTGCGGAAGCGCACGCGCCGGTCGGGCCCGAAGATCGCGCGCATCACATGCAGGAGCGTGCCCTTGAGGTCGGCCAGGGTGATGCCGCGGTCGACGGCGAGGCCCTCGAACTGATGGAAGATCGGGTAGTGCGTGGCGTCGATCGCGTCGCGCCGGTAGCAGCGGCCGATCGAGACCATGTAGATCGGCGGCTCGCGCTCCTCCAGCGAGTGGATCTGGCTCGGCGACGTCTCCGTGCGCAGGAGACGGTTCTCGTCGAAGAAGAAGGTCGCCCGCGGCGAGCGCGCCGGGTGCCACGGGTCGAAGGCGAGCTTGTCGAAGTTGTACTCCGTCGTCTCGACCTCGCGGTCGTCGCGGATCTCGTAACCGAGGCCGAGGAACGTGTCCTCGATCTGACGGCGTGCTTGCGTGATCGGGTGCAGGTGACCGAGGCGGAACGGGTCGCCGGGAAGCGTGACGTCGACGACTTCCTCCGTGAGGGAGCGGTCGAGCTCGGTGCGCTCGAGCTCGTCCCGGCGGGTCTCCAGCGCAGCTTCGAGGCGGTCGCGGATGCCGTTCAGGATCATGCCGGTCTCGCGGTCCCGGACGGCGCGTAGCGCCTGGGCGAGCTCGCTCTTGCGGCCGAGGTAGCGGACGCGCGCCTCCTCCAGCTCGGCGGGGCTCGCTGCGCCTGCGATCGCGCTCTGTGCCTCGGTTTCCAGGGCCTTGGGATCCACCCGCCGACTGTACCATCGGGTCCCGTGAGCGCTTACGACGCCTTCGCGCCGGTCTACGACGGCTGGGCCTCCCACATGACCGAGGACGTCGCCTTCTACGTCGAGCTGGCCAAGGAGGCGGACGGACCGCTGGTCGAGCTGGCGGTCGGCAACGGGCGCGTGGCAATCCCGGTGGCGCAGGCGGCCAGGCCCGTGCTCGGGATCGACAGCTCGCCGGCGATGCTGGCGCAGGCGCGCGAGCGGGCGGCCGAGGCCGGAGTCGACCTGGAGCTGAGGGAGGGCGACATGCGGGAGCTCTCGCTCGAGGAGCCGGCGGCGCTCATCTACTGCCCGTTCCGCGGGCTCCTCCATCTGCCCACGTGGGCCGACCGGCGCCGCGTTTTCGAGCGGGTGGCGGCCTCGCTGCGCCCCGGCGGCCGCTTCGCCTGGAACGCGTTCCCCTTCAACCCGCACATCGCGGCCGCGAACGACGGCGTTTGGGGCGAGCAGGCCGGGATTCGCCACCGGGTTGACCACGTGCCCACGGACAACCGGATCGACATCACGCTCGAGTCAGGCGACTCGATTTCGCTCTGGTGGCTGAACCGCTCCGAATGGGAGGGCCTGATCGACGTGGCCGGGCTCGAGGTCGAGGCGCTGTACGGCTGGTTCGACCGTCGGCCCTTCGACGAGACGAGCGAGGAGTTCGTCTGGGTGGCACGCAAGCCCGGGTGAGCCTGTACGACTCGATCGCCGAGCTCTACGACCCGTGGAGCCGGAGCGTGACCGAGGACGTGGGCTTCTACGTCGAGGAGGCGAAGCGGGCCGCGGCGCCCGTGGTGGAGCTCGCGGTCGGGACCGGCCGGATCGCCGTGCCGACGGCGGCCGAGGGGATCCGCGTGATCGGCGTCGATTCCTCGCCGGGCATGCTGGAGGTCTGCCGGCAACGCGCGGAGCTCGCGGGGGTTGCGGAGTTCGTGGACCTGCGGCTGGGAGATCTCGAGGAGCCGCCGGTCCAAGAGCGCGTCGAGCTCGTGACGTGCCCATTTCGCTCGTTCCTGCATCTGCTGGACGACGGCGCGCGCCTACGGGCGCTGCGGGCGGCGCGGGAGCTGCTGGTGCCGGGCGGGCGGCTCGTGTTCGACGTCTTCGCGCCGGGGGCGGGCGACATCGCGGACACGCACGGGCGCTGGCTCGAGCGAGAGCCGGGAATCTTCGAGCGCGCCGACTGGGACTCGCGCGTGCGGACGCTGACGCTGTCAGTGCGGGGCGAGTCGGGCGCGACGACGTTCACGCTCGCCTGGCTCTCACCGGACGAATGGCGCGGGCTGCTCGAACAAGCGGGGTTCGAGGTGCTCGGCTGCTTCGGCTGGTTCGACCGGCGGCCTTATAGCGGCGGCGAGGACACGGTCTGGGTGACCAGACGGCCGCGCTGAAGGGGCCAGGGCCGGGGACTGTCCCCGGACGGGCCCTAACGGGACGTGGCTGGGACGAAGCGTTGCAGCTTCGTTACGAAGGACGCGTCCGAGACGGCCGCTTAGAGCAGCTCGACCGGGTCGCCGACGGCGATTTCGCCCGACTCGACGATGCGGGCCAGCATCCCCCGCTTGCCCTCGATCTCGGCCCGCAGGCCCTCGCGCAGCTCGTCCATGCGATGACAGGGATCGCAGACCATCGTGATCTCGAAGACCGCCTCGCCGGCACGAACACGCTGGCCGATCGGCCACAGTTCCACGTCGTCGCCCTCAACGGTCAGGTTCTCCCGGACCTCGCCGGGCTTGACCCCGACCGACTCCAGGTGCTCGCTGGAGACGAACAGCACCTCCCGCTTGGGCGGGTTCGCGTGGGCGCAGCCCTCGAGCCCTTCTCCGGCGGTGGCGCGGATCCGATCGTGACCCACCGAGCGCCCGCTCTTGCGGCCCGGCGAGGTCCAGATCCCGGTGATCGTGGCCATCGCGGCCAGTCTACCCCCGCCTTCGGGTGACCCAGTCGTAGAGCGCGATCGTCCCCGCCATCGCCACGTTCAGCGACTCCGCGCGTCCGACGAGGGGGATCGTGGCGGTCGCGGCGCAGGCGGCGACCACCTCGTTCGGCAGCCCCTCCCGTTCCGCGCCGAGGACGAAGCGCGAGAGCGACGCGTCGAGCTCCGACAGCGGCGGCGCCCCGTGCGAGAGCAGCGCAACGCACTCCTCCGGCGAGAAGTCGCTCAACGGAACGCGGAAGATCGAGCCGGTCGAGGCCCGCAGCGCCTTCGGCCCGAACGGGTCAGCGCAGCCCTCCGACAGCGCCAGGTAGGCACCGAACGCGTCGGCCGCGCGGGCCAGCGTTCCCACGTTCCCCGGGTCGCGCACCTGCCAAAGCTCGAGTCCGAGCTCCGGCCGCTCGCGCTCGGGTGTCTGCGTTCGGAAGACGCCGATCACCCGCGGGGAATGCCCGAGCCGCGAGACGGCTGCGAGCAGCTCCGGCACAACCCTCTCGGCCTGCCGTAGCGACAGCGCCGGTGGCCGCTCGGCGTCCACGAGCGCGAACTCCAGCCCCCAGCCGCCCTCGACCGCCGCCGCGACGAGATCCTCGCCCTCGGCCGCGAAGAGCCCGAGCTTCTCCCGCTGACGCCGCAACCCGAGCTTGCGCACAAGCTTCAGGCGCGGGTTCGAGGCCGAGGTGATCACGAGCGCCACCTGATCCAGTTGCCGTGGAAGTCGCACCGCAGCAGGAAGCGCCGCTTGCCATCCGGCCAGAGCGCGACCTCGAGCTCATAGCTGTCGTCGCGCTTCTCCTCGCGCTCCTCGACGGCCCGCGTGGAAATCCAGCCCAGCGGCCCTTCTCGCCCGGCGCTCTCGAGCAGCTCGCGCAGCTCGGATCGCTGCTCGGGCCGCAAGTACCCCGTCGAGGCGGTCTGGAAGACCACCGTCAGCGCATCCTCGTGTCGTTCTCCGAGCAGCCCCGGCAGCAGCTCCATGTAGTCGCCGCGCACGAGCACCGGTGGCTCGCGCCGCAGGATCTCGATCGCCTTCCGCAGACGTTGGCCACGTTCGACCCGTCCGGGCCAGATGAACGCGCGCAGCAGGCGGGCGCCGTGCTCGGTCGTCACGTTCACGGGGTTGAGGTCGATACCGCGCCGGGTACGGACCTCGACCTGCGCATCCAGCACCTCAGGCGGCATTGGCGCATACTCGACGCCGCGCAGGGTCAGCTCCGACGACCCCCACGAGCCGTGCCGGTAGGAATACGCGTAGCGGTCCCAGAGCAGGTTGAGGCCGGCGGAGGGCCCGAGCTCGAGTAGGTCGAGCAGGCCCGCCCCGGATTCCTTGGCCAGCGTCAGGAATGCCGGCAGCAGTGCGAAGCAGCGCTGCACTTCGTTGGTCTGGACCGCCTGCTCCTCGATGAACCGCGCCAGGAACTCCTGCTGGGCGACGAGCGCCCGGCGGAAATCCTCCCACTCGCCGGAGAGCGCGTAGGGCTCCACGCTCGAAAGCTCGAGGTAGTGGACCCCGCCGAAGAGCCGCAACGGAACGTCCCACCGCAACTCGCCGATCAGCTCGTCGAGCAGCGGCTCGGTCGCACAGCGCCGGGCCAGTCGCGCGTACACCGGTGACCCGAGAGCCTCGAAATGCTCCGCCTGCCGGCGGAAGACCTCAGCTAGCTCGGTCAGGCTTTGTCGAGCGCGGCCTTGGCCTGCTCGGCGATCTTGCCGAAGGCCACGGGGTCGCTCACCGCGATATCGGCCAGCACCTTCCGGTCGAGCGGGATCTCGGCCTTGCGCAGCCCGGAGACGAACTGGTTGTACGACAGCCCCTCGCGGCGCGCGGCCGCGTTGATCCGCATGATCCAGAGGCGACGGAAGTTCCGCTTCTTGTTCTTGCGGTCGCGGTAGGCGTAGACGAGCGAATGCTCGACCTGCTCCTTCGCGCGCCGGTAGCTCGTGTGCTTCAGGCCCCAGTAGCCCTTGGCCTGCCCGAGCACCTTGCGGCGTTTCTTGCGGCCGTGAACGGATCTCTTGACTCGCGGCATCTGCCCTACTTCCCGAGGAGCCTCTTGACCTCACGCACGTCGGGCTTGCTGACAGGCTCGGCCTGCCTGAAACCGCGCTTGCGCTTAGCCGACTTCTTCTCGAGATAGTGGCTCTGCATCGCCTTCCGGCGAAGGAGCTTGCCCGTCCCGGTCACCTTGAACCGTTTCTTGGCTGCGCTGTGTCTCTTCTGCTTCGGCATCGTCTTCTCTGATTACTCCTGCGTTCTTCGTCGGCCCCAGGACCATCACCATGTTCCGGCCGTCGAGCAGCGGCGGGGACTCTACCTGCCCGATCTCCTTCACGTCCTCCGCCAGCCGCATCAAGAGGTCGCGCCCGCGCTCCGGATGGCTCTGCTCGCGGCCGCGGAACATGATCGTCACCTTGACCTTGGCGCGCTGGTTGAGAAAGCGCTCGACGTGGCCCTTCTTGGTGTTGTAGTCGTGGATTCCGATCTTGGGCCTGAACTTGATCTCCTTGACGTTGATCGAGACCTGATGCTTGCGGGCGAGCTTGGCCTTCTGCTCCAGCTCGTAGCGGTACTTCCCGTAATCCATCACCCGCGCGACGGGCGGATCGGCCTGCGCAGCGACTTCCACCAGGTCGAGGTTCTTGCCCCAGGCGTACTCGCGCGCTTCGTTCGTGTCCTTGACCCCGATCTGCGAGCCGTCCTCGTCGACCAGCCTGACCTTCGGTGCGCGGATCAGCTCGTTGATTCGTGCTTGCGGGACCGGTGCCCGGTCGGGCTCGATGTTCCGTCGTGGTCTCAAACGCCCTTCACCAAGTTCTCAGTTCCTCCTTCTCGAACGACAAAGACCGCAGCAAGCAGCGGCCTGAAACTCCTCGTCCACCGACTCGGTTGAACCTCCGCAGAAGCGCACGGCTCGGGAGGTGAGGGCTGGCCCTGCTTGAGCAGACTCACAGCGTAGCAAGGTGCGCGCGGAATTCGTCCAGCGATTTCGTCGACTGCTCTCCCCCGCGCTCTCGCACGGCCAGGGACTCCTCCGACTCCTTGTCGCCGAAGACGATCACGAACGGGATCTTCTCGACCTCGGCGTCGCGGATCCGCTTGCCCACCGTCTCGTCACGCTCGTCCACCTCGACGCGGAAGCCGGCCAGCTTCTCCGCCAGTTCGTGCGCGGCCGCCCGGTGATCCTCGCCGACGGGAATGATCCTGGCCTGCACCGGGGCAAGCCAGAACGGGAAGGCGCCGCCGTAGTGCTCGATCAGGATCCCGATGAAGCGCTCGAGCGAGCCGAAGAGGGCGCGGTGGACGACGTACGGCGTGTGCTCCTCGTTGTCGGCCCCCATGTACGTGAGCCCGAAGCGGGCGGGCATCTGGGAGTCGAGCTGGGTCGTCCCCATCTGCCAGGAGCGGCCGAGGACATCGGTCATGTGCAGGTCGATCTTCGGGCCGTAGAACGCGCCGTCGCCCTCGTTGAGGGTGTAGTCGATCTCGCGCCGCTCGAGCGCAGCGCGCAAGGCGCTCTCGGTGAAGTCCCATTCCTCGTCGGTCCCCAGCTTGTTCTCCGGCCTCGTCGAGAGCTCGAATCGCGCCTCCAGGCCGAAGAGGTCGTAGAGGTTGGCAGCGAAGTCGAGGCAGCCGAAGATCTCGTCCTCGATCTGCTCCGGCGTGACGAACAAGTGCGCGTCGTCCTGCGTGACGTGCTGGACGCGGAGCAGGCCGTGCAACGTCCCGGCACGCTCATTGCGGTGAAGCGTCGACGCCTCCGCGTAGCGGAGCGGAAGATCGCGGTAGCTGCGAAGCGCCGACCCGAACAGGAGCATGTGCCCGGGGCAGTTCATCGGCTTGAGGCCGAGCGTGCGATCCTCGCCGTATGGGACGAGGAACATGTCGTCCTTGAACTTCTCCCAGTGACCGGAGGTTTTCCAGGTATCGACGTCGTACATCAGCGGCGTCTTGACCTCGACGTATTCGCGCTTCGCGTTCTCGCGCCGTCGCAGGTCCTCGAGCGCATTCCAGATCACCATCCCCTTCGGATGCCAGAACGGCATCCCCGGCGCGTGGTCGGAGAGGTGGAAGAGATCGAGCTGCGTCCCGAGCCGGCGGTGGTCGCGCTTCTTCGCCTGCTCGAGCCGTTCGAGGTACGCGTCGAGATCGGCCTGCGAGTAGAAGGCCGTCCCGTAGATCCGCGTCAGCTGCTTGTTGTGCTCGTCACCGCGCCAGTACGCCCCGGCGAGGCCGGTCAGCTTGACCGCCTTGATCGGTTTCGAGTCCTGCAGGTGGGGGCCGCGGCAGAGGTCGGTGAACTCGCCCTGCGTGTAGAAGGTGATCGGCCCGTCGGCCGTGTCCACGAGCTCGACCTTGTAGTCCTCGCCCTGCTCGGCGAAGTAGCGCTTGGCCTCCTCGGCGCTCACCTCCTCGCGGTTCCACGAGCGGCCTTCCGCCAACTCCTTGCGGATCTCCTCCTCGATCCGCTCGAGCGCCTCCTCGTTGATCGGCTCCGGGAACTCGAAGTCGTAGTAGAAGCCGTTCTCGATCGGCGGGCCGATCGCGACCTTCGTGCCCGGGTAGAGGCTGCGGACGGCCTCGGCGAGCAGGTGCGCAGCGGAGTGGCGCAGGACGTCGAGCGCGTCGGGGTCCGACGTGTCACGGGTGGTCAGGATCTGGATCTTCTGGCCCTCCTGGAGCGGTGCGCGCAGGTCCTGGACGTTGCCGTTCGAGCGCACGAGCACGGCCTGTTCGGCCAGCTTCGGTCCGATCGCGGCAGCGGCGTCGAGACCCGTCGCGCCGGCGGGAAGTTCGAGTTCCGAGGAGTCGGGAAGGACGACTTTCATGGAAGAGCAGGATACTTCGCAGCCTCGCGAGGACGACCGCAACGAGGAGCTCGACGATTCGCCCGCGCCGGATCCCGAAGAAGGCGAATCGAGCTCCCAGGACGACCCGCAGGCCGACTAGGACACGCTCGGCCCGGACATGACCCGGGGTCAGACCCCGGGTCGCGTCCAAAAGGGACGGTCTTGCGGGAGAACCCCTGCTCCGGCCGTGATAGAGCACGCTGAATCGCTGCAAAGAATCGAGCCGTAAGCCAGGTCCCGGGGTCAGACCCAGGGACAGGCCCCTAGTCCTCGCCCTCGACGGCCGCCTTCAGCTCGGCAGGGCACTTGAGCCAGTAACTCTCGCGCAGCCACTCGAGGGCGGCCTCGAGCGAGTCCTCGTCCGTGACCGCGGCCGTGACCCAGCCGTAGCGGCCCACGTAGCTCGCGGTGCGCACGAAGGGCAGGAGATGCGCGATCTCGCGTTCCTCCGCGGTCAGCTTGACCGTCACGTGCACCGCGCCGTCCTCGACCTGAGCCCAGCCGAAGACCTTGTTCGCCCCCACCTTGAACACCGGGAAGTCGCCCCAGGGCCGGTCCTCGTAGGACTCCGGAAACGAGAGCGCGAGCTCCGTGATCCGCCGCTCGATGGTCGCCGTGCGCACGACCCCATTTTCACGGTTTCGGAGTGCTCGGGGCGGGGAAGCCGAGTATGACTCGAAAGAGATAAGGAGGAACTTCCATGGGGAAGAGCGTGCAAGACGTGATGACCTCCAATCCGGCCAGCATCGAGGCTGACAGCCCGGTGGTCGAAGCCGCCAGGATCATGAAGGAGCAGGACGTCGGGATCGTCCCGGTCGTCGAGGGCGGACGGCTGGTCGGCACCCTGACGGATCGCGACATCGCCACTCGAGTCGTCGCCGAGGGGAAGGATCCCCAGTCGGTGAGCGTGCGCGAGATCGCCTCCACCGATCTCTTCACCGTGAATCCGCAGCAGGACCTCGACGAGGCGCTCCGCCTGATGGCGAGCCACCAGGTCCGCCGGCTGCCGGTCGTCGAGGAAGACGGGAGGCTCGTCGGAATCGTGGCCCAGGCCGACGTGGCCCGGGAGGCGAACGACAAGAAAACGGGAGAGCTCGTCGAGGAGATCTCCCAGCCCTAACCGAGGAGGGACATGCCGACCAAGAGAGCGAACGTCAAGAACGAGAAGCAGTACGAGGCCCTGAAGGACAAGGGCATGTCGAAGGAACGGGCGGCGAAGATTGCCAACTCGCCCGGCGCCTCGAGCCGCGGCGGCAAGAAGTCCGGTTCCGGCTCCTCGAAGAGCAATTCGAGCCAGGGCGGAACGACCGCTCAGAAAAAGGCCGCCGGCCGCAAGGGCGGTAAGGCCGCCGCCAACAAGAGCTAAAGACGCGAGGCGTACACTCCGCCCCATGAGGCCCGAAACGCTCACGCGCCGGGTCGGGGCGGGGTTGTCCGCCTCCACCCGGGCGTCCGAGGCGGCCGGCGAGGCCGCGCGCGAGGCCCGGGACGCGCTCGACGGTGCCTCGGTCGACCTCGCGTTCCTGTTCCTCTCGGCCGAGCACTTCGCGGGCGCCGGAAAAGCGCTCGCTGCCGTCCAGCGGGAGCTCGAGCCCGGGCATCTGCTGGGCTGCGTCGCCCAGGGCGTCGTGGCCCGAGACCGGGAGCTCGAGTCGGGCCCCGGCGCAGCCGTCTGGGCGGCCTCGCTCCCGGAGGCGGAGATCGAGACCTTCCACAGCGTCGCCTTCGGCACCGACGACGGCGTCGCCGTGAGCGGATTCCCGGTGCTGGACGGCGCCGACCTAGTCACCTTCCTCGTCGACCCGTTCACGTTCCCTGCCTCCGGCTTCCTCGCGAAGCTGAACGAGGAGGAGGACGGTGTACCGCTCGTGGGCGGCCTCGCGGCCGGCGCGGGCGAGCCGGACACGCAGCGGCTCTTCCTCGACGGCGAGGTGCTGACGGAAGGCGCCGTGGGCGCGGTGTTGCGCGGGGTGCCGGTGCGCACCGTGGTCTCGCAAGGCTGCGCGCCGATCGGCCGCGACGCGGTGATCACGAGCGCCGAGGGCAACGTCGTCTTCGAGCTCGCGGGCGAGCCCGCGCTGGAGCGGCTCAAGGCCGACCTCGGAATCCTGACCGACGAGGAGCAGCGGCTTGCGGCCAACGGCGGCGTGCTCGCCGGCCTCGTGATCGACGAGAACCGCGCCGACTACCGGCGCGGCGACTACCTGATGCGCGGCCTGATCGGCGTGGACGAAGAAACGGGCGCCCTGGCGATCGGCGAGCCGGTGCGAGTGGGTCAGACGCTGCGCTTCCATGTGCGCGACGCGCGCTCCGCGGACGAGGACCTGCGCGAGAACCTCTCGGGCGCGCTGGACGGCGAACGCGCCGCGGGAGCGCTCCTCTTCACCTGCAACGGGCGCGGGACGAACATGTTCCCCGAGGCAGACCACGACGCGCGCGCCGTCGGCGAGGCGCTCGGTGCCGACGATGCGGTGGCCGGCTTCTTCTGCGCCGGCGAGATCGGCCCGGTCGGCGGGAAGCCGTTCCTCCACGGCTTCACCGCCACCCTGGCCGTGTTTCTCGAGGACTAGCTAGGCGGACTCGGCCAACGCGGGCGTACAGTTCGAACGCCCCTGCTTCTCGAGGTAGCGCTGGTGGTAGTCCTCCGCGACGTAGAAGGTCTGCGCCGGCTCGATCACCGTCGCTATCGGATGCTTGTGTCGGCCCGAGGCGTCGAGCTCCGCCTTCGAGCTTTCCGCCGCGGCGCGCTGCTCCTCGTCGTGGAAGAAAACCACCGAGCGGTACTGGTCGCCGACGTCCCAGCCCTGCCGGTTCACCTGCGTCGGGTCGTGCTTGGCCCAGAAGGCGTCGAGCAGCTGCTCGTAGGAAATCCGCTCGGGGTCGTAGGTCACCTGGACGACCTCCGCGTGGCCGGTCGTGTGCGAGCAGACGTCCTCGTAGGTCGGGTTCTCGAGCGTGCCTCCCTCATAGCCGACCTCGGTCGCCGTGACGCCTTCGAGCTGGCGGAACGCCGCCTCGACGCCCCAGAAGCAGCCTGCTCCGAACGTTGCCTTCTTCTCCACTACTCCTCCTCCAGTTTCAGTGCTGCCGAGTTGATGCAGTAGCGCTGCCCGGTCGGCGCGGGGCCGTCCGGGAAGACGTGGCCGAGATGGCCGCCGCAGCTCGCGCACATGGCCTCCGTGCGCACCATGCCGTGGGTGGCGTCTGTCTCCTCCTCGATCGCCTCCTCGCCGGCCGGGGCGTAGAACGCGGGCCAGCCGCAGCCGGAGTCGTACTTGGTGTCCGCGACGAACAGCTCCGCCCCGCAACCTGCGCAACGGTAGGTGCCCGGCTCGAAGACGTGGTCGTACTCGCCGCCGAACGGCGCCTCGGTCCCCTTCTCGCGCAGGACCCGGTACTGCTCGGGCGAGAGCTCCGCCCGCCACTGCTCTTCTGTTTTCTGGATCTTGGTCACGTTGAACAGTGTTGCAAGAGCGTCCAGCGTTACGTCGGAATCAGGCTTCGCCGTCCCAGTAGTCGACGGCGCTGCCGCGGCGCACCATCAGGTTGTCGCGCTTGTCGCCCGGCCAGACGCCAAGCTTGTCGCTGTCGGGGTAGATCGTGACCGCGGGCTCGATCATCGTCGAGACCATCAGCACGCGGGCGGGCTCCTGGCCCTGGTTCGACACCTTGTGCGCGCCTTCGGGACCGACCGGGAAGCAGACGACGTCGCCGCGCTCGAGCTGCTCCTCGCCCTCGGGATGACGAAGCGTCACCGGTCCCTCGAGCACGAGCAGCCACTCCTCGTTGCCGTACTCGTAGTGGTAGGGGCAGATCGCCTGTCCCGGAGGGAGCGCGTAGATGCTGCCGCCGAGCATCGAGGCTCCGATCGAGGGGCCGAAGCGGGACATGCCGGCCTTGTAGCCCTCGGGGTCGGCCTCGTCGAATTCGACCGGCTGCGTGAAGACGTTCACGCGCTTCATGAGCGGATTATGCGGCCCGGCGGCGTCGAACGGGTACACATGGTCCGTGAGCCTCGCGGACTGGGAAACATCGCAACGGCAACTGCCCGACGGAGCGGTCGAGTCCGAGCAGCGCGTCACGCTGAGTGCTCCGGCAGTTGCCTTCGACGAGGCAGGCGCGACCGCGCTGGGCGAGCGCTACTGGCGTGAGGTGGAGCGGGCGACGCACGGGCTCGTGCGCGCGCGCCGCACGGCAGAGGGCGTGCGCCTCCGGCTGCTGGGGCGCGGGCCGGTCCTGCTCTCATTCGCCCCGCCGAGGCTCGAAGCGGACACACACAGGGTGCACTGCAGCTTCCCGATCAGCGGTGGTCGACTGGCCCGGCGAGCCGCGGGGGAGCTCACGTTCGCCCAAGTGAACGGCGAGCGCGTCGAGCTGCGCTCGGCGATCCGCGGCTTCTACCCGGCGCTCGCGGCGCACGAAGGCAGGCGCGACTGGACCGGCGCGCTCTACAACTCGCTGCAGAGCCGGATCCACGTGGCGATCAGCCGCCGCTACTTCGCGAGCCTCTCCGCCGGAGAGACGGAATGAAGGTTGCCGTCTTCGGAGCCACCGGGACGATCGGCGCGCCCCTGCTGCCGCGACTCGCACTCGAGCATGAGGTGGTCGCGATCTCGCGCAAGCCACGCGAGGGCGAAGCCGGGATCGAGTGGCGCCTGGCGAACGCCTCCGACGCGGCCTCCGTCCGCCGCGCGCTCGACGGCGTGGAGGTTGCCTACTACCTCGTGCACTCGCTCGGCACGTCCGACTTCGAGGAGCGCGACCTCCGGGCAGCGAGCACGATCGCCGCGGAGGCCGAGCGAGCGCAGCTGCGCCAGCTGATCTATCTCGGCGGGCTCGGCGAGAACGAGGACGACCTTTCGCCGCACCTGCGCAGCCGCATCGAGACGGGCCGCCGCCTGGAGTCGGGCGCGGTGCCCGTGACGACGCTGCGGGCCGCGATGGTGATCGGCCCCGGCAGCGCGGCGTTCGAGACCGTCGTCGCGCTCGTCGATCGCCTGCCGGCGATGGTCTGCCCGCGCTGGGTCGGAGTGCCGACCCAGCCGATCGCCCTCGACGACGCGCTCGCCTATCTCACCGGCGTCTGCGGCCTCGAGCAGGCCTTCGGCCGCTCGTTCGACATCGGCGGGCCGGAGGTCATGACCTACCGGCAGATGATCGAGCGCATCGCTCGGCTCCGCGGCAAGCATCCGCTGATCGTGGAGGTCCCGCTCCTCACGCCCCGGCTCTCGTCGTACTGGCTCCACCTCGTGACTCCGGTGAAGGCGGCCGTCGCGCGCCCGCTGATCGAGGGCCTCCGCTCCGAAACCGTCGCCCGAGAGAACGCGATCGCCGAGCTCGTCCCGCTCCGTCTGACCCCCTTCGACGAGGCCGCGCGGGACGCGCTGAGCTACTCCAGCTCGAGCCGCTCGTAGGCGAGCGTCAACTCCTCGATCGCGACGTCGCAGCCCTGGGCGTTCAACGGCCCGCTCACGTGCTTGACGATTCGTGCGCGCCGAAGGTGCCACGTCTGGACGACCTGGCGGTTTTCGTTCTGCAGCAGGATCGTCACGTTGCGGACGGCATTCGCGTCTCCGTTCCTGATCTGGTCGAGCCACTCGTAGAGGTCGAGCGAGCCGATGATCCCGCGGCGAAGCGTCACGTCCGGGTAACGCGCGAGGCCGGTCAGCTTCCGCACCTCGTTCGCTTTCTCGTTGCCGTTTCGGTACTCGATCACGTCGACGCTCATCCCGATCTGGCCGCATTCCTGAAAGCCGGCCCTCGGCCCGTCGGTCTCGCCCGTGCCGAGGTCGATCAGGAAGTTGAACTGCGCATAGGGGCGGTCACGGAGGACGGCCATCTCAGGCTCCTTGGGTCGTGGGGCGGGAACGTTGTCGTTGGCGCGGCCGCAGCCAGACGAGGTCGTCGAAAGCAAGCTCGAGCTCCTCGACGGCGACCTCGCTCGCCTGGGCGTTGAAGCTCGGGCCCGACCAGCGGCACGGCCACGCTCGGACGAGCCGCCAAGAGTTGACGATCCGCCCGCCCGCGCTTTCGAGCTGGTGGATCGTCACCTGGCGCCGGTCGTTCTTGCCGTCGACGATGCTGCGGCGCCAGTCGTAGAGCTCCTTGTCGCGGCCCAGCGCCCGACGCAGGACGACGGTCTCGAAGCGGTTGCGGCGCTCCTCGGGCGGCACCTCGAGATCGGTGACCGATGCGAGCCTCGTGACCTCAGCGAACCCGAACTCCTCCCGGCCGATCAGCACCCGGAAGTGGCTCGTCCCGAACAAGGCCTCGAGCTCGCGTTCAGGCATGGGTGGAAGCTACGCGAATGCGGGGCAGGGCGCAGGTATCGTCCTTCCGCAGAGTCTTTTCACTCGATACATCGAACGACAGATGGAGAGACCAACGTGCGACGACGGTTCATAGGGCTTCTGGCCGCAGGGCTGCTCCTCGTGGCCGGATTCACTGCGGCCGCGGTTGCGAGCGGAGGAGGTCCGTTCGACCTTCTGAAGGACCAGGCTACGACGACCGGCGAGACGACTTCCGTTGGGTCGAGCACGGACGAAGCGACCGAGGGTGCGACAAGGGACGAAGAGACCACGGACGAAGAGTCCACGGACGAAGAGAGCACGACCAAGGCCACCACCACTCGGGCGGAGCACAAGGTGACGATCTGTCACCACACGGGCTCGCAGAAGCACCCGTTCCACCCGATCACCGTCGACGAGCATGCGCTCGCCGCGCACACGGGTCACGGCGACACGGTCGGCCCTTGCCCGACCACGTCCGCGAGCACCGCGCCGGCTGCGAAACACTGGAAGCAGAAGCACCCGAGCGGTAAAAAGCACGGCGCCAACCACTCGCAGCGCTCCGAACACGGCGGCGGCAAGGGCAAGAGCCACGGCTCAAGCTACTCCAGCTCGAGCCGCTCGTAGGCGAGCGCAACTCCTCGATCGCAACATCGCAGCCCTTCGCGTTCGGTGGGCCGCTGACGTGCTTGACGATCCGCGCCCGGTGAAGCTTCCACGTCTGCACGACCGCCGAGCGGTCCTCGTTCTGGAGCTGGATGACCACGTTGCGCACGGCGTTCTGATCGCCGCTGGATGGTCACCTGCCGCCGGTCGCGGTCGCGCTTGCCCTCCGCGATGTTGCGGCGCCAGTCGTAGAGCTCGGTGTGTCGAGCGTCAGGGCGCGGCGCAGGAGAACCGTCTCGAACCCTTCACGCGGCCGTCCGGGAAGGCCTCGAAGTCCGTTTCGGAGGTGAGCCTGCTCACCTCGCAGAAGCCGAGCTCCTGCCGGCCGATCAGGACGCGGAGTGACTCGTCCCGAGCACGGCCTCGAGCTGCCGATCCGGCATCTGCGCTCGCTAGGCGATGATCACGATCGCCGGCGCACGGACCAGCAGCCGCGCGTGCGCGGCAGAGGCCGATGCGGCCATCGCGAGCGCAGCCGCGACGATGACGAACAGCACGAGAAGTCTCTGACCCATGGCGCGAGTCCGACACAGGAGGCCGCGCTGACTAGCGCAGTGAGGGCGGGGCAGCCACCCTCACCGGCCGCATGCGAGCGAGTCTACGGAGCCGAGTGCTTGACCTGGCTCGAGACGCACTTGCCGAACGCGTTCGACTTGTTCGGGTTCGTCCCGTACTTGGTCTTGAAGGCGGCAGGATCGGCCTTGCGCTCTGTCCAGCAGGCCTTGGCTGCGTTCAGCGTTGCTGCCTGCTGCGTGGCCGCGGCGGCCTTGGCCTTCCCGGAAACGCAGTTGCCGAAGGCGTTGGCGTGGTTCTTGCCCTTGCCGTACTTCATGGCGAACGCCGCCGGATCGCTCTGGCGCTCGGCACGGCACTGCGACGAGGCGGTCGCGGTGTTGTGCGCGTTCTGCTGCGCGAGCTTCGAGACGCACTTGCCGAAGGCATTCGAGCGGTTGGCGTTCGTGCCGTAGAGCAGCTTGAACGCCGGCACTCCCATGCCGGTGCGCTCCGTCGAGCACTGATTCACGGCGGCGGCATGTTCGGACGGGCTCGGCGTGCTTGCCACAGCCCAGGCGGGGAGCACGAGAATCGCCATCAAGCAGGTAAAGATGAGTTTCCTCATCGGGGGATCTCCTTTCGGCGTTGTGTGGTCAGACGATCACTCCTGTCCCGGAAACTTGCGCTGTGCAGAAGGATTCCCTCGAAGCCAGCGAGAGCGGCCACGAGGGATGGCCTCATGGAGAGGTGGGTGCGGCCGCTCTCGCCCTTGCGATGTGGAAGGCGCACTCTTGCGCCCAGTCGGATACGTGTCTAGCCCGCGGGCGTTGGTTTGCCTCAGCGAACAGTTGAGTTTGCTCAACCCGTCTCGGCGCGGCTCCGCGAGTTCAGTGGGCGGAACTTGTCAGTGCGCAAACCATCCGCTCATGGCCGCATCACCGTTCGCGCTAGCTTGAGCCAACTCGGCCACACCCGTGCGGCCGTAGTGCCTCGTTCTCCGTCGTGCGACGTAGGGTGGAAGGCATGCGGGCGTTGTCGTTGGAGCCGGAATAGGCGGTCTGGCAGCGGCGATAGCGCTGGAGCAGGCGGGCGTCGAACCGATCGTGGTCGAGCGCGCGCACCAAACTCGACGAGGCCGGATTCGGGCTCGTCGTCTCAGCGAATGCGGTCGCGGTCTGCGCTCGCTCGGGCTTCGCGATCGTGTCGCGGCGCGCGCGACCAACGTTCGGCGGGCGGAGATTCGCAACCCGCGCGGGGCTGCATGACGGCCGCCTCCCAATGTGGGTGCCCGCCGTCCTTGAACCGGCGGAACACCAGGCCATCCTTTAAATCGAGGACTTCCGGAGCGCGACCGCGGCCATCAGATGCATCGGGTTGACGTGCGTGGCGCAGATGGCGCGAAGCCTCGGGGTTGCGGAGCGAATGCCAAGGGGCGACCCAAACCTTTCGTTGCCCCACTAGGCTCAATGGCGTGAGGAGATCGATGGCCAAACTTCTCGCTCGCCGTGTTGCCGAGCTGCTGAGTGATGACGCCCGCGCCATGGTGAGCCCGCGCGACTGGTTCGTATGGCTCATCGTTTGCGTAACGCTCGCAGGTGGCGTTCTCAGGTTCACGATTCTCGGCCAGAGCTACTGGTACGACGAAGCCGTGACAGTGGGCCTGGTTCGTTCCTCGCTCTTCTCGATGCTTCACGCACTTCCGGGAACCGAGTCCACCCCGCCCCTCTACTACGGGATCGCATGGGTTTGGAGCCGGATCTTCGGGACGACAGAGGTCGCGTTGCGCTCGCTCTCGGCACTCTTCGGCACCGCGGCAATACCAGTCGCCGCCGCGGCAGGGAGAGAGTTGATCTCCAGACCTGCTGGTGCGCTGACGGGCGCACTTGTCGCAGCCAGCCCCCTTCTCGTCTGGTACTCGCAGGAGGCACGCGCGTACTCGTTGTACGTCTTACTTTCGGCGCTGTCCCTGCTGTTGTTCGCGCGAGCCCGAAGATCTCCGTCCAAACAGCGACTCGCGTGGTGGGCACTTGCTTCGGCGCTGGCCATTTGGACGGAGTACTTCGCCGGATTCCTGGTGGTCGCGGAGGCACTCTTTCTCTCCTTTGATCACCCGAGCCGCCGCCGTTTGAAGCTTCCGCTCGTGGCACTGACAAGCTCCACTGCGCTTCTGCTCCCATTGGTTTACAAGCAGGTGCAGAATGGAGGAAACACCTGGATAGGGCAGGAATCACTACGGTCTCGTGTCGAGCTAGGGATCAGGTGGTTCCTCGGCCTGCCGTCCCATCTTTGGTGGGTAGTGGCTGCCGTAGCCCTAGTCGGGCTTGTAGCCACGGCGCTCGCGAGTCCAAACGAGCGCCGGACCTCGCTCGTGCCGATGGGCTTGGCAGGCGCCTGTCTCCTTCTACCGCTCGCGATCCGCGCGGTCGGTAAGGACTACTGGCTCTACCGAAACGTCATCGACGCGTGGGTGCCGCTTGCGATTGCGCTCGCCGCGGGTCTAGTCAGCCAGAGCGCCCGCCCGTGGTACAGCCGATCTGCATTGCTCGCGCTGTCGCTGGCGGCCGTCGCTCTGCTTGCCATGAGATCGACGACAATCGTCACCGACCCGCACAAACGGGAGGATTGGCGCGGACTCGCGAAATGTCTCGGACGACCAGAGCCCGGACGTGCATTCCTCGTCACCCCCGGCTACAACGAGGTGGTCCTGAGGCTATATCGCCCGAACGTTCGAGCGACGCGTAGGACAGACCGTGGCGTTTCGGAAATCGACATCATCGGCAAACCCGGCGCATTGCGCATTCCGAGCGGATACCACACTGAAGGGCAGATATGCTCGGACACGATTAGTGTTCTCCGGCTGCGCGCAACAACACTGCTGCCGATCCCGAAACCAGCAAATGGCTCAAGCGTTCTCGTCGACGCGCGACCGGACAATCCGCAGTGATTCAAGCGCCGCTTCGCCGCGGCTGCTGGTCGCAGGGACGAGTTCAGCGACGCGCTCGCGTTCAACTCGTAGAGCGACTCGAGGACGTAGACGACCTCTGCGACGATCAGGTCTGGTACGAGCAGGCTCGTCTGCTGTCGCGAGGAACGCGTGTGCTCGGCGCGCCTGCGCCGGCAGATCGCCGGTCAGATGTCGGATCAGGACGTCGTGTCGAGGAAGGCGCTCAACCGCGAGTTGTCGTCCGCGCCATCAGTGTTCGCCGACGGGTTCGTCTTGACCCAAGTTCAGTGGGCGGTACTGGGCTCGAACCAGTGACCCCCAGCTTGTCGAGCTGGTGCTCTCCCAACTGAGCTAACCGCCCTGGAGCGGGCGATTGTAGCCGAGCCGTGCGCGGCAGGACCGTGGCGCCCGGGGCTGGAACCTATGCTTCATGGGATGAACGAACGTCTGACCGGCCCCTGGGCGCGCAGGCCTGACGTTCGTGTCGAGGCGGTGGTCGCCGTGGCGATCGCGGTCTCCTTCGTGGTCTGGCTGCTCGAGCGCGGCGGGGATTCGAACACCTCTGCCACAGGGAGCACGTCCACCGGCCAGGCCACCGGCCCAGCAGCGGCGACGACAGGCGAGCTCCGCGAGCTGTCCGTCGAGCTCGGCCACCCGGTCTACTGGGCGGGCCCGGTGCCGGACCGCACGTACGAGCTGACCCGCACCTCGGACGACCGGATCTTCATCCGCTATCTGCCGCACGCCGTGCCGGTCGGGATCCGGCGGGCGGCGTACACGATCGTCGGCACCTATCCCGTGGACAACGCGTATACGGTGCTGCAAGGGCTCGCGAAGAAGCACGACGAGAACTCGTTCTCCGCGCCGGTTGGCGGCTTCGCCGTCTACAGCACAGCGCAGCCGAGCAACATCTACCTGGCCTACCCAGGCTCGAACCGGCAGATCGAGGTCTACGACCCGTCGCCGACGCGGGCGCGCCAACTGATCAGCTCGGGCCAGGTCGCGCCCGTCCGCTAGCTGCCTGCCCTGCTCGTCGCCTGGCTCGCCTTCCCGCTCCTCCTGGCGGGGCTCTCGCTCGGCTGCGGCCGGCTGCTCGAGGTCGCGAGCGGTGAGGGGCTGCCACGCGCGCTGGTGCTGCCCGCCGGGCTGACCGTCGTCGTCCTTGCCGCGCAGTTCGCGACCCTCGCTGACGCGACCGCCGAGCTCGCCGGTCCGTTCGTGATCGCGCTCGGCGTCGCCGGGCTGCTGCTCAGGCCGCCCTGGCACGATCGTCCCGAGCCGTGGGCGCTCGGCGCCGCCGCCGGGGTGTTCGCCGTGTTCGCCGCCCCGATCGTCCTCTCCGGCCGGGCGACCTTTGCCGGTTACATCAAGCTCGACGACACCGCCACCTATCTCGCGATGACCGACCGCGTGATGGAGCACGGCCGCAGCCTCGCGGGGCTCGCGCCGTCCACCTACGAGGCGACGCTGGCGACGACTCTCGCGATCGGCTACCCGACCGGGAGCCTGATGCCGCTCGGCCTCGGCCACCAGCTGCTCTCGTACGACAGCGCGTGGCTCTTCCAGCCCTACCTGACCTTTCTGGCGGCGCTGATTGCGCTCGCGCTCTACGCCGTGCTCGAGAGGGCGATCCCCTCGAGGCCACTGCGCGCAGTGGCCGTCTTCGTGGCGGCCCAACCGGCAATCCTCTTCGGCTACGCGCTCTGGGGCGGGATCAAGGAGCTTCTCGGCGCGCTGCTGCTCGCGTTGATCGCCGCGCTCCTGCCCTGGACGCTCGAGGACGGTCGCGGCCCGCGCGCCGTGCTGCCGCTGGCCGCCGCGTTCGCTGCGGTGGTCTGCGTGCTCAGCCTGCCGGGGGCCGTCTGGCTGCTGCCGGCGATCGTCGTAGCCGGGGTCGTCGTCGTCCGCCGGCCGGGGCGGCCGCTGCTCTTGAAGGCCGGCGCGTTCACCGGTGCGCTGGCCGTGCTCGCGGTGCCGGCGTTCGTCGCCGCGGTGGACTGGCTGCCGCGCATCGGCGCCTTCGACAAGGAGACGAACCTCGGCAACCTGAACGGCCCGCTGAGCGGCTTTCAGGTCTTCGGGATCTGGCCCGTAGGCGACTTCCGCATCCATCCGCACGACTCGGCGCCCACCTACGTCCTGATCGCCGTCGTGATCGCGGCCGGCGCGCTCGGGCTCTGGTGGGCCTGGGAGCGCCGCGCCTGGGAGCTGCTCGCCTACGCGGCGGTCGCCGGAATCGGTTGCGCGCTCTTCGTCGCCGTCAGCTCGCCGTGGGTCGGCGGCAAGGCGCTGGCGATGGCCTCGCCGGCCGCCCTCGCCGCGGCGCTCGCGGTGTGCGCTGCCCTGTTCGCGCGCAAGCGAACCGTCGAGGCCGGGGTGCTCGCGCTGGCGATCGCCGCGGGCGTGGTCTGGTCGAACGTGCTCCAGTACCACGATGTCTGGCTCGCGCCGCGCGGGCAGCTGCACGAGCTCGAGGCGATCGGCGACCGCTTCGCCGGGCAGGGCCCGTCGCTGATGACGACGTATGAGCCCTACGGCGCCCGCCACTTCCTGCGGCGCCTCGATCCCGAGGGCGCCTCGGAGCTGCGCCGCCGCTTCGTCTACCTCACCGACGGGAAGCTGCTCGACAAGGGCGGTTCGGCCGACATCGACCGGATCCGCCTCGATGGGTTGCTCATCTACCGCACGCTCGTGCTGCGACGCGGCCCGGCGGCGAGCCGGCCTCCCTCGGTCTACCGGCTCGCCTGGAGCGGCCGCTACTACGAGGTCTGGCAGCGACCGCGGCCTCGCGAGCGGACGATCCTCGAGCACCTGCCGCTCGGGAACGAGAGCCAGGCCGCTGCGGTGCCGCCCTGCGCGGCGGTGCTCCGGCTCGGAGCGCTGGGAGGGACGCTGACGACCGCGACGAGGCCGGAGGCGATCCATCTGGGGGAGCCCCCGGGCCGGGGCGAGGTCGCATTGACGGTCTCGGTGCCGACTGCCGGCGACTACACCGCCTGGCTGGGCGGAGATTGGTTCGGCCTCGCCTCGATCTCCGTGGACGGGCGCGAGGTGGGCTCCATGCGGGACGAGCTGGACTGGCCCGGCCTCTACACCGACCTCGGCACGATCCCACTCTCAGCCGGCGAGCACCTCGTCCGGATCCGCTACGAGACCGGCGGCTGGCACCCGGGCAGCGGGGGCAGGCCGTACTCCTTCGGGCCGGTGGCGCTCAGCCGCGTGGACGCGCGCGAGCCCGTCGAGACGGCTTCGGAGCCGCGGAGCCTCTGCGGCCGCCGGCTGGACTGGGTCGAGGCGGTTCGTTAGATCCGCTCGAGCGGCGCGTAGTCGAGCATCAGGCGCCGCTCGGTTCCGTCTGCGGCGAACCGCACCGTGACCACACCGCCGGCCTCCATCGCGGTCACCACTCCCTCGCCGAGAGTCTCGTGCCGGACCGAATCGCCTGTCGAGAGCGTGGGCGTGTCCGAGCGCGGAGCCACCCCGGTCGGCGAGCCGTAGCCCGACCAGGACGCGGGCTTGAGGCGCTGCCGCTCGACCTTGTCGTCCGGAAGCTCGTCGAGGAACCGCGAGGGCAGGTTGTACGACCGGCTCCCGTAGAGCGAACGCGCGGAGGCGTGGGTGAGCACGAGCCGCTCCTTCGCCCGCGTCATGCCCACGTAGGCGAGCCGCCGCTCCTCCTCGAGTCCCTGTTCCTCGATCGAGCGGGCGTGCGGGAAGATGCCCTCCTCCAGGCCGATCATGAAGACGGCCCGGAACTCGAGCCCCTTCGCGTTGTGCAGGGTCATCAGCGTGACCAGGCTCTGCTCCCCGCGGATCGCATCCTGGTCGGAATAGAGCGAGATCTCCTGCAGGAAGCCGGAGAGGCTCGGCTCGGCCGCGGTGGCCTGGTACTCCTGCGCGGCGCTGACGAGCTCCTGGAGGTTCTCGATCCGGCCCTGCGCCTCGATCGTCCGCTCGGCGCGCAGCGCGTCCATGTAGCCGCTGCGCTCGAGCACCCGCTCGATCACCTCCGGCACCTCGAGCTCGAGCGCCCCCGCCTGGAGCGACTGGAGCAGGGAGTGCAGCTGCCCAACCGCGCGCAGCGGCGCGGCCGCGATTCCGGCCGGCTCGGCGTGGCCGAGCGCCTCCCAGAGCGAGATCCCGTGCGCGTCCGCGTAGGTCTGGAGACGCGCAAGGCTGGCATCGCCGATCCCGCGTCGCGGGCGGTTGGCGATCCTCTGGAGCGAGACGGCGTCGTAGGGGTTGTCGATCGCCTGGAGGTAGGCGACCACGTCCTTCACCTCGGCGCGCTCGTAGAAGCGCGGGCCGCCGATCACCTGGTAGCCGACCCCTTGGCGGACGAGCACGTCCTCCAGCACGCGCGACTGCGCGTTCGTCCGGTAGAAGACCGCGATCTCGCTCCCGTTGTAGCCCTCCTCGCCCAGGAGCGCGATCTCGGCCGCGACGAAGCGCGCCTCGGCGTGCTCGTCCTCGACCTCGAGCACGCGGACGGGCTCGCCCTCGCCGAGCTCCGACCAGAGGTTTTTCGGCTTGCGCTCGCGGTTGTTCGAGATGACCGCGTTCGCCGACTCGAGGATCGTGTTCGTCGAGCGGTAGTTCTGCTCCAGGGCGATCGTCTTGGTCTCGCCGAAGTCGCGCTCGAACTCCAGGATGTTGCGGATGTCCGCTCCTCGGAACCCGTAGACACTCTGATCTGGATCGCCCACTGCACAGACATTCCGGTGCTTTTCGGACAGCAACTGGAGCAGCCGGTACTGGGCGTGGTTCGTGTCCTGGTACTCGTCCACGAGGATGTAGCGGAAGGCCTTCTGCCAGCGCTCGCGCGCCTCCGGGAAGCTCTCCAGCACCTGGACGGTGAGCATTAGGAGATCGTCGAAGTCGACCGCGTTCGAGGCGATCAGCCGCTTCTGGTAGAGGTCGTACGCCTCAGCGACGGTCTGGTCGTGGAACGACGAGACGCGCTCGGCGTACTCCTCCGGGGTGACGAGCTGGTTCTTCGCCGCGGAGATCTGCGCATGTATGCCGCGGGGAACGAAGCGCTTCGGGTCGCGGTCGAGCTCCTCCAGGCAGGCCTTGGTGAGCCGCACCTGGTCGGCCTGGTCGTAGATCGTGAAGTTGCTCCGGTAGCCGAGGCGCTGGGCCTCGCGCCGCAGGATCCGCCCGCAGGCGGCGTGGAAGGTGAGGATCCAGATCGAGCGCGCGACCGGACCGAGCAGGTCCTCGAGCCGCTCGCGCATCTCCCCCGCGGCCTTGTTGGTGAAGGTGATCGCGAGGATCTCGTTCGGCTTCACCCCGCAGGCGTTGATCAGGTGCGCGACCCGGTAGGTGAGCACGCGCGTCTTGCCCGAACCGGCGCCGGCGACGACGAGCAGCGGACCCTCGGTCGCGAGGACCGCCTCACGCTGCGCTGGGTTCAGGTCTGCGAGATAGCGTTCGGGGGAGGCAACTGCCACTGCTCGATGCTAGCGAGGGAAATGAGCCTATGGGCCACGCGTTCGGGTCGATCGACGAGATGGGCGACGGCGTCTTCCGCAAGGTGCGGCAAGAGCTCGGCGTGACGGCCTTCGGCGTGAACGTGCTCGTGCTCGCGCCGGGCATCGTGGCACGGCCCCACTACCACGAGCAGCAGGACGAGCTCTACTTCGTCCACTCGGGGCGGGCGCGATTCGCGCTCCCGGGCGAGACGCGCGAGCTCGGGCCGGGCGGGCTCTGCCACGTCGAATCGACCACGCCCCGCCAGATGTCGAGCATCGGCGACGAAGACCTCGTCATGCTCGTCGTCGGCGCCAAGGACGGCTACGTCGGCCGCGACGGGCAGCCCGCGGATCCGGAGAAGCTGGGCTAGAAGCGGACTGCGGCTCGACGAAGCTCGCCGAAGCTGCGCGCGTAGAGCGAAAGGCCGACCGTCGCCGCAACAGCCGTGGCGAGACTTCCGGCGGCCGGAGTGAAGACGCTGGCCGCGATCGCGGTCGTGCCGCCGTGGCCAGACATCGCCAGCGCGCCGATCGCGGCACCCTGGTAGAGCCCGACGTTCCCGGGCAAGAAGGGCATCGTGTTCGCCAGACCGGTCACGACCATGTAGAGCAGGGCCGAGCCGACGCCGGCGTGGACGCCGACCGCCTGGAGCAGGAAGAGAACACCGAACCAGCGGGCGACCCAGGTCACGATGAGGATGAGGCCGGCCTTGAGCATGATCCGCTTCGGGGCCGCGGCGCCCGCGAGGAACGCGCCGACGCTCTCCGGCAGACGGTGGCTCAGCTTGTGGTGCAAGACCGAGACGAGCAGCAGCCCGCCGGCGGCGAGCGGCAGGCCGACGACCATCGTCAGCTTCGCCCAGCCGGGGACCGGAAGGAAGAATACCGAGGCGGCGCCGACGAGCACGAAGGCCACCATCTCGAGCAGATGCGCGCACAGGAGGCTTCCGCCCGCGCGCGAGAACCCGGGCCAGCGCGGCCCGGCGACGACCTTCAGCACTCCGACCTTCGAGGCTTCGCCCAGCCGGCCGGGCAAGACGGTGTCGAGAAACGAGCCGACGGAGCTGGCCGTGTACATGGCACGGAAGCCGACCGGCGAGCGCACCGTCGACGTCCAGGCGAGCGCGCGAAGCGGCTGAACCGCCGCGCAGATCGCAAGGCCGGCAAGCAGGTAGCGCCAGTCGGGAGTGGCGGCGGCCGCGAAGACGCTCGAGCCGGTCCGCTGGACCAGCAGGAAGACACCGACCACCGAGGTCAGTGCGATCACGACAACGAGGCTGCGGCGACCCACCTTCACTCTCACCGCATCGGCAATTCGGCGCAGCGGCGCGAACCCCTGGAAAGGGGACTGCCACGTACGCATGGTCGACTGAAGTCGCATCGGTCTGGGGCGAAGGCCGCCTGACTTCCCAGATCACGCAACCACCAGGACCGTAGCAGGCCTTGCGGCGGACTGCGGCTCTCAGGCGGTTGGATCGGTCAAAGCCTGCTCGAACCAGGCCTGCGCTGCCGCCAGCGCGACCGGGTCGCTCGACTTGAGCACGACCTCGACGGAGCTGCCTTCGGCTCCGAAGCTGGGGTACGAGCCGACTCTGACAGCCGGATAGCGCTCGCCACCGGCCTCGAGCACCGCCACGATGCGGCTCTCGGTAGTGCGATAGGTGCGCCGCCAGGAGCCGATCGGGCTGCCGCCGCCGAGCTCCGCCGCAACGGTCTCGAACATCGCCTCCATCTCGGCCGGCAACCCGGGCAGAACGTAGACGTTGCCGATCACGAAGCCGGGCGCGCCGCCGAGCGGGTTCTCGAGCGGACGGCTGCCGGTGGGAAGCTGCGCCCAGCGGGTGACGTAGTCGGGATCGCCGCGGAAGCGGGCGCGCAGGCGCTCGGCGACCTCGGCTTGCTCCTCCTGGGGCACTCCGAACGCTGCTGCGATCGCTTCGCGCGTGATGTCGTCCGGAGTTCCGCCGAGACCGCCGGTGACGAGTACCACGTCGGCGTCGGCGGCCTGGGCGCGAACCAGCGCAGCGACTCGCTCTTGCTCGTCCGGAAGCGATGCGATCAGCAGCACGTCCACGCCGAGGGCTTCGAGCCGGGCGGCGAGCCAGGAGCCGTTCGTGTTGACGGTGTCGCCGGAGACCAGCTCGTTCCCGATCGTCACGATCGAGGCGGTCGCCATTTCGCGAGTATAGGGGCGTGATTCGCGAGCTCCGGAAAGAAGACGCAGAAGCGACTGCCACGCTCATTCTTGCCGTCAACCCGCATCGGCTCGAGACGGGCGCGATGGTCTGGGCGCGTGCGAACAAACCTCCGCCGGCGGCGCTCCGGCGGGATTGGGTCGCCGAGTCCGGCGGGGAGATCGTCGGCTACGCGCACGCCGCCCTCGACTCGTCGGCGCCGGGGCGCGGCAAGGCCCGACTCTGGATCGGCGTTCGTCGAGAGCAGCGCGGCCAAGGCATCGGCGCCGAGCTCTTCCGGATCGTGGAGGAACATCTCCGCTCCGGAAACGCCACGCGCCTGCGCACCTGGGTCGACGGCGATCCCGCGGGAGAGCGGTTCGTGCGGCAGCGCGGCTTCGAGCTGACGGGCGCCGACCGCGTCTCCGACGTGGATCCCCGGGCGGTCGACCTTTCTCGCCTGCGGGAGCTCGAGGCGGGGAACTTGCGCCTGGTCTCGCTGGCCGAGGCGCTGGACGATGTCGAGGCGCTGTTCGAGCGCTACAGCGCGGGCGAGGCCGAGCTGCCAAACGACCTCGCGGAGTGGAAGTGGGACGACCTGGCTCACCCGAATCTCTCCCAGGAGGGCAGCTTCGTCGTGCTGGACGGTGACCAGCCGGCCGCGTTCTGCTTCCTCACCGTCGATCCCGAGCGCGGGGTCGCCCACAACCAGCTGACCGCGACCCTGCCGGGCTACCGGCGCCGGGGGCTCGCGCTGCTGGTGAAGCTCGCGACCACCCGCTGGGCTGCCGCAAACGGGATCGAACGGATCCTGACCGAGAACGACCGCGAGAACAGCGGCATGCTCGCGCTCAACGAGAGCCTCGGCTACCGGCCTATCTACGACCAGGGCATCTGGGTGCTCGAGCGGTGATTCGCGAGCTGCGGAGGGAAGACGTGCCGGCGATGGTGCGCCTCTCGCTCGAACTGAACCCGCGTCAGGTGTTGACCGAGCGCGGCCTCGTGCACGAGCTCGAGCTCCCGCCGTTGGGCGAGCGGCGGCGGGACTGGGTGGCGGTCGCGGGGGACGAGATCGTCGGCCACGCCGAAGCCGCCTTCGAGTGGGCGGTGCCGACCCCAGGGAAGGGCCGGCTTTGGATCGACGTCGCGCGGGATCACCGTGGCCGGGGGATCGGCTCGGAGCTGTTCGAGACGGCCGTCGCCTATTTGCGCGCGGAGGACGCCTGGCGCCTGGAGAGCTACGTGCCTGGCGACCCAGCGGGCTCCGAGTTCCTGACGAAACGTGGCTTCGCGCCGTCGGGGCGCAACCGCGTCTCAGCGCTCGACGTCTCGGCGGCCTCGGTTCCCGAGGTGGCCGTGCCCGGGTTTCGCCTGGAAACCTTGGGAGAGACGCGAGACCGCGCGCACGAGCTGCACGCGATCTGTGTCGAAGGCGAGATCGACATGCCCTCGGACGAGCCGGAGACGGAAGTCGACTTCGAAAGCTGGCGCCGCGACGAGTTCGAGTACCCCGACATCTCGGATGAGGGCAGCTTCGTCGTGCTCGACGGCGAGCGCCCGGTCTCGCTGGCGTTCGTCGCCGTCGACCCGGCGCGGGGCATCGGCTACAACTCGATGACCGCCACCCTGCGTACGCAGCGGCGCCGTGGTCTCGCGCTGCTCGGCAAGGTGGCCGTCGTGCGTTGGGCGCAGGAGGCGGGGCTCGAGAGGCTCGTGACCGAGAACGACGAGGGCAACGTCGGCATGCTCGCGATCAACGACCGGCTCGGTTACCAACCGCTCTACGTCGAGGAATACTTCGTGCGACTAGAGGGGGAACGCCCGGCCGGCGAGCGCGGGTAGCACCTGCGCCGTGACCCAGACCGGCGTGGTCGCGTAGCGGCGCGAGTAGCGGAAGCTCCCGTTGCCCTGGCGCATGCGCCGGAGGTACGCGAGCGCGCCGCGCGGCACGGGCTTGCCGGCAGCGACGAAGGCCTGAACCATCCAGGCCGTGGACTGCGTGTCCGAGCCGCGGCCGCGCGTGAGCTCGAAGCCGCCGTCGCGGTTCCGGAGTCGGTCCAGGTAGGTGAGTGCGCGGCTGATCGGCGCACCGCGCACGCCCGCGGAGCGCAGGGCCTGAACCGCAGCGGCGGTGTCGTTCGAGTCGGGCCGACCGCCGGGGTACCACCCCCACCCGCCGGAGCGAGCCTGCCGGCGCAGCACGAACCGCACGGCAGCGCGGGGCGCCGGCTCTCCGGCCTGGCGCAGGGCGAGGATCCCCCAGATGGTCGAGTTGACCGTCGGGCCGATCGCCCCGCCCGGTCGCTGGAAGCGGCGGATGCGCGCGAGCAGCCGCTGGGGCCGGTGCCCCAGAGCGCTCTCCGCCAGCGCGACGAGCTCGACGTCGGTCGCCTCGGTCAGCTCGTTCTCGTGCGCGACGAGGTAGTCCAGGGCGCGGCCCGGGCTCGCGCCCGCTGCCTCGAGCCCGAGCGCCGCCCAGGCGGTCAGCTCGGGGCCCGAGGCACCGCTCGGCTCGACGAAGCCACCGCCCGGAGCCTGGCGGCCCTGGAGGAAGCCGACCGGGCTCGCGGCGAGCGCAGTCGCGGCGACCGCGGCGGCGAGCCTCACGCCCACACGACCTCCGCGCGCAGGCGCCGTGCGTAGCGCTCCAGGAGCCGCCGCAGCTCCGGGCCCGCGACGAGCACGAGCACGAGGTTCCCGCTCGCGTGCGCGAAGTCGAACCAGATCCCGCGCCCGTAGAGCGCGGCAAAGGCCTGCCACGTGTGCGGGTAGAAGCTGAGCCACTCCCAGACGTCCAGCACCGCGTCGAAGGCGAAGCCGAGCACGAAGCAGGTGAGCGCGAGCGGCAGGCGGCGGCGCAGCAGCGGCGCGGCCAGGCCGCCCAGCAGCCCACATCCCCCCCACGCCAGCATCTGCCACGGCGTGTAGGCGCCCTGGCCGAGGTAGAAGTTCGAGACGAACGCCGCCAGGCCGCCGACAGCCATCCCCGCCCGCGGGCCGAGCGCGACTCCGGACACGACCGCGATCACCGTCACCGGCTGCACGTTCGGAACCGCCGCGAACAGCACTCGCCCTGCGGCCGCCGCGGCGGCGAGGGTGGCGATGAGGACGAGCTCCTTGCTCGAGCCCGGACCGTTCTCGAGCCAGGCCGCGCCCGCGACGACCAGCGCCCCGGCGACGAGCAGGAGGGCCAGCGCCGCGTCGTCGGGCGAGATCGCTGTCCACGCCGCTGCGACAAGCGCCGCCGCGAGGGCACCGAATGCGGCGAACCTAGACAAGCGCCGCCTCGCGCTCGGGCGCAGTGGAGACGCTGCGGTCGGCGACGGCCGCGGCGAAGACGAAGTCGTTCGTGACGACGAGCGTGGCGCGCGCGGGCGCCTGAGCGCGCAGGAGCGCAGCGAGCTCGTCCTTGCGCTCGGGGTCGACGCCGCGCGTGGGCTCGTCCAGCACGAGCAGGTCGGGCTCGGCGACGAGCACGGCCGCCAGGGCGAGTCGCTCTCGCTCGCCACTCGAGAGGTCGCGCGGGTGGCGGGCCTCGAGCCCGGCGAGCCCCACGCCCCGCAACGCCTCGCGCGCGCGCGAGACATCCCCTTCCACCGCAAGCGCGACTTCGTCCTCCGCCCGCTCGCGCACGAGATAGCGGCCCGGATCCTGCGAGAGGTAGCACGCGCGGCCGTTGCGGGTGACGCTGCCCGTGCCCGGCTCGAGCACGCCCGCCGCGAGCTTGGCCAGCGTCGTCTTCCCGGAGCCGTTCGGGCCGACGAGCGCGACCACCTCGCCGCGGCCGATCTCGAGGCTCACTCCCTCGAGCACACGCGTGTCCCCGTAGGCGAACGAGACGCGCTCGATTCGGCAGGACGGCTCAGGCGCCGAGCCCGGGCCCGGCACCGCGGCATCACGCGGGACCCAGGCCGGCCGGTGGCGCGCGAGCCAGGCGAGCGCCTCCTCGCGCGGCGCGTCCAGCACGATCCGGCCGCGCTCGAGGAAGAGCACCCGGTCGCACGCGCCGAGCACGCGATCGGGGCGCTGCTCCGAGACGACCACGGCCGCCCCGGCCGCCCGGGCGAGCTCGATCGCCTCCTCGGCGCCTTCCGGGTCGAGCTGCGAGGTCGGCTCGTCGAGTAGCAGCAGCCGCGGCTCGAGCGCGAGCACCGAAGCGAGGCAGACGCGCTGGAGCTCGCCGCCGGACAGCTCGGCCACCGGCCGCTCGACGAGGTGCGCGGCGCCGACGGCGGCGAGCGCCTGCGCCACCCGCGCGCCGATTCGCTCGGGGGCCGTGCCGACGTTCTCCAGGCCGAACGCCACCTCTGCGGCCACGCGCGTGAACACGACCTGATCCTCGGGATCCTGGAAGAGCGTCGCGACCGTGCCCGCGAGGTCGGCCGGGCGGGTGCGCCGCGTGTCGTGCCCCGCCACCTCGACCCGGCCGGCGAAGCGTCCGCCATGGAAGTGCGGCACGAGCCCCGCGAGCGCGCGCAGCAGCGTCGACTTGCCGCAGCCGGAAGGTCCGAGCAGCGCGACCACCTCGCCCGGCTCCACCTCGAGCGAGACGTCGTCGAGCGCCAGGCTCGCGGTCTCCGGGTAGGTAAACGTAAGCCGCTCGACGCGCGCTAGAGCCATAGCGCTCCCAGCACGACCGCCAGCGTCCCGAGCGCGAGCGCGAGCCGCTCGCGCCCGCCCCAGCCCGGACGCGGCGTGCGCGTTGCTCCCGCCCGGCCGTAGCCGCGTGCCTCCATCGCCTCGGCGAGGTTGAGCGCGCGCTCGAGCGAGCCCGCGAGCAGCGGCGAGACCAGTCGGGCCCGCCCGCGCAGGCCCGAGACCTCCACCCCACGGCCGCGCAGCGCCTCGACGAGGCCCGCCGCGTCGCGCTCCAGCGTCGGCACGAGCCGGGTTGCCAGCGCGATCGCCAGCACCGACCGGCGCGCGAAGCCCACCGCCTGCACGAGCCGGTCGTGGTCGAGCAGGAGCGCGTACGCCGCGAACGCAAGCGCGACCGCGGTCAGCCGCAGGCCCTGAAACAGCGCCACGTGCAGCTCCTCCCGGGTCACGTCGAGCCGGCCCAGCACCGGAATCGTCGGGCCGCTCCAGAGCACGTGCCAGCCGATGGTCGCGACGAACGGGCTGACCGCGAAGACCCCGAATCCGGAGACGAAGGCTCCGACGAGGTAGAGCCGGCGCCGTGGCGCGGGAGCGCGCAGGCAGACGACCAGCAGAAGCAACGCGATCGCCGCGACCGAGATCGTGCGCTCGGCCAGCAGCGCAGCCGCCACCAGCCCTGCGAGCAGAGCGGCTGCAGGGGCCGGGCTCACCCCTGAACCTCGTAGCGAAAGCGGAACGGCCAGCGGGCGCGGGCAAGCCGGCGCAGGTCGCCGAGGTAGAGCATTCGCACAGGCGAGCCCGGCGGGGCTCCCTTCGACCGCAGCTTCGCCTCGAACCGCATGCCCGGCGGCTCCGGCCCTGCGAGAAACAGGATGTTCACGCCCCGCGCCAGCTTCGCCGTGGCGAGCGTCGAGCGGGCATGCAGGCGCCTGGCGATCGCGCGGACGAGCGGGTTGGCAGGCGCAAGCGATGCCACCACAGTCGGACGACGCGCGCCGCCGTACCCGTGCAGGAACGGCTCCGGGAAGGCACCGACGACCACGGAGTCCTGGAGCGGATCGCGCCAGGAGCGGTAATCCCACCACTCGACATCACCGTCCCGGAGCCGGTACTCGGCGGAGCCCTGGTCGGCGAGGTAGCCGTTCACGTAGTAGAACCACGAGCGGCGGCCGTGCTCGGCGACCTCGTCCACCGAGCGCACGTACCGGCCGCCGTAGCGCGTCTTCACCTTGGCCACCCGCTGGAGAGCCTGCATCGCCGTCAGGCCGGCCTGCACCTTCCCGACGTGCAGCACCTTCGCGCCCCGGTCGCGGGTCACCCAGACGGTCGCGTGGCCGGAGCTGCTCGTTCCCGAGCTACAGCCGGCCAGCGCGACCGCGAGGGCCGCTGCGAGCGCGAATCGCTTCACCGCAGCGCGTTCGAGCGCACCGCGCCCTTGAGCGTCGCGGTCACGAGGCCCTTGTGGGTCTCGAGGCACGCACTGCCCGTGCGGGCCGGGACGCTGCGACCGCCGGCGTGCAACCTCGCGCCACGCGCGGCCCTGGTCTTGCCGTTGTCGTCCTGAGCCAGCACCCGGTAGCAGCCGCGCTGCTTCGTGGCCTGCAGGACAAGCGTTGGCGGCCCGCCAGTGGGGCCGAACGTGGCCCAGTACCAGAGCACCCTGTCGCCGCCCCGGAGGACGACCGCGTCGGCCCCGACAGGGGGTGAGGCTCCGTTCACCTTGAAGACCCAGCCGTCCGAGCCCCCGGCCAGGTAGCGGCCGATCTGGTCGACGTATGGCCCGAATGACGTGGTGGTGACGTGGTAGTAGAACTCGGCCGCGAGACTGGCCGAATCGAGCGCGTCGAGCGCATTCGCCTTCACCGTGAGCGTCGGCTCGGTCGAGCCGAAGATGTTCCGGGTCTTGCCCTCGACCCGGACGTGCACGTCCACGGCCAGGGCCGCGGGGACGAGCAGCAGTGCCGTCATGCCGACGGCGAACCACATCGAGAGACGCCTGTACACGAATCCTCCTTCCGCGAGGGGTTCGGGTTCGAGGCGACCGGCAGGTCTTCTGACTCGGGGCTCCCTCTTTCGCCGCCTTCCCAGCACGAGGCCAGTGGCACTTCGGCGAGGAGCGTCTCCCCTCACAGCGGCGGGACCGTCCCGGACTCACACCGGGTTCCCTTACCGCTCGCCTTTCGGGCCAGAGCCTAACATGGCCCCGCGATGGCTCTCCCGCGGCGACTCTCCCTCTGGGCGCCCGTCCTGGTCTGGGCGGCTGTGATCTTCACGCTCTCGGCAATCCCGAGTCTCTCCACCGACCTCGGCGTCTGGGACACGATCCTGCGCAAGGGCGCGCACGCGAGCGAGTACGCGATCCTCGCGCTGCTTCTCTTCCGCGCGCTCGGGCGGGAAGTGCCGGCATTTGCGATCGGCTTCGCCTACGCAGTCTCGGACGAGATCCACCAGGAGTTCGTCCGCGGCCGCCACGCCTCGCCGTTCGACGTGGCGATGGATGCAGCCGGGCTCGCGCTCGGATTGCTGCTTCTGCACGCGACGAGGCTTCGGGCGCCGTCCGCTCCGTAGAATTGAGCGAAGTGACCGACCGCAAGACCTTCGACGACCGGCAGCTCGACGCGATCCTCGAGCGGCTGGATGCGCTGCGCGCGGAGCTGCAGACCATGAATCGGCAGCTCGACCACAACGAGGGCTTCCTGGCCCTCGCGCACGAGGTCCGGTCGCTGAACGAGTCGCTCCAGGCGCTCGCCTACGCGGCGCTCGGCGCGCAGGGGCCTCAGGTCCGCCGGCGCAGAACCGGCTAGCCCCTATCCCGTGAGCTTGTAGAGCTCTCCGCTCAGGCCGACCGCGAAGAGCTCGCCTGCGGCGCCCTGGCCGAACGACGAGAGGTTCGAGACCTCGAAGGGCTCGCGCCGGACTCCGCGCAGCTTTCCCTTCACGGCGCGCAGGCTCCAGATCGTGCCCTGGCAGTAGTCGCCGTAGAAATACCGTCCGCGCGCCACCGGCACAGCCTTGCCGCGGTAGACGTACCCGCCGGTGATCGAGCAGCCGTCGCTGTGACTGTAGACCGTGATCGGAAAGACGAGCCGGCCGCGAGGGTTCACCTTCTGGCCCGCCGTGTAGCGGGCACGGCCCTCCCAGACCCGCCAGCCGTAGTTGTTCAGCCCGCGCTGCTGAGCCGGCGTGCGCAGATCGACCTCTTCCCAGGCGCTCTGGCCGACGTCGCCGATGTAGAGGTCCCGCGTCGCCCGGTCCCAGGAGAAGCGCCACGGATTGCGAAGACCGTAGCCCGCGATCTGCCAGCTGGCGCCCGCCTTGTCGACGTTCAGCCGCAGGAGCTTGCCGAGCCGCGACCCGAGGTTCTGCGCATGGTTGTTCGGGTCGCCGCCGGAGCCGCCGTCGCCCATGCCCACATACAGCCTCCCGTCGGGGCCGAACTGCAATTGGCCCCCGTTGTGGTTCGCATAGGGCTGGTTGACGAACAGAACTTGGCGCGCGGTGCCAGGTAGGGCCGCTGTGCCGTTCGAGCGAAACTCGACTACGCGCGTGTCGCCGCTGTTATCGGTGTAGTCCACGAAGAAGCGACGGTCGGTCGCGTACCGCGGGTGGAACGCGACGGAGAGCAACCCCTGCTCGTCGGCGTCGCTACCGACCCGGCTTCGAATGTCCAGGAACGGCTTCGGGCGCAGCTTGCCGTTGACGACCACGCGGATCACGCCCGCCTTTTCGACCACGTACAGCCGGCCTGGCTCGCTGCGCGGCGCGCCAACGAAGGTCGGCTGGTGGAGCCCCGAGACGACCAGGCGAAGATGCAGCTGCTCCTGCGCCCGACCCCCGCCGGCGGCTCCGGGCAGCACGACCGCCGCGAGCGCCAGAACGACCCCGAACCAGCGCATCAACTCTTGAGCAGCACCTTCCTCAGCTCGTCTTCCTTGCCGGGCTGGAGGATGGCCAGCACCTGGTCGCCGGCCTCGAGCTCGGTCGAGCCGACGGCGATCTCGGCGTGGCCGTTGCGCATGATCGAGATCAGGCGCGAGCCTTCCGGCAGGTCGAGCTGCTCGACCCGCTTGCCGGCGGCGGGAGCGCGCTCGTCGATCTGCACCTCGACGATCTCGAGATTCTCCTTGCGCAGCTCGAGGAGGTGGACGAGGTCGTGCTCCGGCACCTCGTGCTCGATCAGGGCCATCAGGCCGCGCGTGGCCGAGACCGTGGGCGAGACCCCGAGCAGGTCGAAGTGCGCCTGGTTGCGCGGATCGTTCACGCGCGCGATCACCTTCGGCACGCCGTACTTCTCCTTGGCGAGCTGGCTGATGATCAGGTTGTCCTCGTCGTCGCCCGTGAGCGCGGCCACGACGTCGGGCGGCCGGGCGATGCCGGCTCGCTCGAGAACGTAGATCTCGGTCGCGTCGCCGAGCTGGATCTGGTGCTCGAACTCACGCTCGAGCCGGATGAAGCGGTCGCGGCGCTGCTCGATCAGCGTCACCTCGTGCTTGCCGTCCTTGAGCAGGGTTCGCGCGAAGTTGGCGCCGACCTTGCCGCCGCCTGCGACGAGGATGTACATCAGGCTTTGCTGGGCTCGGCGGGCCGCACTTCACAGGCGCGCACCGAGTCGAGCAGCACGTCGATCGCTACCGAGGTCGGGCAGATCGTGCGCAGCCCGCGCTGGCGGTAGAACTCCGCCCGGGCCGGATCGAGCACGCGCACTACGACGCACTGGTTGTCGAAGCGCTGCTGGGCGACCTGGCCGATCACGATGTTGGTGTTGTCGCCGTCGGTCGCGACGACCACAGCGTCGGCGTCCTCGATCCCCGCCTCGCGCAGGACGTCGGTGTCCATGCCGTGCCCGAGCACGAAGCCGCCGGCCCAGTGGTCGCCGAGCCGGCCGAGTGCCTCTTCCTTCTCGTCCACGGCGGTCACGTCCCACCCTTCCCGGTCGAGCTGGAGGGCGAGGTTCGAGCCGACGCGGCCGCAGCCGATGACTAGTGCCTTCACGTTCTCACCTTAGCTCACTCCGGAACCGTGCCGTCTTCGTCGACCGAGCCCTCCGGAAAGGCCACCACGAGCACCTCGCAGGGCGCCTTGCGCAGCACGTATTCGACCGTCGGCGAGAAGAAGCGCGACTGCCGCCGCCAGCGCGGCGCGGAGCCGCAGACGATGAGGTCGTTGCCGCGGCGCGTGGCCTCGGAGACGATCGCCTCGCCGATCGAGCGCGCCCGGATCGTCTCGGTGCGCACCTCCACGCCGAGGTCACCCCCGAGCAGCGCGGCCTCCGCGAGCGAGGCTGCGGCCCGCTCTTCCTGTTCGTCCAGCTTGGCGTCGATCGCCAGGTCGAGCGGCACGCGGATCACGAACAGCGCCTCGACCTCCGCCCCGCGCTCGGCCGCGAGCTTGACGGCGGTGGCAACCATCTCCTCGCCGATCGCCCCCAGCTTCATCGGGACGAGAATGCTCGAGAACTCCGCCTCTGGCAGGTGGCCCGGCGGCGCCTCGACATGCTGGAGCAAGCCCTCGCCGCGCCCCTTCCGAACGAGCCCGTAGACCACCAGGCCCGCGGCGAGCCAGGCCGGGCCGCCGTAGCGCGCGCCCGCATGCGTGGCCAGCGCCGCGATCCAGATCGAGAAGGTCGCGACCGAGCCGACGAGCGCAGGAAGGGGCACCTCGACGCCTCGGATGCGCACATTCGCCGGCGCCCGGTAGGGCCGCGGGAGCTCGGGCTCGCTGAAGCGCAGCTTGATCACCGCGAGCTGGGCGGCGGTGAACGCGCCCAGGACGCCGAAGCTGAAGAGGCTCGCGAGGAAGGCGATGTCGTCCTTGATGACAGACGTCCCGATCAGCAGCGCGGTCGAGATGAGCGCTGAGGCGACGATGGCCTGCGGCGAGACGAGCGTGCGGCGGTTGAGGCGGCCGAAGGCGCGCGGCAGCTGCCCGTGCTCGCCGAGCGAGTGGGCAAGCCGGGTGAACCCCGAGATCGACGTCGTGACCGCGACGAGGAGGATCACGGCGCCGGTGAGGCCGACGTACACGCGCACCGCGGTCGCCAGGCCCTCGGGCAACGGCCCGCGCAGAGCGTCCACGATCCCCATCAGCGGCGCGTTGAGCCAGTCACTGCCGAGGCCGGTCGTGCCGCCCTGCGCCGGGAACGCGGACAGAGCCACGAGCGCGATCGCGACGTAGATCACGACGACGAGCCCGATCCCGGAGAAGAGGCTCCGCGGCAGGTCCCGGCCCGGCTCGCGCGTCTCCTCGGCGAGGTTGGCGACGGTCTCGAGACCCGTGTAGGCGAGCATCGCAAGCGGGAGCGCGAACACGATCTGGTGCCAGCTCGGGTGCGACCCGATCGAGATCCCGTGCGTGAGCGCGTCGCCGGAGAAGAGGAACGCGAAGCCGAGCACGACGAGCATCAACTGTGTCGAGAGATCGAGCACGGCGACGAAGATCCCGTAGCGGTAGAACGCGGAGCGCCGCACCAGCCGGATCGCCGCGACGGCCATGATCACCCCGACCCCGACCACGACGTCCCACGGGTTGTGCTCGAGCGACCCCCACTGGAGCGCCGCCCCGAGGTAGTGCGGCATGAAGAGCGCCGACAGCGCGATCACGATCAGGTAGTCAAGGAAGAGCGCCCAGCCGGTCAGGAAGCCGGCGAGGTCGTTGAACGCGCTGCGGACGAACGTGGCGGCGCCGCCGGTCTCGGGAATGGCCGTGGTGCCCTCGGCGTAGGAGAGCGCGATGACGAGGAAGAGGGCGCCGACGAGCGCGAGCACCTCGGGCGTGAGGCCCAGCGCGTGCAGGGCGATGATCCCGAGCGCGACGTAGATCGACGAGGCGACCTCGCCGTAGGCGACCGAGAACAGCGCGGGCGCGTCGAGAACGCGCTGGAGCCCTGGAATCTTCCGCGCCACGAGCCGGAGGTTAGATGACCACGGGGGAACCCCTGGTACCCCCGTGGGCCCCCTCCTTGCAAACGCCGCCGTTCAGACAAACGTCGCAGGAGCCGCCACTTCGCCGGACACGTCCCTTGCTTGTGTCGCAGGTGTTTCGCGCCGGGCAAAGCCCGGCTCCGGCGGCGAGTCATCACTAGCCAGCTGCGCCCAAATCTCCGGGGCTGTATTCCCCCAGGGACACACCCTGGGTGTGTCCCTGGGTGTGTCCCCGATTTTTCTCCGAGGCTCAGCGGCGGCGGTGGAGGAGGTACAGCCGGCCGGCGCCGAGGGCGATGAAGAGGACGCCGATCAGGTAGCCGGAGCCGCCGCCGACCCGGGCGGTCTGGACGACGATCGCGATCCCGAGGCCGATCGCGACCAGGCCGAAGATCGTCACCAGGCCGCGGTAGGAGGAGCTCATGCGCCGGTTTCCGGCCCATGAGCGTGTGGAGGGGGGGTGGGGGAACCGGGAGGTTCCACCACGTTGGACTTTAAGAAGGGGGCACGTGGGGGAACCATGGTTTCCCCCACGGGAGGGAGCCGGAGGCGAGCGACGCTCATGCCGCCTTCGGCGCCGCCGCCACCATTACCCGGCACGGAGCGTTCTTGAGCACGAAGTCCACGGTGTCGCCGAAGACACGCGCGCTCCCGCGCCGCACGTCGCGTCGCGGCGAGCCCATCACGATGATCTCGCTGTTGCGCCGCTCCGCCTCGTCCACGATCGCCCGCCCGGCGCGCCGTTCGCGGATGAGCCGCCCGACCACGTCCACGCCGTAGGCCTCCCCGATCGCGCGCGCTTCGTCGAGCAGATCATGGGCGCGGTGCTCCATCGCGTCGGACAGCGGGGCGTCGAGAGACAATTCCAGCGGCACTTCGAGCACCGTCACCGCGGCGATCGTGGCTCCTCGCTCGGTCGCGAGACGGCAGGCCAGGTCGATCGCCTCCTCCGATTCCCGCCTGTGCACGATCGGGACGAGCACGTTGCGGTACTCCAGCGCCACCCCGGGGCCGATCGGAATCGGCGCCCGCAATGTCTCTGTCAGCGGCTGCCCCAGCCGCCGGCGATAGACCGCGTAGGCCGCGAACCCCGCCACGAGCCACCCAAGCCCCACCCAGCGCGTGAGCGAGGCCTGGACGACGACGACCAGCCAGGATAGTCCTGTCCCGAGCCCGCCGAACACCGCGAACAGCGGCCAGTCGACCCCACGCCAGCGCAGGTTCGGCCGCGCCCGGAAGATCAGCTCCTCGTCGCGGCGCTTGTAGCGCAGCGCCACCACCGCTGCATGCGCGACGGTGAACGAGAGCATCGCCCCGAACGAGTACATCGTCCCGAGGAACCTCGTCTTGCCCGGCAGCAGCACGAGTACCGGGATCAGGCCCGCGAAGATGAGAAGCGAGATGTACGGCGTCTTGAACCTGCGGTGCAGTCGCCGGAACACCTCGGGCAGCTGGCGGTAACTCGCCATCGCGTACGTGATGCGGGAGGCTCCGATCACACCCGCGTTCGCGGCGATGAACAGAATCGTCGCGGCCAGGATCCCGACGTAGACCTTCAACGCGCTCAGCAGCGCTCCGTGGACACCGAGGTTCTCGACCAGGCCCAGTACCGGGTCGTTGGAGAAGCCGTGCGGCGGGCCGACTCCCAGCAATGTCTTGTAATGGCCGTCCGGGGTCAACGTCACCGGAAGTGCCGAGAGCGCGATCCAGGGCAGCGTGAAATAGATCGCGAAGACCGCAATCGCAACGAACGAGATCGCTCGCGGGATGTTCTTCACCGGGTCGCGCGCCTCCTCGGCCAGGTTCGAGACGGTCTCGATCCCGGTGTAGGCGATCATCGCCACCGGGATCGCGAGTAAGAATTGGCTCCACGTGGGCGCAACGCCGAGGTGGATGTTCGAAGACAGGACGTGCGGGCTGAAGATCAGCGCGAAGCCGAGCAGCACGAGCAGGATCTGCGTCGCGAAGTCGATCAGCGCCAGGCCGATGTTCACCCGCGCCGACTCCTGAGTGCCGACGATGTTCAGGGTGACCAGCACGGCGATCACGAGCCCGCCGACGACGATGTCCCAGGGGTTCTCGCGCAGCGGGCCCCAGAAGATCGAGAGGTAGTGCGGCACGAAGAACGCCGAGATGGCGATCGTGATGATGTAGTTGAGCATCTGCGCCCAGGCCGCCCCGAACGAGACGAGCTCGTTGAACGCGTGGCGCGCGAAGCTCGAGGAGCCGCCGGCCTCCGGGAAGCGCACCGTTCCCTCCGCGTACGTGGCTGCCGTGGCCGCGAAGATGATCCCCGCGATCACGAAGACGACCGGCGTCAGCCCGAGCGCGAAGACCGCGGTGACGCCGAGGGCGTAGTAGATCGACGAGCCGACGTTGCCGTAGGCGGTCGAGAACAGCGCCGGCGTCCCGAGGACGCGCTCCAGCCGCTGTTGCCGCCTTCGGCGGGACATCAGCTCGCGCGGGGGAACCCCTGGTTCCCCCGCGAGCCCCCTCCTTGACCTCGTTCACTTGCGCCACCGCGTTTCAGGAGCCGCCGCTTCGACGTTCGACACAAAAGTCTCTGTCCTGGTGAGCCTCCCGCCGGGCAAAGCCCGGCTCCGGCGGCCCTTCGTTGTGCCCCAAGGGCGGTCCGACCAAGCATGTCTCTAGTCTCAAAGCTCATGAGCAGGGAGCGGAACAGCGTCGAGATTAACTTCGTCGACGGTCATGCTGATGTCTGGCGTCTGTTCGATGACGCAGAGCGCTTGCGCGAAATCGCCGAAGCCCTGGTCGAGCCCTTTCGTGGTGAAGTGACGAAAGTGGCAGGGATCGAATCTCGGGGGTTCATCGTCGGGACGGCTGCGGCGCTCGGTCTAGGAGTTGGTTTTGTCCCGATTCGAAAATCCGAGGGTCTGTTTCCGGGCCCGAAGCTGACCGCCGTCGCTGACCCGGACTACCGAGGCAACTCTCATACGTTGCGAATCCAGCGGGCGGCGCTCCGCGGCGAGGATCGCGTGCTGCTGGCCGATGACTGGATCGAAACGGGCAACCAGGCTCGCGCAGCGAAGCAACTCGTCGAGAGTTGTGGGGCTCGACTCATCGGCGTGGCCACGATCGTCAGCGAAGCCAACTCCGAGATGCTTTCCGAGCTGGGCCGCGTCACGCCTTGGTTCCTGACAAGCAGCTCTCTCGCTGACTCGTTCTGATTGAGCGCTTCGAATTGCCGCCGGAGCCGGGCTTTGCCCGGCGGGAGGCTCACTGCGACAGAAACGATGGGAGCAACCGGCGAAGCGGCGGCTCCTGAAACGCACCCGGTCGCGACTCCGCTCTGAAGGAGGGGGCTCGTGGGGGAACCACGGGTTCACCCATGAACGGTTTCACCCATGAATCGACACGATGAGCGGAATGATCAGGATCGCCACGAGGTTCGTGATCTTGATCATCGGGTTGATCGCGGGGCCGGCCGTGTCCTTGTAGGGATCGCCGACCGTGTCGCCCGTGACCGCGGCCGCGTGGGCCTCTGAGCCCTTGCCGCCGAAGGCGCCGTCCTCGATCAGCTTCTTCGCGTTGTCCCAGGCGCCGCCCCCGGAAGTCATCGAGATCGCGAGGAAGAGCCCGGTGACGATCGTCCCGATCAGCAGGCCGCCGAGCATCTTCGCGCTGATCACTCCGACCACGATCGGGAAGGCGATCGGGATCAGCGCCGGCAGGAGCATGCTCTTGATCGCCGAGCTGGTGACGATGTCGATCGCGCGCCCGTACTCGGGCCGCGCCGTGCCCTCCATGATCCCGGGGATCTCACGGAACTGGCGGCGCACCTCGGTGACGACCTGGCCTCCGACGCGCCCGACCGCCTCCATCGCCAGCGACGCGAAGAGGAACGGCATCAGCCCGCCGATGAACAGACCGGCAATCACCCAGGGGTCGTCGAGCTGGAAGCTCTGCTGGTAGTCGCGCACGGCGAGCCCGTTCGTGTAGCTGTCGAAGAGGATCAGCGCTGCGAGGGCGGCCGAGCCGATCGCGTAGCCCTTCGTCACGGCCTTGGTCGTGTTGCCGACTGCGTCGAGCGGGTCGGTGATCGCACGCACGGACTCGTCGAGATTGGCCATCTCCGCGATTCCGCCCGCGTTGTCGGTCACCGGGCCGTAGGCGTCGAGCGCCACGATCAGGCCGGTCATCGAGAGCTGGGCCATCACGGCGACGCCGATCCCGTACAGGCCCGCGTAGTGATTCGCAACCAGGATCCCCGCTGCGATCACGACCACCGGCAGCGCCGTCGCCTTCATGCCTACGGCCAGGCCTTCGATGATGTTCGTCGCGTGGCCCGTGCGCGAGGCCGCCGAGATCCGCTTCACCGGCGACCAGCGCGTGCCGGTGTAGAACTCGGTGATCGCCACCAGCAGGAAGGTGACGATCAATCCCACGAGCGCCGAGAGATAGAGCTCCCAGAAGGTGAAGTGCGGCGAGTCGTAGGCGAGGGTGACCGGGATGAACCCGAGCGCCGAGAGCACGGTCGCCACGAGCACGGCCTTGTAGAGCGCGTTCATGATCGAGCCGTTGCGCCCCACGCGCGCGAAGAAGGTGCCGATCACCGACGAGAGAATCGAGATGCCGCCGATCGCGAGCGGGAAGAGCTCGAGGTGGAGGCCCGGGAAGGTCTGGGAGGCGAGCAGCATCACGGCGACCGCGGTCACCGCATAGGTCTCGAACAGGTCGGCTGCCATGCCGGCGCAGTCGCCGACGTTGTCGCCGACGTTGTCGGCGATCACGGCGGGGTTGCGCGGATCGTCCTCGGGGATTCCGGCCTCGATCTTCCCGACGAGGTCGGCGCCCACGTCGGCGGCCTTCGTGTAGATGCCGCCGCCGAGCCGCGCGAAGACCGAGATCAGCGAGCCGCCGAAAGCGAGGCCGACGAGGTCGTTGATCGCCGAGGCGCGCGAGTGATCGAGCCAGCCGGTGAGGACCCAGTAGTAGCCGGCGACCCCGAGCAGGCCGAGGCCGACGACGAGGAGACCGGTGACCGAGCCCGCGCGGAAGGCAACGTTGAGGGCAGGCTTGAGCCCGCGCTTGGCTGCCTCTGCGGTGCGCACGTTGGAGCGGACGGCGACGTTCATGCCGATGAAGCCCGCCGCAGCGGAGAGAACAGCGCCGACCAGGAAGCCGATCGCCGTCCCCCAGCCCAGCTCGTTATAGAACCCGAGCAGCAGGAACGGGACGATCGCCACGATTGCGATCGTCTGGTACTGCCGCCGCAGATACGCCGCTGCGCCCTCCTGGATCGCCCGACCGATCTCCTGCATCCGCTCGTCGCCGGCCGGCTGCCGCATCAGCCAGGCCGTCAGCCCGATGCCGTACGCAACCGCGAGCCCCGAGCAGACGAGGCCGAAGAGAACCGCGTGGTCACTGAAGAAATCGCTCAAGGGGCCTCCCAGCAAGACTCGCGCCGAGAGACTCCCCGGCGCCGCGGTTTTCTATCACAGTGGCCGCCCACGGCGGGCCGGCTGACGGTGCCGCAGCGCCGGGGGCGCGATCGTTCGTGTCTACGCGGTTAGCGCCTCCGCCCCTTGCCGAGCGTGAGGTTCACCTTCGCGTTGTTGCCCAGGCGCCTTCCTGCCGCCGGCGACTCCTTCAGCACGCGGCCCTTCTTCTTCGCCGTCGACTTGACGTAGGTGAGCTTGCCGAGCCTGCACTTCCGCGACGCGATCTTCGCCTTGGCCGGGGCGAGCTTCATGCCGACCACGTTCGGCACCACGCAGGGCGGCTTCAGGGGCGGAGGCGGCGGAAGCGCGGCGCCGCCGACGACCTTGCCCCACCAGGTGCTCCAGCGCCCGGAGTCGTCGCCCGATCCGGCCGGCGCGCCCGCGTACTCCTGGACGGTCCAGATCGACGTGTCGTCGGACGGATCGACCTGTGTGCTGCTGTAGTCGCCCCAGCGGTTTCTGCCACTGCCGTAGGTCTTGTAGTAGGCGCCCTCGCCTTCCTTGAGCGTCACCGGATCGCGCATCGTGTTGGCGGGGTCGGTGCCGGCGCGGAAGGCGTAGCCCGCGTCCGGGAAGTCGTTCGACTGAAACTCGGAGAAGCCGACGAGTACGTCGTTCGCCGCATTGACCGACAGGGACGGGAAGGCATACCAGTGACCGCCGTTCGCGCTCGTCGCGCTGGGATCGCTGATCCGCCCACCCTGGACGAAGTTACCGGCCGTGTCGAGCTCGACCCATTGAACCGCCGTGCGAGCCTCGGTCCCCGGCACCAGTCCGGTGGGCAGGCCGACAGTCTGCGCGTAGTAGATGTGGCCGTTGCGGAAGACGGCGTTGCCGATCCGCGCGTCGGCGGCGTCCGCCGGGAAGCCGCCGTTCTGGGGCAGTACGTTCGCGGAGCCGGGAACCGTCCAGGGCCCGAGCGGGTTCGTCTTGGCCGCGCCGCCCGCGAGGCTCAGCGTCGGAGGGCCCAGGCCGGTCAGCGTCCAGAAGTTGTACGTGCCGCCGCCGCTCGAGCCGTGCTCGACGAGGTAGAGCGTGTCCTCGGTCGCCGAGTACGTGACCGCCGGCTGGATCGTGAACGAACCGGGAACGTCGATTGCGAAGGGATTGCCGGCCCCGGAGTTGGCGCGCAGGGCATTGTAGTCGAGCACGATCAGCTTCCCCTGTGCGTAGGAGGAGGCGGCAGCGTTGGTGAACATGTTCAGGCCGATCGCGACCACGTTCTTGTTGAACCCGATCGTCGGGAAGTCGGCCCAGGTCAGGTCGGTCGCGTCCGCGTCGAGCGAGTACAGATGCCACGTGCCCTGCGGGTCGCTGGTGTCAGAGACGCCGTAGAGGATCGACGACGTCGCGGTTTGCGCGTCGTTGACCGCGGCGACGATCCAGCGGCTGTTGTACGGGTCGTAGACCACCCTCGGGTCGAACGGCTGCGTGGCGCCCGTCGCGCCCCAGAACGCGCTCATTGAGACCGTGCCCAGCACGGCCCCGTTCGACTTCTGCTGGATCACATAGTTGCTGTTCAGCGCCACCAGCAGCTTGTCGGGGCCGACTGCGCCCTGCGTGTCCGGCGGAATGAAGCTCAGCCCCCCGCCTCCCGGGGCATCGGCCTGCGCGAGGAAGCTCGCGGCCGGCGAGGGCGCCGGCGCCGAGGAGGTGGCCGTGGACGGCGACAGCGGGGCCTGGAACGGGGACGGCAGCGTGATTCGGTTGTTGGGCTCCGCCTTCTCCTGCGGCTCCGGCATCAGCGCCGGAACGAGCGGCCCGGCGAAACGCTTCTTCAGGCGCTCGAGTCGGGCGAGCTGCGCGAAGTCGATCGCGGCGGCCCGCGACACGTGTGCCCGGACGCCCGGGTAGGTGACCTGGCCGTCCGCAGAGCCTGCGGCGGACGACGGGGCGCTCACGGCCGCGAGTAGGACGAAAACGCTCCCCGCGAGCACGAAAGCAGAGCGTCGCCCGCGACTAGGCCAAACCCTCCCCATCAACGCTCCCCTCCGTTGTAACAACCCGTCCCTACAGGTCTTATATGTCGCTACCGAGACGGTTTCAAGAGGCCGGCTCTTCTTCGGCCGCAGCGGCGTAGGCCAGCTGAAGGTTCGCGAGCACCTGGTTGAAGTCGCGCAGGGCGTCTTCGGGAGCCGATCCGTCGAGCACGGGCACGAGCGCGCGGAGGGCTTCGATCGCCAGCCGGGCTTGCTCCAGGTCACGGCCCTCGCCGCTCAAGCGGTGGTAGCCCAGGGACGAGATGGAGTAGAGCGTCTGGAGCAGGAGGTCGGCGACCTTCAGCTTCACAAGCTCCGCCTGGAGCTCCTCGATCAGCTTCTGCTCGTCGGGGGTGGGCCGCTCAGCCACGTATGGCTTCTTTGGGACCGACGTGCTCGGCGTAAACCTCCTCGAGGCTCGTGCCCGCCTCGTGCCGGGCGATCTGGCGCTCGGCGGCGTTGCTCGCGGGAATCGCGATCGCCGAGGCGCAGCCGAGCTCCTCCGCCACGGGCAACACCCACTCGACGAGGCGTTCGAGGTGGGCTCGGGTCGAACGCACCTCCCCGCTCGCGAGGTCGATGAACTCGCCGGAGAGGCCATGGCGAATCGCTCGCCAGAAGTTCTCCTCGATCAAACGGTGAGGATAGGAGGGCAGCGGCTCGCCTTCGTCGACGGCTCGGGCGATGCGCGCGGTGAGCGCGAAGCAGAGGGCCGAGAGCGAGCGCGCCTCAGCGAGATCGGGCTGGGCGTCGCAGATGCGGATCTCCACCGTGGGGAACGCGAGGTGCGGCCGGACGCTCCACCAGAGCTGCGTGTGCTGGTCGATCGATCGGGTCTCGTAGAGGAAGCGCACGTAGCGCTCGAAGCCGTCCCAGCCCTCGTAGGGATCCGGGATCCCGCAGCGCGGGAACATGCGCGTGAAGATCTGCGTGCGGGCCGAGTGCAGGCCCGTGTTGACGCCTTCGAGGAAAGGCGAGCTGCACGAGAGCGCGAGCAGCTCCGGGAGGAAGTTGCGCAGGCCGTTGCACACCGCGATCGCCCGGTCGGGGCCGTTGATCGCGACGTGGACGTGGATGCCGAAGCTGTTGTTGCGCCATACGACGTAGCGCAGCAGCTCGTCGTTGCGGCGGTAGTGAGGCGTGTCGATGATGCGCTGCTCCTGCCAGGGGCTCCACGGGTGCGTGCCGGTGGCTCCGAGGGTGACGCCCAGCGAGCCGGCGAGCTCGGCCAGCTGGGCGCGGCGCTCGCCGAGACGCGCGGATGCCTCTTCGAAGTCGTCGCAGCGCCCGGTTCGGATCTCCACCTCGGAGGCGATCAGCTCGCCCACGAGGTGTCCTTCGAGGGGCGTGCCCACGGCCGCGGCCTGGAGCTCCTCGAACCGGTTGGTCAGCGACAGCGTCTCGGGGTCGAGGATCGCGAACTCCTCCTCGACGGCGAGCGTGAGGTCGGTCGCCTGCTCGTACTGCTCGCGGGCTGTGCGGATCTGCTCCTCTGGGGTCAGGCGCTGTGCGTCTCCCACGGGGCGCTACATTAGTTGAAGGGTTGCAGCAGGCGGCTCGCGACGCCCGCCCAGCTCCAACGGCGTTCCGCGGCCCGGCGGGCGGCCCCGGCGATGCGGGCGTGCTCGCTCCCCGGCAGGGCCAGCAGCTCCCGGAGCTTGGCGGCAAGATCGCCGACGTCACCCCTGGCGAAGCTCGCCAGGTGGCGGTGTCCCGGCGGGTACTCGGCCTCGAGGCCCTCCGCGATCTCCTGCAGCCCGGAGTGGCGTGCGACGAGCGGCGGCGAGCCGGCGGCGGCGGCCTCGGCCGCGACCATCCCGAATGCCTCCGGGAAGATCGACGGCACGACAGTCGCCTCCGCGAGCGGGAGCAGGTGGACGAGGTGGCGGTGCTCGAGAGCCCCGGTGAAGAGCGTGCCGGGCGGCGCGGCGGCCTCGAGCACGGCGCGGTAGTCGCCGAAGCCGACGATCACGGCGCGGGCGTCGAGCTCCCTCAGGGCCTCGAGCAGCAGGTGGACGCCCTTGTTGTAGAGGAGCTTGCCGAAGTAGAGGACGGTGGGCCGGTCGTGCTGGAAGAAGGCGGCGAGGCGCTCGGCATTGCCTTCGTCTGGAAGCCGCTCGTTCGCGTTGCTGGGGTTCGGCGGGTCCTGACGGGCCTCCTCGAGCAGCCCGGCGAGCGCCTCCCTGCGCGGCCGGGGCCGGAACTCGTCGATGTCCACTCCGGGCGGCACCTCGTAGACGGGCTCGATGTGGCCGACCACGTCCTCGAGGACCTCGCGGATGTGCTGCGAGCCGACGAACACCGCCTCGGCCCCGGCGAGCGCCACCCTCCCCCATGCCTGCAGCTCGGGGCTCCCGCGCATCGAGTACTCGAGCTCGGAGCCGTGCGCCTTGACGGCGTACCTCGCGCCGCTGGCCGCGCCGACCGCGGCGCCCGGAAGAACGTGGTTGGCAAAGACGAGGTCGGCGGGCAGCAGCTCGCGCAGGACGGCGGCGTTGCGCTCGACGTAGCGCTCGCGCTCCTCCGGCGTGAGCTTCTGAAGCAGGCGCGGCTCGTGGCCTTCGTAGCGGTCGAGCACGAAGACCGGAAGCGGCCCGTCGAGCTCGGGACGCACGGTCGTCGCCCGGCCGAGGTCGTACTGCTCGGGGTGAGGCTCCTGGGAGATGACGACGACGTCGTGGCTGGAGTTGCTCCATTCGCGAGCGAGGGCGCGCGTGTAGACGTTCGAGCCGGTGCCCCCGAGGAGGTAGCCGTGCCAGAGGAGAATTCGCAGGGCCGACCGCGCTAGGTCAGGTGGAAGTACAACGCGTGGAGCAGGTCGACCGCCGGGTTCGACGTGTGCACCGTCACGTCGTGGGGCACGTCGAGGAGCGCTTCGGAGTAGTTGAAGATGATCCGCACGCCCGAGTCGATCAGCTCTTGCGCGACCTGCTGAGCGCTGTCGGCCGGCACGGCGACGACCCCGACGATGATGTTCTTCTCGCGCACCGCCTCCCCGAGCTGCCGCGAATCGCTGATCGAGTTCGAGCCGATCGTCCGTCCGACCTTGTCCGGGTCGTTGTCGAAGACCGCCGCGATGTTGATCCCGTGCTCGGCGAAGATCGGGGAGCTCGCGATCGCGTGCCCGAGCCGTCCGGCGCCGATGAGCGCGATGTTGTGCTGGCCCTGGGTGCGCAGAATCTTGCGGATCTCGCCCAGCAGCGAGTCGATGTTGTAGCCGACCCCGCGCTTGCCGAACTTCCCGAACGTCGAGAGGTCGCGCCGAATCTGCGTCGCGTTGATGTTGGTGTAGTCCGAGATCTCCTGCGAGGAGATGCGGTCCTTGCCCATTTTCTTGGCCTGGGTCAGCACCTGGAGGTAGCGGCTCAACCGCGCCGCCACGCCGACAGTCAGCCGCTCGCCGCTGACTCCGCTTCCCTGGCCCGTCGTTTGTAACACCGCACAACCATTCTGCCAGTACCGCGCGGCTGCATGCGTCGGACAGTTACAAGCGCCCCCGTCAGGACGAAGTTTGTGCGGCCTCGAGCCGACGACGGAAGGCGGCCTCGTGCACGTAGTACGTGAAGGCCCGCTCGCCGTCGATCTCGACGACGGGGATCAGCTCGCGGTAAGCGGCCTCGAGCTCTCGGTCGCCGTCGATGGCGATCTCTTCGAGCTGGAACCCGAGCTCCTCCCGGAGCGCCCGCACCTGCGCCAGCGCCCGTTGGCAGAGGTGGCAATCGGCCGCGTGATAGACGACGACTCGAGGCACCGCCTGCGGTGCCGCCGTCAGGACGTGCGGGCTACGCCCGTGCGTCCGTCTGCAATGACCGGTCGGAAACGACACGAGCGCATGCGCTGCCGCCTCTAGGGATAGAGGCCACGGGTCACCGTGGCTTCCGCGACGCGCCCGACAGCGAGCCCGTACGCGGCGTTGCGCATGGTCATCTCGCGGTCCTCGTACACGTGCCACGTCTCGTTGAACGCGCGGGTGACGATGTCGCGCAGCTTCGAGTTCACCTCGGGCTCCTTCCAGAAGTACTCCTGGAGGCCCTGCACCCATTCGAAGTACGAGACCACCACTCCGCCGGCGTTGGCAAGGATGTCGGGCAGGATCAGCACGCCCTTCTCCTCGAGGATCTCGTCCGCGAGCGGAGTGATCGGGCCGTTCGCGCCCTCCGCGACGATCTTCGCCCTCACCTCCGCGGCGTTGTCCTGCGTGATCACCTGCTCGAGCGCACAGGGCGCGAGCACGTCGCACTCCAGCAGCAGCAGCTCCTCGTTGGTGATCTCCTCGGCGTCGGCCAGCCCGGCCAGCGAGCCCGTTTCCTGCTTGTGCGCCATTGCTGCGGCGACGTCGATTCCGTTCGGGTTGTGGAGGCCGACGCGCGAGTCCGAGATCGCGATCACCGTCGCGCCCTCCTCGGCGAGGAACGTGGCCAGGTAGCTGCCGACGTTGCCGAACCCCTGCACGGCGACGCGCAGGCCCTGAAGGCTGAGCTCCTTCTTGCGAACGGCCTCCTGGATGCAGTAGAGCGCGCCGCGCGCGGTCGCCTCCAGCCGGCCGAGGGAGCCGCCGACGTTGAGCGGCTTGCCGGTCACGACGCCGAGCACCGAATGGCCCTTGTTCATCGAATAGGTGTCGAAGATCCAGGCCATCACGTTCGCGTCGGTGCCGACGTCGGGCGCCGGAATGTCCTTCTCGGGGCCGATCTCGTTGATGATTTCCGTGGTGTAGCGGCGAGTCATCCGCTCGAGCTCGCCGCGCGAGAGCTTCTTCGGGTCGCAGATCACCCCGCCCTTGGCCCCGCCGAACGGGATGTTCATCAGCGCGCACTTCCAGGTCATCCACATCGAGAGCGCCTTGACCTCGTCCAGGGTCACGTCCGGGTGGTAGCGGATGCCTCCCTTGGAGGGGCCGCGCGCGATGTTGTGCGTGACCCGGTAGCCCTCGAAGGCGTGGATCGTCCCGTCGTCCATCGTCACCGGCGCCGAGACGACCACCGCCTTCTTGCACTCCTGGAGCACGTTCACCAGGCGCTGGTCGATGTCGAAGATCTCCGCGACGCGGCGAAGCTGCTCCCGCGCGATCTCGAACGGGTTCTCTCGGAGGTGACTCTGAGGCGCCTCGACTGTGGTCACGCCGCGCTGAGTATAGGCGTCTACTTGATCCTAAACGCGATCGTCTTGCGCGTCGTCGGGCCGCCGCTCGTCGGACGAGCGAGCAGGCGAATCCGGTACGCACCCGGCTGCAACAGGGTGCCGTCGGGGTCACGGCCGGTGAGGCCGAGCGTGACGCGGCCGGGCAACAGGTCGCGCAGGCGGGCGAGAAGGCCGAGGCGCCGGCGGCCGCGCCAGAGCTCGACGTCGAGCCTGGCGAGGGGCTGCACCTGGGCGCCGGTCGGCGTCTCGAGGAGGCTCCCCGCGCGCAACGAGAGCACCGCCGGAGTCGTGTCCGAGGGCGTAAAGGCGCTCGCGGAGAGGCCGATCTCCGAGATCAGCGTGGTCGACGGCGAGCCGAACGTGATCGCCCAGGGAACCTTCAGCGGCCCTGCTCCCCGAGCGATCAGGAGTACCGTCCCTTCGGCCGAACCATCCGTCGCGGGGGCGCCGTTCAGGCGGACGCGGAGCTGCACCGAAGCGTGGCCCCCCGGCTTCAGCCGCACCCACTTGGGCTTCGAGTCGATCACCAGGCCGCCCTGCCCCGGGGCGCGGATGCGCACGAGCAGGCGCCGCGACGAGACGTTGCGCAGCGTGAGCTCTTCGGTCGCTTCCCAGCCGTCGCCCTCGGCGCGGCCGAAGGCGAGCGTGACGGGGTCGACCGTGAGCTCGGCCGCCGAAGCCGCACCGAGATCGAGCAAGCCCGCTCCCTGCGCCGTGACGCTGGTCTGGGAGAGCGAGCGCGCCGTGCCCGCGAGCAGGCTGCGCAGATCGAGGCCGCGCAGGGCCGGCCGCGCCTGCGCCAGAACGGCCGCGGCGCCCGCGACCACGGCTGCGGCGGCGCTCGAGCCGTTGATTGTTCCGAAGCGCGGCGTGCCGTCGTCGTTAGATCCGGGCTCGGAGGTCGCCAGCGCGACTCCGGGCGCGATCAGGTCGGGCTTCACGCGGCCGTCGAACGCGAGGCCTCGCGACGAGAAGGGCGCGACTTCGCCGGAGGTGCCGTTGACCACGATCCGCGGAACCCCGATCGAGATCGCGGGGCGCTCGTGCCGCCTGACTGCAGCCGCCGCGAGCCGTCCCACGCGCAAGGGCAGGCTCAGCACGGGCACGTTGACGCTCTCGTCGAGGCCGAGCCCTCCGGCGGGAAGCTCCGTGTCATAGAGCACCACGGCCGCTGCGCCCGCGCGCGCCGCGTACTGCGTTGCGAGCTGGGGATCCTGGCCGCCGTGCACGAGGGCGGCGCGGCCCGCGACGAGGCTGACCCCTTGGCCGTCGAAGAACTGCGCGAGCTGCGGCCCGCTCGTGCCTTCGGCAGCCGGCCTCGGCGCGGCGAGCTCCCGCTCCAACGGACGCGACGCGACCACGGCTCCGGCGAGCGGCAGCGGCCGGTCGAGCAGCAGGTCGAGGCCCACACGTATCGCCACGGGCACCTCCTCGGCCTCCGAGCGGAGGTCGGCCGCACCGACCGTGAGCGCGTAGGGCGCGCCGCCCGGGCTGGAGACGCTGCCGTAGGCGGGGCCGGCCGGGCCGTCGTTGCCCACCGGCGCGACCACGAGCATGTCGAGCCGGAGCGCCCCGCGGATCGCGCGCGCCTCGGGCGAGTCGGCAAAGGCGCCGTACGAGGCGGCGACGCCGATGAGGGCGATCCGGGCCGCGTCGTGCGCGTCACCGTCGGCGTTCGGGTCGACCGCGCGCTCGAGCCCCTGAATCAGCTGGTCGGTCCGCGAATAGACGGCCCAACCTCCCTTGAGGTCGTGCTGCCAGCCAGCAATCCGGATCGGCAGCACCGATGCGCCGGCCGCCACGCCGGTTGGCCCGGCCGGGTCCCCGGCTCCGACGAGGATGCCGGCCAGCTCGGTGCCGTGATGCTCGACGCGGCTCGAGTCGGTAGGGTCGGCTACCGCAGGCGCGCCGTCTCGCTGGTTGACCACGTCGATCCCGTGCAGCACTCGTCCCCGGAGGTGCGGCTGCGCCCGATCGACGCCGGTGTCGAGGAGAGCGATCGTGACGCCGCGGCCGTCGTAGCCTGGGAGCGACACCGCCGGCAGGCGGCCGGCGCCGTGCGCGAGCCCCTTCTTGCCGAGCAGCTCCGACGAGACCGAGGCCGGGTAGGCGACGCGAACCGGATAGACCCCGGCGACCTCGGGCCTCCGCTCGAACACCGCGACCGCCTGGGCGTCGAGGGGTGCCGAGAAGGCGTTGAGCACGCGGGTGTAGCTGAACTCGACCCGCGGGCGGATCCCGCGTGCGCTCACCTCTGAGAGGAGCTGCCGCTGGGCCAGGAGGGCCAGCCGTGTCCAGCGGCGCTCCGCACCCTGGGTCGCGACCCCACCGTTGGCCGCAACCCGCTGCGCCATGGAGGGAGCCCTCAGGACGACGAGCTGCCGCTGGCCGACGGCCACCTTCGGGTGTGCGCCGCCGACGAGGCCGCGCCACGACGAGGCCTTCGAGACCAGCGAGCGCTGTGTGGCGCTGCTGACGCCGAAGCCGACGACGAGCAGCGTGGCCGCCAGCGCGATGATCGCGGCGGGCGCGGCCCTCCGTGACTCAGGCAGCCGAGGAAAAGGCATCGAGCCCAAGATAACCGGGCGGGAGGATCGCCTCCGTGTAGCGGGCGGCCGAAGCGATCATCGCGGCGTTGTCGGTGCAGAGCTCCAGCGGCGGCGCCGTCGCATCCGGAAGCGCGGCGCGAAGCTCCGAGTTGGCGGCGACCCCGCCGACGATCGCGATCCGCTCGGCGCCGATCTGCTCTGCGGCCTCGAGCGTGCGCCGCGTGAGCGCGCGGACGATCGCGCGCTGATAGCTCGCGGCGAGATCGGCACGGCGCGCTTCCAGCTCATGCTCCAGCTTCCGCACCTCGTAGAGCAGCGCCGTCTTCACCCCGGAGAACGAAAAGTCGAGCCCGGGCACGCGCGCGACCGGGAAGCTGAACGCGTCCGGGTCGCCCTCGCGCGCGAGCCGGTCGAGCTCGGCGCCGCCGGGGTAGCCGAGGCCGAGCAGGCGCGCGCCCTTGTCGAAGGCCTCGCCGGCGGCGTCGTCGAGGGTCGCGCCGATCGGGCGGAAGCCGCCACGCTCCTGCACGTCGACCAGCATCGTGTGCCCGCCGCTGGCGAGCAGGCAGAGGAAGGGCGGCTCGAGTGGCTCGGGCGCGAGGTAGAGCGAGGCGACGTGGCCGTGCAGGTGGTTCACCGGTACGAGCGGCAGGCCGCGGCCCCAGGCGAGCGCCTTCGCCGCCGACAGCCCGACGAGCAGCGCACCGACCAGGCCAGGGCCTTGCGTGACCGCGACGGCCTCGACGTCGTCGAGCGACGCGCCTGCCTCGCCGAGCGCCTCGCGCACCACCGGGAGCACGAGCTCGAGGTGCCGCCGCGAGGCGATCTCCGGGACGACTCCGCCGAAGCGCGCATGCAGGTCGGCCTGGGAGGAGACGACGCTGGAGCGAATCTCGCCCTCGGCGCTCACGAGCGCCGCCGCGGTCTCGTCGCACGAGGTCTCGAGCCCGAGGATCATCCGAGTGCCCCTGACCGGAGCACGAGGGCCAGCGAACTCACAAGGAGTCGGCCGCCGATTCGGAGACCGGATCCTTCCACATGATCAGCGCGTCCTCGCGGTTGTCGGTGTAGTAGCCGCGCCGCACGCCGCGCGGGCGGAAGCCAAGCCGCTCGTAGAGCTTGATCGCCCCGGTGTTCGAGATGCGCACCTCGAGCGTGTAGCCGCGACGGCTGCGGCCTGAGGTGAGCTCGAAGAGGCGCCGGAGCAGCAGCGAGGCGATCCCCTGGCGGCGGCGCGCAGGCGCGACGGCGACGTTCATCACGTGCCATGCGTCCACGTAGCGCGAGATCACGAGGTAGCCCACGAGCCGGCCGTTCTCGGGATCGAAGGCGCCGAGGCAGAGCGACGAGGGCTTGGCGAGCTCGCTTGCGAACATCGAGCGCGACCACGGCGTCGGGTAGGAGCCGCGCTCGATCTCCTCGATCTCGTTCAGGTCGCGCAGCTCGAGCCGGCGGAGCTCGATCACGTTGGTCATGCCTTCTGCTCCGCGTCCGGGATCCGCAGATAGAGCGGCTCGACCTCCTCGGCGGGGCCGAACTCGGTTGCCAGCGCGGCGTGGAAGCGGGCCCGGGGGCGGTGCCGCTCGTCGTCGTCGGGCGGCACCTCCGCGCCGCGCTCCTCCAGGACGTCCCGATAGCGGACGGCTCCGTCACCGACGCAGAGCGTGCCGGGCTCGAGCTCGAGCTCCTGCGGCGCCGCGGTGACCACCTCGCCGTTCACGCGCGTGAAGATCTCTCGCCGGCCGGCGTCCACGACGGGCAGGGCTCCGGGGGCACCGGCGGCGAGAGCGTCGAGCGTCGAGACCCCGGCGACGGGCACGTCGAGCGCGAACGCCAGCCCTCGCGCCGCGGCCAGACCCATGCGCAGGCCGGTGAAGCTGCCCGGGCCGATTCCAACCACGACACCGCCCAGCTCGGAGGGCTCGGACCCGGCCTCGCGGAGCAGCTCGTCGGCGTCTTCGAGCACCCGGACGGCCCGGGAGGCGCGCTCTCCGAGCACCTCTCCGTCCCGGACGAGCGCGGTCGTGGCAACGCTCGTCGCGGTGTCAAACGCGAGTGTCAGCACCCCCGAAGAGGCGCTCGAGCAGGGCGTTTTCCGGGCTTTCGAGCGTGATGTGGCGATGAGCAGGATCCACGTGGGACAAACGTACCTCCACCCGCACCGGCGGGAGGGCCCTGACGGCCGCCTCGGGCCACTCGACGAAGCAGATCGCGTCGTCGAAGTACGGCTCCAGGTCGCCCCATTCGGCGGCCGAGAAACCCTGGAAGCGAAAGAGGTCGAGGTGCGAGACGTCGGGGTCGGCGGGGTAGCGGTGGCCGACGGTGAAGGTCGGGCTCGTCACCGGCACCGTCACGCCGAGGGCCCGGCAGGCGCCGCGCACGAAGGTCGTCTTGCCGCTGCCGAGCTCGCCCGAGACGGTGACGACGTCGCCCGCCCGAAGCTCGCGCGCGAGGGTCGCCGCGACCGCCTCCGTCTCCGCCGGCGAGGCGGAGCGAATCTCCACGGCTCCCTTAAAAGAGGCCGAGCTGGACCGCGGGCTCGGCGAGCACCGGCGGCGCGAGCTGCGGGGCTGCCGCCGGCACGGCCTCTGCGGCAGGGCGGCCGAGGATGGCCGGGAGGCGCGCGAAGTCCTCCTCCAGCACCTTGAGCATCGCGGGCGTGTAGAGCGCCGCGGCCGGGTGGTAGAGCGGGTAGAGCAGCACGCGGTTGCCGCCGACGGTCACGTCCTGCTCTGCGCCGTGGACGCGCGTGATCCCCGCCGGCTTGCCCGAGAGCAGCTTGGTCGCGAAGTTGCCGAGGGTAGCGACGACGCGCGGGCGGATCAGCTCGATCTGGCGGAAGAGGTGGCCCTCACAGGCCTCGATCTCGTCCGCGCCGGGGTCGCGGTTCCCCGGCGGGCGGCACTTGAGCACGTTGGCGATGTAGACGGTGTCGCGGTCTGACCCGATTCCGGCCAGGAGCTTGTCGAGCAGCTTGCCGGCCTGCCCGACGAACGGGTAGCCCTGCTTGTCCTCGTGGAACCCCGGCGCCTCGCCGACGAACATCAGGTCGGCGTTCGGGTCGCCCGCGCCGAAGACCACCTGCGTGCGACCTTGCGCCAGCCGGCAGCGCGTGCAGCCGGAGACGTGAAGCCCGTAGGCGTCGAGCTCGGTCAGGCTCCGTTCAGCCGCAGCCACAGGAGCCGCCGCAACAACCGCCACCGGAGGAAGGCCCGCCGTAGGTCGGCTGCGCGGCGGTGCCGTGAGTCGCGAACACGGAGAACTGCTTGCGCACGTTCGAGGCGCTGCAGTCCGGGCAGTCCGGCTCTTCGCCGTTCCGGACGAGCTCCTCGAAGTGCGACTCGCACTCCATGCAGACGTATTCGTAGATCGGCACCGTGTCAGCAGACCCTAGCAACGTCTGAACTGGCTGGTCGATGCGATGAGACCTTCCTCAAAACCACGGATAGTGATCTTCCACCAGGCATCGGACGGACCGATTTAGACGCCCGGGAGCTCGAAGAAGAACGTTGAGCCTTCCCCGGGCTGGGAGCGGACGCCGATGCTGCCGCCCATCCGTCGTACGAGCTCGCGGCTGATGTACAGCCCTAGCCCGGTACCGCCCGGGACCTCTCGCTGGTTGGGGTCCGCGCGGTAGAACTTCTCGAAGATCGCCCGCTGCTCCGACTGCGGGATCCCGATCCCCTCATCCTCGACCTCGACACGCGCGCCGGTCGCCAACCGGGCCGCGGAGACGGTGACCGCCCCGCCGCGCGGCGAGTACTTGACCGCATTGTCGATCAGGTTGAGGAGCACCTGCTCGATCCGGTCGCGGTCGCCGACTGCAGCGGCGCCCTTGCCGATCTCCGCGGCCAACGAGATCGACTCCGGCAGTTGCCCCCGCATCGTCTCCACCGCACCGCGGACCACCTCCGCGAGGTCAAGCGGTTCGCGGTCGACGGGCAGATCTCCGCGATCGAGACGGCTCGCCAGGAGCACCTCCTCCGTGATCTGAGTGAGGCGCGTCGCCTGAGAGTCGATCATCTCGAGGAGCTGCTGGCGCTGCTCCGGCGAGAGAGCGATGTCCTCGCGCAAGAGCGTCTTGGCAGCGCCCAGCACCGCGGTCATCGGTGTGCGCAGCTCATGCGAGACGGTTGCGATGAAGTCGCTCTTCGCCTCGTCCAGCCGGCGCTCCACGGTGAGGTCGCGGAAGGCGTAGACGACGCCGGCGAAGCTCCGAACGGCCACGAACGACAGCCACAGCTCACGGCCCTCCAGGTCGATCGGCACCGTCACCGACCTGGCCGCGGAGGTGCCCTCCGAGATGGGAATCTCGGCGGCGACCGCATCCCAACCGTCGAAGATCTCGGAGGCCGGCCGGCCGCGTGCTTCGTCGCCGCTGCGGCCGCTGGCGAGCTCCGCAGCCCGGTTCCAGAAACGGATGATCCCGCCTTCGTCGACGAGGAAGACGCCGTCGCCGACAGCGGCCAAGACCCGCGCTGCATGCTCGCGCTCCGCAGCGGTCGCCTCGGCTCGTGCGCGTGCCGCGGCTTCTTCCTGCGCGCGCTCGTGCAGCCGGGCGTTGCGCCCGGCGGCTGCCATCAGGCTGATCAGTCCCTCCGCGAGCTCGAGCTGCTCCTGGTCGTACTCGGAGCGCTCGTGCATGAGCTGCACGACCCCGACGACCTGACCCTCGTGCTTGACCGGGAGCATCATCGCCGACTGCACGCCGGGCGGGCCCTCGTCCGGGATCTTCCGCACGTGGCCCTCGCGGTCGACGTCGTAGTAGACGCCGCCCGGATCCTTGACCTGCTCGGGGACGTCGTTGACCAGGAGCGGCTCGCCGCTGACGATCACTCGGCTCTGCATGCCGCCGCCCTCCCGATTCAGCGGCAGCGCCGGGAAGATCGCGGGATCGAGCCGCTCGCCGTCGACCCAGGCGTAGTCGCAGCTGATGAGCTGCGTCTTCGGGTCGAAGGAGGAGACGACCACGCCGCCGTGCGGCACGGCTTCGGCCAGCAACTCGCGGAAGCGATCGTAGACGCGGTCGAGCTCGAGGGTCTCGTTCAGGTAGCGCGCGGCCGCCAGCAGCAGCTCGGCCTTCTCTGCCCCCGTGTGACGGGTCACGTCGGCATCATCACCCACGTGGACGTGTTCGAAAAGCTCGCCCAGCGACTGGAGGGGCGGTTCGTGGTGCTGGAGCCGCTCGGGCCCGAGCACGTGGACGGTCTTCGCGCGGCCGCATCCGACGAGCGGATCTGGACCTGGATGGTCACGCGCGATGTCGAGGAGTGGATCGCCGACGCGCTGAGTGAGGAAGGCCGTCAGACGTTCGCGATCCTCCAGGACGGGGCCGTCGTCGGCTCCTCGAGCTACATGTCGCTCGCGCCCGAGCACCTCCGGCTCGAAATCGGCAGCACGTGGATGAGCCCATCCACCTGGAGCACCGGCGCGAACGCCGAGGCGAAGTACCTGCTGCTTCGGCACGCCTTCGAGGTACTCGGCTGTCGGCGGGTCGAGTTCAAGACGGACGCGCTCAACGAGCGCGCTCGGGGCGCGCTGGCGGCGCTGCCCTCGGAGTTCGAGGGGATCCACCGCAAGCACATGCTCGTCCGCGGCGGCGAGCGGCGTGATTCAGCCTGGTACGCCGTGATCGACGACGACTGGCCGGAGGTGCGCGCGGCGCTCGAGCGCAGGCTCGTCCCGCAGGGCTAGACTTCCGGCGCCCGGTATCCGCTACGGAACTGGAGCTCGATGGTCGAAAGCGTGAACGTCATCGGTCGCGGCCGCGTCGGCTCGGCGCTGGCCGCCCGGCTCGAAGAGCGCGGCGTGGCCGTGCGCAAGGACGGAGCGGAGCTGGTGCTGCTCTGCGTGCCGGACACGGCCATTCGGGACGTGGCTCGGGGTCTGACCCCGGGACCTGGCCGTTGGGTCGCCCACGTCAGCGGCGCGACCCCGCTGGCCGCGCTCGACCCGCACGAGCGGCGCTTCTCGCTGCATCCCCTGCAGACGTTCACGCGCACGCGAGGGGCCGAGCAGCTCGACGGCGCCTGGGCGGCGATCACCGCCGAGACGGACGAGGCCCTCGAGCTCGGCTTCGAGCTGGCGCGCATGCTCGGGCTGGAGCCGTTCGAGCTCGCCGACGCCAAGCGGCCGCTCTACCACGCGGGCGCCGCGGTCGCGTCGAACTACCTGGTCACGCTGCACGAGGCGGCCGCAAGCCTGGTTGCCGCGGCAGGCGCGCCGCCCGAGGCGCTCGAGCCGCTGATGCGCCGGACGATCGAGAACGGCTTCGAGCTGACCGGCCCGATCGAGCGCGGTGACTGGGCAACCGTGGAAGCCCACCGCGAGGCGATCCGCCGCGTGCGGCCGGATCTGGAACCGCTCTACGACGTGCTCGCGGAGGCGACCGCGAGATGAAGATCGCCCGCACCGCCGCTGAGCTCCCGGCCGAGGGCGAGATCGGCCTGGTCCCCACGATGGGCGCTTTCCACGAGGGTCACCTCTCGCTCCTCCGCGCCGCCCGGGCCGAGAACGAGGTCGTGGTCGCGAGCCTGTTCGTCAACCCAGCCCAGTTCGCGCAGGGCGAGGACCTCGCGAGCTACCCGCGCGACGAGGACCGCGACATGCAGCTCGCCGAGGAAGTCGGCGTGGACGTGCTCTTCGTGCCGGGAGTCGACGAGATCTTCCCGCCCGGGTATGAAACGTGGGTCGAGGTCGGAAGGCTGGGCTCGATCCTGGAGGGCGAGCACCGCCCCGGCCATTTTCGCGGAGTGGCCACCGTCTGTCTCAAGCTCTTCAACCTCGTCCGCCCGCGCCGCGCCTACTTCGGCCAGAAGGACGCGCAGCAGGTGGCCGTGGTGAAGCGGATGGTGCAGGACCTCGCGCTGCCGGTCGAGATCCGCGTCCTCCCCACCGTGCGGGATGCCGACGGGCTCGCGCTCTCGTCGCGGAACGCCTTCCTCTCGCCCGAGGAGCGCGAGCGGGCCCTGGCGCTGCCGCGGGCGCTCAGGGCCAACGACCCCTCGCTGCTCGACGGCCTCGAGGCCGACTACTTCGAGGTCGCCGACTTCGACCCGCCCGTGCTCGCCGCAGCCGTACGGATCGGCGGAACCCGCCTGATCGACAATCTCGTCCTGGAAGGAGAGCCCTCGTGAGCAAGTACGCATCCTGGACCCACGGCAAGCTGCCGCTCCCCGAGCTCCTCGAGCTCAAGCGCCGCGGGCAGAAGCTCGCGATGGTGACCGCCTACGACTTTCCGAGCGGGCGCGTCGCCGACGATGCCGGCGTCGAGCTCGTGCTCGTCGGCGACTCGGCGGCCATGGTCGTGCTCGGCCACGACTCGACCGTGCCGGCGACGATGGAGGAGCTGCTGATGCTGACCAGCGCGGTCACGCGCGGCGCCAAACGGCCGCTGGTGATCGCCGACATGCCCTTCGGCTCGTTCCAGGTCTCCGACGAGGCGGCCGCTGAAAATGCCGTCCGCTTCGTCAAGGAAGCCGGGGCCGATGCGGTGAAGCTCGAGGGCGCGGGGCCGATGCTCTCGCGGGTGCAGGCGATCGTCGACGCCGGGATCCCGGTGATGGGCCACGTCGGCCTGACGCCGCAGTCGGCAACGATGCTCGGGGGCTTCAAGGCGCAAGGGCGTAC
>JBBRZN010000002.1:0-126796 GCA_038236705.1 Gaiellales bacterium
GCTCATTCGCCGTGCGGCTTGGCCATCTTGCGGTAATCGAGCGCCTCGTCGAGCGTGGCCTCGTCGACTCCCGCCTCGCGGGCGACCTCGCGCAGCGAGCGACCCGACCTCGCCGCCTCGTTGACGATCTCGGTCGCCTTGTCGTAACCGATGTAGGGGTTGAGCGCCGTCGCGGCCGAAAGCGTCAGTTCCGCGTAGCGCTCGCAGGTCTCGCGGTTGGCCTCGATCGCCTCGACGCACTTCTCCGCGAAGAGGCGCGAAGAACTCGCCAGCAGCTTGATCGAATCGAGCAGGTTCCGGGCGAGCAGCGGCACGAAGACGTTCAGCTCGAAGTGACCCTGCAGCCCGCCGATCGTGATCGCCTGGTCGTTGCCGATCACCTGCGCGCCGACCTGCGTCACGACTTCCGGGATCACGGGGTTCACCTTGCCGGGCATGATCGAGCTGCCCTTCTGGAGCTCCGGCAACGCGATCTCGGCCAGGCCCGCCCGCGGGCCCGAGCCCATGAAGCGGATGTCGTTCGCGATCTTCGTCAGGGACACCGCGACGACCTTGAGCGCGCCGGAGACCTCGACGATCGCATCACGCGCGGCCTGCGACTCGAACGGATCGGCGGGCGGTGAGATCGCCAGGCCCGTCTCGTCGTGCAGACGCGCGCGCAGGCGCGAGGCGAACTCGGGGTGTGTGTTCAGACCGGTGCCGGTGGCGGTGCCGCCCAGCGGGACCTTGCCGAGCCGCGGCAGCGACTCGCGCACCCGCGCGATCCCCTCTCGCATCTGGGCTGCGTAGCCGCCGAACTCCTGGCCCAGCGTGACCGGGACCGCGTCCATCCAGTGGGTGCGGCCGGACTTGACCACGTCGTCGAACTCCTCCGCCTTGGCCGCAAGCGCGGCGGCGAGGCGCTCGAGCGCGGGCAGCAGCTCGTTGACGATCTCGTCGAGCGCGGCCAGGTGCACGGCGGTCGGGAAGACGTCGTTCGAGGATTGACCCAGGTTCACGTCGTCGTTCGCGTGGACGCCTTCCCCGGCAAGCGAGGCGATCACCTCGTTCGCGTTCATGTTCGAGGAGGTGCCCGAGCCGGTCTGGAAGACGTCGATCGGAAACTGGTCGTCGAGCTCGCCCGCGGCCACCCGGTCGCCGGCGGCGGCGATCCGTTCGGCCTTGTCAGGGTCGAGCAGGCCGAGCTCGGCGTTCACGCGTGCGGCGGCGGCCTTGATCCGTCCGAGCCAGCGCGCGACCGGCGCGGGGATGGGCTCGCCGGAGACAGGGAAGTTTTCGACCGCCTTACGGGTCTCCACGCCCCAGAGCTCCTGCTTTTCCTCCGCCCGGGCCACGGGGCCGAGTCTACTCAGGCGGCGTAGAGGCGGCGGCGCTCCGGAGGACGCTCGCGAACGACTCGGCGGAGTCGTTCATCGACCTCGGTCGAGTAGGCCCAGCCGACGTAGCCGCAACGGGGGCATGCGCCCCCGTCCAGGTGCCGCTCTGCCTTCGGCCAGGCCAGACGTACATCGCCGCAGCCGAGACATTCGATCCGCAGAGAAGCCATCCCTATGACATCGGTCTAGCGACAGGCGTTACAACCCTCGTCCGAGGGAGTCAGTCGGCTGAGGCGTCGCTTGCGATGCCGCTTTAGACGCCGTGCCGGCTCTGCCGGTGCGGCCGTCTGACACATCTTCGGCTTGGCGTGAGGTCGGCCCCGCGTGAGCCTAGTCGGCTCAGGCGTCGCTTGCGATGCCGCTTTAGAGGCCGTGCCGGCTCTGCCGGTGCGGCCGTCTGACACATCTTCGGCTTGGCGTGAGGTCGGCCCCGCGTGAGCCTAGTCGGTGGAGTACTTGGGCTGGACCTTCTCGCCGCGGATCGTGGCGACCGCGTTGTTGGCGGCGATCGCGGCCTCGCCCATGCCGATCGTGATCAGCGTGATCTTCCCGGGGTAGCCGGCGACATCGCCTGCCGCGTACACGCCTGGAAGCGTCGTCTCGCAGCTCGTCGGCTCGATCCGGATCTGGCGCTTGCCCTCGAGCTCGAGCCCCCAGTCGGCGATCGCGCCCAGGTGCGAGTGGAAGCCCAGCAGCGTAATCAGCGCGTCGCAGTCGACCTGCTCGACCTCGCCGGTCTTCGTGTTCTCGATCGAGACCGCCTGGATGCTCCCGTCGCCGTGGATCTCGCGCACCTCGCAGGGCGTAAAGATCCGGATGCGGCCCTCATCCGCCAGCGCGCGTGCCTCGCTCACCGAGGACTCGAGTGCGCGGAAGTTGTCGCGGCGGTGGACGAGCGCGATCGGCGCCTTCGCCGTGTCCTGGAGGCCGAGGGTCCAGTCGAGCGCGGAGTCGCCGCCGCCAACGATCACGCAGGTGCGGTCGCGGAAGACGTCCTTCTCGCGCACGAAGTAGTGGACGCCCTTGTCCTCCCAGTCCTCGATCCCCTCGATCCCGAGCTTGCGCGGCTCAAAGGCGCCGTGGCCGGCGGTAATGATCAGCGCGCGCGAAAGATACGGCCCGCCCTTGTCGGTCCCGATCGCGAACAGCTCCTCGCCGTTCTGGCTCAGCCGCTCGAGCGTCCACACCTCTTCGCCGAGCAGCACCTCAGGTCCGTACTGGAGCCCCTGCTCGGCGCAGAGCTCGACCAGCTTCGTCCCCATGATCTTCGGGTGGCCGGCGACGTCGTAGACGTGCTTCTCGGGGTAGACCGCTGCCACCTGGCCGCCGAGCTGCTCGAGGCTCTCGATGATGCGCACCGAGGCGTCGCGGTGGCCCGCGTAGTACGCAGCGGCGAGTCCCGAAGGGCCCGCCCCGAGGATGGTGATGTCGACGACGCCGTCTTCGCTCACGGCATCGAATGCTAGACGCGGTTACGCGGCAGGCGTCGCGGGCGCAGCGGGCCCACGCGTCCCCCACCATGCTTGTCCAGCGAGGGATCCGGTCAGCCCGAACACAACGAGCGCGTTGATCCCGTGGAGGAACCCGATTGCCGCGACCGAGCCGCTCACCCAGGCAAGGATGATCTGAACCACGACGGCGACCGGAACGGCGAGCGCGAACAGGACACGCCTCTTCCCGAGCCGGGCCGCGAGCGCGAGCACGAGCAGAATGAGCGCGGCGAGGAAGATGATGTAGCCGAAGGCGGTGTGGAAGCCCCAGCCGTGGTCGAACACCTTCTCGGTGATCGACTTGCTCTCGTCCGAGCCGGTCTGGTCCTCGAGCTTCGACACCGAGTAGAAGCCACCGTAGGCGGCCGCGCCCACCTGGACGACGACGGCCAGGAACAGCAGAGCGGTCCAGTAGCGGTAAATCGTTCGAAGAGCTTGCACGCGTTCACCTCGAGGCTCGGGGACGTGCGAGTCTAGACAGGAAGAGCGGCTGGAGCTAGTGCGAGCAGCCGGAGCCGCAACCGCCCGCGTGCTCGGCAGCCGCCTCGTCGCCGCCCTCTTCCACCTGGAAGGAATGGCCGCAGCCGCACGCGGCGGAGACGTTCGGATTGTTGATCGCGAAGCCCGCCTGGAGACCCTCGACCCAGTCGATCTCGGTGCCGGAGAGGTAGGGCGCACTGAACGGGTCGACCACCACGGGGACGCCGTGGCTCTCGAGCTCGCTGTCGCCTTCCTGGGCACCCCGGTCGAACCCGAGCGCGTACTGGAACCCCGAGCAGCCGCCGCCCTGGACGGCGATGCGCAGGACCGCGGCCTCGCCGTCCGGCTCCTCCGCCATCAGGTCCCTGATCTTCGCTGCCGCGCTCTCGGTCAGCGACACGAGGGTGAGCGGTCTCTCGGTGATCTCCATCGGGCGCATCGTAGCAGCGTGGTTCGGCTGTCCGAATTCCCCTCCAGAGGTCTCCCGAGACACGGAGTTTGTAACAGCTGTCTCACGCTTGGTTGAGCCGTTTCCTCCTCGCTCGTAGCCTCTGCGGCTCTGCTAACTTCCGGCTCGCCCTACGCGGGAGGAACGCGTGCTCGACAGCTGGTTGCCCTTCCTGATCTACGGGTTCTTCGCGCTCGCAATTCCGATCTCGATGATGGTCATGTCCTTCGTGTTCGCGACGCGCCCGCACCGCCGCTACAAGGCGCGTGCGCTGGAGTTCGAGTCCGGGGTCTCTACGGGTCCGCTCGAGCAGAGCCGCTTCACGATCAGCTTCTACCTGACGGCGATGCTCTTCATCGTCTTCGACATCGAGATCGTCTTCCTGTATCCGCTCGCCGTGATCCTGCACCTGCTCAAGTGGTTCGGGTTCGTCGAGTTCTCGTTCTTCCTGCTGATCCTCGCCGTGGCGTACGTCTACATCTGGCGCAAAGGGGCTCTGGAGTGGCGGTAGAGAAGCCGAAGAGGCTCGCCGACTTCGGCGTTCACACCGAGCGGGTCCTGTGGCAGGGCAAGGGGCCGGGCGCGTTCGAGCAGGAGCTCGGCGAGGACCTCGAGCAGAAGCTGATGCTGACGACCGTGGACAAGGCGATCGCCTGGGCGCAGTCCAGCTCGATCTGGCCCGACACCTTCGGCCTCGCCTGCTGCGCGATCGAGATGATGTCCATCGTCTCCGCGCGCTACGACGTGGCGCGCTTCGGGGCCGAGGTCTTCCGCTCGTCGCCGCGACAGGCCGACCTGCTGATCGTCTCCGGCCGCGTCGCGCACAAGATGGCCGCGCCGCTGCGGCAGATCTACGACCAGATGCTCGAGCCGAAGTGGGTGATCGCGATGGGCGCTTGCGCCAGCTCGGGCGGGATGTTCAACAACTACGCGGTGCTCCAAGGCGTGGACAAGATCGTCGCCGTCGACGTGCACGTGCCCGGGTGCCCGCCGCGCCCCGAGGCTCTGCTCGAGGGCATCGTCCGGCTCCAGGAGAAGATCAAGGCAGGGGTGCCGCCGGCCTACGAGATTCGGGGCGTGGCGAGCTGACCTACGAGGGCGTCCCCGGGCTGGTGGAGCAGGGGGAGGAGCTCGGCGAGACGACGCTCGTGGTCGATCCCGCCCGGGTCGAGGAGGCCTGCCTGCACCTGCGCGACCAGGAGGGCTTCAACATGCTGGCCGACGTCACGCCGACCGACTACCTCGGCTGGGGCTCCCGGGGTGTTGCCGGCTACATCGGCAACTCGTGGGGCCGCGACCTCAATTCCCCGGGCGCCCAGGGATACGCGCGGCAGCCCGCGCCGAAGCCGAAGCGCTTCGCGCTGAACTACCACCTGGTCTCGATTCCAGCGGGTCGCCGCGTGCGCGTCCAGGCCTGGCTGGACGAGGACGAGGCGGTCTCGAGCGTGGTCTCGGTCTGGCCGACCGCCGACTGGCACGAGCGCGAGGCCTGGGACATGATGGGCATCCGGATCGAAGGCCACCCGAATCTCTCCCGGATCCTGATGGAGGACGACTGGGAGGGGCATCCGCTACGCAAGGACTACCCGATCGGCGGAGAGCCGGTCCGCTTCTCCGGCGAGGAATAGTGGCCGTCGCTCCCGAGAGGCCGCGGATCTACGAGGGCTCGCGCATCCCCTCGCCGGTCCCGACGATCCTCGCGATCCCGCCGGAGCTACGGGACTCCGAGGACATCCTCGAGGTCAACTTCGGGCCGAACCACCCTTCCACGCACGGCGTCCTGCGCCTCGTGGTCGAGCTGCACGGCGAGCGCGTGGTCGGCCTGCGCGCGGTGGTCGGCTACCTGCACACGGGCTTCGAGAAGAACATGGAGGCCAAGAGCTGGTGGAAGGCGATCACCTACTCGCCGCGGATCGACTACCTCTCCTTCCAGAACAACGAGCTCGTCTTCGTGCTCGGGGTCGAGAAGCTGCTCGGCCTCGCGGTGCCGACGAAGGCGACCTGGATGCGGATGTGCCTCGCCGAGCTGAACCGGATCCATTCGCACCTGGTCTGGCTCGCGACGGCGGCTCTCGAGCTCGGGGCGATCTCGATGTTCTGGTACTGCTTTCGCGAGCGCGACCAGATCCTCGACCTCTTCGAGATGGTCACCGGGACGCGCATGCACACCCGCTACTACCAGGTCGGTGGGCTCGCCGCCGACATCCCGCCCGGGTTCTTCCCCGAGGCGCGGGAGTTCATCGACTGGATGCCCAAGGCGGTCAGCGAGTACGAGTCGCTCGTCGACCGGAACGCGATCTGGCTCGAGCGGACGAAGGGGGTCGGGCTGCTCTCGGCCGAGGACGCGATCGCCCTCGGCCAGACCGGGCCTGTCCTGCGCGGCTCGGGCGTCGACTGGGACCTGCGCAAGGCCCAGCCCTACCTCGCCTACGACGAGGTCGAGTTCGGCGTGCCCGTGTACGAGAACGGCGACGTCTGGGACCGGTACAAGGTGCACATGGACGAGATGCGGGAGTCCACCCGCATCGTCGCCCAGTGCCTCGACCGGCTCGAGGAGATGGAGGGCGAGCCGTGGATCGCGAACGACCGCAAGGTCGTGCTGCCGCCGCGCGAGGAGCTCCACACCTCGATGGAGTCCCTGATCCACCACTTCAAGATCGTCACCGAGGGCTTCTGCGTTCCGGAGGGCGAGGTCTACGTGCCCGTCGAGTCGCCGCGCGGGGAGCTCGGTTGCTACCTCGTCTCCGACGGCGGCCCGAAGCCGTGGCGGGTCAAGTTCCGCGCGCCCAGCTTCGTCGCGCTGGAGGCGACCGCGACCTGCATGAGCGACGCGCTCGTCGCCGACCTGATCGCGATCGTGGGCTCGCTCGACACGGTCATGGGCGAGGTCGATCGGTGACCAAATTGGTGCAGGAGATCCGCGAGATCGCGGGCCAGTACCCGGACGCGCGCTCGGCGATCCTGCCGGCCCTGCACCTCGCGCAGAAGCGGAACGACGGCTGGCTCCCACCGCAGGCGCTGGAGGAGGTCGGCACGGCGCTCGGAGTCACGCCGGCCTACTGCCAGGCGGTCGCCTCGTTCTACGACATGCTCCACCTGGCGCCGGTGGGTCGGCACCTGGTCGAGGTCTGCACCAACATCTCGTGCGCCCTGGTTGGGGCGCAGCAGGTGGTCGAGGCCTTCCAGCGCGAGCTCGGCGTGCGGCCGGGCGGGACGACCGAGGACGGCCAGGTGACGCTCAAGACGATGGAATGCGCCGGCGGCTGCGGCTGGGCTCCGGTCGTGGTCGTCGACCACGGCTACCGCGAGCCGGTGACGGCTGAGGCTGTGCCCGGGATCGTGCGGGAGCTCCGCGGTGGGTAGCCGCGAGCGCGTGACGGTCGTCCTCGCGGGCACGGACGAGCACGACCTGACGAAGCTCGCCGCCTACCGCAAGGCGGGCGGCTTCAAGTCGCTCGCGAAGGCCCGGAAGATGCAACCGCAAGCGATCATCGAGGAGCTGCTCACCTCGGGCCTGCGCGGTCGCGGGGGCGCCGGCTTCCCGATGGGCCGCAAGGCGAGCTTCCTCGCGAAGGAAACCGGCAAGCCGGTCTACCTCGTCGTCAACGCCGACGAGTCCGAGCCCGGCACCTTCAAGGACCGCGAGATCATGTTCCGCGTGCCGCACCGGCTGCTCGAGGGCTGCCTGATCACGGCGCACGCGATCGAGTCCGGGAACGTCTTCATCTACCTCCGCGGCGAGTACACGCACGAGTTCGAGGTGCTGCGGGCGGCGCTCGACGAGGTGCGCGAGGCAAGGCTGCTCGGCGGCGTCACCGTCGTCCTCCACCGCGGGGCGGGGGCATACATCTGCGGCGAGGAGACGGCGCTGCTGGAGTCGCTCGAGGGCAAGCGCGGCCAGCCCCGCTCGAAGCCGCCGTTCCCGGCGGTGCAGGGGCTCTACGCGTCGCCGACGCTGATCAACAACGTCGAGACGATCGCCACGGTGCCGGCGATCGTGGAGCGCGGCGGGGCCTGGTACGCCTCGCTCGGGGTCGAGAACTCGGCGGGGACGCGCGTCTTCTCGCTCTCCGGCAACGTCGTCAACGGCGGAAACTACGAGCTCGAGCTCGGAACCTCGCTCTACGAGCTGATCTACCGGATCGGCGGAGGGATCCCCGAGGGCCGGAAGCTGAAGGCGGTGATCCCGGGCGGCTCGTCGGTGCCGGTGCTGAGCGCCGGCGAGATCCAGTATCCGCTCGACTTCGACTCGATGGCGGAGGCCGGGACGATGCTCGGCTCCGGCGCGGTCATCGTGATCGACGAGCGCTGTTGCATGGTGCAGCTCGGCCTGCGGGTCGCACAGTTTTACCAACACGAGTCCTGCGGCAAGTGCACCCCCTGCCGCGAGGGCACGCGCTGGATGGTGCAGCTGCTGCGCGCGATCGAGGACGGGCGGGCTGAGCACTCGGAGCTCGACCTGCTCCTCGACGTCTGCGACCGGATCCTCGGCAAGTGCCTCTGCCCGCTCGGCGACGCGGCGGCGATGCCCGTGGCCAGCTACGTGACGAAGTTCAGGGACGAGTACCGGCAGCACATCGACGAGGGCGGCTGCCCCTTCGGCGGCGAGTCCTCGCTCCAGGGCGTGATCGCGCCGATCGACCAGCACACCCTCTCGCCCGTCGCGGAGGTGCCTGCGTGATGTGCGCCCGTGGACGAAGCGTCACACCTTCGGTGCGTTCCGGTCGGGGCCGTGCCGGCCACGACCGGGGACAGTCCCCGGCCCTGGCCCGGCGGGCCAGGGCCAAAGGAGCCGTGTGAGCACGCCCGAGCTCGTCACGGTCACGGTGGACGACCGCGAGGTGCAGGTTCCAAAGGGCACCGGGATCGTCGAAGCGGCGATCTACGCAGGGATCGAGATCCCCGTCTTCTGCTACGAGCCCCGCCTCGGGCCAGCCGTCGGCGCCTGCCGCATGTGCCTCTGCGAGGTCGAGGGCATGCCGAAGCTCCAGGCCGTCTGCACCATGACCGCCCAGGACGGCATGGTCGTCCGCACCGCCCAGACCTCCGCCAAGGCCGCCCAGGGCCAGGACGCGACCCTCGAGTTCATCCTCGTCAACCACCCGCTCGACTGCCCGGTCTGCGACAAGGGCGGCGAGTGCCCGCTGCAGGACCTCACCTTCCGCTGGGGGCCTGGCAACACCCGCATGGAGTTCGAGAAGCGGACGCTCGAGAAACCCATCCCGATCTCGCCGGCGATCGCCCTCGACCGCGAGCGCTGCATCCTCTGCTACCGCTGCACGCGGTTCTCCGAGGGAGTCGCCGAGGACGGCCAGCTGATCGCCCGGAACCGCGGCGCGCTCTCGCTGATCGGCACCTTCGAGGACCTGCCCTACCGGGCGCCCTTCTCCGGCAACGTGATCGAGCTCTGCCCGGTCGGCGCGCTGACCTCCACGCAGTACCGTTTCACCGGCCGGCCCTGGGAGATCCAGAACGTGCCGACGGTCTGCGGCCTCTGCCCGGTCGGCTGCAACGTCCACGCGACGATGCGCGAGGGGAAGGTCAAGCGGATGCTCTCCCGCAACCATCCCCAGGTGGACGAGGGCTGGCTCTGCGACAAGGGCCGCTTCGCCTTCACGCACCTCTACGCGCGCGACCGGATCTCCGATCCGCTGCGCCGTTCGCGGCGCCGCGGCTTCGAGGAGCTCTCCTGGGACGACGCGCTCGACGAGGCCGAGCGCCTGCTGCGCGAAGCTGACGGCCGGATCGTGACCGCGCTCTCCGGCTCCGAGACCGTCGAGCAGGCCTACGCGCTCGGCAAGCTCCTGCGCAAGGGGCTCGGCGCGCATACGGCTCTCTTGCCGGAGGAGACCAGCAGCGCGCTCGACGCCTACCGGCTGCCGCTCTCTGCGATCCGTGACGCCGAGCTCGTGGTCGTGCTCGGGGACGAGCCGGTCGCCGAGCGGGCGCCGATCGTCGACCTCTGGCTCCGGGCCGCCCGCCGCGCGGGCGCGCAGATCGAGTACACCGGTGACCCGGTCGAGAGCTGCCGCCGCCTTGCCGGCGCGGATGATCCCCTTGGCAGGCGCCTGCGCGAAAGCGAGCGAGCGATCCTGATCTGGTCGGCCGAGGAAGGCAGCGGCGGCGCGCACCTGGCAGCGCTGGCCGGCCAGCTCGGCTTCGGCGACAAGCCCGGCTCTGGCGCCTTCCACCTGCCCTGCACGCCGAACGGCCGCGGCGTGGCGGACGCCTGGGCGGCCTGCTCCGACGACGAGGCCGAGGCTCCGGAAAAGATCGGGCTCCTGCTCGTCTGCGGCGACGAGGCCGCCGCCGATCCGCACGTGCGCGTGCTCGCAGAGCGGGCCGAGCGCGTGATCGTCACCTCCATGTTCCAGGGCCTCGCCGTCGGCTGGGCGGATCTCGTCCTGCCGGGCACGAGCTACCTCGAGCGCGACGGCACCTACGTCAACCTCGAAGGCCGGCTGCAGCGGCTGCGACGCGCCGCGATTCCGCCCGCGCCGGACGAGCTCGCCTGGATCTCGAAGCTGGCGGAGCGCTTCGACGTCGAGCTGCCGCCCTACGCCTCCGCGGTCTTCGCCGAGCTCTCCGAGCTGATCTACGACGGGCTGCCCTTCGGTGAGGTCGGCGAGCAGGCCGAGCTGCGCACCCGCAGCGAGGCGCCGCCCGCGGGGCTGCCGGACGAGGTGCCCCAGGCCGGTCGCAAGGGAGAATTGAGGCTCATCCGCTACCGCGCCCTCTTCTCGGGCCCGGCCGTCGAGCGGGTTCCCGAGCTGCAGTTCCAGCGCCCGCCGCCCGAGGTCGAGCTCTCGCCGCCGGACGCCGAGGCTCGCAAGCTCCTGAACGGCGAGCCAGTGAGCGTGTCGCACGTCGCAGTCGCCCGCGAGCTTCGCGCCCGTATCAACCCCTCTCTGCGACCCGGGATCGCCCGGATCGCGAGCGAGCATGCGGGCGAGCTCGGCGGCTTCGTGAAGGTGACCAAGCCATGAGCGAGCCGTGGTGGATCTCCGCGATCAAGGCGTTCCTGATCATCAACCTGCTGCTCGGCATGTTCGCCTACATGACCTGGGTCGAGCGCAAGGTGCTCGGGCGCATGCAGCTTCGCTACGGCCCGAATCGCACCGGGCCATTCGGGCTCCTCCAGCCGATTGCCGACCTGGTCAAGCTGATCCGCAAGGAGAGCTTCTTTCCGGCCTCGGCCGTGGACGTCCTCTACATCGCGGCGCCCGTGCTCTCGGCGTTCACCGCGCTCGCGGCCTTCAGCGTGATCCCGTTCGGCGCGGGCTGGCACATCTGGAAATGGGACGTGAGCGGCGTGGTCGTCGACGTGCCGATCTCCCTGGTCCTGCTCTTCGCCCTGAGCTCGCTCGGTATCTACGGCTTCATCGTCGGCGGGTGGGCGTCGCACTCGAAGTACGCGCTGCTCGGCTCGATGCGCACCTGCGCGCAGATGGTCTCGTACGAGGTCTCGCTCACCTTCGCCGTCCTCGGCGTCGTGATCATGGGCCACTCGCTCTCCCTGGTGGACATCGTCCGCACCCAGCACGACACGATCTGGTTTATCGCGCCACAGTTCGTCGGCTTCCTCGTCTTCTTCATCGGCGGGATCGCGGAGACGAACCGCCCGCCGTTCGACCTGCCCGAGGCCGACACCGAGCTCGTCGCCGGCTACCACACCGAGTACAGCGGTATGCGCTTCGGCCTCTTCCAGATGGGCGAGTACGTGAACATGATCACGCTCTCGGCATTGTCGGTGACCCTCTTCTTCGGCGGCTGGTACGGCCCCTGGGCACCGCTCGGGCCGCTCTGGTTCCTGATCAAGCTGCTGCTGATCATCTTCGTCTTCATGTGGATCCGCGCGACCCTGCCGCGGCTCCGCTACGACCAGCTGATGCGCTTCGGCTGGAAGGTGCTCCTGCCCGTGGCGACGATCAACGCGCTCGTGACGGCAGCCTGCGTGGTGGCGTTCTGATGACCCCGCAGCCTAACCGCGAAAAATGCTGCGCATTTTCCGCGGGACTGGTTTGTCCCATCGCTTCGCTCAGGAGAGAGGTGCGCACGTGAGCCCACAGCCGCTTGAGAGCCTTCGTGGATTCGGGGTGACCTTCAAGCAGATCTTCCACAAGCCGATCACGCAGCAGTACCCGGAGTACAAGCGGCCCGTCTATCCGCGCTTCCGCGGGCGCCACCGGCTGCACCGGCACCAGAACGGGCTCGAGAAGTGCGTCGGCTGCTCGCTCTGCGCGGCCGCCTGCCCCGCGGACTGCATCCGCGTCGTCGCCGAGGAGAACACCCCCGACAACCGCGTCTCCCCAGGCGAGCGCTACGCGCGCATCTACGAGATCAACATGAGCCGCTGCATCTTTTGCGGCTACTGCGAGCTCGCTTGCCCGTTCGACGCGATCACGCTCGGCAACGAGTTCGAGCTCTCGGAGTACTCGCGCGATGACCTGATCTACACGAAGGACATGCTGCTCGCCGAGCCGATCAAGAAGGTGCCGGTCGCCGACCGCGACCTCTACGACACGCCGATCCCCTACTACAAGGAGCACTCGTAGTGGCCAACGTGCTCGTCTGGGCGGTGTGGGTCGTGGCCGCCTTTGCCTGCCTGGGCTCCGGAATCGCCGTCGTGACCTTCTCGAATCCGTTCTACTCGGCGCTCTCGCTGATCGGGAACCTCGCCTCGCTTGCGGTGCTCTACCTGCTGCTCTCGGCCGAATTCGTGGCAGCGGCGCAGGTGCTCGTCTACGCGGGCGCGGTGATGGTGATGTTCCTGTTCGTGATCGGCTACCTCGGGGAGCGGGCCGACGCGCCCTGGGCCGGCGGGCCGAGCTGGCAGACGCTCGGAGCCGTGCTGGCCTCGGCCGCCCTCTTCGTCGAGGTGATCGTCGTGATCGGGTTGAAGACGAGCGGGCGGCTCTCGGACCAGAGGCCGGTGGACTCCGTCTTCGGTCGGCCCTACGACATCGGGAGGCTCTTCCTGACCGACCACCTGCTCGCGTTCGAGATCACCTCGATCGTCTTGCTCGTGGCCGCGGTCGGCGGCGTCGTCCTCGGCAGCCACGCGCGGGAGACACCGTGAAAGGTCCGGACATCGTCTGGTACCTGGCGCTGGCGGGCTTCCTCTTCTGCACCGGCGCGCTGGGAGTCCTGATCCGGCGCAGCCCGCTGATCGTGCTGCTCTCGCTCGAGATCATGCTCAACGGGGCGAACCTCGCCCTGATCGCCTTCTCGCGTCACTACGCGCAGGGCGACGGGCAGATCTTCGCGCTGACGGTGATGGCGATTGCAGCCTCAGAGGTCGTGGTCGGGCTGGGGCTGATCGTCGCGATCGCGCGCAAGAACCTCGACCTCGACGTGGACAAGCTCTCCACGCTGCGCGGCTGAGTTGATCGCCGCCGCCTGGATCTGCCTGCTGGCGCCCCTCGGAGCCGCGCTGGCGATCACGCTCGCCGGCACGCGCATCACGCGCCGCGGCGCGGGCTACCTCGCAACCGCTTCGGTCGCGGCCTCCTTCGTCGCAGCCGTGGTCGCGTTCGCGCTCCTGCTCGGCGACTCGCCCGAAGAGCGCTCGCACCCCTCCACGCTCTGGAGCTGGCTCACCGCGGGCCAGCTCGACTTCGGCTTGCGCATCCTGGTCGACCCGCTCTCGGTCTTCATGATGCTCGTCGTCGCCGGCGTGGGCTCGCTGATCGTCGCCTACTCGATCGGCTATATGGACGGCGACGACGAGGAGCGCCGCTACTTCGCCTACATGGCGCTGTTCGTCTTCTCGATGCTGTTGCTCGTCCAAGGCGGGAACCTGCTGGTGCTGCTCGTCGGCTGGGGCCTGGTCGGCCTCTCCTCGTACCTGCTGATCGGCTTCTGGCACGACCGGCCGAGCGCGGTCGCGGCAGCGAAGAAGGCCTTCGTGATGAACGCGATCGGCGACGCGACAATGGCACTCGCGCTCTTCGTCGTGATCCAGCGCAGCGGCTCGCTCGACTTCGAGACGGTCTTCACCCACACCGGCTCGCTCGGCGGCGGCTGGGCTGTGAACCTGATCGCGCTCGGACTGCTCGGCGGCGCGGTCGCCAAGTCGGCGCAGCTGCCGCTCCAAACCTGGCTTCCCGACGCGATGGAGGGCCCGACGCCGGTCAGCGCCCTGATCCACGCGGCCACCATGGTCACAGCCGGGGTCTACCTGATCGCCCGCACGCATCCGCTTTTCGAGGCGGCGCCGCGGGTGCTCGAGCTCGCGGCCGGGCTCGGCGCGGCGACGCTCGTCGTGGCGGGCCTGATCGCCCTCGTGCAGACGGACATCAAACGCGTGATCGCCTATTCGACCATGTCGCAGATCGGCTACATGTTCCTGGCCGTCGGCTTGGGCGCCTACGCCAACGGGATGTTCCACCTGATGACGCACGCCTTCTTCAAGGCACTGCTCTTCATGGCCGCCGGGATCGTCATCCACGCGCTCGCCGGCGAGCAGGACATCCGCAAGATGGGCGGCCTGCGGCGCCTGATGCCGTTCACGTACATCGCCTTCGGCGTGGGCGCTCTCTCGCTGGCCGGGGTGCCGCCGTTCTCCGGCTTCTTCTCGAAGGATTCGATCCTCGCCGCCGCGCTCGCGCACGGCTGGTACGGGCAGATCCTCTGGGTGGCCGGGATGATCGGCGCCTTCCTGACCGGGCTCTACGCCTTCCGGCTCTTCTTCGTCGTCTTCTGGGGCGAGCCCTCGGGGTTCGTGCGCGAGCACCTGCTGAAGGACTCGCACGGGCATGCAGGCGAGGGGCCGCTCTCGATGACCCTGACCGTCGGCGTGCTGACCGTGCTGGCGGCGATCGGCGGCTGGCTCCAGTTCGCCCGGGTCTGGACGCCGGTCTCAGACTGGCTCGAGCCGGCGGCACGGCCGCTCGTCGAGGCGACGGGAACCCAGGAGGCCGTCTCGAGCGTGCTCGCGGTCGCGCTCGGCCTGGCGGGGATCTTGGTCGCGTGGCTCGTGTACTCAGCCGGTCGGGTGCAGGCGCCGCGGCTCGCAGCGGTGCAGGCGCTGCTCGAGCACAAGTTCTACGTCGACGAGCTCTACGACCGCGCTTTTTACCGGCCGGCCGTGCTGCTCGCCGCCGGCCTGGGCCGCTTCGTCGAGCAGCCGCTCGTGCTCGGCTCGGTTCGCGGCCTCGTCCGGTCGATGCGTGAGCTCGGCCTCGGCACGGGCCGCGTCCAGACAGGCCTGGTCCGCACGTACGCGCTCTCGATCGCGGCCAGCGTCGCGGTGGTCACCGTCGTCTTCCTGGCGGTCCGATGACGAGCGGCTGGCTCACGACCGCGCTGATCCTGTTCCCGATCGCGGGCGGGCTACTCGTGTGGCTGCTGCCCCTGCGGTCCTTCGCGGTCGGCTCGACCGCGCTGCTCTTCGCGCTGATCGAGGTCGGCCTCTGGATCGACTCGGTCGCGCGCTTCAACTTCTCCCGGCCCGGGCTCCAGCTCGACCAGCGCACGAGCTGGTTCAGCGACCTGCACGTTTCCTACCACGTCGGCTTCTACGGCTTCTCGCTCTGGCTCGCCGGGCTGACCGTGGTCGTGCTTGCGGCCGCGATCGGCTACGCGTTCTGGGCCGGGCGCGAGCGGCCGCGCGCCTACTACGGGCTGATGCTGATCCTGACCGGAGCGATCGTCGGCGTCTTCGTCGCCCAGGACCTGCTCCTGTTCTACGTCTTCTGGGAGGCGATGCTGATCCCGCTCTACTTCCTGGTCGGCGTCTGGGGCGGAGCGGGGCGACTGCGGGCGACGCTAATGTTCGTGATCTACACGATGGCCGGGTCGCTCCTGATGCTGGCCTCGATCATCGTGCTCGGCCTCTCGCAGGGCACCTTCGACCTGGTCAACTCCGGCACGAGCGGGAGCGACTGGATCTTCCTCGGGTTCGTCGCGGCCTTTGCGGTCAAGGCGCCACTCTTCCCGCTGCACGCCTGGCTTCCCGAGGCCTACCGCGAATCCTCGCCGGAGGTGGCCGCGGTGCTCTCGGGCGTGGTCTCGAAGGCCGCCGCCTACGGCTTCCTGCGAATCGCGATCTCGAAGTTCCCGGAGCCGGTGGCCGACTTCCGCACGCCCATCCTCGTCCTCGCCGCCTGCGGGCTCGTCTACGGGTCGCTACTCGCCTTCGGCGCGCCCGACCTGCGCGGGGTGATCGCCTACTCGAGCCTGGCGCAGATGGGGCTGATCGTGCTGGGCCTGTTCGCGGTCAACGACCTCGGGTTGAACGGCGCGGTGCTGCAGATGGTCAACCACGGCCTGATCTCGGCGACGCTCTTCCTGCTCGCGGGCGGCATCGAGCGTCGCACGTCGACCGGCGAGCTGGCGCTGCTGGGAGGGATGGCGCGCGGGCGACCGGCTTTGGCGACCGTGCTGATGACCGCGGGCGTGATCGCGTTGGCGGTGCCCGGCTCGACGGCCTTCGCAGGCGAGTTCGCGATCCTCGCCGGGGTCTTCCAGACGGGTTGGGGCTGGGCGGCGGTCGGCGCGGTGGCGATCGTGCTCGCGGCGATGTACATGCTGCGGCTGATCTCGGCGGTGCTGCACCAGGCGCCCGGGTCTGCGGTTTCGGACGCGGCGCTCGACCTGCGGCCGGCTGAGCTGGGCGTGCTCGTGCCGCTCGTGGCGTTGCTGCTCGTGCTCTCGGCGTGGCCGGCGGCGATCACCGACCACTCGTTCCCGAAGACGAGCGTCCAGGTCACGAGCTCGACCGGTGCGACCGGCTATGCACCCCTCCCCAACCATCGCTTGGCGCTCCCATGATCTTCGCGCTCGACACCCCGCACATCGACTGGCTCGCACTCTCGGCGCCGCTCGCGCTCCTGGGCGCCGGCGGGGTGAACCTGCTCGCGGCGGTCCTCGTGCCGCGGAAGGCCCGGCGAGTCTTCGGCGCGATCGTCTGCGCGCTCGGGTTCGCGGGGGCGATCGTCGCGGCGGCGATCCTCTACGCCCACAGCGCCGACGGCCACGGCGTGATCGCCGACTCGATCCAGCGCGACCGGCTCGCCGCGCTGACGGCGATCATCGTCGCCGGCTCGGGGATTCTGGCGATCGGCACCTCGTACTCCGAGCCGATGGCCGACGACCACATCGCCGAGTACTACGCGCTGCTGGCCTGGGCGGGCGCCGGGATGATCTTCCTGGCGAGCGCGAGCACGCTCCTGACGCTGTTCCTGGGGCTCGAGTGGTTCTCGATCAGCCTCTACATCCTCTGCGCGATCGACCGCGACCTCGCCGGCTCGCTCGAGGCCGGCCTCAAGTACCTGATCATCGGAGGCTTCGGCTCGGCGATGCTGCTCTTCGGCTCGGCGCTCGTCTACGGCGCGACCGGCACGCTCGAGTTCCACGAGATCGCCCGCGTCGTGCAAGCGCAGGGCCTCTCCGACGACGCGCTGCTCGTGGCCGGGCTCGCGCTCGTAATCGGCGGGCTCGGCTTCAAGGCCTCGGCTGCGCCCTTCCACATGTGGACGCCCGACGTCTACGAGGGCGCGCCCACGCCCGTGACCGCGTTCATGGCGGCCGCTACGAAGACCGTGGCGCTCGTGCTGACGCTGCGCGTGCTCGTGACCGCGTTCCCGCAGGAGGCGCGGCTCTGGACCGTGACGGTGGCCGCGATCGCCTGCGCCTCGCTGGCGATCGGGAACCTCGCCGCGCTCGTGCAGAAGGGCCTGAAGCGGATGCTCGCGTACTCGTCGATCTCGCACGCCGGCTTCATGCTGATCGCCGTCGCCGCGAACAACGGCCTCGGCGCCCGGGCTCTCCTCTACTACCTGATCCCGTACTCGGCGATGTCGGTGGGCGCCTTCGCGGTCGTCGCCGCCCGCGAGCGCGAGCTGAACCGGCCGGTCACGCTCGACAACCTCGCCGGCTTCGGCTGGGAGCGGCCGCTGCTCGGGATCTCGATGATGGTCTTCATGCTCGGCTTCGCGGGGTTACCGCTAACCGGCGGCTTCGTCGGCAAGTTCTACGTCTTCGCCGCCGCGTACAGGCACGGCTGGACCTGGCTCGTGATCGTGGGCGTCGCCGCGACCGCGGTCAGCCTCTACTACTACCTCGGCGTGATCAGGGCGATGTACATGCGGCCCGCCGAGGAGCTGCAACTGGCGCCGGTGGGCGGCTCGCCACCACGCGAGCTCGTGCTCCAGACGACCGTCGCCGCAGCGCTGATCGTCACCGTCGGGTCGTTCTTCGTCGTGCAGCCGCTGATCGACGTCGCGAAGCACGCCGCGGGCTCGCTGCCGTTCTAGCGTCGGCGGAGCTCTGCCATCAGCGACGCAACGGCCTGCACGCAGAAGATCGCCAGGCAGGCGAGCAACGCCGAACGCGCGAGCGCAGGAACGGCACCCTCGGTGACGGCCGGCGCCCGCACCGCGGCACCGACCACGATCAAAGCGAGCACGACCGTCCAGAGAAGCGCATGCAGGTGGCTGTCAGTTCCGTCCAGGAGCTCGCCGAAGGTGTCGAGTGCCACCACCGCGGCGGCCGGCACCGCCAGCAGCAGCGCGTAGAAGGCGAGCTCGTGCGCACCTGCTCCGTCCGCCGCCGCGGCCGCCACCACGAGTCCCACCGGAATCGCCCGACGCGCCATGCCGGAGGGGTTCTGCGTCCGGCCCTCGGCTCCTTCGTTACCCTCAGCGAACCCGTGAGAAAGGAGCCCGAATGCCCGATGTGCCGGTGACGTGGCTGGGCCACGCGAGCTTCCGGCTGGATAGCCCGGACGGCAAGCGGATCTACGTGGATCCGTGGCTCGGCAATCCGAAGTGCCCCGAGTCGGAGAAGGAGCCCGAGCGGATCGACGCGATCGCGATCACGCACGGACACGGCGATCACGTCGGCGAGACCGTCGAGCTGACGAAGAGGTTCAAGCCCGAGGTCGTCGCGATGATCGAGCTCAAGGGCTGGCTCAGCTCCCAGGGCGCCGAGGTCGGCGAGACGCCGGGCCCGAACAAGGGCGGCACCGTGGAGGCGGCCGGCGCAAGGTTCACGCTCGTGAACGCCTTCCACTCGAGCTCCTCGGACGACGGCGCCTACCTGGGCGAGGCCGCCGGGATCGTGGTCGGGCTCGAGAACGGGACGACGATCTACTTCGCAGGGGACACCTGCGTCTTCGGCGACATGCAGCTGATCGGCCGGATCTACTCGCCCGACGTGGCGGTGCTGCCGATCGGCGGGCACTTCACGATGGACCCGCGCGAGGCCGGCGTGGCGCTGGAGCTGCTCGGGGTCAAGCGCTGCATCCCGTGCCACTACGGCACCTTTCCGCTGCTGAAGGGGACTCCCGACGAGCTGCGCCAGCACGCGCCCGGGGTGGACGTGATCGCGCTGGAGCCGGGGGAGACGGCGACGGTTTGAGGGAGCGCTGGTTCGGCTCGACGGGGCGGCGGGTACCCGAGATCTCGGTCGAGGGCGAGCTCGAGCTTGGCGAGGCGCTCGTGCTGGGCGATGCCTCCGACGAAGCAGCGCTGAAGCAGGCGCACGAGGAGGGCCGGCCGGTGGTCGTCCGCGCGCAGAGCGCGGAGGCAATCAAGGAGTCGCTGGCCCGGCCCGAGGTCGCCTGCGTCGTCGTGCCGGAGTCGAGGCGCGACCTGCTGGACCTGGATCTCACCGAGCTGACCTATGGCTAGAAGCGGTTGGGAGACTCAACGCGTTCCCGTCCCGAAGCAGGGTGTTAGACGGCCGCACGGGCGGAGCCCGCGCGGCCTCTCTGGTCGGCGCCGCCAAGTGGGCACCTTGGCTGAGGTGGTCGCCACATATTCGATCGCCGCCTGCGACCTCGAGGCGGGACAGTGGGGCGTGGCGACCCAGTCGAAGTTCCTCGGCGTCGGCTCGGTCGTCCCGTGGGCGGAGCCGGGCGTGGGGGCGATCGCGACCCAGGCCTACGCGAACCCGCGCTACGGGCCTGACGGGCTGGCGCTCCTGCGCGAGGGCCTGAGCGCGCAAGAGGCGGTCGAGCGGCTCGCCGCGGCGGACGAGGGGCGCGACCACCGTCAGGTGGGCGTCGTGGACGCCCAGGGCCGCGGGGCCAGCTTCACGGGCCGCGAGTGCATGGACTGGGCGGGCGGGCGAACCGGCGACTGCTACGCGGCGCAGGGCAACATCCTCGTCTCCGCCGAAACGGTTGACGCGGTCGCCGAGACCTTCGAGCGCGGGCAGGGAACCCTCGCGGAGCGTCTGCTCGACTGCCTCGACGCTGCCCAGGCCGCCGGCGGCGACCGGCGCGGCCAGCAGTCGTCCGCGCTGCTCGTGGTCGAGCGAGACGGCGGCTATGCGGGCCTCTCGCACGAGGTCGTCGACTTGCGGGTGGACGAGCACGAGCGCCCGCTCCAGGAGCTGCGCCGGATCTACGTCATGCACCAGGCGATCTTCGGCAAGACGCCCGCGGACGAATGGCTCGACGTGGACGAGGAACTGGCGGCGGAGCTGCGTGACCGCCTCGCACGGGTCGGTTACGACGGCGAGCTCGGAGAGGCGTTCGTCCGCTGGACCGGGAACGAAAACCTCGAGGAGCGCGTTGACGGAATCGGACGTATCGATCCCGTCGTGCTGGAAGAGCTGAGGAGGCAGTCGTGAGCGGTTACGAGGTGGTGCACATCGACGAGCTGGAGTCGTTCCCGGTCGACGACGAGGGGCTGACGTGGCGGCCGATCCGGCGTCGCTTCGACATCCGCGCGTTCGGGGTGAATGCGTACACGGCCGAGCGCGAGGGCCAGCGCGTCGTCGAGGAGCACCGCGAGACGAACGGACACCAGGAGCTGTACGTCGTGATCGCGGGGCGGGCGACGTTCACCCTCGACGGCCAGGAGCACGACGCGCCGGCGGGAACGCTCGTCCACTGCCCTCCCGACACGCTGCGCAGCGCCTTCGCCGCCGAGCCCGGGACGACCGTGCTCGGCATCGGCGCGAAGCCCGGCGAGGTCTTCCAGCCATCCGGCTGGGAATGGAGCTTCGCCGCGTTCACGCTGTTGAAGCAGGGCCACGAGGAGCGAGCCCGTGCCGAGCTGGACGCGGGAATCGCGGAGCGGCCGGACGACTGGCAGGGTCACTACAACTACGCCTGTCTCGAAGCGCGCGCAGGAGACAAGGACGCCGCTCTGCGCCATCTCGCGCGTGCGGCCGAGCTCGACCCGGACGAGGTAACGAAACTCGCCGGACGCGATGAGGACTTCGCGGCGCTTCGCGAGGACGAACGGTTCCTAGCGATCGCCGGGCAAGCGGATTCCCCCGGCGCGCGCTCGTAGCTCCGGCAGCGGGTTGGCCTCGGGCCGGGCGACGAGCAGCACCGCGCCGTAGCCGGGCTCGCCAACCAGCGAGTCCACGAGGAGTTGCAGTCCGAGCGCGAGCGCGAAGGCCTTGTGCGCCTGCTCGCCGCCGAACGGAACGAGCTCGTCCTCCGAGGCCTCACCCGCGATCACGTCGCCGTAGGTCACCCGGCCCATCGAGACGTCGCTGACGAGCGGGGCGCCGTCCGAGCCCGGGATCGCAATCGCAAGCGGGTTCGTCCCGGTCAGCTTGGGGCCGCCGTCGGGATGCCCGAGCCTCGGCGGCGAGGTTGCGGTGAGCGCCGCCACGAGACCGCCCTCGGCCAGTTTGCGCGCCCAGTAGCCGAGCGCGCCGGTCGGGAAGCAGCGCTGCGCCACGACGAGCCTCGCGTGTTCGGGCGGTGTCGCGAGCTGTGTTTCGACGATCGCGGCAAGCGTGAGGTAGCCGAGGGCGCCGTTGCCGTCCCAACGCTCGAAGCCGGGATCGGCCAGAAGCCTCTTGGGAGGCGCGGCCGGATTTACGTCCACCGGCAGTGTGGCCAGCCACTCGACCCGCGAGAGGCCGTGACCCCGCTTGCCGTGGGCCTCCGCGTCGAGGAAGTGGTCTGCCAGCGTGCGCGCGTCGGCCTCGCCGAAGCCCAGCGAGGTCAGCGTCGGTATCACGTCCTCAGCCCGCATTCACGAAATCCTTACGAACTGGAACAGCCGCCGCGAGCCCTGCCGGCGTCTTAGTTCCTGGTTTCAGCGGGGGCGACAGCCCCGGGGTCAGCTGGAACAGGCGGAGGGCGCTCTTCGAGGCGCCCTTCGGATTTTGTGCCTACGAGAGAACCGGCAGAGCCTTGACGATCCCGACCCCCTGTTCGCGCTTCGACGCCGTGATCGCCTCGGCGACTTCGAAGATCGCCCGCGCCGGCTCGCAGTCGGGATCGCTCTCGACGAGCGGCGTGCCCGCGTCGCCGGACTCGCGTAGCCGCGCGTCCAACGGCACGCGGCCGAGCACGGGCACGCCCAGCTGCTCGGCAAGGCGGTCGCCGCCGCCGGAGCCGAAGGTCTCACCGCTCATGTTCTCGACCACGCCGAGCAGGCGCATGTTCGTCTTCTGCGCCATCAGCGCGGCGCGCGCGGCCACCTCCTGCGCCAGCGGTTGAGGCGTCGTCACGATCACGGCCTCGGCGCGCGGCAGCAGCTGGCCCAGGGAGATCGAGACGTCGCCGGTTCCTGGGGGCATGTCCACGACGAGCGTGTCGAGCTCGCCCCAGTGGACGTCGGTCAGGAACTGCTCGAGCGCGCGGTGCAGCATCGGGCCGCGCCACATCACGGGCTCGTTGTCCTCGAGGAAGAAGCCAATCGACATCAGCTTCAGCTCCCCGCGGACCGGCGGGACGATCATCCGGTCGACCACGACCGGCTTCTGGTGAATCCCGAGCAGATGCGGGATCGAGTGCCCGTAGACGTCCGCATCGAGGATGCCCGTGCGCTGGCCGAGCCCCGCGAAGGCGGCGGCCAGGTTCGCGCTGAGCGACGACTTGCCGACCCCGCCCTTGCCGCTGGCGACGGCGACCACGCGCGTCGCCCGGTCGAGCCGGATTCCCTTCGTGCGCTCGGTGACGGTGCCGCGCAGGCGCGCGGTGAGCGCCGAGCGCTCGTCCGGCGTCATCACCCCGAACTCGAGCGCCACGCGCTCCACTCCGGCGACCGGCGCGAGGGCCGCGGCGACCTGCTCCTCGAAGCTCGCGCGCAGCGGGCAGCCGGCGATCGTGAGCGCGATCCCGATCGTCACCTCACCGCCCTCGATGCGCACGTCGCGCACCATGTCGAGCTCGATCACGTTGCGCTTCAGCTCCGGATCGATCACCTGCTCCATGGCCTTCAGGATCTCTTCGCGCGAGGGCTCCATCTCACTTCGGAGGGTACCTAGACCCCGAGCCGCCGGCGAAGCCAGAGCCCGTTGCGCACGGCGTATCCGTTCCAGTCGTTGTTGAAGTACGCGTAGACGTCAACGCGCCGCGCCCAGGCCTCGATCCGCTGCGCCCATTCCTCGAGCTCGCTGTCGGAGTAGTTCCCGTTTCGACCGCGCTGGCCGTGGTGGAAGCGGAGGAACGTCCAGTCGGCCGTGAGCTCGTGGGTCTGGAAGGGGCGCTCGGGCGTATCGCCGATCACGAGCGCGGCCTCGTGGCGCCGCAGCAGCTCGTAGACGGGCTCCGCGAACCAGGTCTCGTGGCGGAACTCGAAGCAGTGGCGGCCGGGCGGGAGCGCCTCGAGCGCCTGCGCGAGCCGGTCGTCGTCGCGGCGAAAGGTCGGCGGCAGCTGCCACAGCATCGGCCCGAGCTTCGGCGACTCGACGAGCGGGCGGATGCGCGAGTAGAAGAGCTCGATGCTCGGCGGCAGGTCGCGCAGCCGCTTGATGTGCGTGACGTAGCGGCTCATCTTGACGGTGAAGAGAAAGTCTGGCGGCGTCTCGAGCACCCAGTTCGCGACCGCGGTCTCGCGCGGCAGGCGGTAGAAGGTCGAGTTGACTTCGACGGTGTCGAAATGACGCGCGTAGTAGTCGAGCCAGCGCCGAGGCGGCAGTCGCGGCGGGTAGAAGACGCCGTCTCGCCAATGCTTGTAGTTCCAGCCCGAGCAGCCGATCCGGATCGGCCTCACCGCGAGAGCGCGGCGAACAGCTCGGCGCAGATCGTCGGCGTCCCTGCGGCGACACAGCGGCTGCGGCCTTCGAGGTCGAGCGGCGCGGCGCCGAACGGAGGGGCCTCGGGCAGGTCGATGGCCAGGCCCCGCTCGCGGACGAGCAGCTGCGCGGCGGCGATGTCCACCGAGCGCGCGCCCTTGAGGGAGCACACGGCGTCGACCCGGCCCGCGGCCAGGTGGCAGAGCGAGAGCGCGAGCGAGCCCATGATGCGGAGCCGGTAGGCGAGGCCGACGACGGTCGAGGCCTTCTCGGCCACGCTGGAGGTGAGGGTCGCCTCGAAGGAGAGGATCTCGATCTGCTCCTTCGGCAACACGGCGCCCAGGTCGGCGCCGTTCAGCAACGCGCCTTTGCCTCGCTCCGCGGTCCATTCCTCGCCGGTGCCGAAGTCGTAGACGTAGCCGAAGACGACGTCGTCCATCGTGTCACCCTCGGCGACGGCAATCGAGACCGAGAAGAACGGGATCCCGCGCTTGGCGTTCAGCGAGCCGTCGATCGGGTCGACGACGATGCGCACGGGGCCGTCGCCCGCGAGAATGCCGGCCTCCTCGGAGACGATGGTGGCGCCCTCGACGGTCCGGAACCGCTCGAGGATTACCCGCTCGGCGGCAGCGTCGATCGCCGTCGTCTCGTCTCCCCCCTCGCCGTCGCCGACGACCGGCTCCCGCTCGACGCGGCTCGGCAGCTCGACGAGCACGCCGCGCACGTCCTCGACCGCCCCGCGGCAGAGGGCAAGCCAGTCGGTCAAAGAGGTAGGAACAAAAGACCGGAGACGAGCTTCGGATAGAAGTAGGTGCTCTTCTGCGGCATCGTCTCGCCCCGCTGGGCGACCGCGAAGACGTCCTCGATGCGCGTCGGTCGCATGAGAACGGCGACCTCGGCCTCGCCTTCGTCCACCGCGCGCACCGCCTCCTGCCAGTCGGGCGTGTAGCTGATGCCCTCGTGGCCGAGCCGGTCGACGAGGCTGACGTCGAGCTCCCCTTCGCCGTCCACGGCGAGCTCGGCACGGCCCACGCGGTAGAGAACGGCGGCAGCCCGGTCTTGCGGGGCTGCGGCGAGGGCGGCGAGGGCGGCGGCGGGGTCGGGGAGCTGCTCGTCGGCACGAAGCTGCTCCGCCGGCTCGTGCTCGAAGACGCGATGGGTCGGGAAGATCATCAGGCCTGGATCCTCGAGGCTGACGAGCACGGCCAGGACGTAGGCGCTCTCCGGGGTCCCGGTCTCCAGGTGGTAAGCCAGGGCGGTCTCGTAGCGGTGGTGGCCGTCTGCGATCAGGAGCTGGCGGTCGGCGAAGGCCTCCGAGATGCCGTCGGCGGGAAGTCGCCAGAGGCGTGCGCCCCCGACCTCGAGGTCGGGCTCTCGCTCGGGACGGGTCGCGGGCGGGGCGCCCTCGTAGAGGAAGAAGAGCGGTTCGAGCTGGGCTCGAACCGCCCTCAGGAGCCGTAGCCGGCCCTCTTTTGGCCCGCGGTGGGTGCGCTCGTGCGGCAGGACGACGCGGTTCTCGTACGGCTCCGCGCGCAGGGCGGCAACGACGCCCTCGCGCCTGCGGCCGACGCCGTCGGGGCCGACGTAGTCCTGCGAGAGCCACCAGAAGCCTGGATCGCCCTCCTCGGCGAGCGTTCCCGCGCCGCGCCATTCGTCCCAGAGCCACCCGGCCTCGGACTCGTCTGCGGGCAGCGTGAGGTGTATGACGTTGTGCGGGCTCCGCTGCGCGAGCTGCTCTCGCTCGGGCGGGGAAATCACGTCGTACGGGGGCGCGACGAGCGACTCCAGCGGGCCGGCGCGCTCGCCGTAGCGGACGGCGCGAAACGGCTTCACCTCGGCCACGGGGCGGGAGCGTACCATCCGTGTTCGGACCTAGACTCGTGCCGTGAGCGCCATTGCTTCCCTAGCCGAGGACCGGGTCGTCGAGGGCGTCTACGCGGTCGCGCGCAAGGAGCGGCGACGCACGAAAGGCGGCTCGCCGTACCTCGCGCTGGAGCTCGTCGACCCGAGCGGCCGGATCGAGGCGCGGGTCTGGTCCGACGTGGAGCTGCTGGACGGCCGCTTCGGCGAAGGCGACGCGGTTCGCGTGCTCGGGCGCGTCGAGCGCTTCCGCGACCGGCTTCAGCTGGAGGTGCGCTCACTCGAGACCGCCGAGGAGGCGGATCCGGCCGATTTCGCCCCGGCCCTCCGCCGTGACGCGGCCGAGCTGGACGGGTTCCTGGAGTTCCTGGCCGCGGAGGTGGCGCATCCGGGGTTGCGGGCGACGGTTGTGCGGTTCGTCGAGGACGAGGCGTTGCGAAAGGCTCTGCGGACGCTGCCCGCGGCGGAGACGCATCACTCCTACGCGGGCGGCCTGCTCGAGCACACCGTCGGCGTCGCGACGCTCTGCCGCGAGGCCTCGCAGCTGCACCCGCGTCTGCGCACGGATCTCGTGCTTGCGGCGGCGTTGCTGCACGACGTCGGTCGCACGCTCGAGCTCCAACGCGGGCCGACCTTCCGCGCGACCGAGGAAGGCCGGCTGCTCGGCCACGTCCACCTCGGCCTGAGGCTGATCGAGGAGCGCGCCGCGGCGCTCGAGACAGAGGTCCGGGCCGAGTTGCTGCACGCGGTGGCCGTGCATCACGACGCCCGCGCCGCCCGAACGGCCGAGGCTGCCGTGCTCTATCACGCGAACCAGCTCGACGCGATCGCCGCGACGCGGCCCGTCGATTAGTAGCAGCGCTCCGCCCTCCAGAAGACACGCATCCGGCACAGACTGGTCACACACACGTGCGTTTTTCGCCGGTACCCTCAAAAGCGGGGGCAAGGGGCCAAAGGCCCCTGGGGAAAATAGTTCTCGCGTTGCGCGCGTGCCTATGTCCCGAGCCCGGCGACGCGACGCTCGATTTCGTCTCGAATCCTGCGGACTTCCTCGATCGACGCGCCTGCCGGGTCGGTCAAGTCCCAGTCCATGTAGCTCTTCCCCGGCAGCACCGGACACGCGTCGCCGCAACCCATCGAGACGACGATCTCGGCCCACTCGACATCCCCTCGCGCGATCCCCTTCGGCTTCCGGCCGGTCAAATCCACCCCGATCTCGCTCATCACCTCGACGACCTCGGGATGAAGCTTGTCCTCCGGCACCGAGCCGGCCGAGCGGGCCTCGCCGCCGAGCCGCTCGTAGAAGGCCTGCGCCATCTGCGATCGGCCTGCGTTCCCGATGCAGATGAAGAAAACCCGAGGCAGCCGCTCACTCATTGTCTACACATTGAAGCGAACCGTCAGCACGTCGCCGTCCTGAACCTGATACGTCTTTCCCTCGAGCCGCTGAAGCCCGCGCCGGGCCGTCTCCGCGTAGCTGCCCGCCTCGACGAGATCGCTCGAGCGCACGACCTCGCAGCGGATGAAGCCTCGCGCGATGTCGGAGTGGATCGTCGCGGCCGCCTCGAGCGCGGTCTGGCCACGCCGCAGCGTCCAGCCGCGAGCCTCTTTCTCGCCGGCGGTGAAGAACGTCACCAGCCCGAGCACCTCGAACAACCGCCGGACGATCTCGTCGAGTGCCGACTCTCCGTCGCGGTACGAGGCCGCCTCTTCGACCGGAAGCTCGCTCAGCTCCGCCTCGAGCTTGAGGTCGATGCCTCCCGGGCCGTTGACGACCGTGACCACGGGCTTTGTCGTCAGCGGCTCGAGCTCCGGCGGCAGCGGGCCTTCCCATTCGCGCACCGACCGTCCCGCATCGACGTGGGCAAGCAACCGCTCCAGCTCGACCAGCTCGTCACGCAGCTTCGAATCGCCGGACTTCGCCTGCTTCGTCACTCGTTCCAGCCGGCGCTCGACATGGTCCCGGTCGGCGACGAGCAGCTCCAGCTCGAGCCGCTCGAGGTCGCCGTCGGGCTCGGCGCCGGCGGAGAAGCCGTCCGCTACGGCGAGCAGCGCATCGACGCGGCGCAGGTTGCCGAGGAGCTGGGGCCCGGTTCCAGGTGTGTCAACGACCCGAACCGCGGCGGGTGTCACCTTTGCCGCGGTCACGACCTGCGCAAGCTGAGCCAGCCGCTCGTCGGCGATCGGGGCCATTCCGACGTGCTCCTTGCCGAAGTCCGGGCCGACGCCCGCACTGGTCAGCGCGTTGAAGAGCGTGGTCTTCCCGGCCGCCGGGAGCCCGACGATTCCGACCTCGAGCACGCCTCTAGTCTCGCGTGACTTGCTTCTGCAGCGACGCCAGAGCCCGGTGCTGCAACGACTTCACGGCCCCCTCTGACTTGTCCAGGATGGTCGCCGCCTCGCCGTTCGAGAAGTTGAAGACGAACTTCAGGGTCAGCACCTGTTGCTGCTCGTGCGAGAGGCTCTCGATCAACTCCAGCATGCTTTGCCGCCCGATCGAGGCCAGAGCGTCCTCCTCGGCCGACGACTCCTCCGAGCCTTCGGGCTCCGGCACCCCCTCCTCGGGCTGCCAGCGCCTCGTGGCACGGAAGTGGTCCATGGCCAGGTTGTGCGCGATCCGAAAGAGCCACGCCGAGAAGGGCGCCGAGCGCCACCGGAAGCGCCCGATCGCCTCGAGCATCTTGAGGAAGGTCTGCGTCGTCAGGTCCTCGGCGTCGTGACGGTTGCCGACGCTCATGTGCAGGTAGCTGTAGATGCGATCGAAATGCAGGAGATAGAGCGCCTCGAGAGCCTCTCTGTCGCCCTTCTGCGCGAACTCGACGAGACGGCGAAGATCGGCCGTCTGAGCTGGCGCGTTCGAGCTCATCCGTTTTGGATGCCCCGCAGTGCCCGGCCGCTAACGCTAGCCGGGCGTGAAGCCGACGCGGGCTTCACGCGTGAAGCGCTTGACGTAGACGATCCGGCGCAGCGAGATCGTGTAGCGGCCGTCCTCGGACTCGATTGCGAACGCGCCGTCGGCGTCCTGGCCGAGCGAGCGTTCGAGCTCGCCGACCGTGTCGGTCTCCACGACCGCACCCATCACCTGGCCTCCGTCGAAGCCGATCTCGATCCGAACGCGTTCCTCAGCCAACGCTGACGATCTCCGCGAGGACGCCGTGCGCGGCGTCGGGGTGGACGAACGCGACTTCGAGCCCGAAGAGCCCGCGCCTGGGCCGCTCGTCGATCAGCTCGGCGCCGTTGGCCGCAAGCTCGTCGAGCGCGGCGCCGACGTCCTCGACTTCGTAGGCGACGTGGTGCATGCCCGGGCCGCGGGTGGCGAGGAACTTGCCGACCGGCGTCTCGTCGCCGAGCGAGGCGAGCAGCTCGACGCGGTCGGCGCCGATCCGCAGAGACGCCGCCTCGACGCCCTGGTCGGGAACGGTCTCGCGATGCTCGAGCCGCGCACCGAAGAGCCGCTCGTAGGTGGACAACGCGTCGTCGAGGTCGTCGACGGCGACTCCGAGGTGATGAATCCCGCGCGGCTCCACGCCGCCGATGCTATCCACTGCTGCTCAGTCGGCGGCGACGATCCGCACGGTGCCGACGGTCTCGGAGTTCTGCGAATCCGGCTCCACGCCGGCGAGCAGCGCTCCGAGCTCGTCCTTGTCGAGCGTCTCCTTCTCGAGCAGCTCCTTGGCGACCCGGTCGAGCGAGGCGCGGTGCTTCTGGAGCAGCCGCAGCGCCTCCTCGAAGGCCTCGTCGGTGAGCCGCGCCTGCTCCTGGTCGCGCAGCCGCTTCGTCTCCTCCGAAAGCGCGTAGTTGTCGGCGCGCATCGTGCGGGACGAGACCTCCGACATGCCGTAGTCGAAGACCATCGCGCGGGCGAGCTCCGTCACGCGCTCGAGGTCGTTCGCGGCGCCGTTCGTGACGCGCCCGAAGACGATCTGCTCCGCGGCCCGGCCGGCGAGGCAGACCTTCAGCAGGTCCTCGAACTCCTCGGTCGTGTGCAGGTAGCGCTCCTCGGCCGGCAGGTTGAGCGTGTACCCGAGCGCCTGGCCGCGCGACACGATTGTCACCTTGTGCACGGGCAGCAGGTCGCCGGTCAGGTGCGACATGACCGCGTGGCCGGCCTCGTGGTATGCCAGGATCCGCCGCTCCTTCTCCGTCACGACCTTGCGCTGCTGCAGCCCCGCGACGACGCGTTCCATCGCGTCCTCGAAATCGCACTCCCTGATCGACGTCTGGCTCAAGCGGCCGGCGAAGATCGCGGCCTCGTTGGCGATGTTCTCGAGCTCGGCGCCGGTGAGGCCCGCGGTCTGCCGAGCGACCGACTTCAGGTCGACGTCCTCGGCCAGCGGCTTGCCTCTGGTGTGGACGAGCAGGATCGCCTCGCGACCGGCGAGATCTGGCGCCGAGACGAGCACCTGGCGGTCGAAGCGTCCCGGGCGGAGGAGTGCCACGTCGAGGTCCTGGAGGCGGTTCGACGCGCCCATCACGACGACCTGCTCGCGAGACTCGAAGCCGTCCAGCTCGACGAGCAGCTGATTCAGCGTCTGATCCTGCTCGCGGCTGAAGCCGTGGCCCGTACGTTGCCCGCCGACCGCGTCGAGCTCGTCGATGAAGATGATCGCGGGCGCGTTCTTCCGCGCCTCCTCGAAAAGCTTGCGGATCCGCGCGGCGCCGAGACCGGCGAACATCTCGACGAAGGCCGAGGCGCTCTGCGCGTAGAACTTCGCGCCCGCCTCGCTGGCGATCGCCTTGGCCAGCAGCGTCTTGCCGGTCCCGGGCGGGCCGTAGAGGAGGATCCCCTTCGGGATGCGCGCGCCGAGACGGCCGAACCGCTCCGGTTCGCGCAGGAAGTCCACGACCTCCGCGAGCTCCGCCTTGGCCTCGTCGAGGCCCGCCACGTCGTCCCAGGAGACGGTCGAGGCGGCGGTGATCGTCTTGGTGGCGGTCACCCTCGGCATCACCTGGAGCGTGCGCCAGAGGATGTAGACCATCAGCACGAGCAGCACCGCGAAGAACAGCGGTAGCCAGTTCGCGATTCCGTCCCTGATGAAGACCAACCAGTCCATGCTCACTCTTGTTATCGACGGCTTTGGCCGCCGAGTCTACTGTCCTGCAGGCGAGTCGCCGAGGATTGCAGCCGTTTTCGGCGTCGTGAGCAGCTCGATCGCCGCGAGCTGCTCGACCCCGCTGGCCGGCGAGCACGTGCAGGAGCCGCCCCACCTCCGGATGGACGAGCGCTCGCCGAGCTCACGCTCGAGCTGCAGGGCGCGCTCGACGAGCGGTGGGGTCTCAGGCAAACGCTCGCACGACGTCGTCTGCGCTCGCGAACTCGACGCCACGTTCCCGCCAGACCTTCGTGCAGGCCTCGACCCGCGCCTCGTCGAGCCCGCGCGCCGCGTCCTCGACGAAGACCACGCGCCGCCCGCGTAGCAGGAAGCCGAGGATCGCCGCGTCGTCGCAGACGTCGGTGGCGACGCCGAACACGACGAGCTCGTCCGGGTCAAGCGCCTCGAGCAGCGGCTCGGTGTTCGGGTTCGTGAAGACGTTGAAGTTCTTCTTCAGCAGCAGGATCTCCCTCCGCCCAGCGATGAGCTCAGGGACCAGACCCGGCGGAAAAGGGATGAGCGCGAGCGGCAGCGGGTCCGACTGCCTCGTCTCGGGCACCTTCTCGGCGCCGGGGGTGCCGCGCAGGCAGTGAGGCGGATACGTGTTCTCGTAGTCCGGGTTGTCAGAGACTTCCGGGTCGGTCAGCTCGTGATCGTCGGCCGAGGCGACGTGGACGATCCCGGCCTCCCGCGCTGCCGCGACGAGTCGCGCCATCGCCGGCGCAGCTTGCTCGGCCCCCGGCACATAGAGCTTCCCCTCCGGGAGCATGAAGTCGACCTGGGTATCCACGTCCCAGAGGACGCGGTTCACTCGACGAGCTCCAGCCGCGGGTTCTCGCGGAAGCGGCGGCCGGACTTGGCCGAGGGGCGGCCGTCGGTCATGACAAGGTCCCCCGTGAAATCGTTCTCGCCGCGGATCAGCGCCGAGCCGACACCGTAGGAGTCCACGGGGACGTCCCGGCGCTCGAAGGCCGTGATCCGCTCGGCGTCGAAGCCGCCGGAGGCGACGATCCTCACGTGCTCGAAGCCGTCGCGGTCGAGCGCCTCCCGCACCTTCCAGACGAGCCGCTCGTTGACGCCGCGGGGATCGAAGTCGCCCATCTCGCCCCAGAGCGAGCGGTCGACGAGCTGTCCGGAGGTGTCGAGCCGCACGCCCCAGAGCCGGGGGCCGAGCGCGCGGGCGACCTCGAGGGCGGTCCGCACCGAGTCGTTCTCGTAGTCCACGAGAACCGTGACGTTGATGTCGGGGCCGATGTTCTCGACGAACTTCGTCGCGGCGAGCACGGTGTTGCCGCCGTAGGAGGCGATCAGCGCGTGAGGCACGGTGCCGACGCCGCAGCCGCCCCACCAGGAGGCCTGAGCGTCGGAGGTGACGCCGATCTCGGTGCCGACCACCATCCCTGCGACGAAGGCGGCATAGCCGTCGCCGGTCTGGACGCGATGGTGGTCGTGGCGGGCAGGCATGAAGATGATCGGCTTGCGGTTGGCCGCCTCGAGCACGTGCACGACATTGGACGTGATCAACGTGCGGCGCGCGAGCACGCCGAGGTAGACGGTTTCCAGGTGCGCGAACGAGGTGTAGTCGCCTTCGATCGTCAGTACCGGCTCGAAGGGCTCGACCCGGTCGCCGTCGTAGAGCGCCTGCACCGTCAGAGCGTCCCAGTCCTCGGCACAGAGCTTGAGCACCGCGATCGCCTCGTCGATCCCGCCGAGGTACGAGTGCTTCTTCTGGAAGACCTGCATCACGACGCGCGGGTGGCGGCCGTCGCGGATGAGCACCTCGCGCGTGTGATTGAAGTACGCGTCGGTGTAGTAGCCCTCCCGCATCTTCTCGACGGGAAGCTCGAAGATCTCGGGCGGGAGCCGCTTCCGAGCCGTTGCGGCGAAGGTCGCTTCGGATCGACCGGTCATTTCAGACGGTCGGCACCGCATGCGGTGCCCTAGTTCTGATTCTCTCCACCGGCGCTTCGCTCCAGCTCGAGGCACGCGGCGAGGGCCGCCTCGGCGACCTCGAGCTGCTCGGGGGTCGGCTCGGCGGTCGCGAGCCGGTGCTGGAGCTCGTGGCCGGGTCAAGCCAGCGCGCGCGAGATCCGATGCTCGGGATGGCGCGCCATCCAGCCGAAGATCTCGGTCGCAGCCGCCAGCGCCCCGAGCTGCGCGGCCAGGCGCGCTGGAGGGCGGAGGCGGGCAGGAGCGCGTGTGGCGAGCGCTCCGCCGACCGCGGAGCTGGCCACCAGCGGGCCGAGCATGTGCGACCCGCAGCGCTCGTGCACGCGGGCGCGGCGCTCGCCGTGCTCGTAGCTGCCGATCGAGATGTGCTCGGCGCCGTGGTACGCCGCGAGCTCGGAGCCGCGCATCGCCAGCGCCGCCGGGGCGAGCGAGAGGATGCCGCCGACGAGCTCGCGGGCGAGCGGGCTCAAGCTGCGGTTCTCCTTCACCGCGCGCACGATCAACGCCGTGCCGGCCATGGCCGCCAGCACCTGAGGCCGCTGGAACGGGAGCCGTGCCTCGGGCAGCCGGCGCCGCACCTGCGGCAGGAGCGCAAAGACCTCTGCCATCTTGGCCGGGCCGCGCAGGAGTGGGTTGCTCACGCGCGAAGCGCGCAGCCGCTTGTAATCAGATGCGACCTCGAGCTCGCCGTCCCGCCCCCGGATCGCGCAGGCCCAGGAATTCGGCCCGTGCACGAGGACGCCGTTGACGAGCGCCATGCCGCCGAGGCGGATCTTGTCCTCCATCGAAAAGAGCCTAGCGGGAGCCCGTCACCTCGACGGCCGCGTGCCGGAAACACCGGACCGCGAGCTCGAGGTCGTCCACAGCGATCCGCTCGTCGGCCGAGTGAATCAACCGTGCCGCGAGCTGCGCGTCCATCGTGCGCATCGGGAAGAACCCGTACGCCACGGTCCCGAACGCCTCGCGCAGCCAGTGGCTGTCGGTGAACCCGGCCACAGAGACGGGCAGCAGCGCAGCGTCGGGCTCGATCTCCGCGACAAAGCTCTCGACCGCGTCCCAGAGCGGGCTCTCGATCGTGGAGCGCGTGCCGCCGCGGCCCTCGATCCACTCGAACGCGTACTCACCCTCGCCGAGCAACCCGCGCAGCAGCGGCTCCACCTCCGCCTGAGACTGGCCCGGCAGCAGGCGGCAGTCGACCACGAGCTCGCAGAGGTGCGGAATCACGTTCCGGCGCTCGGAGGCCGAGACCATCGTCGGCGAGAGCGTGAGCGAGAGCAGCGGCTCGAGCAGCTCCGCCGCGGCCGGATCCACCTCGCGGGCGAGCTCGAGCGCTTCGGCAGCGCCGAGCGGCCGGCCGGCGATCGCCTCGACGAGCACGCCCGTCTCGGGACCGAGCTGCAGCTCGGGGCGGTAGGCCGCAAGCTTCTCGATCAGCGGCGCGGCCCTCACGAGCGCGTTGTCGGCGATGCCCGGAACCGACGCGTGCCCAGCGCGCCCGTGCACTCGCAGCCGGAACGGCGAGCTCATCTTCTCCGCACTCGAGCACAGGTAGAACGGGCGCCCAAGCAGCTCGATCCGCTCGCCCGCGCCCTCGTTGAGCGCGTAGTCGGTGCGGACGGCGTCAGGGTGCTCGGTGCACAACCACGGCAGGCCGAACCCCTCGCCCACCTCCTCGTCGGCAACCGCCGTGAAGACGAGGTCGCCGGCGGGCGTGAACCCCTCGCGGGCAAGCGTCGCCAGCGCGACCGCGCTGGCCGCGACCTGGCCCTTCATGTCGAGCGCGCCGCGGCCCCAGATCTCGCCGTCGCGCAACTCGCCCGACCACGGGTCGACCTGCCACTCGGTGGGGTCGGCGACGACGGTGTCGGTGTGCGAGAGCAGCAGCAGGCTCGGCCCGTCGCCGCTACCCGGCAGGCGCGCAACCAGGTTCGCGCGCCCCGGGGTGCGCGCGTAGAACTGGTTCTCGACTCCGCTCTTGGCCAGGTAGTCGCGCAGGAGCTCGGCCGCGGCCGTCTCGTTGCCCGGCGGATTGACCGTGTCGAGCCGGATCAGCTGCTGCAGCAGCTCGCTCGCTTCGTCGCGCAGGTTCAACCTTCCTCGATAGACCGCTGGGTCAGGCGGTTGCGCGCACCCCAGAGCTCAGGGAAGAACCGATGCTTGATCAAACCGCCGAGGAGCTCGACGGGCGTGCCCTGGGTGCCGACCACTTGATCTCCGATCACCCGTGCGACCACGAGGTAGTGGCGCATGCGCCAGAGAGCGATCCGCTCGTCCCAGGCGATCAGCAGCTCGGCGAGCTGGTAGAGATCCTCGTGGTCGCGCCCCTGCACGTAGAGGTCGACGATCGAGATGCCCTCGTCGCGTAAGAGCTGCGAAAACACCTGCCCGAGCTCGGGCGTAACCTTGCGGATCTCGCGGAAGCCGGGCGAGTCGAAGCCGCTGCCGTGGCCGAGCACCTTGCGGATCTCCTGGTATTCCCACGGCGACATCTGCTCGAGCATGTCGAGCTGGCCGATCACGTACCCGACGCACTCGATCGCGCGTCGGAGAAGCCGCTCGGCCGGCGCGAGCTCGTTTTGCCCGAGCAGCCGCGTCGCCTCTTTCACCTCGGTCCAGGCGAGCTGCAACCACAGCTCCGAGGCCTGGTGCACGGTCTGGAAGAGGAGCTCGTCCCGGTGGACCTGCTCGTCCACGCGCTTCTGGAGCGACAGAAGGTCATCCGTTCGTAAATAGCGCTCGTAGTCGCTCGCGCCTTCGCCCGCGAGAACGGGCTGCGTGTAATCCTCCGCTCCGCCAGACGTCACGGCGGGAGCATACTTCCCGCGTGAGCGACCTTTTCTCCGACGCGGCCAAGGAACGGCTCGGCGAGGCGGCGCCCCTGGCGCTGCGGCTGCGGCCGCGCACGCTCGACGAGTTCGTCGGCCAGGAGCACGTCCTCGGCGAGGGCTCGGCTCTGCGCCTGGCGATCGCAGAGGACCGGGCCGGCTCGATGATCCTCTACGGGCCGCCCGGCACCGGGAAGACGACTCTGGCGCGCATAGTCGCCGTTTCGACCGGCTCCGCGTTCGAGGAGCTCTCGGCCGTCTCGGCCACGGTGGCCGACGTGCGCAAAGCGCTGGCCGGAGCCCGCGACCGGCTCGGCGGCTCGGGCCAGCGGACGATCCTCTTCCTCGACGAGATCCATCGCTTCAACAAGGCCCAGCAGGACGCGCTGCTCCCCGCGGTCGAGGAGGGACTGCTGACGCTGATCGGGGCGACGACCGAGAACCCGTACTTCGAGGTGAACTCGGCCTTGCTCTCGCGCTGCCAGGTCTACGAGCTCGTCCCGCTCGGGGAGGAGGAGCTCGCGCAAATCGTCGTGCGCGGCGCCGAGGCGATCGAGACGGAAGTTGACGCCGAGGTGGTCGAGCTGATCGCCCGCCGCGCCGGTGGGGACGCCCGCAACACGCTCAACATCCTCGAGCTCGCGGCGCAGACGGCGCGGACAGAGGGAGGCATGGTTGCAGCTACGCACGTCGAGGACGCCTCCCGGAAGCGCCCTCTCGTCTACGACAAGGGCGGCGACGCCCATTACGACTTCATCTCGGCATTCATCAAATCGATGCGCGGCTCCGACCCCGACGCCTCGGTCTACTACCTCGCCGCGATGCTCGAAGCCGGCGAGGACGCCCGCTTCATCGCGCGCCGCATGATCGTGCTCGCCTCCGAGGACATCGGCAACGCCGACCCGCGAGCGCTGCTGGTCGCCGTCGCCGCAGCGCAGGCAGTCGAGCACGTCGGCCTGCCGGAAGCGCGGCTCAACCTCTCGCAGGCCGCGATCTACCTCGCCCGCGCGCCGAAGTCGAACGCCTCCTACGTCGCGCTCAAGGAAGCGGCGGCGGACGTTCGGGAGCACGGACAGGTGCGGCCGCCGGACTCCCTGCGGGACGCGCACTACCCTGGCGCGCGCAAGCTCGGCCGCGGCGCCGGCTACGTCTACCCGCACAACGACCCGAGCGGGTTTGAGGTGGACTTCCTCCTGGAAGAGTTGAAGGGCAAGACCTACTACCGGCCGTCTGGATCGGGCGAAGAGGAGGCAGACGATGGCGATTGAGCGGAATGCCCACGCGACGTGGGAAGGAGACCTGCGCGGCGGCTCCGGGCGCTTCGACACCGGCAGCGGCGCGATCAGCGGCCAGGAGGTCACGTACGCGTCACGGTTCGAAGAGCCCGGCGGGAAGACGAGCCCGGAGGAGCTGATCGCCGCCGCGTACGCGACCTGCTTCTCGATGTTTCTCTCCGGCGTACTGACCAAGGCCGGCCATCCGCCCACTCGGCTCGAGACGGACGCGGTGTCGTCGCTCGATCAGGCGGAGGGCGGGTTCCGCATCACCTCGATGCGACTCTCCGTGCGCGGCGAGGTGGACGGGATCGACGACGACGCCTTCCGTATCGCCGCCGAGGAAGCCAAGGAGGGCTGCCCGGTCTCGAACGCTCTCGCCGACAGCATCGAGATCACGCTTGCCGCGAAGCTCGCCTAGTCCGAGCCGCGCTCGATCCGTCGCGCGGCGAACTCGCCGAAGTCGGCGCCCAGCGAGCGATAGCCGGCAGCGGCTCGCTCGACGTCGTACTCCGTGCGGCGAAACTCGAACTCGCCGTCGTCGGTGCGCACGGCCCACGCGGCTCGGCGGTCACCGTCGAGCGGCATTCCGACGCTCCCGGGGTTGAGTAGAGACGTCTCGTCCGGACCCGACGCCGAAACTGCTGGTGGCTGTGGCCGAAGACGATCATCCGGTCACGCACGGCGTCGAGCATCCGCGCCTCGTCCTCCTCCGGCTCGGGTGCGAAGGTCTCGACGTCGCTGAGCGGCGAGCCGTGCACGTAGAGCACGCGGTCGAGCTCCGCCTGCGGCGGCAAGGCGTAGAGCCACTCGACCACCTCCTCGGGAACTCCGGCCGTCAGGTACGTGTAGACCTCCATCACCTCGGGCCGGTCTTCGGGCGGCTCGCGAAGCCAGCGCTCGCCGTTGCCCCGGAGCCAGGTCGCGTCGGGGAGCTGCTTCAGCCGGTCAAGAGTCTCGAGCGGCCAGGGGCTCGGCGTGCCGTAGTCCCCGCCGAGCAGCCAGCGATCGACCCCTTGGTCCTCGGCCTCGCGGAGCACCTCACCGAGCGCCGGAAGGTTCCCGTGGATGTCGTACAGCAGGCCCAGCACCGGGGATAGTGTCGCGCGGATACGCCTGCACGTCCACGAATGGGGTGACCCCGAGGCTCCCACGCTGGTGTGCCTGCACGGGTCTCCGCCCACGGGCGCCCAAGGGGGACTCCCCGGGGGTTCAGAGCGCAGGTGTCACAAAATGCGCGCGCCGAGGGCGCTCGCGACCAGCTCGACCGCCAGCTTCGCGGTCTGGTTCTCCCGGTCGAGGATCGGGTTGACCTCCACCACCTCGAGCGAGTGCGCGAGGCCCGACTCCGCGGCGAGCTCCATCGCGAGGTGCGCCTCGCGATAGGAGAGGCCACCGCGAACCGGCGTGCCCACACCGGGAGCCACCTCCGGGTCGAGCACGTCCATGTCGAGGCTCACGTGGACGAACCCCGGCCCCGCGATGTGCTCGAGCGCCTCCTGCATCGCCTTCTCGACGCCAACCCGGTCGAGCTCGCTCATCGTGAACACGAGCGCGTCGAGCTGCGACAGCAGCTCCCGCTCGGGAGGATCGAGTGATCGCACGCCCAGCAGGGCGACCCGCCGCGTCTCGAGCGCCGGCAGCACGTAGGCGTCGCTCTCGAACTCCGGCCCGCCGAAGCCGAGCGCGGCCGCCAGCGGCATCCCGTGGACGTTGCCGGTCGGAGAGGTGCCAGGCCGGTTCAGGTCACCGTGCGCGTCCAGCCAGAGCACGCCGCCGGGCCCCGAAGCTCGCGCGAGACCGCCGAGGGTGCCCAGCGCGACCGAGTGGTCTCCGCCGAGCACGAGGGGCAGGAAGCCCTCCTTGACCGCGTGCGCAACGTTGTCCGCGATCCGCTCGCAGGTCTCCTTGATCTGCGCCAGGAAGCGAACGCGCTCATCGCCGACGGCGCTCGCCTCGGGAACGGCCGTCAGCACGTCGCCCCAGTCGAGACAGCGCCGGCCGAGCTCCTCGATTCGGGGCTTGAGCCCCGCGTAGCGGATTGCCGAGGGGCCCATGTCGACCCCGCGGCGGCCTGCGCCCAGGTCGAGCCCGGCCCCGATCACCGCCACCGGTTGGAGCGTTTCTTGAGTGTTCACGTCGGGAAGGCTAGCGTTGGCCTTTGATGAACCACGTGCCGTCGGACGGGACCACATCCGCGTGTTGATCGCAGACGACGACGGCGCGTTCCTGCGCTCGCTCCACGGGCTCATCGACCGGCAGCCGGAGCTGGCCGTGGTCGGAACGGCCCTGGACGGGCTCGAGGCGATCGAGCTCGCCGACGACCTCAACCCCGACGCCGTCGTGATCGACCTGCACATGCCGTTGCTCGACGGGGTCACTGCCGCGGCGCGCCTGCGGCGCGATCGCCCGAACCTGTGCCTGATCGCGCTCACCGGCGACGATGCACCCGCGCTGCACCGGGCGGTGCGCGAGGCCGGGGCCGACGAGGTGCTGCTCAAGAGCGAGCTCGTCGGGGGTCTCGTCGAGCGGCTCGCAGCCGCGCGCGCGAAGAGCTAGAGCTCGGGCGCGGCGGAAGTGGCGAGGGCCGGAATCGAACCGGCGACACCACGGTTTTCAGCCGTGTGCTCTACCAACTGAGCTACCTCGCCGCGGTCGCCTAGTCTAGCCATGCCGCGCGCAAAGGAAGGACGTCCGGGCCGGTGTGACCGCGCCGCGAACGTCCTTTGGTCGGCAGCCTAAACCGTCTCCTGCTTGCGGGCAAGGAGCGCCGTGCCTGGCCCGGCCTGGAAATCCGCAAAATCCGAGAAACCGCGGCGCGAGAGCTCGCTGCGGAGGCGCTCAGGCGCCACCCAGATCGGCGTCTCCGGCCCCACCGAGAACGAGAAGAGAGCCCAACCCCCCGGCGCGAGCACGCGGGCGAGCTCGTCGAAGAACGGGATCATGTTCGCCAGCGTGACGAGCTCGAACGACGCATCGTCGTACGGTAGCCGCGCCGAATCGGCCTGCTCGAAGCGGACACGGTCCGCCAGCTCCGGCGGCGTCTTCCTCCGAGCCTCGGCAAGCATCTCCTCCGCGAGGTCGGCGCCCGTCACCTGCGCCTCGGGAAAGCGGCGCGCAACCGAGAGGGCAGCCGCCCCCGTTCCCGTGCCCAGGTCGAGCGCCCGTCGCGGGAATCCGTCCACCCTCTCGAGCGCGAGCTCGAACGAACCGAGATGGGCCGGGTCGCGCATGGTGTCCCAGCTCGGCGCCAGGCGGTCGAACTGCGCGCGCAACAGGGGCCGGAACGGGCGCCAGAGCAGCGGCCACCGCACGACGGCGTCCGTGGCCAGGCGAGCGAAGCGCCGACCGAGCGTTCGCTCGAGCTCCTTCCTCATGGTGTGCGCAGGTGGATCCGCACCTCCTGCCCTGCCCCCACGCCGAACATGGCGGCCGCGCTGCCGCCGCTGATCGCGATCGCCACGTTCGCGTAGGCGTCCTCGTACAGGATGATGTCGCCTGCCCGCGCATCCGCGAAAGTGCGCGCGGCCACCGCGTAGTAGCGATCGAGCCCAATCTCGAGCTCGACCGTTACCCCCGGGAGCACGGCTGCCTGCTCGAGGTGCGCGCGGTTGAGGTTGAGCTGGACGTTCCCGAAGTGGTCGACGTAGAGCACGACTGCCCGGATCCGGTTCTGACCGACCTCCGGCTCCGGGACGTCGAGGCGGACGAGCGCCTGCGGATCGACGGGCGGGCCGAGCTCCTTCAAGGCGACTCCGAGCGCGAGATGAGCCGCCGCCGGTGAGAAGAGGTCGCGGCCGTGAAAGGTGCGGGACACGGTGTCGAGCGCGTAGTCGGGGTTCGAGAGCTCATGCGCCTCCTTCACTCCACCGAGAACCTCCGTCGCCGGCATCAGGAGGCCGTTGTCGGGGCCCACGAGGTATCTCCCATCCGCCGTGCGCAGGGCGAGCGGGCGCCGGTGGCCGCCGACGCCCGGGTCGACCACCGCGAGGTGGACGCCCTCGGGCATGTACGGCAGCGTGTTGCAGAGCGCGAGCGCGCCCTGCAGCACGTGCTGCGGCGGGATCCCGTGCGTGATGTCGATGATCTCGACCTCGGGAGCGAGCCGTTTCATCACTCCGTGGCACGTGCCCACGAAGTCGTCCTGGAGCCCGAAGTCGGACAGGAAGGTGATGACCACGGCAGGAGCCTAAGGCGTCCAGCTCGGGGACGCCGACCGTAGAGGCCGTGTGGGTCCTGCCCGCGCGGCCGTCTAAACCGCGGCTCGCGCCACGGCTGCGACGAGCCCGTCGAGGTCGTGCGTTTCCGCCTCCTCGACAACGCGTATGCCCGCGGCGGCGGCGGCGCGAGTTGTCTCCGGCCCGATCGAGACAGCGGGCAGCTCGAGGCCGAGCGCGCCGAGGGCTTCGGCGGCCGAGGCCGAAGCGAGCACGACCAGATCGCCGGCCGGCGGCGTTTCCGGGCGGAGCTCGTGCGTGCGGTAGAGCGGCACGAACTCGGCGTCGAGCGCTTCCACGAGGTGGCGGCGCGCGCGCTCGGCGCCGGCGAAGAGCGTCCGCTCCGCCGAGCCGGCGAGCTCCGCGACCAGGCCCTCCTGCGTGGAGACGAGGGGAACGAGGTCCGGATCGACGCCACCCTCGCGCAGGGCGGCGGCGGTTCCGGGGCCGATCGCCGCCACCGGCGGAAGCTCGCCGCGCGCTCGGCGCAGGAGCTCGCTGGCGCCGAAGGGGCTCGTGACGACGACCCGGTCGTACCCGCTGACGTCGATCTCGTCAGGCCCGATCGGCTCCAGCTCGATCAGCGGGCACCGAACCACCTCGTGCCCAAGAGCCTCGATCCGGCTCGCGAGCGGTTCGACCTGCTCCCGCGCGCGCGTGATGATCACCTTCAAGCGCTTCAAGCCGGGCCCATCCCTAACCCCACCCACCCAGGGGGTTCTTCACGATAGCCCGCCGAGTTGCGCGGGTGTGTGACCGGTTCGTGCCGATTTCGTCACGCCGGGGCGAACGCGGCCAACTCGGAGGCAAGCGCGACCGGGTCGTCACCGCTGCGCCGCTCGATCCAGCTGCCGTCCTCCGCGGCGATCAGCGCCGTCAGCTTGGTGCCGTCGTGGAAAGCCGCCACCGGCGCGAGACAACCGCCGCCGAGCGTGAAAACACACGCGCGCTCTGCCGAGACCCGCCGCCGAGTCTCCGGATCGTCCGCTCCCGAGACCAGCTGCTCCTCGCCCGCGCGCACCTGGAGCGCCAGCGCCCCCTGGCCCGCCTCGGGCAGCACGTGCTCGGGCTCGAGGCGCAGGCCGATCTCGTCCGCCAGCCCCAGCCGGTCGAGCCCGCACGCCGCGAGCACGACCGCATCGAGCCCGCGCTCCCCCCGCTTGCGCAGCCGGGTGTCGATGTTCCCGCGCAACGGCTCGATCGAGAGCTCCGGCTCCAGTGCAAGCAGCTGGGCCCGCCGCCGTACTGATGCCGTGCCGACCCGCATCCCCGGCCGCAGCTCGGAGGCGCCGCAGAGCGCATCCCGCGGATCCTCGCGCTCGAGGTAGGCGCCGACGACGAGCCCCGCCGTGTCCGAGGAGGTCATGTCCTTCGCGGAGTGCACGGCGACGTCGATCCGCCCCTCCAGCAGCGCCTCCTCGATCTCCTTGACGAAGACCCCGCGCGAGCCGATCTCCCCGAACGGCTTCGTCCGGTCGCGGTCGCCGGCGGTCGTGATCGGCATCAGCGCGATCTCTGTTGCAGCTCCCCGCAGGCGCGAAGCCGCCAGCTCCGCCTGCGTCAGGGCGAGCCTGGAGCCGCGCGAGCCGACGCGCAGCAACACCTAGTCCGAGCCCGCCTTCCTCCGGGCCAGCTCCGCCAGCTCGTCGACGTCTCGCTCAAGCCGCGACAACTTGGAGGCGATGATCGCCACCCACGCCAGCACCGCGACGAACACGACCAGATACGCGGCCGCGACGTACTTCTCGCCGGTGCTCACGCGAGGAGTTCCCTGAGCTCGCGGATCCGCTCGTCGAGCCGCTTCCCTGCAAGCTCGACCCGGTACATCGTTCCCGCGAGCGTGAGCAGCCCGGCCCAGGCGACACAGAACGCGAGGAACATCGAGCCCGACATCTGCGGCCCGTTGCTCGTGAAGACCGTCGGGTGGATGAAGTCGTTCGCGAGTCGGATCGAGAGCCAGCTGACCGGGATCAGCACGACTCCGAAGAGCGCGTAGACGGCGCACATATTGGCCCGGGCAGGGCCCGGCTCGACCGAGTAGCGCAGCATAAAGTAGGCCGAGTAGAAGAGGAACAAGATCAGGAACGTGACCAGCTGGTTCGAGCTCCAGGTCCACCAGGTCCCCCATGAGACGCGCGCCCAGATCGAACCGGTCACCAGCGTCAGCGCGCCGAAGATGACACCCTGATGGATCGCCGCGTAGCTCTCGAGGTCGGCGCCCGGGCTCCGCTTCCAGAGGTGCAGGAACGCCTTCGCCGCGCCCCAGCCGAAGCACGCGTAGGAGGTCAGCGCAATCGGAACGTGAATGTAGAAGATCTTCTGCGAGAGCCCCTGGTCGCCGTCGATCGGCGCGTAGAAGAAGACAAGCGCGAGCGCGGTCGCCATGAGCGCGACGGCACTCCAGGCGAGCACGGGCAGTTGGATGTCACGCAGGCGGGCGGGCACGGGAAACCACTGGAATCATCGCAGAACGAGCCCGGGCCCAGGCCGCTACACTCGCCGCGTGGCCGACCTCGGGCGCGCCGCTCTCATCGTCGCCTTCGGGCTCGCGCTCTACGCGGCGCTCGCCGGCGGGCTCGCCGCCTACCAGGGGCGCCGCCGGCTGCACGAGTCGGCGCGCAACGCGCTCTTCGGGGCCTTCGGCGCGACGGCGGTCGCAGCGCTCGTGCTCCTGCAAGCGCTGCATGCCCGCGACTTCTCGTTCACGTACGTGGCCGAGCACTCGAGCCGCAAGCTGCCGTTCCCGTACTCGTTCAGCGCCTTCTGGGGCGGCCAGCAGGGGTCGCTCCTGCTCTGGCTGCTCGTCCTGACCGGGCTCGGCTCGCTCGCCGTGGCTCTCAACCGCGATCTGATCCGCCGCCTCCTGCCCTGGACCGTGGCCGTGCTCGGCGGGGTCGCGAGCTTCTTCGCGCTCCTGCTCGTCTTCGTCGCGAGCCCGTTCGCCCGGCAGGCGGCGCCGGCCGACGGCGCCGGGCTCGTGCCGAGCCTGCAGAACCCGTACATGATGATCCACCCGCCGCTGCTCTACCTCGGCTACGTCGGCCTCACCATTCCCTTCGCCTTCGCCGCGGCCGCGCTCCTCTCGGGACGCGTGGACGAGCGCTGGATCGTCGTCACCCGCCGCTGGACGCTGCTCGCCTGGACCGCGCTCGGAATCGGGATCCTGCTCGGGGCCAAATGGGCCTACGAGGAGGTCGGCTGGGGCGGCTACTACGCCTGGGACCCCGTCGAGAACGCCGCGCTGATGCCGTGGCTCGCCTCGACAGCCTTCCTGCACTCGGTGATGGTGCAGGAGAAGAAGAACATGCTGCGGATCTGGAACGCGGTGCTCGTCTCGCTCGCGTTCTGCCTCTCGCTCTTCGGCACCTTCCTGACCAGGAGCGGCGTGATCAGCTCGATCCACAGCTTTACCCAGTCCGCGATCGGGCCTTGGTTCCTCGGCTTCATCGTGCTCGTCGCCGCGTTCGCGACCGCACTCATCTTCTACCGGCTGCCGCTGCTGCGCACGACGACACGACTTGAGTCGCTGGCCTCGCGCGAGGCGGCGTTCCTCTACAACAACCTGCTGCTGGTCGCCTTCACGCTGACCGTGCTCTGGGGGGTCGCCTTCCCGTTGCTGTCCGAGGCCGTGCGGGGAGAGCCGATCACCGTCGGGGCGCCCTACTTCAACTTCTTCCTCCGTGTGCTCGGCCTGCCGCTGCTGCTGCTGATGGGGATCGGCCCGCTCGTCGCGTGGCGGCGCAGCTCGCTGCGGGCGCTGGGCGCGAGCCTGATCTGGCCGGGCGCAGTCGCGCTCGTGGCCGGCGCGCTCCTCCTTGCCCTCGGCGCCGGCTCGAGCCTGCCGGGCCTCGTCGCCTACACGTTCTGCGCCTTCGTGCTCGGGGCGATCGTGCTCGAGTTCCTGCGCGGCACCCGGGCGCGCAAGGCGCTCGGGGCCTCCAGCTGGCCGACCGCGTTCTCGTCGCTGGTCGGGCGCAACCGCCGCCGCTACGGCGGCTACGTCGTCCACGCCGCGATCGTGCTGCTCGCCCTCGGCATCGCCGGCGGCGCCTACGGCTCGACGAAGGTGCGGCACCTGAAGCCCGGCGAGGCGATGTCGATCCGCGGCTACGACCTCACCTATCTCGGCGCCGTCGCGCGGAACGGGCCGAACCGCACCGAGATTCGCGCTCGCGTGGCGGTCTCCCGCGGCGGCAAGAACCTCGGTGTCTACCTGGCGGGCAAGAACCGGTATCCGGCCGAGGGGCAGAACTCGAACGAGGTCGGCATCCGCACCGACTGGCTCCGCGCCGAGGACCTCTTCCTGATCGGCGAGCAGTTCAACGGCGACGGCTCGGTCGTGCTCAAGGTGCTGGTCAACCCACTCGTCGACCTGATCTGGCTCGCAGGCTTCGTGTTCCTCTTCGGCTCGCTGATCGCCATGTGGCCGGACGAGCTGGAGCAGCGCCGCCTGGCGCGCCGCACCGCGGCCGTCCCCGTCACTCCGTGACGACGTACTCGAACGAGGCCCAGGCGAGCAGCGCGAAGATCGCGTCGTAGAGCGCAAGGAAGCCCAGGTAGCGGCCGGGGTCGCCGACGACGCTGGCGCCGACGCCGCCGATCACGATCGGCAGCGCGAGCGGCAGGAAGAGCAGCGGCAGGAGCAGCTCACGCGCGCGGCCCGCTGCGGCCATTGCCGCGAGGATCGTCCCGACCGCGCAGATGCCCAGGTCTGCGAGCGCAACGCCCGCGACCGTCGACCAACCGACCGGCGAGAAGAAGAGCGCGAAGGCCGGGAGCGCGACCGCCTCGGCCAGCACGAGGAAGGCGAGGGTCGCGATGCCCTTCGAGAGCCAGATCGCGCTGCGATCCACCGGCGCGAGCACGAGCCCGTCCAGGAGGCCCTGCTCCCGCTCGGCGACGAACGCACGGCCGAGGCCGAGCAGGGCCGTGAAGAGGATCGCCACCCAGAGCAGGCCGAGCTCGGCGAGCCTTGAGGAGCCGTCGGGCAGCGCGAAATGGAAGACGACGAGGATCGCGATCACGAAGAGCAGCATCGCCGGCAGCGTGTCGCGGGCCCGCAGCTCCAGCCGCAGGTCCTTCCGCGCCAGGACCGCCGCGTCACCGAAATAGCGCCTCACGCGAGGGCTAGCCTCCCGCTCGCAAGCGGCGCCACCCGCTCGGGATCGTGTGTGGCAACGAGGATCGTGCGGCGCTCGCGCATCCCGGCGAGCTCGCGGTCGAGGAGCTCGGAGCCATCGGCGTCGAGCCCGGCGAACGGCTCGTCCAGGATCAGCAGCTCGGGCTTGTGCAGGAGCGCACGGGAGAGCGCGAGCCGCTGCAGCTGACCGCGCGAGAGTGCCGAGGCTCGCTGCCCTCGCTCCTCCCAGAGCCCGAAGCGCTCGAGCAGCATGCCGATCCGCTCGCGCCGCTCGGGCACGTGGTAGAGCCGTCCGTAGAGGTCGAGGTTCTCGAGCGCGGTCAGCTCCCGGTAGACGAGCGGCTCGTGGCCGAGAAAGCCGATCAGCCCGCGCTCCGGCTCGACCTCGAGCGTCCCGCCGGTGGGAACCGCGAGCCCGGCGCAGAGGCGGAGCAGCGTCGTCTTGCCCGCGCCGTTTGCTCCGGTGACAACAAGGAAGCCGCCGCGCTCGAGCTCGAAGTCGAGCCCGCGCAGCACCCGCTTGAGCCCGTAGCGCTTCTCGAGCCCGACCGCACGGATCATGCGAGTGCGTCGGCGAGGACGAAGGCGAAGAAGGCGACCGAGATGACGCCGTTCATGGTGAAGAACGCGGTGTCGAGGCGGCGCAGGTCTCCCGGCCGGACGAGCGAGTGCTCGTACGCGAGCAGGCCGGCGACCGCGGCGACACCAAGCGAGTAAAGGACGCCGACCTGGAGCCCGACCCCAGCGGCAGCCAGCAGCGCGACAGTGCCGAGATGGAAGAGCCGCGCGCCCCAGAAGGCGCCGCGCTCGCCGAAGCGCACCGCCGCCGACTGGAGCCCCTGCTCGCGGTCGATCTCCAGATCCAGCAGCGAGTAGAAGAGATCGAAGCCGGCAACCCAGAGAGCGACCGCGCCCCCGAGAGCCCAGGCCTCCCAGGGCAGCTCGCCCTTGATCGCAGCCCAGGCGCCCAGGGGAGCCAGGCCGTCAACGGCCCCGAGCCACAGGTGGCAGAGCCAGGTCCAGCGCTTCAAATAGGGGTAGATCACGAAGCCCGCGACGGGGATCGGCCAGAGCCAGTGCACCAGCGGGTCGAGCTGGTAGACGGCGACGAGGAAGAGCGCGAGCGAGCCGGCGCAGAAGAGGACGACCTGCGCCTTCGAGAGCATCCCGGTCGGAAGCTCGCGTCTGGCCGTGCGGGGGTTGCGCGCGTCCAGGCCGGCGTCGATCAGCCGGTTCAGCCCCATCGCGAGGGAGCGGGCGCCGACCATCGCCACGGTGATCCAGAGCAGGTCATGCGCGCCCGGAGCGCCGTCCACGGCCAGGAAGGCCCCGACGTAGGCGAACGGGAGCGCGAAGATCGTGTGCTCGAACTTGACGAGCGAGTAGAACCGCCGCGGATACGCGATCGCCGTCACGTGCCCGCCCTCTGCCGAACAACGCATCGACCGGTCATTGCCGGCGGACACACGAGCAGAGCTCGTGCGCCCTGAGGACGGCGTCGCAAGCGCCGCCTCACGTTTGCCGGTGCGCGGTCGGCTTGCCCGACAGCAGCGAGAGGGCATGCGCGAGAGCGGGACGCAGGACCTCAAAGCCGTCGCGACAGCCGCCGGGCGAGCCGGGGAGGTTCACCACGAGCGTCTCGCCGCGGACGCCGGCGATCCCGCGGGAGAGCAGCGCGTGCGGAGTCTTCGCGATCGAGTCGGCGCGGATCGCCTCGGCGATCCCGGGAGCGGATCGCTCGAGCACCTCGGCCGTCGCCTCGGGGGTGATGTCTCGCGGAGCGAGGCCGGTACCGCCGGTGGTCAGCACGAGCGACGCCTCTTCCGCGAGCTCGGCGATCGCCTCGGCGATCGCGTCGCGGTCGTCGGGCACAATGCGCCGCCCGACCTCGTAGCCCTCCGCTGCGAGCAGCCCGGCGAGCAGCTCGCCGCTCTCGTCCTCGCGCGTTCCCTCGGCGACGCCGTCGGAGACCGTCAGCACCGCGGCCCTCACTCGAGCGGCTCCTTCGTCTTCTCGAGCAGGCGCACTTCGGCCAGCTCCATCGAGGAGTCGACCGCCTTCGCCATGTCATAGATGGTCAGCGCCGCGATCGTCGCTGCGACGAGCGCCTCCATCTCCACGCCGGTCCGCGCGGTGGTCACCGCCGCGGCGGCGATCTCGACCTGGTCCTGGCCCACCTCGATCCGGACCTCGACGTGACTCAACGGCAGCGGGTGGCAGAGCGGGATCAGGTCGCTCGTGCGCTTGGCAGCCATGATCCCGGCGAGCTTGGCGGCCGCGAGCGCGTCGCCCTTCGGCAGGTCGGTGAGCCGCGCAGCCGTCTCGGGCGCCATCCGTAGCGCCGCATGGGCCACGGCCCTGCGGCGAGACAGGGGCTTGCCGCCGACGTCCACCATCCGGAGCTCGCCGGCCTCGTCGAGATGCGAAAGCTCGCTCACGACCCGGAACGGTACAGCTCTAGGTAACGCCGGTCGCGCAGCGGTCGAGGTCGGCCAGCTGCGCCTCGATCCAGGCCGCGACGCCGTGCTCGCGCACCTGCTCGCAGATCGCCTGGAGCCGCTCCCGTCGCTCACCCTCCGGCATCGTCAGTGCCCGATGGATCGCCTCTGCCTGGCCGGCCACGTCGAACGGGCTCACGCTGAGCGCCCACTCGCCGAGCTCGTCGTGCGCCCCCGCGTTCTCGGAAAGGATGAGCACGCCGTCGCGCCCGTTCACGAGCGGCGCCTCCTTCGCGATCAGGTTCATGCCGTCGAAGATCGCGTTCACGAAGAGCACGTCGAACTGCTTGTAGGCGGCCACCGAGGCGGCGAAGTCGTCCTCGATCACGAGCTCGATCGGAGCCCACCCGCCTTGCTGGAAGCGGTCGTTCACGCGCCGGGCCTCGCGCTGAACCGCGCCTAGGTACTCCGCGTACTCGGGAATGTCCTGGCGCGACGGATCGAGCAGCGCCAGCATCCCGACCCGGCGAGCCATCTCCGGATGGGCGTCGAGATAGAGCTCGAAGGCGCGGAAGCCCCGGACGATGTTCTTGGAAGGATCTGTCCGGTCGACCCGCAGCACGAGCTTCTCCGGGCGACGGGCGACGAGCGCCCGCTCGGCGGCCAGGACCTCGTCGCTACGCGCCAACTCGTCGAACTCGGCCGGTTCGACCGAGATCGGATGCACGGTCACGAGCGAGCGGCGGCCGCGGTAGCTCGCGGTGCTGTCACCGAAGTCGCACGAGGCCCCCGCGAGGTCGCTCGAAGTGCGCAGGAAGTTGAGCCGCCAGCGGTGAGTGTGGAACCCGACCACGTCATTGGCGAGCAGCCCATCGTGCACCGCCAGGCGGATCGGCTCCGGAAGCACGTGCCAGTAGTCGGCCTGCGGCCACGGGATGTGGACGAAATGGGCGAGCAGGGCGTCGGGCGCGCGCTCGCGCATGAGTCGCGGTGCGAGGTAGAGCTGGTAGTCGTGGAAGAAGACCGCGGCGCCGGGCTCGAGCTCGAGCTCCTCGAGCGCCGCCTCCGCGAAGTTCTGGTTCACACGCGCGTAACCCTCGTCCCAGGCGTGCTGGAAGGCGACGTCCACCGACGGGGTGTAGGCGAGCTCCCAGAGGTAGTGCTGCAGGAACCAGAGCATCGGGTTCGAGACGACGTTGTAGAACCAGTCGTAGGCCGACTCGTCGTGCGCGACGAGCCGCAGTCGGAACGCGGAGCCATCGCGGGCGCGCTCGTCGATCGCGGCTCCCCCCGCATCGGCGACGACGGCGCGATCCTCGTTGGTCATCGCGCTCGCGATCCAGGTGACGTCGTGGTGGGAGACGAGACTTCGCAGCGCGGTCACGAGCCCGCCGCCTCCGCGCTCTGCGATCCGCTCGCCGCCGCGATCGCGTGCGTAGGTGACCGGTCCCCTGTTCGAGACGACGATCAGCTTCCTGCGGCGAGCCACGTCTAGCCGGGCGACGCGGCGCCGACCATCGCCACCTCGGCGCCGGCGGTGTCGTTCCCAGAGAGCTTGTTCAGAAGCACGAGCCAGTCCCGTAGCAGGCGCGGCATCAGGAAGTTCCGGCGCACGTACTCCTTTCCGCGCAAGGCGTGCTGCCGCGCGACGGCCGGGTCGGCCATGATCTCGAGGCACGCCTGGGCGCACTCCTCGGGAGATTCGGGATCCACGAGCCAGCCCGTCTCCCCGTCCTGGATCTGGGCGACGATCCCGCCGACACGGCCCGCCACGACCGGCCGTGTCTTCCAGAGCGCCTCGGTCACGGTCAAGCCGAAGCCCTCCTTGATCGACTTCTGGATCACCGCCGCCGAATGCACCTGGAAGGCATTCACCTCGACCGAGCCCACGTTGTTCAGGTTCGAGAGGATGTAGACGTCCGGGTCGCCCGCGGCGTGGGCGACGGTGCGGTTGTAGTAGTCCCAGCCCTCCGGATCGTCATGCGCCATCGAGCCGACGAGCGCGAGCTGCACCTCCGGGTGCTCGGCCTTCACCTGGCGATACGCGTCGATCACGCCGAGCGGATCCTTCCACGGATCGAAGCGGGAGACCTGCGCCAGGAGCGGGCGCTCCACGTCGATCCCGAACTGGTCGACGATGTACGCCGCGTCCTCGGGCGAGAGCGCCATGTTCTTGGGCGTCAGCGGGTCGATCGCGGGCGGCCAGATGTAGGAAGGCGGCATTCCCTCGGCACGCGGCACGTACTCGGGCATGTGGAAGATCGCCGCGTCGTAGCGCGCGACCCAGGGAAGCAGGAACCCGAGCACGTCCGCGTTCGGGTGCGAGAGATCGATGTGACAGCGCCAGATCCAGTGGGCCGTGCTGTCGGGGAAGTGCTCGATCATTCCCGCAGGTTGCGGATCGTGGACGAGGACGAAGTCGTACTCGTCCTCGAACTCCTGCGCGTTCAAGGCCTGGTACTGGCGGAAGACCTCCTGCTGCGCCGATGTCAGCCCTTGCGAGTCGCCTTGCAATGCGTTGTGGATCGTCTTCGTCGCGGCGAAGAACTCCTCGGCGCCGTTGATGATCCGCCACTCCGCGTCGAGGCCCGCATCGCGCATCAGCGGCACGAGCGCGTAGTTGATCTCCGCTACCCCACCGCCGAACGCGGTCGCGGACAGGTGCACGAGCCGCTTGCCCGCGAGGGGCTCCGCCAGCCGGCGGATCTCCTCCATGAGGCCGCGGGTCGCGATCGTCGCGTAATCGACGAGCGACTTCTGTCCGACGTTAACGAGCTGGAGCATGGTCTGAGGCGGAACCGGGCGAGAATAGCGGTCGAGCTAGCTCGCCAGGAACTTGACGAACCGCAGGCGGGAACCGCCGCCTGCACGCGGCTCGATCTCGACCTCGTCGGTGACGGCGCGGATGATCTCGATGCCGAGCCCGCCCTCCGCGAGCTCGTCGCCGTTGCCGACGTCGGGATCCTGCGGCTCGAAGCCCGCGCCCGCGTCGCCGACCTCGACGGCAAGCCGGTCCGGCTGGAGCTCGTAGACGATGTCGACGATTCCTTCGCCGCCTTCCGCGTAGGCGTGCTTGACGGAGTTGGTGCACGCCTCGGTCAGGGCAAGCTTGAGATCGTGCAACGTCTCGTCGGAAAACGGGCGAACGCCCGCGATCGCCGTCAAAGCGAGCCGCCCGAGGGTGATGTACTCAGGGCGTGCGGGAATCGTCAGCCGCACCGAGCGGCTGTCAGCGCTCATCGCGGCTCCTTTGCCCTGTGAGCGCCGGCCCTAACCCGGCCGGAGCGGGCTCGACCCTCATCCGGTCGTCTCGGCCCGCTCGCCGAGGCGCACGGAGATGTCCCGCTGCGCGTGGCCGCGACGGATCGTGAAACGGGCGTGCTGGCCTGGGGAGAGTGAGGTTGTAACGATTCGCACGATATCTTCCGAGCTCCTGACCGTCTGGCCGTCGATCGCGACGATCACGTCGCCGCCACGTGTGAATTCGCTCCCGAGCACCTGTTCCCTGCCGGTGCCGCCCCGCAGGCCCGCCGCCGCAGCCGGGCTCCCTTCGACGACGTTGGTGATCACGGCCCCCCGTTCGACCGGATAGCCGAACCGCTTCGCCACCGCAGGCGTCAGGTCCTCGGTCTTCACGCCGACGAACGCGTACGAGACGGACCCGTTCGCGATCAACTGTTGCATCGAGCGCTTGACCGAATTGACCGCGACCGCGAAGCCGACGCCCTCGGCGTTGCCGCTGGTGCTGCGGATCTGCGCGGTGATCCCGATCACGCGACCGCGCGCGTCGAAGAGGGGGCCGCCCGAGTTGCCGTGATTGATCGACGCATCGGTCTGGATCGCGTCCACCAGGTTGTAGTCGGAGGTGAGGGAGTCGACCGAGCGCTTCGTCGCCGAGACGACCCCGACCACGAGCGAGTTCTCGTTCCCGAACGGGCTGCCGATGGCGGCGACCGGTTCGCCGACGGTGACGGCCCCAGAGTCGCCGAGCGGCACCGGCGCCAGCGCGTGCTCAGCCGGGGGGACCCGGATCAGCCCGACGTCGTCGAAGACGTCCCAGCCGACGATCTTCGCCTCGATCCGATCGTGGTCCTGGAACTCGACGTAGACCTTGTTGGCGGGCCGTGCCGCCTCGCCGTCACCCGCGGTCGTGATCACGTGCGAGTTCGTGACGATGTAGCCCTGGGGCGAGACGACGAAGCCGGAGCCCAGCGCCCTCTCCGCCGAAGCCGGGTCGGTGCCGTAGACCGCGATGATCGTCACGACTCCGGGCGAGCGGCGAGCGTAGATCGCCTTCGCGTCGAAGCCGTTCCCGATCAGCGGCTTGGCAGCCGAGCCAACAGCCGTCGGGCTGACCCGGCCGGCTGCGGGCGGCAGCGGCGAGGAGCGCAAGACCGTGGTCGTGGAGCCGGAGCCGGCCCAGCCGACCGCCTTCGCAAACGCCAGCGCGAGGAACGCCCCGGCAAGGGCGCAGGCGAGAGCTACAGCGGCAAAGGGGCCAACACGCACGGCCGTCGCACTGTAGCTACGTGCTGGCGGAAAGTGGCTTTTCCCGTGGAAACAACGCCGCGCTCACCTTCGCCTGCGGGAGCGCCAGCCGAAAGACCGTCCGGCCGGCGCGAGACTCGACCTCGATCGTGCCGTCCATCAGCTCGGCCAGCTCACGCGCGATTGCCAGGCCGAGGCCGCTGCCCGAGGCGCGGGTGCCGTCGAGACGGTAGAAGCGCTCGAAGAGCTGATCGAGCTGCTCCGCAGCGATTCCCGGGCCTTCGTCCTCGACCTCGAGCACGGCTCGGCCGTCCCGGAGGCTTGCGCGCACCCGGACGGAGGTGCCCGGCGGCGTGTGCAGCAGCGCGTTCTCGGCGAGGATTCGGCCGATCTGCAGGACGCGCAGCTCGTCGGCGTCCGCAAAGAGGGGCTCCGAGGCACCGACCTGGAGCGAATGTTCGGTGGCCTGGGCAACCGGGCCGAACTCCTCTGCGAGCTCCTCGGCGAGTGCCGCGAGATCGACCGGCTCCCGTTCGACGGTGAGCCGGCCCGCATCCAGGCGGGTCAGGTCGAGGAGGTCGGAGGCGAGCTTCGTCAGCCGCGCGACCTGCTCCCGCATCGAGGCGAGAAACTCCCGCCTGGTCGGTTCGTCCAGCTCCTCGTCCGACAGCAGCTCCAGGAAGCCGCCTAGCGAGAAGAGCGGCGTGCGCAGCTCGTGCGAGGCGTTCGCGACGAACTCGCGCCGCGCGTCGTCCAGCTGGGCAAGCCGTACGCGCATGCGCTCGAACGCGTCGGCGAGCCGTCTCAGCTCCCCGCCGCCCGTGTCGCGCACGGGTTCGTCGAAGCGTCCGCTGGCGATCCGGTCGGCGGCCTGCTCGAGCCGCCTGATGCGACGGGCGAACATCCACGCACCGCCGTAGCCGAGCAGCAAGGCGATCAGCAAGGCGGCGCCCGCGGCGATCAGCAGGCGGCGCTGCACCTGATGGACGCTCGAGAGCTGGGCCTGGAGCGAGTCGGTCAGCAGGAGAGCGGCCGAGCGACTCGGCACGAAGACCACCGCCTCCGCATAGCGCCGGCCGCCGCGCTCCACCGTCCCGCTCTCGGAGCGCTCCCGCAGCAACGCGCGGATGGCGATCGGGTCGGATTGGATGTCCTCGGACAGCGTCGCGCCGCGCGAGTCCCTGAAGACCTGGAGAAGAGGCTCGGGCTCGGCCGCGAGCAGCGAGACGAGCAGGACACGCGCATTCGTGCTGGCCGAGGCGTTCTCGACGAAATTCTGCTCGTCGAGCGGCGTTCCCGGCACCCGCAGCGCGAGGTTCGCGCCGGCCTCCTCGAGCTGCGAGATCCGTGTTTCGATCAAGCGGTTCTTCAGCGAGGGAACGACCGTCTCGTACACGACGCCGAGCGCGACTGCGACGACGATCAGGAGCGCCAGGCTGAGCTGTGCCCCGACACTGCGGAGTGCGCGACTCACCTGCGAAAGCGATAGCCGACGCCGCGGACGGTCAGGATGAACTCGGGCGCGCGCGGATCCGGCTCGAGCTTCTCGCGCAAATGGCGCACGTGGACGTCGATCGTGCGTGGCTCGCGGTACTCGGAACCGCCCCAGAGCGCCTGCAGCAGCATCTCGCGGCTGTAGACCCGCCCTGGGTGCGAGGCAAGCGTGCGCAGTAGCTCGAACTCGACGTAGGTGAGCTGCACCGGCTTGCCGCGCACCTCGACATCGCGCGTGGCCAGGCCGATCCGGAGCCCGTCGGCCTCGATCGCCTCCTCGTTCCGGTCAGGCGTCGCGGTCGCCGCGCGGCGAAGCAGTGCCCGCACGCGGCTGCGAAACTCGCGGATCGAAAAGGGTTTCGTGATGTAGTCGTCGGCCCCGAGCTCCAGGCCGAGAACCTTGTCGAGCTCGTCGTCGCGCGCGGTGAGCATGATGATCGGCACGCTGCTCGCCGCACGCAGGCGCTTGCAGACCTCGAGCCCGTCGAGCTTCGGCAGCATCACGTCGAGAACGACCAGATCGACGTGTTGCTCGGCGAAGCGATCGAGCGCCTCCTGGCCGTCCCGGGCCTGGATCACCGTGAATCCATCCCGCTCGAGCGGGTACGCGAGGAGCTTCTGAACGGAGTCCTCGTCGTCGACGAGCAGGATGGTTGAGGAGTCGGGCATCGGCAGCGCCTGCCGGCGCACGTCGGTCTGCGCCCTACTATAGCCAGGGTATGGCGGCGCTCCCGCCCCGTTCTGCGCGGCGACGTCCGCGCCTAGGCTCGCTCGAGCGCCCGGTCAGCGGCCGCCTGTATCGAGGCACGTGGCTGCTCGTCGGGATTCCTCTCCTGGCGGCCGCCTTCAGCGTGCACAAGGCCGTGCCGCTGCCGGCGCCGCAGCCTGCGCTTCCCCCGGCGTTCGACCGATTCGGCGCGGTGGAGCTCGCGACCCAGCTCGCCCGCTTCTATCCGGACCGCATGCCAGGGACCGCCGGCGCGGCTGGCGCAGCCGCCTTCGTCCGTGAGCAGCTCGCGCCCTACGGGCTCAAGGTCGAGCCGGACCGCTTCCGCGCCAACCTGCCGGGCCACGGGGTGGAGACCCTCGTGAACCAGATCGTGACGGTACCCGGCCGCTCGCCCGACGAGATCGTCCTGATGGCGCACCGGGACGACGTCGGCACCGGCCCCGGGGCCGACAACAACGCCTCCGGGATCGCAGCGCTGATCCAGCTTGCGCGCTCGTACGGCTCGCCTGTCGGGGCGAGGGCGGTGAGCCCGACGCACACGCTGGTCTTCGTCATCACGGACGGCGGAGCCTTCGGCGGGCTCGGCGCGCGGCGCTTCGCGGAGCAGCATCGTGGCCGGATGGTCGCCGCGATCGACCTGACCGCGCTCGCCGGCCGTGGGCCGCCGCGAATCGTCGTGGCGGGAACCGAGCCCAGGCTGGCGTCGCCCGGCCTGGTCGAGACCGCGGCCCAGCGTGTGCTCGAGCAGGCGGGCCGCCGCCCCGCCCATGCGGGCGCGCTGGGCCAGCTGATCGACCTTGCCTTCCCGTTCACGCTGCACGAGCAGGGGCCGCTGCTTGCACACGGCGTGCCGGCGCTGACCCTGACCAGCGGCGACGAACGGCCCCCGGCGACCTTCTCGGACCAGCCCTCGCGGCTGAACGCGGTGCGCCTGAACCAGCTCGGTCGCGCAGCGCAGCAGCTCCTGCGCTGGTTCGACTCGGGCGCCGAGCTCGCGCCGGGCACGGCCGGCTACATCTATTTCGGGCCACGCGTGCTGCCCGGTTGGGCGGTCGAGCTCGTCCTGATCGCCGCGCTCGCTCCATTCCTCCTCGCAGCCGTTGATCTCTTCGCGCGCTGCCGGCGCCGGCACATCCCACTCACATCCGCCCTGCGGAGCTACCGCAGCCGGCTCGGATTCTGGCTCTGGGTCGCGGTGCTGTTCGAGCTCTTCGCGCTGCTCGGCTTCTGGCCGAAGGCGCCGGCCGTCCCTCTGCCTCTCGACGCCTCACCGGCGACCGATTGGCCGGTCGTGGCGCTGGTCGAACTCGGCGTGCTGAGCGGGCTCGGCTGGCTCGTTGCCCGCGCGCGGCTTGCTCCACGGCAGCCGGCCTCGGCAACGGAAGAGCTCGCCGGCGCGACGGCGGCGCTGCTGGGTCTCGCCGTGGTCGCGCTGCTCGTGGTGGCGACCAACCCGTTCGCACTCGTCTTTCTACTGCCCTCACTGCACGCCTGGCTGTGGCTGCCGCACTTCCGCGGCAGGCCGTTCTGGGCTCGCGCCGCGGTCCTCGCCGGAGGATTCCTCGGTCCGCTGCTGCTCCTCGGCTCGCTCGCTCTGCGCTACGACCTCGGCCTCGACGCGCCCTGGTACCTCGCCGAGCTGACCGCGACCGGCTACGTGAAGCTGCCGGCGCTCGTGATCGCAGTCGGCTGGCTCGCCTCGGCCGGGCAGATGGCCGCCCTCGCCGCCGGACGGTACGCGCCGTATCCGAGCGCGCGCGAGCGACCTCCCCGCGGGCCCTTGCGCGAGACCGTGCGACGGATCGTGCTTACAGTGCAGAGTACGAGGAAGCGCGTATCCGAGACCGATCGGAAGGCGTTGGAAGGGTGAACATGAGAAGACTGTCGAGAATCGTCGGAACCGTCCTCGCCGTGTTGGGCCTGGGCATGCTCGTGTGGGTGCTCGTCGTCTGGCGCTGGCAGGACCCCTTCACCGCGCTCTACACGCACTGGAAGCAGCACCAGCTCTCCCAGGCCTACGAGCGCCGGTTCTCCGAGTTCCGACCCGCGCAGCTGCGCCAGAACGAGGCCTCAGTCTCCGCAACGACCAGCCTCATCGCGCGGGAGGCGCGCCTCTACCGGATCCACTCCGAACGAGGCCAGGCGATCGGCCAGATCCGCGTCCCGCGCCTGCACCTGAACATGATTCTCGTCAACGGCACCGACCACGACACGCTCAAGAAGGGGCCCGGCCGCGACCGCCGGACCTACATGCCCGGCGAGGGGCAGCTGGTCTACATCGCCGGCCACCGCACGACGTACCTCGCGCCGTTCGCACACATCGAGCGGCTCCGGAGCGGAGACCGCGTGACCCTCGACGTGCCATACGCGACCTTCCGCTACCGCGTGTTCAAGCACAGGATCGTCGGCGCGAACGAGATGTCGGTGCTGCGTTCCCACGGCGTCGAGGTGGTCGAGCTCCAGGCCTGCCACCCACGCTTCTTTGCCTCGCACCGCTACATCGCCTACGCGCGACTCGTGCGGGTCGAGCCGCGAGGTGGCGCCGCATTCGAGCCGCCGGCGACGGCTCTGGCGGCAGCGCCGCTCGCCGCCAGGCAGGGCTGAGCGACCTCAGCCGAGCCTGAGATAGCGCACCGGCGCACCGGCGGCAAGCTCGCCGTCGCCGCGCGGGAGCAGGACCAGCGCATCGGCTCCAGCCGCGCGGGCGATCATGTGCGACTCCTGGCCGCCGAGCGGGTCGAGCACGACCGCACCGTCCTCCGGCCGCGTCCGGGCACGCACGAGCTCGTCCCGGTCCGGATTCAGTTGTGCGTCGGCACCGAGCCTCCCCGGCTCGAACCGGGGCAGCGGGTGACCGTGTCCCTGAAGAGCCAGCACCGCCGGGCGCACGAAGAGCTCGAAGCCCACCAGCGACGAGACCGGGTTCCCCGGGAGGCCGAAGACGAGCGTGGACCCTCGAACGCCGAACGAGACCGGCTTGCCCGGCTTGACCGCCACCCGCCAGAAGACCTCCTCGACTCCGAGCTCGCCCTCGACGCGCCGGACGAGGTCGTGCGGCCCCACGGAGACACCGCCCGAGGTCACGAGCACGTCGTGCTCGAGCCCGCGCGCCAGCGCCTCCCGGTGGGCGTCCTCGTCATCGGCCACCGCCGCCAAGCGCTCGACGAGAGCACCTGCCGACGCTAGCTGCGCGGCGAGGATCACTCCGTTGGCCTCGTAGACCTCTCCGGGCCCGAGCGAGTCGCCCGGCCGGCGAAGCTCGGTTCCCGTGGCGAGCACGGCGGTCCACGGCTGCGCCCCGCAGGAGACCTCGGCGATTCCCGCCGCCGCGAGCGCGCCGAGCTGCGCCGGCCCGAGGAATACGCCGGCCTCCGCGACGGTCTCTCCGGCCCGGACGTCGCCGCCTCGAGGGCGGACGTTTGCCCGCTCAGCCACAGGATCGGACATCTCGATCGCGTTGTCATGCTCGACAACATACTCGAGCGGGATGACGGCATCGGCGCCCTCGGGCACCACACCGCCGGTAGCGATCGCCATTGCCTCGCCCGCACGTAGCTCCCGCTCGGCCGGCTTCCCCGCAGCGATCCGCGCCACCACCGGCATCGTTCCCGGAGTGTCGGCCGCGCGCAGCGCAAACCCGTCCATCGCCGAGCTCGCAAACGGGGGCAGATCCACCACCGCGGCCGCCGGCTGCGCGAGCACCCGCCCCGCCGCCGCCTCGATCGGAACGCGTTCCGCGGGCAAGGGCCGCACGCGCTCGAGAATCCGGCGCTGCGCCTCTTGCATCGTCAGGAGCTCGGCCACGACCGCCGCATACCGTACGCGCGGCGGATAGGCTCAGCCGCCGTGATCTCCGTCATCGTCCCCGTTCACGACGAAGAGCGGACGGTGGCGCTCCTCTACGAGGAGCTCGACTCCGCGCTCCAACCGCTGGACCAGCCCTGGGAAGCGGTGTTCGTCGACGACGGCTCCGCCGACGGCTCGTTCGCTGCGCTCACCCGCTTGCACGATGCGCGCGACAATGTGCGGGTCATCCGCCTTCGCCGGAACTTCGGCAAGGCCACCGCGCTGGCCGCTGGATTCGCACACGCGGAGGGCGAGATCGTCGTGACCATCGACGCCGACCTCCAGGACGATCCGAGCGAGATCCCGCGGCTGCTGGCGAAGCTCGACGAGGGATTCGACCTCGTCACCGGCTGGAAGACCCACCGGCGCGACCCGCTCAGCCGTCGTGTTCCCTCGAAGATCTTCAACTGGGTCACGGGCCGCGTCTCGGGGCTGCGGCTGCACGACCTGAACTGCGGGCTGAAGGCCTACCGGGCGGAGGTCGTCCAGGGCCTGCGACTGTACGGCGAGCTGCATCGCTTCATCCCCGTGCTCGCCCACTACCGCGGGCACAGGGTCGCCGAGCTGCCCGTCAACCACCGCCCGCGCGAGCACGGCCGCTCGCGCTACGGCGTCGAGCGCTACGTGCGGGGGTTCCTCGATCTGCTGACGGTCTCGTTCATCGGGCGCTACCGCTACCGGCCGCTGCACCTCTTCGGCGGGCTCGGGCTGCTGCTCGGCGCCGCGGGGTTCGGGGTGCTCGTCTACCTGACCGTGCTCAAGCTCGACGGCCACGCCATCGGGCAGCGGCCGCTGCTGATCCTCGGGGTGCTGCTCGTGGTCGTCGGCCTCCAGTTCTTCTCGCTCGGCCTGATCAGCGAGCTGATCACGAGCCAGCACGAGGAGCGGACCGGAGCGCGGGAGCGGACGGAGCTGCACGTCGACGAAGTCCTCTCCTAGCCGTCACACATTGGTGGCCGGGCCGCTCGCCTGATGCGCGTCCTCTACTTCGGCACGTACGAGCGCGACTACCCGCGCAACGCGCAGGTGATCTCCGCTCTGCGGCGCGTCGGGGTGGAGGTGGTCGAGCGGCACGTAGGAGTCTGGGAGGGCAGCCGGCAGAACTGGAGCGCCGGACCCGTTGCGGCCACCCGGCTCGCTCTTGCCGAGCTGCGGTTGCTGCGGCGGCCGCGCGAGGAGTTCGACGCTGTCCTCGTCGGCTATCCGGGCCACTTCGATCTCCCCGCCGCCCGCCGCGCAGCCCGCGGGCGGCCGGTCGTCTTCAACCCGCTGGTCTCGCTTTCCGAGACCCTCGTCGCCGACCGCGGGCGCTTCCGCGCCGGGTCACTGCCCGCGCGCACTCTCGCGAGGATCGACCGCCATGCCTTGCGTGCCGCCGATCTGGTCGTGGCCGACACGCGCGCGAACGCCGAGCGCCTGGCCGAGCTCGCCGGCCTCCCGCCGGAACGAATCGAGGTCTGCTTCGTCGGCGCCGAGGAGCGGCTCTTCAAGTCCGGCTGGGCGCCCGAAGAGCCGTTCACAGCGCTCTTCGTCGGGAAGCTGATCCCGCTGCACGGCCTGGAGACGATTCTCGCCGCCGCCCGAGTCGCCCCCGACGTTCGCTTCCGCATCGTCGGCAGCGGCCAGCTCGAGAGCCTCGTGCGAGAGCGACCCGAGAGCGTCGAGTGGGTTCCATGGATCGAATACGAGCGCCTGCCTACCGAGCTCCACCGCGCCGGCTGCGCACTCGGCATCTTCGGCACCTCGGACAAGGCGCAGCGGGTGATCCCGAACAAGGCGTTCCAGGCGCTCGCCTGCGGCGTCCCGCTCGTCACCGCCGACACGCCGGGCGCCCGGGAGCTCCTCGTCCACGACGAGAGCGCTCTGCTCGTCCCGCCAGGGGACCCGGAAGCTCTCGCGGCGGGGCTGCGCGCGCTCCAGGCCGACCCCGAGCTGGCGCGAAGGCTCGGCGCAGGCGGCCGGGCGGCCTACGAGGCACAGGCGAGCGAGCAGATGCTCGGCGCACGGTGGCACGCACTCCTCGAGCGGGCGGTGGCGGGCGGATGAGAGGGCGCCGAATCGGGCGGCCAAGCGTGCTCGTCCTGCTCTGGACGGCGATCGCCTCCTACGCAGCGGGCTTCTCCGCCCTCTCGATCCTGCGGCATCGCGCCTTCTCGACCGGGCGGTTCGACCTAGGCAACATGGTGCAGGCCGTCTGGTCGACGGCGCACGGCCACCCGCTCCAGATCACCGGCCTGCGGGGGGATCAGATCTCCCGGCTCGGCGCCCATTTCGACCCGATCCTGGCCGCCTTCGCTCCGCTGTGGCTCGTCTGGCCGAGCCCCGACCTGCTGCTCGTGAGCCAGGCCGTCGCCGTCGCGCTCGGCGCGCTGCCCGTCTACTGGCTTGCGCGCAAGCATCTCGGTTCAGAGCAGGCGGGCCTCGGCTTCGCGCTGGCGTACCTGCTCTACCCGCCCACCCAGTGGCTGACTCTGAACGAGTTCCACCCCGTCGCGCTCGCGTGCCCGCTGCTGCTCTTCGCCTTCTGGTACCTCGACGAGGACCGGCTGCTGCCGTTCGCCGCCTTCGGACTCCTCGCCGCCACCACGAAGGAGGAGATCGCGTTCGTGGTCGCGGGGCTCGGCGCCTGGTACGCCTTCTCGCGCCGGCGGCGGCTGCACGGCGCGGCGATCTTCGCGGCCGGGACCGCGGTTGCGCTGATTGCGATCGAAGTCGTGATCCCGCATTTCAACCGGGGCGGCACCTCGAGCTTCTTCACGCGCTACAGCGAGGTCGGCAGCACTCCGGGCGGAATCGTCCACACGGCGCTCACCGATCCGTGGAGGCTCGTCACGACCGCGTTCACCGGCCGCGGGCTCGGCTACCTGGCAAGCCTCCTCCTCCCGCTCGGCCTGCTGGTCGTTTTCGCGCCGCTGGTGCTGATCGCGGCGCTGCCCGAGCTCGGAATCAACCTGCTCTCCGCGGCGACCACGCAGACCTCGATCCGCTTCCACTACACCGCCGGCCTGATCCCGGTGCTGATCGCGGCCGCTGTCCTCGGAGCCGCCCGAATCGTCCGCGGCCGGCCGGACGCGGCGCTGCCCCTCGCGACCGCGGCGGTCGTGCTCGGGCTCGCCTCGAACTACGTCCTCGGCCCGAGTCCGCTCTGGCGCTACTTCCCGGGCGGCCAGCAGCACCAGGCCTATGCCGCCCAGGTGACCGGGCACGACCGGATCGCCGCGCGCGGCCTCGAGCTGATCCCGGCCTCCGCCGTCGTCAGCGCGACCAACTCGCTCGGCGCGCACCTGTCAGCGCGACGGCGCGTGCTCAGCTTCCCGTACCTGCAGGACGCCCGCTGGGTCGCCGCCGACGAGACGGCGCCCGGCTACGCGGACCGGCTCGCGCCCTTGCCGACGGCCGTACAGCTCTCCTGGCTGCGGCGCAACCCCGAGTGGCGGCTCGTCTTCGAGCGAGACGGGATCCTGATCTTCCAGCGGTTCAGCGCGCCCGCGAGCACGACGTAGAGCGCGACCAGCAGAAGGTCGCGCGCGAGCAGCAGCCAGACGGGCCACTCGATCCGGAAGAGCGCCTGATAGTGGAAGAACCACACCTGCGCCAGTACGAGCCCGACCGCCGTGAGTGCGACGGCCGCCACACCGGCCGCGCCGCCGGCGAGCACCACGAGCGGCACGAGCCAGGCGAGGTACTGCGGAGAGAAGACCTTCGTGAACGCGGCGAAGCCGGCGACCGCGGCGGCAAAGGCGAGTGGCAGGCGCACTCTGGCATCCCGAACGCGCGCGTAGAGCGCCCAGACGGTCACGACCGCGACCGCCTCGAGCACGAGGCTCACGACCGCGACCGCATCCGCGGCGCCACCCGCGAGATTCCGCCCGGCCACGCCGGTCGTGCGTACGACCTGCGCGTCGTAGAGGCCGAGCCGGTCGAGCAGGAGTAGAAGCGAGGCCCCGAGGCTCTCGACCTGCAGCCCACGCTCGGCCTGCGAGCGGAAGCTCTCGAAGACGCCGTGGGGGGCGTAGGCCGCGAACGGCGCAACCACGGCCGCCGCAACCGCGAGCAGCGCAGCCAGCCCGATCGCCACCCGGCGCGGGCCGGCCCGGCGCCACACGTAGATGCACGCGAGCGGCACCAGCACCAGCGGATAGACCTTGGCCGTGATCGCGAGCCCGAGCAACGCGAAGGCGAGCACGTCGCGCTCGCGCAGGAAGAGCCAGAGTACGAGCACGGTCAGCAGCGCCGGCCACGCGTCGTAGGTGTTCAGCGAGATCGGGCCGAGCGCGATTGGCGAGAGCGCGAGCAACCCCACCGCGGCGTAGACCCGCCGGCGCGAGGCTCCGAGCTCCGCCAGCACGAGCCCGGCGAGCAGAATCGTCACCACGCCACAGAGCGCCATCAGAGCCTTGAACGCGCCGTTGTAGTGAGCCTCGCCGAACGCTGCCGACGGCAGGAACACCGCGAACGCGCCCGGCGGGTACTCGACGAAGACGTCGCGGTAGGGAAGCGCGCCGTGGAGCAGCTTCTCCGCGTAGCCCTGATAGATGTGCAGGTCGCGGAAGCGGGCGGCCCGGAAGAGCCCACCGTCGGGGACGGCGCTCGCCGCCAGGTACACCGGAGTCGCGGCGACCGCGGCGCGCAGCGCCCCTCGCACGTTACGGCCCAGGTGGTGGTGGTGGAGGCGGCGCCGGCGGGGAAGGCGGGGGCGGGGGCGGGGGCTCCGGGGGTGGTGGGGGAGGCGGCTCCGGAGGCGGCGGAGGCGGAGGCACGATCGTCTTCCCGGTCGTCGTCGGGGGCCTCGGCGTGGTCGTCGTCGTCCCAGCGGTGGTCGCGGGGGTGCTCGTCGTGGTCGGCGTGTACGTGTACGTCGACCCCCCCGACGAGAGGCTCGAGGCGTACTGGCCCTGCGTGAACGGCCGCCAGACCACGGGGTCCAGCGGCTGCCGCCAGTCAAGCGCCGGCGTATTCGCCGTCGCCACCTCCATGAAGAGCTTCCAGATCGTCGCGGGGTAGGTGCCGCCTTGGACCGAGACCCCGTGCACGTTCTCCATCGGGATCTCGCCCTGCGGGTACCCGACCCAGACCGTCGTCTCGAGCTGCGGCACGTAGCCCGAGAACCATGCGTCGGCGTGGTTGTCGGTCGTGCCGGTCTTGCCCGCGGCGGGCCGGCCGAAGTAGGCGCCCACGCCGGTGCCTTCGAGCACGTTGTCCTGGAGGATCTGCGTCACCTCGTAGGCCACCCCGTCCGAGATCGCCCGACGGCGCTGCGGGTTGCCCCAGCCGGCGTCGGTGTCGACCTTGCCGCTGGCGAGCACGACCTTGCGGATGGCCATCGGCTTCGAGTAGATCCCGCCCGCGGCCAGGGTCGCGTACGCGGAGGCCTCCTCGAGCGGCGAGATGGCATCGGCGCCGAGCCCCATCGCAGGGACAACGTCGAGCGCCGACAGGATGCCGAGCCGGTGTGCCATGTCGGCGACCTTCTCGGGACCAACGTCGAGGGTCAGCTGCGCGTAGACGGTGTTGTCGGAGGCGAGCGTCGCGCTCGCGACCGAGATCGAGCCCGAGTAGTCATGGCCGTAGGTGGAAACGTCCCAGGCCTCGGCGTAGGGATCCGGCTGGTAGTGGAACGGGGCGGAGACGTAGTAGGTCGAGTCGGGGTTCATGCCCATCTCGATCGCCGCGGTCAGGACGAAGACCTTGAAGGTCGAACCCGGCTGCCGGCGCGCCTGGGCGACGAGGTTGAACTGGTTGCCGGTACGGCCCGGAGTGACCGCCGTCATCGCGCGGATGGCGCCATTGGCAGGATTGATCGACACCACCGCGGCCGCGGGATCGTTGCGCAGGTAGAGCGTATCTCTGATCGCCTTCGCCGCCGCCTTCTGCAGGCGCGGGTTGATCGTGGTGTAGACACTCAGGCCGCCCGAGCGGACGGTGTTGGAGCCGTACTCGGCGATCAGCTGGTCGCGCACGTAGCTGAAGAAGTACGGCTCGCGGATCCGCGTGTAGAGCCTGCCTGGCTTGAGCTGCAGATCCCGCTGGGCGACCGCCTGCTGGTACCGGTCGGGGCTGATGTCGCCGTATCTCAGCATCGCGCTGAGAACGCTGTCTCGCCGCGCGAGGGCCGCGGCGGGCCGATGCAGCGGATCGTACGAGGAGGGCGCCTGCGGGAGGCCCGCAAGCAGCGCGGACTCCGAGAGCGTGAGTTCCTTGGCGTGCTTCGAGAAGTAGGTCTGGGAGGCGGCTTCGATCCCGTAGGCGTGATTGCCGAAGTACACCTGGTTCATGTATTCCCCGAGGATCTTGTCCTTCGACCAGCGCCGGCTGAGCTTGATCGCGAGACAGGCCTCCTTCACCTTGCGCTTGAAGGTGCGCTCCTTCGAGATGTAGAGGTTGCGCACGAGCTGCTGGGTGATCGTCGAGCCGCCCTGCACCACCTCGCCTGCGCTCAAGTCCTTCCAGGCGGCGCGGGCGATCCCCTCGTAGTCCACCCCGCCGTGCTGATAGAAGCGGTGGTCCTCGATCGCCACTGTCGCCTTGCGCATCCACGGGCTCACGCGCCAGAGCAAGACCGGGGTGCGGTTGCGCTCGGCCGGGATCGAGCCGAGCACCGAGCCGTTCGCCGCGAAGACGAACGAGTTCTGGCCGATCTCGACAGGCCGCAGGGCGCTCAGGTCACAGCTCGAGCGGAAGGCTGCGACGGTGCCGACCCCCGAGGCGATCAGGGCCAGCAAGACGATCAGGAGGGCCGCGAGAATCAGGGTCGTCCGGCGCTTGCGCTTCCCCTTGCCGTGCACGCGGCGGCGCTTCCTGCGGCGAAAGACGCTCTCGAAGTCATCGTCGCCCGCGGGCCGGCGGCCTCGCGGGGGCGGGGGGCTCACGCGAAGATCCCGGCCTCACGCAGGCGCGCGTGGGCCTTCAGGCGCAGCTCGGTCTCGAGCCGTTCTGCCGCGGGCTCGTCCTCGGCCCAGACGCTGAGCGTCAGGTGCGCGCGGTCGTCCAGGTCGGTGACTCGAACCTGCGCGTCAGCGGCGCCGGCGACCTCGCGCAGGAGGCCGATGACGGCATCGAGATCACGATCGAGAGGGACGGGAACGGTCACTTGAGCAAGCTTCTTTCGGCTTCGAATGGACGAATTGCGAATCGTATCGGAGGCGATCTTCTCGTTCGGGATCACGAGCCGGTCGTTGTCGGGGGTCCGGATGAACGTGTAGGTCAGGCCGATCTCCTCGACCACGCCAGTCAAACCCTCGGTCTCGACGTGGTCGCCGAGACGGATCGGCTGCGAGATCGCGATCAGCAGGCCGGCGATGAAGTTCCCGATCGTTCGCTGCGCCGCGAAGCCGACGACGATCCCGATCACGGCGGAGGAGGCGAGGATCCCGGCGGCCACCGCGCGCACCTGCGGGATCACGAGCAGCGCCGAGAGCAGGCCGACAAAGACGATCAGCGAGAGCACGCTGCGGCGCAGCACGCGGTAGCGAGTCACGGTCGCCGGCGGGAGATCCCGCCGCGCAAGGCGACGGTCGACCAGGCGCGCCGCGATCAGCGTCACGAGCAGAACGCCGCCGAACACGCTCATGCGTTGCCAGAGCGGCATGGTTGCGTGCTTAGTCGAGAGGCAGGGGTTTCCTGCCCGCGAAGCCCTCCTCGAGGCCGTGCCAATAGGCGATCTCGTCCTCTCCGACCTGCCAGCAGAGGAGCACCTCCTCGCCGCTGGCCCGCAGGGCCGGAAAGTCCACCAGCCCGCGATCGGCGTCCTTGACGATCACCCCGAGCCGCTCCAGCCGCTCCACAGCCTCGACCGTCGCAGCCGTCTCGCGCTCGAAGTCTTCTTCGAGCTCCCGGGGCTCCTGCGGGTCGAAGTCGCCGCCGTTGCCGGCGATCCGGGTGACCAACTGCGCCCGCTTGGCGGCCACCGCCCTCGCCGCAAGCCTGTGCTCCACCAACTCCTCGGCGGCGAGGCGCACCTCGGGCAGCAGCTCGTCGGCCTCTTCCGCGGTGAAGTAGCGCTGTGCCATCCCAGTATCATCGCGCGCCGTGTCCGCCGGTCAACGAGTACGTGAGCCGCGGACGGCGCGCCGCGAGCTGCGCCTGCCCTGCGCGTGGAACCCCGCGCCCGAGATCTTCCTCTGGACACGTGCCGCAATCTGGGCCGCCGCGCTCTTCTCGTTCTTCGTCTTCGTGCCCAACCGGCACCCGCGCGCGGCGCGCTGGGACGACCCCTCGGTCACCCACGATCTCGGAGCGGTCACCGACGTCTGGGCCCGCTGGGACAGCGTGTGGTTCCTCCGGATCGCCGAGCACGGCTACGACGCTGCCTCCGGAGCTGCTTCGGCCTTCTACCCCCTCTACCCCGCCACGGTCGGCCTGCTCGGCCGCGTCTTCTTCGGCCACTACGTACTCGCCGGGATCCTCGTCTCGCTCCTTGGCGCGTTCGGCTCGTTCCTGCTCCTGCACCGGGTCGCCGAGGAGCGGCTCGGCGCAGACGGAGCCCGGCGAGCCGTCCTCTACCTGGCCGTCTTCCCCTTCGCGCTGTTCCTGCAGGCGGTCTACAGCGAATCCCTCTACCTCCTGCTCACCCTGGCGGCCTTCGTGCTCGCCGAGCGCGGCCGTTTTCCTGCCGCCGGCGCCGTGGCCGGCCTGGCGCTCCTGACCAGACCGACGGGGGTCGCGCTGCTGCCCGCCCTCGCGCTGCTCGCGTGGCGGGAGCGGCATCGGGCCCGCGCGCTGGCCTCGCTCGCCCTCGCGCCGCTGCTCTTCGCCGCCTATCCGCTCTACCTCTGGCAGGCCGACGGCGACGCCTGGGCCTTCGTGCGCGCGCAGCGGCTGTGGAGCCGGCACCTCTCGCCGGCCGGGCCGCTGGGCGGGATCTGGGACGGGCTCCGCGCGGGCTGGGCCGGGATCGAGCAGCTCGCCTCGGGCTCGCACACGCACGTCTACTGGACGGCGGTGCAGGACACCGACCCGATCCGCGCCGCGACCCTGAACCTCGAGTGCCTCGCCTACCTCGTGCTCTTCGCCGTCCTGACGGTGGTCGCCTGGCGGCGCTTCGGCGCTCCGTACGGGCTCTTCGCGGCGCTGAGCCTGGCGATTCCGCTGAGCGTGCCGAGCGAGCGCTGGCCGCTCCTCTCGCTGCCGCGGTTCGGCCTGACGATCTTCCCGCTCTTCCTCGCGCTGGCCTCGTTCGGCGGTCGCCCGCGGGCGCACACGGCGATCGTGGCGGTCAGCTCGCTCCTGCTCGGCGTCTCCGTGGTGCAATGGGCCCTGTGGCAATGGGTGGCATGAGAATCCCGCTCGTCGTCCTGGCCGGGGCGCTCCTGCTCCTGGCGGGGACCGCCTGCGGCGAGCGGGTGGAGCCCACCGGCTCGCTCGTGAAGGTCTACCCCGTGACCGTGCAGGGCGCGGCCGACCGCCCGGCGGTGGTCAGCGCCGTTCCGCGGCGGATCGTGCCTCTGGGCGCCGGGGCCCGTGGGATCCTGAAGGCACTCGGGCTCGAGCGGCGCACGGTCGAGGTGAACGACTCGCTCGTCGGATTGCCGCTCGTCGGCGAGATCCGCCGCGCCCGGCCCGACCTGATCGTCGCCTCGAACGACACCGACCCACTCGACCTCGCGCGGGCGCGCACCGCGACCCACGCGGCCGTCTACGTCGGCCCGAGCAACTCGCTGGACGACGTCGTCGGCTCGATCGGCGACATCGGGCTCCTGACGAACCAACCGGTCCCCGCCCGCCGCGTGACAACTGCAATCCAGCGGACCCGGGGCCAGGTGGCGGCGAAGCTGAGCGGCACGCCGATCGTGACCGTGTTCGTGGACACGGGCGACTTCTCGACGGTGCCGTCGCGGGGCCTGCTCGGCGACCTGATCCGCGAGGCCCACGGCAAGAGCGTCGCAGGGCCCAGCCCGGAGCCCGGGCCGTTTCCGCTGAGCCGGCTCCTAGAGCTCGACCCGGAGGTCTACCTCGCCACCGCGGACAGCGGGCGCACGCTCACAGGACTCCGCGCCCACCCGGGCACGAAGCGGCTGCGCGCCGTCAAGAGCGGACGGTTCGGCGTCATCTCGATGAGCGCTGCGCCCGGGCCGGGGATCGGGCGGACGCTCGCCGAGATCGCTCGGCTCCTGCACCCGGCTGCGTTTCGCTGACCTCGTGAACGGCAAGCTCCTCGGCTGGCTCGCCCTTGCCGGCAGCCTCGCGGCGCTCGGCTACGGGAGCCGGTTCACGCAGGGGAAGCCGCCGGCCGACACCCTGTACCGCTACGGCACCGCCGTCAGCGGCGTCGTCTTCTACGTGATCACGCTGGCGGTCGTCCTCTGGATCGCCCGGGGGATCCCGCCGGGGAAGCTCGGCCTGCGCCGCCCGAAGTCCTGGCGCCGGGCGATCGGCCTGGCGCTGGCAGTCCTGATCGCGCTGCTGATCGCCGAGGCCTTCCTCGAGTCGCTCCTGCACGCGACCCGCGAGCAGGGGCTGGAGCCGCCGCGCTGGGAGCCCGACCGCGCGGCGCCGTTCGCGCTCAACGCGGCTGTCGTAGTCCTGGCCGCACCGGTCGTGGAGGAATTGGCCTTCCGCGGTCTCGGCTTCAGCCTGCTCGCGCGCTACGGCGACGTGGTCGCGCTCGTGGCCACCTCGGCCGCCTTCGCGGCCGCGCACGGGCTCGTGAACGGCTTCCCTGCGCTGTTCCTGTTCGGGACGGCGGTCGCCTTCCTGCGACTGCGGACCGGGAGCCTCTACCCCGGCATGCTCCTGCACGCGTCCTTCAACGCCCTCGCGCTGACCGTGGCGTTCGCCACGTAGTTCAATATGCGGACAGTGCGGCGTGCAGCGATCTTCGTGACGGCCCTGGCGTTCGCTCCCGCAGCGCACGCAGCACCGCCTGCCGTCAGCGTCCAGGTGAGCCCGGGGAGTGGCGCGGCCCCCTTGCAAGTGACCTTGAGCGCCAGCGGCGATCCCGCGCTCTACCACTGGGATCTCGGCGACGGCGTCACCGCCGGCGGCCCCTCGGTCCAGCACACGTACGCCGCCGGAAAGTTCACCGCGCGCGTGACCGCCACGAATGCCCTCGGCGAAACCGCCCAGGCGACCGCAACGATCACCTCGGCCGGGCTCACGCTCGCGGCACCACGCATTGGGCGCTACCAGCAGAAGTTGCTGTTTCACGGACGGCTCGTGCCGGCGCTGAAGGGCATGCGGCTCGGCCTCTACCGCGGCGAGCGGCGGATCGCGACCGTGCGCACCAGGAAGGATGGCCGCTTCTTCATGCGCGGGCGCGTGGGCACTCCGGATCGCCGATACACCGTCCGCTACGGAGGGGTGGTCTCGAATGCGATCGTCCTCGCCGTCCGGCCCGGGCTCGACACCGCGTTTCGCGGGTCCGGACAGCTCGGCCACCGGCTGTCGTTCCTCGCCCGCGCCCGACCTGCGAGCGCCGGGACGCTGACGGTCCGCATCTGGCGCGGACGGCGGCTCGTAAAGGTCCGCAGCGGGAGAGGGCGCTTGCAGATCGCCCTCAGCACAAAGAGCGTCGGCGCATACCGCGCGAGCGTCTCGCTTCAGCCCGCGCCGGGCTACCTCGTGGCTCGCCGCGCACTCGATCGAATTGTTTTCCTGCCCTCGCTGTCCGCTGGCTCGGCCGGCCCGAGCGTCTACGAGCTCGACCGCCGACTGAACGAGCTCCACTACGCCCTAGGCCGAGTCGACGGCTACTTCGGCAGGGACGACGTGGACGCGGTGACCGCGTTCCAGAAGCTGCACGGCCTGCCGCGCACCGGCGCCGCCGACGCGCGCTTCTGGATCGAGTTGCAGCGGGCGCAGATACCGCAGGCCCGCTACCCGAGCGGCGACCACGTCGAGGTAAGCAAGGGTCGGCAGGTGCTCTTCCTCGTCCGCGACGGGAAGGTCGCGCTGATCGTTCCCGTCTCGACGGGCGCGACGGGCAACACGCCGCTCGGCCACTGGCCGGTCTACAGCCGAGTTCCCGGCTTCAACGCAAAGGCGATGTACTACTCGTCGTTCTTCACGGGCGCCTACGCGATCCACGGCTATGAGAGCGTCCCGCCGTACCCCGCGAGCCACGGTTGCGTGCGAATACCACTGTGGGTCGCGTATCGCCTCTACTCGCTGATCGATTACGGCACTGAGATCTACATCTACTGGTAGGGCCCTCGTTCTCGCGGTGCTCGTTGCCGCTGCGGGAGGCTGGCTCCTCTACTCCCAGGCCTGGAAGGGCGAGACAGAACCAGTGAAGTGGACAGATCTGACCCCGCAGCTCGGCACGGTCGAGTTCACGCGCAAGGTGACCGCCGTCTACCACTCGCGCGCGCCGTTCGTGCGCCTGCTCGAGGCAACGATGCCCGGCCGCGCGCCCGAGCCGCCGCCGCACAACTGGGCCCGCGACCAGGTCGTGGTGATCGCGCTCGGGCCACGCTCCAGCACCGGCTACGCGCTCCACATCCTGCGCGTGGTCGAGCGGCGGCGCGGGATCTACGTGTACGCACGAGAGGAAACGCCCGCGCTCGGCGATCCGGGGGTGCAGCCGCGGATCACGTACCCCTACCGCGTGCTGAGCATGCACGGCAGCGCGAAGCCGGTGTACGTCAAGCTGCAAGGCCGACCGTGACCGAGCCCGATCCCCTGATCCGCCAGCTGCGCGAGCAGATCTCCGACAACGACCGCGCGATCGTCGAGGCGATCAACGCGCGCCTGAAGCTCGTCGCGCGCCTGAAGGGCTACAAGGAGTCGCGTGGGCTGTCGTTCGTGGATCCCGAGCGCGAAGAGTGGATGCTGCAGTACCTGGCGCGCGCGAACCGCGGCCCGCTCTCGGCGGAGGGGCTCGAGGAGCTGTTCGAGGAGATCCTCGGCCTCACGAAGCGCGAGGTCGAGCGGGGCTAGTCCTCTTCTTGACCTTCGGCCTCGGCGAACTCGTCAGGGGTGACGCTGTCCAGGAACTGCTTGAACTCGGAGACGATCTCCTCTTCGTTCACGTCCTCGCCCTCGAACTCGATCGCGGACTCCTCGATCACCTCTTCGGCCGCGAAGATCGGCGCCTCTGCGCGGACGGCCAGGGCGATCGCGTCTGACGGGCGGGAGTCGATCTCGATCTCGGAGCCGTTCTGCTGCACGGTGATGCTCGCGTAGAAGGTGTTCTCCTTCAGTTCCGTCACGGTGATCCGGACGACCTGCGCGTCGAGCTGGCCGAGCATGTCCGTGACGAGGTCGTGTGTCATCGGCCGCGGGGTCGATGCGCCCTGAAGCTTCATCAGGATCGCGGCGGCCTCCGGGTGGCCGATCCAGATCGGGAGGAACTTGTTCCCGTCGGCGGTCTTGAGCAGGACGATCGGTTGCTTCCCCACGAGGTCGAAGCTCACGCCGTAGATCACCATCTCATGCATCAGGCGTCGTCCCCGGCTCGATCATAGCCAGAGGGTACCCGGTCAAACTCCCGCCGGCCCGGCGCTCCCGTTGGCCGGCACCGGCTCGATTTCCTCGACCGGCGCGGTCGACTCCTCACCGGTCAGGGCGTCCTCGAGAAAGGCCTGCCGGTTGGGCACGCTCATGGGGTCGAGACCACGCAGATAGTAGTGCTGACCCAAGTAGAGGACGAGGTCGCCGAGTTTCATAGCCGCAGTAGTGAGACAGTCATCGGCAGCGGCGCTGAGGGCCCACATCCCTTGAGCGGGTGCGGCTGGCGCCCAATTCGGCCGGCCGGTCATTTCAGACGGACGCACGAGCGAGCTCGCGCGTCCTGGGCGCCGGCACCGCAAGCGGCGCCTTAGGCGAGTGCGGCTACACTGCCCCGCCCCCGGGCGATTAGCTCAGTTGGTTAGAGCGCCGCTCTGATAAGGCGGAGGTCCGTGGTTCGAATCCACGATCGCCCATTTCGCCGCTCGAAGTCCGCTGCGGCTGGGCGCCGCAGCATGACGACTTCGACCGGGCATCAGTACTCTCCGAGAACGCGTGTAAGCCGCGCCCGCCAGGTTGGTCGCGACGGCGAAGATCTAGTGGAAGATCTCGGTGCGCTGGAGGTAGTCCTCCACCGTCAGGAGGAATGCCGGGTCTTCGGCGATCTCCGCCAGGGTGTCCTTCGTCATCTCGTCGAGCTCGGCGTCATTGGCGAGCTCGAACAGGAACGGGCCCAGCTTGTCGGCCTGGGCGAGGGCCGACATGCGCAGGACGAGGTCACGCGTGAGCTCGTCCTGCTTGATTGCCTCAAGCGACTCGAAATTCTCGTGCCAGGTCCTGAGCATGACACTGGGTCAACGCACGCCCGCCGCGCTTGGGTACGGGGCTACGCGATTCGCTCGAGCGCTTCGGCCAGCTCGGCGAGCTCGGTCTCGTCCGTGAAGGCGATCTCGAGACGGCCCGAGACGATCCGGGCCGGGAAGCCGGTGGCGCGCTCGGCTGCCTTGCGCGCCCGCTCGGCGAGCGCCGGGTCGACCGTCGGCACCTTGCGCGGCTTCGTCTTCGCGCCGGCCCAGCGGGCGGCTCGCTCGGCGGCTCGGACCGACATGCCGCGGCGGACGATCTGGCGTGCGAGCCGGCGGCGGCCGTCGTGATCCGGGACGGCGAGCACCGCGCGGGCGTGGCCCTCGGTCAGGTCGCCGCGCTCGACGAGCGCCAGCACGTCGTCGGGAAGCTCCAGCAGACGCAGGCGGTTGGAGACGGTCGGCTTGGCCTTGCCCATCCGCTCGGCCAGGTCGCCGAGCGAGAGCTCGAACTCGTCGAGCAGGAGCGCGTAGGCGCGGGCCTCCTCGACAGCGGAGAGCTGTTCTCGCGCCACGTTCTCGACGAGACCCAGCAGGAGCGTGTCGCGGTCGTCGGCCTCTCGCACGAGGGCAGGAACCGTCGGCAGGCCGGCCTCCCGAGCGGCCCGCCAGCGCCGCTCGCCGGCGATCAGCTCGAAGCCGCCGGCCTCGCGCGGCCGTACGACGACCGGCTGCACGAGCCCCTGGGCGCGAATCGAGTCAGCGAGAGCGCTCGTGGACTCGTGGTCGAACCGCTTGCGCGGCTGGCGCGGGTTCGGGTGAATCGTCTCGACGGGCAGGTGCGCGAGCTCCGGCTGGCCGGGGCCGCCGACGAGCAGCTCGAGGCCCCTGCCGAGGCCGCGTCGTTTGTCAGGAACGGCCGACAAGCTCCATCGCCACCTTCCAGTAGGCGTCGGCGCCGGCCGAGTCGCGGTCGTAGGCGGTCACGGGCAGGCCGTGACTCGGCGCCTCGGCCACGCGCACCGAGCGCGGCACCGAGGTCTTGAACACGAGCTCCCCGAAGTGCCGGCGCACCTCGGCGGAGACGTCGGCCGCGAGGCGCGTGCGCCCGTCGACCATGGTCAGGATCACGCCGCCGATGACGAGCTTGGGATTCAGGCTCGCCCGCACGAGCTCGACGGAGCCGACCAGCTGCGCGAGCCCCTCGAGCGCGTAGTACTCGGCCTGCACCGGCACGAGCACGCGATCGGCAGCCGCAAGCGCGTTCACGGTCAGCGGCCCGAGCGAGGGCGGACAGTCGACGAACACGAAGGCATAGCTCTCGCTGGCCTCGGCCAAAGCCTCCGCGAGGTAGCGCTCGCCGTCGGAGCGCCTGGCCAGTTCGACCGCGGCGCCGGCGAGCTCGGGCCGGGAGGGCACGAGGTCGAGGCGCGCGAAGCGCGTCGGCTTGGCGAGCTTCGGCAGCGGAATCCCGTCGAGCAGATCGAGCGAGGAGGTGCCGTTGGCGCGCTCGCCGAGCCCGGAAGTGGCGTTCGCCTGCGGGTCGAGATCGACGACGAGCGTCTTCTCGCCGGCCTCGGCGAGACAGGCGGCGAGATTCACGGCCGTCGTCGTCTTGCCGACGCCGCCCTTCTGGTTCGCAAGCGCATAGACCCTGCCGGACACAGGGTCACGCTAGCTACGCGAGCGGACGTTTTCGGGCAAGTCCGGCGCGGCGCGGGAATCCGGCAGGGGTGGGGCCGACCTTGCGCAAGAGAAGCAGACCCCGCGGGGACTCGACGAGCTCGGCGGCGAGCTGCTCCGCAACCGCGGCCACCTGCCCCGAGTCCGCGCTCGGGCCGACAAAGAGCACGGCGGCCCCTTCGGGAGCGGCGAGCGGCAGGCACCATTCGGCTGCGACCGGCGGAGGCGCGAGCGCCTTCGCCACCGCTACCCCATACGCGTCCACCGGTTGCTCCTCCGCGCGTCCACAGACCACGCGCAGGTTCGGGAGCTCGGCGGCCCAGCGCTCGAGGAAGGCGCACTTGCGGCGGCTCGACTCGAGCAGCGTCACCTCGCGCTCCGGCAAGGCGGCCGCGAGCGGGATCCCGGGAGCGCCCCCGCCCGAGCCCACGTCCACGATCGGCCCATCGAACCGGCGCACCGTCGCGACCGCGAAGAGGCTGTCCTCGAGATGCACGCGCCGCGCCTCGACCGGATCCCGCACCGAGGTCAGCCCGGGGGTGGCCACGAGCGCCTCGAGCCAGCGCTCGAGCCGCGGGTCGGTCAAGCGGGGTCGACCACGACGAAGCGGTTGGGCTCGGTGCCCTCGCTTCGCGTCGTCACACCCGGGAAGTCCTGCAGGCAGACGTGGACGACCTTGCGCTCGACCGCGGTCATCGGCTCCAGCTCCACCGGCTTGCCCGAGGAGACCGCCTGTTCCGCGCTGCGGGTGGCCAGCGCGTCGAGGCTCGCCTGTCGCCGCGCGCGGTAGCCCGCTGCGTCAACGATCACCGGCTTGCGGTCGTCTCCCCGGCCCCGCCAGACGATCGCGTTCGCCAGGTATTGGAGCGCGTCGATCGTCTGACCGTGCTTGCCGATCAGAAGCCCGAGCTCACGGCCGATGAAGGTCGCGGTGAGACGCTCGTCGTCCTCCTCGATCTCGATCCGCGCATGTCCGCCGATCGCGCCGGTGATCCTGTCGAGGACCTCGCGCACCTCTGCCGCTTCTTCGCTCTCGTCCTCGGGAGCAGGCTCCGGTGCGGGCTCCGCTGCCGCGGCGTCCACGCTCGCGATCACGCGCGCAGGTGAATATCCCACGCCAAGCAGGCCCCGCTCGCCCTCGGAGATCACCTGGAAGCGGACCGCGGCCTTATCGAGTCCGGGCTGGAGCTTCTCGAGCTCACGCAACGCCGACCACTTGGCCTCGCCGACGGTCTCCCCCGTTGCCTCGACCTGGAGAGCCTCCGTCATCGTCTCGCCTTCTTCTTGCGCTTCACCCTGCGCGGTTGCGAGGGCGGCTTCGGCGCCGGCGCCGGCTTGGAGGGCTCCTCCGCTACGAGCTCCGCCTCGTCTTCCTTGGGCGGCGTGCGCGACGAGCGCTTCTCCGGAACCGCTGGCTTCGGCATCAGGCGGCGCGTGATCAGGCCCTGCCCGACCGTCCAGAGGTTCGTGGTCACCCAGTAGATGACGAGCCCCACCGGGAAATTCAGCAGGAACGTGACGAAGACGACCGGGAGGACCATGAGCATGATCCGCTGCGACTTGTCCATCGTGCTCGACATCAACATCGTCGAGACGAGCTGGCTTGCCACGTAGATCACGAGCAGCAGGTAGCCCGACCAGTGCGCGTTCGCGTGGGCGGTGATGTCCGGAACGAAGTGGTGCCCGAGCCAGGAGAGATCGCCGCCGGGCGGGTGCTTGGAGAACTCCCGCAGAACGAAGTAGAGCGCGATGAAGACCGGGAACTGCGCCAGGAGCGGCAGGCACGAGGCGGCCGGGTTGATCTGGTTCTCCCGGTAGAACTTCATCAGCTCTTCCTGCTGCTTCTTCTTGTCGGTCTTGTACTTCTTCTGGATCTCCTTCATCTGCGGCGCATGCCGCTGAAGGTTCTGCATCGAGTGGATCTGCCGGACGGTCAGCGGCACGAGCAGGAGCCGCACGATCACCGTCAGCGCGACGATCGACCAGGCCCACGGCAGCCCAACCGTCCCGTGCAGCCAGTCGAGAACGTTGCGAAGAACGTCCTCGATCGGCGTCAGCGGCGAGAGCAGGATCACCGGAAAAGCCTCTGGTCCTGCGCGTAGTCGACCCCGCCGTGGCTCCAGGGGTTGCAGCGCAGGAGCCGCCAGCCGGCGAGCACCGAGCCGCGGAGGAGCCCGTACTGGCGCAGCGCATCGAGCGCGTACCGCGAGCAGCTCGGGTGGTACTTGCACGAGCCTCCCCAGAGGACGCCAAAGGTCCAGCGATAGGCCTGGACGAGCACCATCCCGGCGTAGGCAGGTGCGCGGAGGGCGTGCCTCACGCCGCCGCCTTCCCGAGGATCTCCTCGACGCGCTCGCCGAGCCAGTCGAACCCGCGCGCCTCGACCGCCTCGGCGAAACCCGGCCGGACGACGAGCACGTAGTCCTGGCCCTGCGGCAGCTCGGGCAGGCGGGCCTGGAAGATCTCTCGGAGCCGGCGCTTCATCTTGTTGCGAACGACCGCGCTCCCGACCGCCTTCGGCACCGCGAGCCCGAGGCGAGCACCTGTGCTCGCGGCGTCCGCCCCATCTTCACGCGCGAACCAGTAGAGAACGAGAAAACGCGTCGAGACCGAGCGGCCGTGGCGATAAACGGCGTCGAAGTCCCGCGAGCGAGACAGGCGGTGGCGGCGTTGCACGCGCGCGTCCAGCGAGCTCAGGCCGAGAGGCGCTTGCGGCCCCGGTCGCGGCGACGCTTGAGGATCGCGCGGCCGGCACGGGTGGCCATGCGGGCGCGAAAGCCATGCTTCCGCTTCCGCCTGCGCACGTTGGGCTGGTAGGTCCGTTTCACGAGTCGAAGAAGGAAGAAGAACCGCCCGTTCGAGGGCAGCGCCCGGCCAGTATAGACGAGGGGCATGGGGTCACAAGCGGCCGCCGAAACGCGGGGCGGAAGCGGGTCGGACCGATGCAAGCGTCGCCTCGCCCGACAAGATCGGCCACAGGTGTGGATCGTACTGTGGATAGCGTGCTTTTCCCTGGAAATCAGCGTGTTTTTGTCCACTCTGGCAACTCCAGAGCCCATGTTGTGAGCCTGCGCGGACGCTGCTATGCTCGCCCTTCGTTCGTTCCTCGACAAGGAGTGCGGCCAGCGGCGTGGAGCCCTCAATTGAGCTGACTGCGGAAGGGCTTTGGGGCGAGGTTGCCGGTCGGCTCAGAGGCGCCCTCAACGAGACGACGTACCGCACGTGGTTCGGCCACGTGGAGGGACTCGACCTCAACGACGACGAGTTCGTGCTTGCCGTTCCGAACGACTTTACGCGCGACTGGATCGAGGGCCATTTCATCGGCCTGATCCGCGCTGCGGTGGGCGACGCGACCGGTCAGGAGCGCCAGGTACAGCTCTTCGTCAAGGAGGTGGCGGGGGAGCCCGCCGCACCCGCCGAGGCGCACCGGCGAGAGCCGCTCGGCGTCGGGCTCAACGCGAAGTACACCTTCGACTCGTTCGTGATCGGCTCCTCGAACCGCTTCGCCCACGCGGCCGCGCTGGCGGTCGCCGAGGCGCCGGCCCAGGCGTACAACCCGCTCTTCATCTACGGAGGCACCGGACTCGGCAAGACACACCTCCTGCAGGCGATCGCCCAGTACGTCAGCGAGCACCAGGGCGAGCTCTCGGTGCGCTACGTGACGAGCGAGACCTTCATGAACGACTTCATCAACTCGCTGCGCGACAAGCGCATCGAGGGCTTCAAGCAGCGCTACCGGGCCTACGACCTGCTCCTGATCGACGACATCCAGTTCTTCGAGCACAAGGAGCGGATCCAGGAGGAGTTCTTCCACACCTTCAACTCGATCTACGAGGCCGGCGGCCAGATCGTGATCTCCTCGGACCGTCCGCCGAAGGAGATCTCGACCCTCGAGGCGCGGCTGCGCTCGCGCTTCGAGTGGGGCTTGATAACCGACATCCAGCCGCCCGACCTCGAGACACGCATCGCGATCCTGCGCAAGAAGGTCAAGACCGACCGCATCCACGTGCCCGATCCGAAGGTGCTCGAGTTCATCGCCGGACGGATCTTGTCCAACATCCGCGAGCTCGAGGGCGCGCTCACGCGCGTGGTCGCCTTCTCCTCGCTGACGGGCCGGCCGATGACCGAGGACCTCGCGCAGGACGTGCTCAAGGACGTCTTCCCCCAGGGCGAGGTGCGGCAGGTCACGATCGAGCGGATCCAGGAGCTCGTATCCGAGCGTTTCAGCCTCTCGCTCGAGGAGCTCTGCGGCGACAGACGCTCCCAGAACATCGTCTATCCGCGCCAGGTCGCGATGTACCTCTCGCGCGAGCTGACCGACTCCTCGCTCCCGAAGATCGGCAGGGAGTTCGGCGGACGCGACCACACCACGGTGATCCACGCGACCTCGAAGATCGCGCGCATGATTCGCGAGGATCGCTCTGTGTACAACCTGGTGCAAGAGTTGACCGCCAGGATCAAGCAAGCGCGGTGAATTGGTGGAGCAATTCACCGCCGGCCCCGGCCCCTGTGGACAAGGCCTGGTTACCCACAAAAAGCGCGCACAGCGCAAACCAGCTCTCCGAGCCGAATTGGGGCGTCATCCCCGGTGTCCACACTCTCTATGTACTACGAACAAAAGGATTTAGATAAATGATGGAAACAGAAGCTGTGGTCGCACAGGGAGCCCTCAAAGCGGTCTGCTCGCGAGATGAGCTGACGAGAGCGCTCGGGATCGTTTCCCGCGGCGTCTCGACGCGAACGACCGTGCAGATCCTGGCGGGGATCCTGATCGACGCAACCGACGGGAAGCTCAACCTCGCTGCGACGGACATGGAGCTCTCGCTGCGCACGTCGCTCGAAGCGCAGGTCGAGACGAATGGATCGGTGGTCGTTCCTGGCAGGCTCCTGCTCGAGCTCGCGCGTCTCCTGCCGAATGCGGAGGTGACGCTCGAGCACAAGGTCGAAGAGGCCGCGGCCGAGATCCGCTGTGGCACGGCAACGTACCGCCTCCACACCTACAACGCCGAGGACTTCCCGCGGTTGCCGGAGGCCGCAGCGGTGGAGCGGCACGAGATCGAGCGCGAGAGCTTCCTCGAGACGGTGGGGAGGGTGAGCCGCTCCGCTTCGCGAGACGAGTCGCGCCCGGTGCTGACCGGCGTCCTGATGCGCTTCGAGCCGAGCAAGCTCGTGATGGCCGCAACCGATTCCTACCGCCTCTCCGTCAAGGAAACGCCGCTCGAGGGAACGGTGCCGGAGCTCGAGGCGATCGTCCCGGCGCGCGCGCTGGGCGAGCTGACCCGAATCGCGCAGACCGGCGAGAAGATCGAGCTCGGCGTCCACGAGAACCAGGTCGTCTTCGCGACCGGCGGTGCGTGGCTGACCACTCGCCGCATCGACGGCCAGTTCCCGAACTACAAGCAGCTCGTGCCGGAGGCTTTCGACCACGAGATCTCGCTTCCGCGTGACGAGCTCCTCGACGTGGTCCGCCGCGTGGCGGTGATGGCGCAACGCAACTCGCCGATCCGGCTGCGCTTCGCCGACGGCGAGCTGACCGTCTCGGCGCAGACCCAGGACGTGGGCGAGGCGCGCGAGTCGCTACCGGCGGCCTTCAGCGGCGAGCCGCTCGAGATCGGCTTCAACGCCGAGTTCCTGCGGGACGGGGTCGAGTCCGTGATCGGAGAGCAGGCGCGCCTGAAGCTGATCAGCCCGCTGCGACCAGGCTTGATCCAGGGCGAAAGGGATGACTACCTCTACCTGATCATGCCGATTCGCCTGGCCGGCTAGTGGACTGATAGTCGGCCCGCTTTCGCTACGGGACTTTCGCTCGTACGCCAAGCTCGACGTCGAGCTGGAGCCCGGGCTCGTCCTCGTCACCGGCCCGAACGGGGCCGGCAAGACCAATCTGCTCGAGTCGCTGCACGTCGGCACGCAGGGGTTCTCGCCGCGGACGCGGGTGGACGCTCAGCTGGTGCGCTTCGGCCGTGACGCGGCGCGCATCGCGCTGCGTGGGGAGCGTGCCGGCGTACCGCTCGACCTGGAGGTGACGCTCGAGGTCGGAACCGGGAAGCGGGCGACGCTGAACGGCGCGAAGCTGCGCGCGGCGGAGCAGCTTCGCAGCGAGGTGGCGACGCTCGTCTTCACGCCGGATCGGCTGGTGGTCGTCAAAGGCGGCCCTGCCGCCAGGCGGGCCTACTTCGACCGCGCTCTCGGGCGGCTCGCGCCGGCTCGCGCCGGGCTCTCAGCCGAGTACGGCGCCGTGGTCGGCCAGCGCAACGCGGCTCTGCGGCGGGTCGCCCAGGGCCTCTCGACGCGAGACGCGCTCGCGCCCTGGAACGAGCAGGTGAGCCGGCTCGGCGGGGAGCTCGTGACCGGCAGGCACGAGACCGTCGGGGCGCTTCAGCCGCGCTTCGCCGAACGCGCGGGCGAGCTCGGGCTCGGGGGAGCAGAGCTGCGCTACGAAGGAGAAGCGCCCGCCCCCGAGCAGCTCGAGGCTCGCACCGACCGCGATCTCGAACGCGGGACGACCGGTCTCGGCCCGCACCTCGACGACGTCGGCGTGCTCTCCGCCGAGCGCGACCTTCGTGCCTTCGGCTCTCAGGGGGAACAGCGCCTGGCGGTGCTTGCCCTCCTGCTCGGAGAGGCCGAGCTCCTGGAGGACCGGCGCGGGACGAGGCCTCTGCTCCTGCTGGACGACGTGCTCTCGGAGCTCGATCCGGGGCGGCGCCGCATCCTCGCCGACCGGCTGCGCGCCGGGGGTCAGGCGCTGGTGACCAGCGCGAGCCGCAACTCGCTGCCCGGCGAGGCGGGGCAGACGCTCGAGGTGGCGCAGTCGAGCGACGGCACGAGCACGGCGAAGGGCGCCTGATGGATCGGATCGGCGACGCCGTTCGCCGTGAGCTCGGCCGCTTCGGCACCTCGGGCGCGATGGCCGACCTGATCGTCGCCTGGCCCGAGGCGGTGGGCGAAACGGTGGCCCGCAATGCGTGGCCGGCCCGCCTGGCGCGGGACGGCACGCTGCATGTCAACGCCGGCTCTTCCGCCTGGGCCTTCGAGCTCCAGCAGCTCGAAAGCGAGATCGTGGGGCGCCTGCGGGAGGTTCTCGGAGAAACCGCTCCGGGCCGGCTCCGGGTCGTTCCGGGACGCTTGCCGGAGCCTCTCGTACCCTCCGAGGAGCGCCAGGCCAGGCCCCTCCCGGAGGCTACCGTGGAGCAGGCGCGAGAGGCCCGCGGCTGGGCCGCGGAGATCGAGTCGAAAGATCTGCGCAAATCAGTAGAAAAGGCTGCGCGGGCAAGCCTCGCAAGGGCCTCTGACCGCCGCGCCGTCTGATACACTTAGGTCAGCCCATAAATGCGTCACTTGCAGGGCTTTTTCATGGCTAAGGCTACATATACCGCCAAGGACATCACCGTTCTCGAGGGCCTCGAGCCGGTTCGCCTGCGTCCCGGCATGTACATCGGCTCGACGGGCGCGCGAGGCCTTCATCACCTCATCTACGAGGTGGTCGACAACGCGGTCGACGAAGCCCTCGCAGGACGTGCCGATACGATCGAGGTGACCATCCATCCGGACGACTCGGTGACGGTCACCGACAACGGTTCCGGCATTCCGGTGGACGTGATGGCCGAGCAGGGCCTTCCTGCGCTGACGGTGGTGCTGACGAAGCTGCACGCCGGCGGCAAGTTCGGCGGCGACGGGTACAAGGTTTCCGGCGGCCTGCACGGTGTCGGCGTCTCGGTCGTGAACGCTCTTTCCGAGTGGCTGACGGCGGAGGTTCACCGCGACGGCAAGATCTACCGCCAGGAGTTCGCCCGTGGCGAGCCGACGACCGACATGGAGACGGTCGGCGTCGCCAAGGATACCGGCACCACGATCACCTTCCTTCCCGACGGCGACATCTTCGAGGAGATCGAGTGGTCGATCGAGACCCTTGTTCAGCGCATGCGTGAGACCGCGTTCCTCACCAAGGGGCTGCGGATCGTGCTCTACGACGAGCGCTCGGGCGACGAGAAGCACGAGTTCCACTACGAGGGCGGCATCCGCGACTTCGTCTCCTATGTCAACCAGACGAAGGACCCGGTGCACAAGGGGATCGTCTACTTCGAAGGCGACAACGGCGAGGGCCAGCTCGAGGTCGCGATGCAGTGGAACAGCTCGTACCAGGAGTCGGTCTTCTCGTTCGCCAACAACATCAACACGACCGAGGGCGGCACGCATCTCTCCGGCTTCAAGGGCGCTCTGACGCGGACGCTGAACGACTACGCGCGCGCGAAGGGCCTGCTCAAGGAAAAGGAGGACAACCTCGAGGGCGAGGACGTGCGTGAGGGTCTCGCCGCGGTGCTCTCGGTGAAGCTGCGCGATCCACAGTTCGAGGGCCAGACGAAGTCGAAGCTCGGCAACCCGTGGGTACGCGGCCTGGTGGAGCAGACAGTCAACCAGCGGCTCGCCGAGTACCTCGAGGAGAACCCGACCGAAGCGCGGCGGATCATCGACAAGACGATCTCCGCTTCCCGGGCGCGGCAGGCAGCACGCAAGGCCCGGGAGCTGACGCGTCGCAAGAGCGCACTCGAGAGCTCCTCGCTGCCGGGCAAGCTCGCCGACTGCCAGATCACCGACCCGGCGTCGGCGGAGCTCTTCCTGGTCGAGGGCAACTCGGCCGGCGGTTCGGCCGTGGACGCGCGCGACCGCACCTTCCAGGCAATCCTGCCGCTGCGCGGCAAGGTGATCAACTCGGAGAAGAACCGGATCAACAAGGTGCTCTCGAACACGGAGATCCAGTCGATGATCACGGCGATCGGCACCGGCATCGGCGACGAGTTCGACATCGAGAAGCTGCGCTACCACCGCGTGATCGTCATGACCGACGCCGACGTGGACGGCTCGCACATCCGCACGCTGATCCTGACCTTCCTCTACCGGCAGATGCCGGAGCTCGTCGACCGAGGTCACATCTACATCGCGGTGCCACCGCTCTACGCGGTCAAGATCGGCGGCCGCGAGCAGTACGTCGTGAAGGAGTCGCAGTTCGAGGAGCTGCTCGTCCGCGAGCGGGTCAAGGACATCGACGTCACCGACCGAGAGGGCACCAAGCAGAAGCTGACCGAGGCGCGCTACACGCGCTTCAGCCGTGCGCTGCACGAGTTCGACGGGTGGATCTCGCGCCTGCGCGCCGACTTCGGCAACGGTCCCGCGAACTTCGTCACCGAGCACCGGCTCGTCGAAACCGAGGCAGCGCTCGCGGGGGACGTGGACCGCGCCCTTTCGAGCCTCGAGCCGAATGGCTACGAGGTGGCGGTGGTCGAGACCACCAACCAGGGCGCACGGATCAAGGTGATCGAGCGCGAGACGAGCGCTGCGACTCACGTGGTCGTGCCGGCCGAGTTGCTGGCGTCGCCGGTCTACGCGAACCTGCGCAGGACGTACGCGCGGCTGGCCGAGATCGTCGGGCCGCCGCCCTTCAAGCTCGAGCTCGGCACCAAGAAGGCGATGGCCGCGACCTTCGAAGAGCTGCGCGACCACGCGCTCGAGCTTGCGAAGGAGGGTCTCAGGCCGCGCCGCTTCAAGGGCCTCGGTGAGATGGATCCCGAGGAGCTTGCCCAGACGACGATGGACCCGACGCGGCGGATGCTGATCCGGGTCGATGTCGAGGATGCGGCAGCCGCCGACAGGATCTTCTCGATCCTGATGGGCGACCAGGTCGAGCCTCGCCGCGAGTTCATCGAGCAGAACGCAAAGGACGTCAGATTCCTTGACGTGTAGGAGGGTCGACTAGATGGCGACCGTAGAACCGCTGGGCCCAGGCCGGATCGAGTCGCGCGAGCTCGAGCAGGAGATGCGCTCGAGCTTCCTCGACTACGCGATGAGCGTGATCGTCTCGCGTGCGCTCCCGGACGTTCGCGACGGCCTCAAGCCGGTGCACCGGCGCGTGCTCTACGCGATGCACGAGGCCGGCCTGCAGCCGACCCGCGCGCGGCTCAAGTGCGCGCGTGTCGTCGGTGACGTGATGGGCTCGTACCACCCGCACGGCGACCAGTCGATCTACGACACGCTGGTGCGGTTGGCCCAGCCGTTCTCGATGCGCTACCCGCTCGTGGACGGCCAGGGCAACTTCGGCAACATCGACGGCTACCCGGCCGCGGCGATGCGTTACACCGAGTGCCGGCTCGCCCGCCTGGCCACCGAGATGCTCCGGGACATCGATGCGGACACGGTCGACTTCAAGCCGAACTACGACGAGTCGCGCCGCGAGCCCACGGTGCTGCCGTCGCGCCTGCCGAACCTGCTCCTCAACGGCTCCGCAGGCATCGCGGTCGGCATGGCGACGAACATCCCGCCGCACAACCTGGGCGAGGTCGTGGACGCGCTGGTCGCGCTGATCGACGAGCCGACGATCGACGTCGACCGGCTGACGAAGCACATCAAGGGCCCGGACTTTCCCTCGGGCGGGATCATCTTCGGCCGGGAGGGCATCCGCGAGGCCTATCGCTCTGGCCGGGGCAGGGTCGTCCAGCGCGCGCGCACCCACATCGAGGAGCTGCGCGGCGGCCGCACCGCGATCATCGTCAGCGAGCTTCCGTACGGCGTCAGGAAGGGCGGCGACGAGGGTGTGATCAAGAAGATCGCCGACCTCGTCAACGAGAAGGTGATCCCGGAGATCCACGACGTCAAGGACCTCTCGGACAAGTCCGGCATGCGGATCCAGATCGAGCTCAAGCGCGACGCGATCCCGCAGGTCATCCAAAACAAGCTCTTCAAGCACACCTCGCTGCAGACGACCTTCGGCTACAACGCAGTCGCGCTGGTGGACGGCGTGCCGCGGACGCTGCCGCTGCGCGACATGCTCCAGCACTACCTCAACTTCCAGCGCGAGGTCATCACCCGTCGCTCGAAATTCGAGCTGCGCAAGGCCGAGGCCCGTGCTCACGTGCTCCAGGGCTACCTGGTCGCGCTCGACAATCTCGACGCGGTGATCTCGCTGATTCGCGCCTCCGCCGACCCGGATGCTGCGCGTGTGGGCCTGATCGAGACGTTCGAGCTCTCGGAGATCCAGGCGCAGGCGATCCTCGACCTCCGTCTCCAGCGGCTGACCGGCCTCGAGCGCAAGCGGATCGAGGACGAGTTCGCCGACCTGCGGGAGCGGATCGCCGAGCTGCGCGCGATCCTCGGCGACGAGTCGCGCATCGACGGCCTGATCCGCGAGGAGATCCTCGAGCTCAAGCAGGTGTACGGCAAGAACGACGAGCGCCGCAGCGAGATCGTGGCCGCCGAGGGCGAGCTCGACCTCGAGGACCTGATCGCCGAGGAGGACATGGTGATCGCGATTACGCGCTCCGGCTACGTGAAGCGGCTACCGGTCACGACCTACCGCGAGCAGCGCCGCGGCGGAATCGGCGTCATGGGCATGGACTTGAAGGACGAGGACTACATCGAGCATCTCTTCGTCGCCTCGACGCACGACTACCTGCTTTTCTTCACGTCGGTCGGCAAGATCTATCGGCTCAAGGTGCACGAGCTCCCGTTCGGCACGCGCCAGTCGAAGGGACGGGCGATCGTCAATCTGCTCCCGTTCGCCCAGGGCGAGCAGGTGAAGGCCGTGATCGCCACGCGCGATTTCAAGGAGGCCGAGTACCTCGTGCTCGCGACGCGCAAGGGACTCGTCAAGAAGACTCGCTTCGAGGAGTACAACACGCCGCTGAAGGCCGACGGGATCATCGCGATCAAGCTTCGCGACGACGACGCGCTCGTGGACGTGCTCCACTCGACGGGTGAGGAGGACATCATCCTGGTCTCGCGCAAGGGCCAGGCAATCCGCTTCCACGAGAACCAGGTGCGCTCGATGGGTCGCGCCACCTCCGGCGTCAAGGGCATGGGCCTGCGCAAGGACGACGAGGTCATCTCCGCGGGGATCGCCGACGACGAGCTCGACATGCTCGTGGTCACCGACCAGGGCTACGGCAAGCGCACCCGGATCAAGGACTACCCGGTCAAGGGTCGAGGCGGCCTCGGCGTGAAGACCGTCCAGCTCACGAAGGCGCGCGGTCAACTCGCCGGCGCGATGCCGGTCAGCCAAGGCTTCCAGGTGATGCTGATCTCCAATGGGGGAACGGTGATCAGGATGCCGGTCGACGAGGTCAAGCGGCTCGGCCGCTCGACCCAGGGCGTGATCGTGATGCGGCTCCGCGGGGACGAGCAGGTCTCGAGCATCGCGCTCGTGGCCGAGTCGGAGGAGCCCGTCGAGAACGGCGAGGCGGTTCCCGGGCCTGCGCCCGAGGGTGTCGAGGATTCAGCTGGAGAAAACGGCAACTTGCAGTAGTTTCGGGGCCGTCCCTTCCCAAACTGGACGTAGGTAGCTATAACTTTCAAGAGATAAGCCCCTGAGGCCGGAGGCCGCGCATCATGCCGTACGACAAAGCAGCAGATTTCCTCGAGCCGATCGATATCGCGGAGCACCTGGACAAGGTCGAGCTCTACCTCGGCCAGGTCTGCCAGATCGCAGGCATCTCGAAGATGCAGCTCGATTACTGGACGAACAAGGCGCAAATCCCGACCAAGGGCAAGAAGCAGCGGATCTACGGCATCCAGGCCCTGGAGACCGTGATGCTGATCAAGCAGGCCAAGGACAAGGGGCTGAACCTCGGTGCGGCGATCGAGGCCGCGCGGCGCTTCCGCGAGACCAAGCACGTAGCCGCGATCGACTAATGAGGGCTTGACGAAACCCAGTCTGTGCCCTCGGGCCGCCCTGCTCGCCCCGAGGCCGCGTCCTCAGTCGCACCCGTAGCCTGCGGCTACGGGCACTCCCTGCGTCCTTGCCTCGGAACGATCAGTGCACCCCGAGGACGAGCGAGGTTCCGCCAAGCCCTCCTAACCGCGCAGCGCCTGAGCCGCCTCTTCCGGGCGGAGCGTGTTCACGTAATACCCGGCACCGAGCTCGACCGAGGCGAAGACGGTCAGGCGCGGTAGCAGTTCCAGGTGCCAGTGGCGGCCCTCGTGCAACCAGAGGTTCGCCGGCCGCGGTCCCGCCAGCGCGTGTAGTCGGCGCAGCGCTTCGGCCGCGAGCGCGAGCCCGCCGCCCAGGAGGTCGCTCTGGAACCCGCTGCTCTCTTGCTCGAGCGGAGCGACCAGGCACTCGTAGGGCGCGCGACTCGCGTACGGGCAGAGCAGCACGAGCCCGTCGCGCTCGAGGACGACACGGCTGCCGTCCTCCCGTTCACGGGCCAGGTACTCGCAGAGCCGGCAGCCGTCGCCGCGTTGCTCGGCGGCCGGCACCGGAGGTTGCTCGCGCAGCCAGACGAGCTGCGAGTGCGAGTGCATGAGCGTGGCGCCGCCGGCCCTGCCCTCGTTCACGCAGGCGAAGACTTGCTGGAAGCCCTCTTCGCGCGCGGCGAGCGAGCGCAGGCGCCAGGCCTCGGCTACGAGCTCCAGCTGCCCGTCGTCGAGCTCTGCGAGCGAGCGGGCGTGGAACGGCGCGTGCACGACCACCTCCTGGCGCTCGAAGGCGGGGTACTTGTTCGGCACCACGCGCACCGACCAGCCCGGGCTGTTGGGCTCTCGGCCCTTCGCCGGCAGCGCCAGCGTCTCGGGAGGGGTGCGGTCCTCGCGTCCCTCGCAGAACGGGCAGGAGTCGAGCTCCTCGTCGGTGACCGGGTCGAGGAACGGCGCCGAAGCGCCTGGCCGCCCGGACCGCTCGGGGGCCATCGCCACAACACGTCCCGTCAGCGGGTCGACCCGCAGCTCGGCGGTCAGGAGCCCTTGGCGCGATCGAGGAAGGGCGTCAGCAGGTCGATCGGCGCCGGGAAGACGATCGTCGTGGACTGTGAGGAGCCGAGCTCGAGCAGGGTCTGCAGATACCGAAGCTGGAGAGCGATCGGGTGGTCTTCGATCACGAGTGCGGCGTCCTTCAAGCGCTCGGAGGCCTGGAACTCGCCCTCGGCGTTGATCACCTTGGCGCGCCGCTCGCGCTCGGCCTCAGCCTGTCGCGCCATCGCGCGCTGCATGCCGGAGGGGATCTCGACGTCCTTGACCTCGACGATGGAAACCTTGATCCCCCAGGGCGAGGTGGCCTCGTCGATGATCCCCTGGAGGATTGCGTTGATCTTGTCGCGCTCCGACAGGAGCTCGTCGAGCAAGTGCTGACCCAGCACCGAGCGCAGCGTCGTCTGGGCGATCTGCGAGGTCGCCACCATGAAGTTCTCGATCTGGACGATCGCGTTCTTCGGCTCGACGATCCGGAAATACGCGACCGCGTTCACGCGCGCGGGGACGTTGTCCTTGGTGATGACCTCCTGCGGCGGGATGTTCAGCGTGATTGTGCGGAGGTCGACCTTCACCATCCGGTCGACGATCGGGATCAGGATGAAGAGACCGGGGCCCTTTGGCTCAGGGAGGAGACGGCCGAGGCGGAAGATGATCCCCCGCTCGTACTCGCGCGCGACCTTGATCGCCGAGATGAGGAACAGCAGGACGAGGAAGAGGACTGCGACGACGGCGACGAGGGCTGCGGTCACGACGTGATCCTACTCTGCCGGAAGCGGCTCGACTTCGAGGACGAGCTCAGGCCCGACCCCTGAGACGCGGACGCGCTGACCCGGCCGGAGCGTTTCGCCGCCGCGCGGCCGGGCTCGCCAGAGCTCGCCGTGGACGAACACCAGGTCGTCGCGGCGCGCCTCGCCGACCTCGCCGACCATCGTCTCCGGGCCGGCGGCGATGGGGCTCCTGCGCACCTGCACGGCTTTCGTCAGCGCGAAGACCCAGATGCTTCCCAGCAGCGCCGCAAAGATGATCAGCAGCGGGGTGTTGACCTGGTTGTAGGGCGCAGGCGCGTTGTGGAAGAGCAGCAACGATCCGATCACGAGGCTGATCAGGCCTGAGACCGTGAGCGCGCCATGGCTGACGACGTGGGCATCGATCACCAGTAACGCGGCGCCGAGAATGATTAGCGCGAGCCCGGCCCAGCTGATCGGCAGGACGGCGAAGCCGAAGAGGGCCATGAGGAGCGAGACCGCGCCGAGCGCGCCTGGGAGCACGACCCCGGGGTGGAAGATCTCGAAGCCGATCCCCGCGAGTCCGGCGAGGAAGAGCAAGGGAATCAGGTTCGGGTCGATCAACGTGTTCAGAAGGCGCGTGAAGAAGCCAGGGTGCACGTCCACGATCTGGGCACCCGCGGTGTGGAGGACGAAGTTCTTACCGACGGTCTTGTGGCCGTCGATCTTCTTCAGGAGCGCCGGCAGATTCGGAGCGATGTCGTCGATCACGTTCATCCGCAGCGCCTGCTCGGCGGTCAGGTTCGAGGCCTTGCGCACGGCGAGGTCGGCCCACTTGACGTTGCGGCCGTGGAACTTCGCGAGCCCGCGCAAGGACGCGGCGGCGTCGTTCAGCACCTTGCGGCGGAGGTCACTGCCGAGGTTCGTCCCGTTGCCGTTGATAGGGGTCGAGGAGCCGATGTTGGTGGCGGGCGCCATCGCGAGCTCGTCGGCGGCCTCGCCGATCCAAACGCCAGCCGAAGCGGCGCGGGCGCCGGGCGGCGAAACGTAGACGATCACCGGAATTTTCGACCGGAGCTCGTTCTTGACGATCGTGCGCATCGACTCGGAGAGCCCGCCCGGGGTGTCGAGCACGATCACCGCGGCGTCGTAGCCGTTCTTCTGGGCGCGATCGAGCTGGTGGTCGAGGTAGCTCGAGGTGACCGGGTTGACCTCGAACTCGAAGTGGATCGCCAGCACGCGAGGCATCGCGCGGGAGTTAGCAAAGGCGAGTCCCGGAACGGCGAGGGCCACGGCCAGCGAGGCCAAAAGTACCCGCAGGGAGCGCCCTTTCACAGCCGTAAAGATTCTATCAGCGAGCCCGAATCTCCCTTGCGGCCCAGGAGGGCGTGTGCCACCCTCGAAAGCGGGTCAGTTCCCTTATGAAGCCGCTCCTTCTCGCAGCCATCCTCGCCGCCGCGTTTCCGGGCCACGCTCTAGGCGCGGGGCTGACGGCGCGAGATCTTTCGCCGCAGGCGTCACGCGGGGCGGTTGCAGAGAAAGTGTTCGAGCTCGTCGGTGCGCACTGGCGCGGGCCGGGGCTGGTCAAGTACCGCACCCGGAACCTGGCGGGCCGCTGGAGCGCATGGCGGGTCTTCTCGCCGGAGGACGCGCTTCCCGACAATGGACGCGAGCGCCGCGCTACCCGGGGCTGGCGAGTCTCGAGCCCGTTCTGGACGGGGCCCTCGAAGGCGATCCAGTACAGGACCGCGGGCCGCGTCAGCCGGGTGCGGGCCTACTTCGTGCGCAGCCCGAGGCAACGGCTGCCCGCGAAGCGTGTCGACCTCGCCGGCGCGCCCGCGGTGATCGATCGCGCCGGCTGGCACGCGGACGAAGCGATCCGCCGCGCGCCGCCGTACTACGCCGACTCCGTGCATGTCGCGATCGTCCACCACACGGCCGGCTCGAACTCGTACACGCGCGCCCAGTCGGCCTCGATCGTCCGCGCGATCGAGCTCTACCACGTGCAGGGCAACGGCTGGAACGACATCGGCTACAACTTCCTCGTCGACAAGTACGGCCAGATCTTCGAAGGCCGCTACGGGGGCATGACGAGGCCGGTCATCGGCGCCCACTCGGAGGGTTTCAACTCCGGCTCGGTCGGAGTCGCGGTGATCGGTGACTACAGCTCGACCTCGATCACGCCCGCGGCGCGCGCCGCACTCGTCTCACTACTTGCCTGGCGGCTCGACCTCGACCACGCCGACCCGGCGTCGAGCGTCGTGCGGGTCTCGGCGGGCAACCCTCGCTACCGGGCCGGTACGGCGGTGACCCTGCGCGCGATCTCGGCCCATCGCGATGTCTACCCGACGAGCTGCCCCGGCGCCGGCCTCTATGGGCAGCTAGCTGCGATCCGAACCGCGGTGGCCCAGACAGGCCTGCCGAAGCTCTACTCGCCGGCTGTCGTGGGAACCCTCGGCGGTCCGATTCGCTTCACGGCGCGGCTCTCGGGCCAGACGTCCTGGGCGCTGACCGTTCGCGACCAGAACAAGGCCGTGATCGCCAGCGGCGCGGGGATCGGCGCGAGCGTCGAATGGACCTGGGACTCGACCGCGGCCCCGGCCGGGCTCTACACCTGGGCGATCAGCGCGCCGCAGATGCGCTCGGCCACGGGCACGATCGGCACCGCTCCCGCACCGCTCTCGCTTCAGCAAGTGAAGATCGCCCCCGGAGTGGTGACCCCGAACGGCGACGGGCGCAGCGACGAGGCGAAGGTGAGCTACCGGATCTCCGCTCCCGCGCTCGTCACCGCGAGCGTGCTCGACTCGCTCGGAGACACCGCCGCGATGCTCTTCAGCCGGCGCCGGCCGGCGGGGCAGAGCGAGTTCGTCTGGAGCGACGTTGGCCTCCCGGACGGGCGTTACCGCCTCTCGCTCGTCGCCAAGGACGACCGCGGCAAGCAGGTGCAGTCGACGGTGAAGCTCTACGTCGACCGGACGCTGGCCGGCTTCGTCGCCAGCGCGCCGGCGATCTCGCCGAATGGCGACGGCCGCTTCGACACGCTCGACTACTCCTTCCAGCTCAACGCAACGGCGCACGTGCGGCTGCGGATCCTGCGCGGTTCCACGGTGCTGGCGACGCCGCTCGACACCGCGCTGGCCGTTGGCCCGCAGCGTCTGACCTGGGACGGGAGCGGCCTGCCCGACGGGCGCTACTCGGCGGTTCTGAGCGCGACCGACTCGCTGCTCACGGTCAAGCAGTCCCTGATCGTGCGCCTCGACCGCGTCGCGCCCGCTCTGCGGCTGGCCTCGTTCCGGCTGCTGCGCTTCTGGCTGAGCGAGCCCGCACAGGTGACCATCGTGCTGAACGGCCACCCGCACGTGCTCGCGATCAAGCGCGCCGGCTTCTTCCGGGTCGGCCACAGCGGGCGGGTGCGTGCGATGCGGGCTTACGCACGCGACCTCGCCGGCAACCAGAGCCGTCAGGTCCGCGGGCCTTGATCGACCCATCCGTCGTAGCGGCGCTCGAGCCGTTCGAGCAGCTCGACCAGGAGCTCGGCGCGGTCGATCTCGCGGCCGGTCTCGGCGAGCAGGGACGTCGCGGGGCGGTCGACCTCCGTGGGCAGGTCGCTCTCAGCCACGTTCACGTTGACGCCCACGCCGAGCACGACCCTTCCCTCGCGGGCCTCCGCGAGGATTCCGGCAACCTTGCGGCCGCCGACGAGCAGGTCGTTCGGGAACTTCAACTCGGGCTCGAGCTTCGTCACGGCTGCGATCGCGCCGACGCACGCGAACGCCGCGACGCCCGTCAGCTCGGGTAACCGCTCCGGCGAGACCTCCGGCCGAAGCTGGATCGAGCAGAGCAGGCTCGTTCCGGCAGGCGCGAGCCAGCGCCGTCCGAGCCGCCCCCGCCCGGCGGTCTGCTCTCCGGCGACGGCGACGGCGCCCTCCGGCGCATCGGCCTCCAGCAGGAGCTGCGTGGATGGGGTCGACTCGACGTAGAGGTACTCGCGTCCGAAGCGCCCACGCAGCAACGGAAGGACGGCCTGGGGTGCCAGCGAGTCGAGCACCGGCCATACACTAGGCCGACCGTGCAACCTCCTCTGCGCAAGGGCCGTCAGATTCGTCAGGACCCGCGGCCGGAGGCGCCGCTCGTCTACGAGAGGTTGAGTGACCCGATCCTGGTCAAGCGAGCAAAAGACGGCGATTCGGCGGCGCTCGCGACGCTGTGCGAGCGGCACGCTCCGCGTATCGAGCGCCTGGCCGCGCAGGTGCTCGCCGATTCCGAGGACGCTCGCGACGCGGCTCAGGAGGCGCTGGCCAAGCTCTGCTTGCGGCTGCGCCAGTTTCGCGGCGATTCGCAGTTCGCGACCTGGCTCCACCGCCTCGTGGTCAACACCTGCCACGACGTTGCCGACCGCCAGCGCGTGCGCCGCTGCGAGCCGCTGCTCGACGACGAGCGCGTCGCCGGCGATGCCGACCCCGCCAGGGAAGCCGATCTCGCCGAGCTTCGGCATGAACTCGGGGCGGGTCTCGCGGGCCTCTCGCAGGAGCAGGCGAGCGTGGTCGTCCTGAAGGACGCGCTCGGCTTCTCCTTCGCCGAGATCTCGGCTCGCGAGGGCATGCCGGTCGGGACTGCGAAGTGCTACGCGCACCGCGCCCGCGCCGGGCTGCGCTCACGGCTCTCGGACCCCGCGGCGGCGTGAGACGACGCTTGCGTCGTCGCTCTCAGGCCACGCGGGCTTTGCCCGTGTGGCCGTCTGCAATGACCGGTCGCAACGCCAGTCACGAGAAGCTGCGGCTGCAATGAGCCTGGGCCGTGAGGAGATCGAGGCGATCCTGCCTCACCGGGAGCCGTTCCTCCTGATCGACGAGGTGCTCGAGCTCGAGCCCGGCCAGCGTGTGGTCGCGCGCAAGACCGTGCGGCCGGACGAGTGGTATCTCGCGGGCCATTTCCCGGGCCGTCCGATCATGCCCGGCGTCCTGATCGTCGAGGCGATGGCCCAGACCGGCGCCGTCGCGGTGCTCACGCAGGAGGAGAACAAGGGCCGCCTGGCGCTGTTCGCCGGAATCGACGACGTGCGTTTCAAGCGAATCGTCGAGCCGGGCGACGAGCTCGTCTTCGAATGCAAGATCGAGACCGTGCGCGGACCGATCGGCAAGGGCAAGGCGACAGCTCACGTGGGCGAGGAGCTGGCCGCCCGCGGGATGCTGACCTTCGCGGTGGAGAGATGAGCGTTCTTTCAGCTCTTCAGCGCTGGGGAAGGGTCTCGGGGAATCGGGAGGTTTCCCGCCCGGCTGTGCGGGCGCAGCCCGCCGCGCCTGGAGAAGAAGGGGGATCGTGGGGGAAACCTGGTTTCCCCTGCGGGAGTGAGGCGGAGCCGAACGACGCGGTGGAGCGATGATCGGCACGGCCAACGGCGTCGCGATCTCGATCACCGGCCTCGGCTCCCACCTGCCGGAGCGCGTGGTCACCAACGACGAGCTCTCGACGATGATGGACACCTCCGACGAGTGGATCGTCGAGCGCACCGGCATTCGCGAGCGGCGGATCGCCGCGCCCGAGGAGGCGCTCTCGGACCTCTGCCTCCCCGCAGCGCGGCAGGCGCTCGCCGACGCCGGGCTCCAGGGCTCCCAGATCGACCTGATCATCGTGGCCACGGTCACGCCTGACATGGCCTTCCCCTCCACAGCGGCGATCCTGGCCGACCAGCTCGGGGCGACCAAAGCGGCCGCCTACGACCTCTCTGCGGGTTGCACCGGCTTCATGTACGCGGTCGCCCAGGGCTACGGCATGCTCGCGGGCGGCCTGGCCCAGAAGGCGCTGATCGTCGGCGGCGACGTGCTCTCGAAGATCCTCGACTGGAGCGACCGCGGCACGGCTGTCCTCTTCGGTGACGGGGCGGGTGCGATCGTCCTCGAGCGGGTCGCCGAAGGCGGCTTCCTCGGCTTCGAGCTCGGCGCCGACGGCTCGGGTGGGCCGCAGCTCTACCTGCCCGCCGGCGGCTCGCGCTCGCCCGCGAGCGCGGAGTCCGTGGCCGATGGGCAGCATTTCGTGAAGATGAACGGCCGCGAGGTGTTCAAGTTCGCGACGCGCATACTCGTCTCGTCTGCGGAGTCCGTGCTCGCCGAGTGCGGGCGCACCATCGACGACGTGGACCTCTACGTGCCGCACCAGGCGAACGTGAGGATCATCGAGCATGCGGTGAACAAGCTCGGGATCCCGAAAGAGAAGGTGGTTATCGATGTCGACCGCTACGGGAATACGTCGTCCGGCTCGATTCCGCTTGCGCTGGCGGATGCGAAAGCCGATGGGAGGCTAGAAAAGGGCAAGCTCGTGTTGATGACTGGAATGGGTGCCGGCCTCACGTGGGGCTCCGGTTTGATCGAATGGACAGACGGAGGAATGGGATGAGCGCGCAAAAAATCGCATTTTGCTTCCCGGGCCAGGGCTCGCTCGAGGCGGGCATGGGCCGGGAGATCGCCCTGGCGGTGCCCGAGGCGATGGACGTCTACCGCCGCGCGAGCGAGGCCTCGGGCCTCGATCTCGTCCGGCTCTGCTTCGAGGCGCCTGAGGCCGAGCTCGTACACACCGAGGTGCAGCAGCCCGCACTGGTGGCGACGAGCTTGGCCGTGCTGGCTGCGCTGCGTGCAGACGGGTTTGAGCCGGACGTCGTCGTCGGCCACTCGGTCGGCGAGTTCGCTGCGCTCGCTGCGGCGCAGGCGCTCTCGGTCGAAGACGCGCTGATGCTCGTCCGGGAGCGCGGCCTGGCGATGGCCGAGGCGGCGCTGGAGAACCCCGGTTCGATGGCGGCGATCCTCGGGCTCGAGGACGCGGTCGTCGAGGCCCTGTGCAAGCAGATCTCGGGCGTCTGGCCGGCGAACTACAACTGCCCGGGCCAGATCGTCATCTCGGGCCAGGACCCGGCGGTGGACGAATGCTGCAGCGAGGCCGAGGTCAAGGGTGCACGCAGGACGGTGAAGCTCCGTGTCTCCGGCGCCTTCCACAGCCCGCTGGTCGCGCGTGCTGCCGAGCGCCTGCGCCCCGCGATCGAGCGCGCGAAGATCAACGACCCGATCGCGCCCTTCATGTCGACGGTGACGGCGAAGATCGAGCCCGCGCAGCGGATGGCCTCGCTCCTCGTCGAGCAGCTGACCGCGCCGGTGCGCTTCACGCAGGCCGCGCGCGAGCTGATGCGCCAGGGCGTGAAGGTCTTCGTCGAGGTCGGGCCCGGCAACGTGCTCAGCGGTTTACTGAAGAGAATCGATCGCAGCGTGAAGGCGATTCCGGTCGGCGACCTGGCTTCGCTCGAGAAGCTGCGGGAGACGCTCAGAACTGCCTGAACCGTTCTGCTCCCTCGAAGGCAAGACCGCACTCGTCACCGGCGGTTCCCGCGGGATCGGCCGCGCGATCGCGCTCGAGCTGGCGCGTAGCGGTGCGGCGGTGGTCGTCGGCTACCACTCGGGCGCAGACGAGGCGGAGGCCGTCGCCGAGGAGGCCGGCGGTCGCGCCGTTCAGGCCGATGTCTCGGACCCCGAGCAGGCCAAGCGGCTGGTCGAGGAGGCGGGCGACCTCGACATCCTCGTGAACAACGCGGGCCTCACCCGCGACGGGGTGCTGGCGCGCATGACCGACGAGGACTGGCGCGCTGTGATCGAGACGAACCTCTCCTCGGTCTTCTACACCTGCCGTGCCGCGACGCGCGGGATGATGAAGAAGCGCGCGGGCTCGATCGTCAACATCTCCAGCATCGTCGGCGTCCACGGCAACTGGGGCCAGGCGAACTACGGCGCCTCGAAGGCCGGGATCATCGGCTTCACCAAGTCGCTGGCCCGCGAGCTCGGCAGCCGCAACGTGCGCGCCAACGTGGTCGCGCCGGGCTACGTGAACACGCGCCTGACCGACGTGCTTCCGGAAGAGGCGCAGCAGGCAATGCTGAGCAACACGCCGCTCGGCCGGCTCGGCGAGCCGGAGGACGTCGCCGGAGCGGTACGCTTCCTCTCCTCCGACGAGGCCTCGTTCATCACGGGCGAAGTGCTGCTCGTCGACGGGGGATTGGGAATGTGACGACGGGCGCGAGCCTCAACGGAAGACGCAGGGTGGTGATCACGGGCCTCGGCGCCGTGACGCCTCTCGGCAAGGACGTCGAATCGACGTGGGAAGGCCTGCTGGCCGGACGCTCCGGGGCGGGCGAGATCACCCAGTTCGACTCGAGCCGCTTCAGCGTGCATTTCGCCTGCGAGGTGAAGGATTTCGAGCCGACCGAGTACATCCCCTTCAAGCAGGCCCGGCGCATGGACCGCTTCGCGCACCTGATCGTCGCGGCGGCCCGGCAGGCCGAGGCTGACTCGGGGCTCGAGATCGAGCCCGAGGCCGACCGGATCGGCGCCGCGATCGCGACCGGCATCGGCGGGCTCAAGGCCTTCCAGGACTGCCACAGCGAGTTGCTCGAGCGCGGGCCCGATCGCGTGAACCCGTTCTCGATCCCGGAGATCATCCCGAACATGGGTGCCGCCTGGGTCTCGATGCAACTCGGGACGAAGGGGCCGCTGAGCTCTCAGTGCACGGCCTGCGCAGCGTCCAACATGGCGATCGGCGACGGGCTCGACGCGATCAGGCTCGGTCGCGCCGACGTGATGTTCTGCGGCGGCACCGAGGCGCCGGTGACCGAGGTCGGGATCGCCGGCTTCAGCGCGATGCGCGCGCTGTCCCGCCGCAACGACGACCCGGAGGCGGCGAGCCGACCCTTCGACGCGGCCCGCGACGGCTTCGTGATGAGCGAGGCCGGCGCGGTGGTCGTGCTGGAGGAGCTCGAGCACGCGAGAGCCCGCGGGGCGAAGATCTACGCGGAGCTGCTCGGCTACGGCGTCTCCTCGGACGCACAGCACATCACCGAGCCCGACCCCTCCGGCGTGAACCCGGCCCGCGCCATGACGATGGCCTTCGGCGACGCGGGGGTGAACACCGACGAGATCGACTACATCAACGCCCACGGCACCTCGACGCCGCTCGGCGACGCGGCCGAGACGCGCGTGATCAAGCTGGCTCTCGGCGAGGAGAACGCGCGAGAGACGCCGGTTTCCTCGACGAAGGGCGCGACGGGCCACTGCCTCGGCGCGGCCGGCGCGGTCGAGGCGATGTTCTCGATCCTGGCGATCGAGCGCGGCGCGCTGCCGCCGACGATCAACTACGACGACCCCGATCCCGAGTGCGACCTCGACTACATCCCGAACGAGGCGCGCGAAGCCGATGTGCGCACTGCCGTTTCGAACTCGTTCGGGTTCGGCGGCCACAACGCCACGATCGTCGTTCGACGCTTCGAGGACTGAACGGCCTACGGCCTAACCCGCGCAGACTCCGCGCCTTCGGCGCTCCGCTGCACGCTGGGGATGCCAAGACATCACCCGCAGGCGCGAGTGTAGAAACGTAGGTATTCGTCGATGTGTCTGTGCCAGTAGCTCGAGCCGTGCGGCCCCGGCCAGACGTGGAAGGTGATGTTGGCGCCGTCGGCCCGAAGCTCCTTCGCAAGCGCGGTGTCGGCTTGCAGGAACGGATCCTCCGTACCGACGTCGAGCCAGACCGGCGCTCGATAGGGCGAGTGGCCCTGAGCGCGGGCGATCACGTCGTGGCGCTCGAAGTCGGCCGCGTCGTCGAAGGCGCCCTGCGGCGTGTCGCCGCCCTGGAACCAGAGCGCGGCGGAGTGCCCACCCACGGCGCAGAAGCGGTGTGGCGCGATCCGCGCAAGGTCGAGCGCGCCGAAGCCGCCCATCGAGATGCCGCCGACCGCTACTCGACGGGGATCCGCGCGGAGACGGGCGACGGCGGCCGGAATCGCCTCCTGCAGCACGTAGCTGCCCCAGCGCCCGTCGCGCCGGTCATGCCAGTAGCTGTGGTTCCCGCCGTTTGCGAGCAGGACGTTCGGAGCCTTCGCGCCGAGGGCGACGAGCGCTTGGAAGAAGGAGTCGCTGAGCTGTGAGTCGGGTGGCGCGCTGCGGCCGTGGAGGAAGACGAGCAACGGCCGGCCGCGGCCACCGCCGGCCGGAGCGACCAGCACTTCCTCCAGGCTGCGGCCGAGCAGCCGGCTGCGAAGCGGGAAGCGAGTGACCGAGGCACCCCTATCGTCCTTGTAGCCGCGTCGAGCGTCGCGAACGACGACCCAGATCCCGGCCGCCGCGACGGCCAGCAGCGCGAGCGCTAGCCCCCGCCGCATGCACGGCCGGGATCGCCGCCCGCGCCGCCCGCCGCAAAGGCGAGGCCCGCGATTATGAGCGCCGCCACGGAGACGAGCGCGAGGGTCAGCCCGAGTTTGGCGGACCTTGCTCCCCTGTCGGCCCGCCGCGCCCACACCGAGGTCGCGAAAGCCGCGATCGTGCTCACCGCGCACGCGGCGACGATCGCCTCGGAGACCGGGCCCCAGTGGTGGGCCCAGCGCATCGACGCGGCGAGCAGAAGCGCCGAGGCGACGCCGAAAAGCGCGGCCAGCTTCGCTCTGGATCTCCCTGGCTCGACCTCGTCCAGGATTTCCATGTCGGGATCCTAGTCGCTCCCGGTAAGCTCGCCTGGTGGCGGGCGAGCGCTGGGTGACCTTCGACTGCTACGGCACCCTGATCGACTGGAACGGCGGGATCCGCGGCGAGCTGGCTCGGGTGTTCGGGGAGGAGCGGGCCGGCGAGCAGCTCGAGCGCTATCACGAGCTCGAGCCCGAGCTCGAAGCCGACGGGACGCGCTCCTACCGCGAGGTGCTGACCGAGGCGATGCGCCGGCTCGGCGCACCCGCTGGCGAGGAGGACGCGCTGGCGCGCTCGCTGCCGCAATGGGAGCCGTTCCCGGAGGTACCCGAAGCACTCGCAGAGGTGAGAGCGCAGGGCTGGAAGCTGGCGATCCTCTCCAACACCGACCGCGACTACATCGAGGCCTCCATGGAGCGGCTCGGCGTGCCGTTCGAGTTGGCGATCGTCGCTTCCGAGATCAACTCCTACAAGCCGGGCCTCGGCCACTGGCGCGTCTTCCAAGAACGCACCGGCCGCGCCCCCGACGCTCACGTTGCCGCCAGCCTCTTCCACGACATCGGCCCAGCGAACGAGGTCGGCCTGCCCTCGGTCTGGATCAACCGGCTGGGCGAGCGGCCCGGCCCGCAGCCGACCAAGGAGCAGCCTGACCTGACGAATCTGGCCGCGGCCCTCGAGGAGGTCGCGTGAGCCGCTTGCGCGCCCGCTGTCCCGACTGCCACACCTTCACCGCCGTCGCGCTCGGACCCGGCTACGAGTGTCATGCGTGCGGTCGCGAGTTCGGCGCCGGCCTCGTCCGCGTCCCTCGCGCCTGGGGCGAAGGCGGCGAGTCCATGGCCGAGGCGGCTCGGCTGCCGCTCCCGTACCCGGAGGCCTCTGTCGTCGAGGAGGAATCGCTCGGCGAGCAGAACCTGGCGATCGCGATGGACCTTCCCGAGCGCCCGCTCGTCCTCGGCGGGTGCTGCTGCGCCCACATCGGCGCCGTCGAAGGCCTTGCCGCCCGCAACAGCGGCATGGGGCTCGTCTGGTTCGACGCGCACGGCGACCTGAACACTCCAGAGAGCTCGCCTTCCGGGAACCTCTGGGGAATGCCGCTGCGGATGCTGCTCGACTCCGGCGCGGTCGATCCGGCGAAGACCCTGCTGCTCGGCGCGCGCAACCTCGACCCGTCGGAGCGCGAGTACGTCGCTTCGGTCGGGCTCCGCACCGATCCGAGTGAGCTCGAGCAGGCGCTCGAGGGCACGGAGGGCGTGTACGTGGCCCTCGACGTGGACTCCCTCGAGCCGGGCGAGATCAGTTCCTTCATGCCGGAGCCGGGCGGCCTGACCGCCTCGGAGGTCGGGGAGGTGCTGCGACGGGTGCAGGAACGTTCCTCGATTCTCGGCGCCGGCTTCAGCGGCCTGTCCGCCGAGCCCGGGAACGTGCAGCCGCTGACCCGCTTCTGCGCGGCCTTGGGCCTGTAACTCCCTGCCGAGGCGCCGGGTCTAAACTCGCAAGCTCGTGTCCGAACGCATCGACGTCTCAATCGAGCACAAGCACGCCCCCACCGAGGACGGCGGGCGGCCGCATCCCAACACGTGCCCGAAGTGCGACTCCCACTACCGCGACGACGAGCTCGAGCAGCACCTCAACGTCTGCCCGCATTGCGGTTACCACTTCCCGGTGCACGCGCGAGAACGGATCCGGCAGCTGGTGGACGAGGACAGCTTTGCGGAGGAGGCGGCCGAGCTGCGCTCCGACGATCCGCTCGACTTCTTCGACCTGCGCCCTTACACGGAGCGCTTGGCGGAGGCCGAGCTGGCGACCGGGCTCGGCGAGGCGATGGTGATCGGCCGCGCGGCGATCGAGGATCAGCCCTGCCAGCTCGCGGTGATGGAGTTCGGCTTCATGGGCGGCTCGATGGGCCGCGTCGTCGGCGAAAAGTTCGCTCGCGCCTGCGAGGGAGCGGCGGAGCGAGGAGTGCCGCTCGTCTCGGTCACGACCACCGGCGGCGCGCGCATGCAGGAGGGGATCCTGTCGCTGATGCAGTTGCCGAAGACCGTCTGCGCCGTCGAGGATCTGCACGACTCCGGCGGCACGCTGATCAGCGTGATGGCGCACCCGACCACCGCCGGCGTGCTCGCGAGCTTCGCCAGCCTCGGCGACGTGCTCGTGGCCGAGCCGGGCGCGCTGCTCTCGTTTACCGGCCCGCGGGTCGTGCAGCAGACGACGCGCGAGAAGCTGCCCGACGATTTCGGCCTCGCCGAGTCCAATTACCGCCACGGCCACGTGGACTCGATCGTCCCTCGACCCGAGCTGCGCCCGACGCTGGCGCGCCTGCTGCGCCTCTTCGCCAATGGCACGTGAGGCCGAGTTGAGGCTCCGCGAGCAGCTGAGCCGCCTCCGGAGCCTGCCGCTGCTGCGCGGCGCGAGGCTCTCGGGCGAGCTCGAGCGGCTCCAGAGGCAGCTCGACCGAATCGTCGCCGAGCCGAGCGACGAGGAGATCTGGCGCTCGGTCGAACTCGCCCGCCATCCGGAACGGCCGTACACCCTGGACTACGTCGACGGTCTGCTCGAGGACTGGTTCGAGCTGCACGGCGACCGCCAGCACGGCGACGACGCGGCGCTCGTCGCCGGGATCGGCCGTTTCCGCGGGAAGACGGTGGTGCTGGTCGGCAACCAGAAGGGCCGCGACGTCAAGGAACGGACGCGGCGCAACTTCGGCATGGCCTACCCGGAGGGCTACGGCAAGGCGATGCGCGCGATGGACCTGGCCGAGAGGCACGGCTTCCCGGTCGTGACGCTGGTGGACATCCCCGGCGCGTACCCGGGCGTGATCGCCGAGCAGCACGGCCAGGGCGGGGCGATCGCCCGCTCGCAGGCGCTGATGTCGCGGCTGCGCGTGCCCACGATCACCTGCGTGATCGGAGAGGGTGGTTCAGGCGGCGCGATCGCGACGGCGCTCGCCGACCGTGTCCTGATGCAGGAGAACGCGATCTACACCGTGATCTCGCCCGAGGGCTGCGCGGCGATCCTCTGGCGCGACGCCGGCGAGGCCCGCAAGGCGGCGGCCGCCTTCAAGCCGGATGCGGCTCACTGCCTCGAGCTGGGAGTGATCGACGCGATCGTCCCGGAGCCCGGTGACGGGGCGCACACCGACCATGAAGAAGCCGCTCGTCTGCTCGGAGATGCGTTGGGGGAAACGCTTGAGCAACTCGAGGGACAGTCGGGCGAGGAGCTGCGGCGCCGCCGACGCGTGCGATTCCGCACAATCGGCCAAATGCCCGCAATCCGCTAAAACCGCGGCAAACGCGGCGCTTTTCCACATCTTCCACAGGCTTATCCCCCGTCCGTACACATGCCAAGGCCGCCTTGTAGGCGGCCTTGGCCCTAACCCCCCGTTAGGTGGAGAAGCTCTGAAAGAAGTACGACCCCGAGTTGTGAGTTGTGCTACCTCGCCAGAGCGTTTGTCAAACACGACCGGCGTTTTCGAGCCCGCTCCGACCGGGTAGCAAGGGGCCATGGCGCGCTCGCTCTGGACCGGCACGATCTCGTTTGGCCTCGTCAGCGTGCCCGTACGCATGTTCAGCGCGACCGAGTCGAAGGAGGTCCGCTTTCACTTCCTCGACAAGCGCGACCTGGCGCCGATCGGCTACGACAAGGTGCGTCGCGACACCGGCGAGCACGTAGACAACGACGAGATCGTCCGCGGCTTCGAGGTCGAGAAGGGGCGCTACGTTCCGCTCGAGGACGAGGATCTCGACCGGCTCGACGTCGAGCTGACGAAGGCGATCGACATCTGCGACTTCGTCGACCTCGAGGAGATCGATCCGATCTACTTCCGCAAGGCCTACTACCTGCTGCCGCAGGAGGGCGCGGAGAAGCCGTACCGCCTGCTCGTGCGGGCCCTGGAGGAGACCGGCAAGGTGGCGATCGCGAAGATCGTCATCCGGAACAAGCAGCATCTCGCCGCGCTGCGTCCCTGGAAGGGAACGCTGCTGCTGGAGACGATGTACTACGCGGACGAGGTGCGTCAGCCGGAGAAGGTGGACGGCAAGGAAGGGCTGCGCAAGCCCGAGGTCGAGATGGCGAAGTCGCTGGTCGAGAATCTGAGCGACTCGTTCGACCCGGCCAAGTACGACGACACCTATCGCAAGGAACTGCTCGAGCTGCTCCGCGCGAAGGCCAAGGGAGCGCCGCTGCCCGAGCCGCAGGCCGAGGAGCGCGGAGAGGTTGTCGACCTGATGGCCGCTCTGCGCGAGTCGGTCGAGAACACGCACAAGAAGGGTTCCAAGAGCCGCAAGCGCACCGCCCGCAAGGCAAGCTAGAGGGGTGGCCAAGCTCGCGGAGTACCGCAAGAAGAGGGACCCCAAGAAGACGCCGGAGCCGTTCACCGGCAAGAAGGGCGCCGAGGAGCCGATCTTCGTGATCCAGCGCCACGACGCGCGCCGGCTCCACTATGACCTGCGCCTCGAGCGCGACGGCGCGCTCGCGAGCTGGGCGGTGCCGAAGGGCATCCCGCTCGAGACGGGCGAGCGGCACCTCGCCGTGCACGTCGAGGACCACCCGATCGACTACGCGACCTTCGAAGGCGAGATCCCGAAGGGCCAGTACGGCGCCGGCACCGTCGAGATCTTCGACAGCGGCACCTACGAGCTGGTCGAGGAGAAGCGCGACGGCGGCCTCACCTTCCGGCTGCATGGCAAGAAGCTCGAGGGCGTCTGGACGCTCGTGCCGGCGAAGCTCGACGGCGACCCGAAGAGCTGGCTCCTGATTCGCAAGCGCGAGGACGGCGAGGCCTCTTCGGCGTCGCGCCGCAAGTACGCGCCCATGCTCGCGACGCTCGAGGACGAGAAGACGATGCCGCGCGGCGAGGGTTGGCAGTTCGAGATCAAGTGGGACGGCTACCGGATCGTCTCGCGCGTGGCCGGCGGCGAGGCCGAGCTCCGCACCCGCAAGGACCAGGACTACACCGAGCGCTTCGACAAGGTCGCCAAGGAGCTCGTCAAGGCGCTCAAGACCCCGGACTGCGTGGTGGACGGCGAGGTCTGCGCGCTCGACGAGGAGGGCCGCCCGAGCTTCTCGGCGATGCAGCAGCGCAAGCCGGGGACCCCGATCGTCTACTACCTCTTCGACCTCCTCGAGGTGGACGGCGAGCCGATCATCGACCTACTTCTCTCGGAGCGCCGGGGCCGGCTCGAGCAGCTTCTAGACACGCGCAACCGCACCGTCAAGTTCTCCGAGTCGTTCGACGACGGGCCGGCGCTGATGCAGGCCGCGAAGGAGCGGCGGCTCGAGGGCGTGCTGGGCAAGCGGCTGGAGTCGCGCTACCTCCCGGGCAAGCGCTCGCGCGACTGGCTCAAGTTCAAGTCCCACGGCGAGCAGGAGTTCGTGATCGCGGGCTACACCCGCGGCTAGGGCCGGCGGGCCAGCGGTTTCGGCTCGCTCGTGCTTGCGGTCTACGGGGCCGACGGTCTCGAGTACGTCGGCAACGTCGGCACCGGCTTCGACGAGGCCGAGATCGAGCGGCTGCTGAAGCTGCTGCGGCCGCTGGAGCGCAAGGACTCGCCGTTCCCGCAGGTGCCGAAGCTGCCGCGCGTGCGCAAGGACGACATCGTCTGGGTCGAGCCGAAGCTCGTCGCGCAGGTCGAGTTCGTGGAGTGGACGCACGACGGCCGCCTGCGCGCGCCGGTGTACAAGGGCCTGCGCGAGGACAAAGTCGCGGAGGAGGTGCGGCGCGAGCTTCCCGGCGACCAGCCTGCGGCTCCGATTCCCGAGGTGATCAAGAAGGGCAAGCGCGTCCTGCGGCTCTCCAATCTCGACAAGCCGTTCTGGCCGGAGGAAGGGATCACGAAGGGCGACCTGCTCTCGTTCTACCGGGACGTGGCGCCCCTCGTCGTGCCGCATCTCGAGGACCGCCCGTTCACGATGAAGCGCTTTCCAGACGGCTGGCAGGGCAAGCACTTCTTCCAAAAGGACGCCCCCAAGGGGATGCCCGACTGGATCTCGACCGTGGAGCTCGAGGTCTCGACGCGCGAGAAGCCGCGGCGGCGCCGCAGGATCCAGGCGCCGCTCGTGAACGACGAGCTCGCGCTCCTCTGGATGGTAAACATGGGCTGCATCGACCTGAACACCTGGTACTCGCGGGTGGACAAGCTCGGCCGGCCCGACTGGGTGCTCTTCGATCTCGATCCTTCGGACGACGCGGGCTTCAAGGAAACCGTGCAGGTGGCGCTGCTCGTGAAGCAGGCGCTCGACGCGCTCGGGCTCGAGTCCTTCTGCAAGACGAGCGGGGCGGACGGGATCCACGTGCTCGTGCCAGTCGCGAGGCGCCACACCTACGAGGACACGCGGCAGTTCGCCGAGATCGTTGCGGGCGCGTTGGCCTCGACGCACCGTGGCCTCGTCACGACCGAGTGGACGAAGGCGAAGCGGAAGGGCGTGCTGATCGACGCGAATCAGAACGGCGAGGGCAAGACGATCGCCTCGGTCTACTCGGTGCGGCCGAAGGAGGGCGCGCCCGTCTCGACCCCGCTGCGCTGGGACGAGGTGGACGAGTCGCTCGACCCGGGCGCGTTCACGATGGACGTCGTTCGCGAGCGGGTTGCGGAGCACGGCGACCTCTTCGCGGGCGTGCTGACGACGAAGCAGTCGCTCGGCAGCGCGCTTCGCGCGCTCCAGTAGCTGTTTTACAGAGCGCCCTCGGAGACGGCTGCTACGCTTCGGGTTCCGCTGTTTTCGGCAAGGAGGTGCGCCATGACGACGATTGCACTCTCCGGTCGCAGAGCCTGAGGCTCCCGACTAGCCGCAGCACACGTCTGTAGCGAGTTCCGAGCCTCGGGCCACGTCCGGTCCGTCACTCGATCCTGAAGGAGATCTCGCTTGCAAGCACCACTGCTCACTCTGCACGACCTCGGCTGGGACGACGGCTTCGCGGCCGCGTTCGAGTCGCTCGAAGACGGCGAGCTCGTCCCCGCGCGCGTCGCCGCGCAGCATCGCGGCGGCTACGACGTGCTCACCGAAGGCGGGGAGTGCCGCGTCCGCCTGACCGGGCGCCTGCGGCACGAGGCCGCCTCGGCGGCCGAGCTACCCGTGGTCGGCGACTGGGTCGCCCTTCGCGACGAGACGATCCACGCGGTGCTGCCGCGCCGTTCGGCCTTCTCGCGCAAGGCCGCCTGGGCCCCGACCGAGGAGCAGGTCCTGGCGGCAAACCTGGATGCCGTCTTCATCATCAGCGCCCTGGACGGCGACCTGAACCTGCGCCGGCTGGAGCGGTATCTCACGCTCGCGTGGGAGAGCCGCGCGACGCCCGTGCTCGTGCTGACGAAGGCCGACCTCTGCGAGGACGTCGCAGCCGCCCTGTTCGAGGTCGAGCAGGTCGCGCTCGGCGCGGCGGTTCACGCGGTCAGCAACGTCACGGGCGCCGGGCTCGAGGAGCTCGCGCCGTACCTCGCCCCTGCCCGGACGATCGCGCTGCTCGGCTCGTCCGGTGTAGGGAAGTCGACGCTGGCGAACCGGCTCGCCGGCGAGGAGCTGCAGCGGACGCACGAGATCGCCGAGGACGGGCGCGGGCGGCACACCACGGTCAGCCGCCAGCTCATCCGCTTGCCGGGCCGCGCCCTGCTCGTGGACACCCCGGGCCTGCGCGAGGTGCAGCTCTGGGACGCCGACGAAGGAATCCAGGAGGCGTTCACCGACGTGGACGAGCTCGCCGCCGACTGTCGCTTCAACGACTGCTCACACACGAGCGAGCCCGACTGCGCAGTCCAGGCCGCGATCGCCGACGGGCGGCTCCCGCGCGAGCGGTTCGAGAGCTACGGGCAGCTCCAGCGCGAGCTTCAGAGGCTCGCAATGAAGCAGGACGCCCGCCTCCGCGCCGAGGCGCGCAAGCAGCGGGCCGCATTCGCGCGCAGCCTGCGAAAGCCCTCCTGGTGAGCTAGAGGTCCTTGCGGGCGAAGCCGGCCACGGCCAGGATTCCCACCAGTGCGAGGTAGGCAATCGCCCAGAGCCGTAACAGCGCTCCGCCGGTGTAGGCGCCGCCGAACGGGCCGAGCTGCAACAGGAAGCCCGTGAACCCGGTGGTGTTGGCCGTGATCTCCCGCAGGCCGTCCTGGTAGAGCGCCTCGAAGGGGATCAGCCAGGCCCCGATCTTCGCCGAGTGCTGCAACGTGTGCGAGTTGAGCGCGTGGCCGATCGAGCCCAGGAGCCCTGCGACGAGGCCCGCGCCGAAGATCATGAACACTGCGATCCCGTTCGCGGTTGCGGTCAGGAACACGGAGCCGAGCAGCGAGAGGGCCGCGACGATCGCGACTCCGGCTGCGAGCTCGAGGCCCGGGACGACCACGTGGTCGGGCCACCAGTGGCCGGTCAGGCCCGTGATCAGCATCGCGGCCACGTAGACCGCGCCCACGTAGGGCGCGCAGACGGCGACCGCTCCGAGCCAGCGGGCGAACAGGAGGGTCGAGCGCCCGACCGGGCGCACGACCAGCGGCTGGAGCAGCCCGCGCTCGGCATCTCCGCGCACGACGCCCAGCGTGAGGAAGACGGCGAGCACCACCCCGAGGAAGAGCGTCGCGAACATCGCCAGGCCGAACATGAATGCTCCTGCGAAGGTGCGCGCGTCGATCCCTACGGGCGGGGAGATGTTCTCGACGTCGCGGAAGACGTAGTGGTTGGCGAGCCAGTAGAGCCCCAGGAAGCCAAGGGTCAGGAGCAGCACCACCGCGAACACCTTTCGCCGCAGCGCCTCGCGCAGGCCGTAGCCGACGATCGTCGGGACCGCCCTCACGAGGTCTCCCCGCCGACGGCCTCGAGGTAGGTCTCCTCGAGCGTCGAGGTCAGGACGCGGACGCCGTAGACGCTTCGCCCGGCTGCAACCAGCTCGGCCACGAGCCTCGGTGCGTCCTCCCGCGAGGCGTCCTCGAAGACCTGCACTCCCTGGTCGGTCTCGATCTCCACGCCGCGGGCCCGGGCGAGCTCGGCTGGCGAGCCCTCCGCCACGAGCCGTCCGTGCAGGAGGATCGCCACGCGGTCGCAGACGAGCTCGACCTCGCTCAGCAGGTGGGAGTTGAGCAGCACGGAAGTGCCCCGGCCGCGCAGCTCCTCGAGTAGCACGCGAACGGTGCGGCGGCCCACCGGGTCGAGCGCGCTCGTCGGCTCGTCGAGGAGCAGCAGCGGCGGCCTCCCCACGAGCGCCTGGGCAATCCCGAGCCGTTGTTGCATGCCTTTCGACATCTGCTCGACGCGGCGGCTGCGCGCTTCGGTGAGCTCGACCAGCTCGAGGAGTTCGGTGCGCTCGGCGGCGCCCCCTTCTGAGCCCGCGAGGCGCTGGTGCAGCTCGAGCAGCTCGTCGGCCGAGTACCAGCCGGGGAAGCGGAAGAGCTCGGCCAGGTAGCCGATCCGGCGACGGGCCTGGAGAGAGCCTGCCCGGGCATCGAGCACTTGCGCAGTGCCGCCGGAGGCCCGGACCAGGCCGCAGGCGATCTTGACCAGGGTGGACTTGCCGGCGCCGTTGGGCCCGAGTAGGCCGACGAGCTCTCCCTCGCCGACCTCGAGGTCGACACCGGCAAGAGCGGTGACCGATCCGTAGCGCTTCTCGAGACCCCGGACAGCCAAAGCGGGCACCCGGCCGAGTTTACGCAGGGGGCGTGAAGAACTTGGTGTAGTGCCCGAGCTCGTCGAAGCCGAGCCTGCGGTAGAGCTCCTTGGGCCAGTCCTCGGCGTCGGCGACCAGGAAGACGAAGTCTGCGCCCGAGGCCCGCGCTTGCTCGATCGCGCCGAGGATGACCGCGGTCGCGTAACCCTGGCCCCGGTGCTCGGGCAAGGTGCCCACGTCTTCGACCTGGGCATCGGCGCCGTCCAGGTAGAGATCCGCGTAGCTGACGACCTCGCCGTCCAGCGGCACGCCGAAGAAGCGCGCTGCGACCCGCTGCCCGATCAGCGCCTTCGCCTGAAAGAGCTGCTCGACCACCTCCGGCTTGGCCCACGGCTCTCCCTCCAGCAGCCGCCGCCGCGCCGGCCGGAGTGCTTCCTCCTCCAGCTCGTGAACGAGCGACAGGTCGGCAGTCCGCTCCGGCTTGCGGAGCTGCGCCATGACCAGGTGCCGGTCGATCCGCCAGCCCTGCGCGGCGAACCAGGGCGCGAGCCGCCCGCCGAGGTCCGGGTCCGGCACGAAGATCAGCGGCCGCTCGAGCTGCTTCGCCTCGGCGGCGAGCTCCTCCGGCTCGGCCTCGCGCTCGACCCGGAAGTAGTTGCCGTCGAGGCGGCGCGGCAGCTCGTCGGTGAAGACGGCGGTGCCGAAGGGCGAGGCCTCCTCGCGGGTCCCGCCCATGTCTCCCCGCGCCAGGAACGCGTAGGCGCGCGCCAGCTCGTCACGCATCGCCGAGGCGCTGCGGGTGGCCGAGCATCGAGAGCTCGGCGATGTCGCGCCGGAAGAAGAGCGAGGTCGTCCAGTCGGCGACGACGCGGAGCTTCCGGGAGAGCAGGGGCAGCTGGTACAGATGGTACGTGCGGGTGACGAACCAGCCGAGGAAGCCCGTCAGCCGCAGGCCCATCACGTCGGCGATCCCCTTGTAGCGGCCGAGTGTGGCCACCTGGCCGAGCATGCGGTAGCGGTACGGCTTCTGCTCGCCCTGGAGGTTCTTCGCCAGCCGCCGGGCCTGACGCAGCGCGTGCTGGCACGTCGGTGGATCGAACTCCCCCGGCGTGGCGAGGTTCGGGACACGAGCGCCGTCCCCGAGCGCCCACACGCGCTCGTGCCCTTCCACCGCGAGGGTCTCGTCCACGAGCACGCGCCCCTTGTCGTCGAGCGGGAGCCCGAACTGGGCCAGCAGCGGATGCGCGCGGACGCCCGCGGTCCAGACCAGCGTGTGCGTCAGGATCCGCTCGCCGTTGGAGAGATGCGCGGCGTGCGCCTCGACCGAGTCGAGCGTGGTTTCGACGTGGATCTCGACGCCTCGCCGCGTGAGCTTCTCGGCCGCGTAGTCGCCGAGGCGCCTGGGAATCTCCGGGAGGATCTTCGGCGCCGCGTCGACCAGCACCCAGCGCTGCGGCACGGTCTGGAGCCTGGGGTAGTACTTGAGCGCGTCGCGCACGAGGTCGGAGAGCTCGGCTAGCGCCTCGACGCCCGCGTAGCCCGCGCCGACGAAGACGAAGGTCAGCTCGCGCAGCCGGTGCGTCTCGGTGGGCGCGGCGTCGGCGGCCTCGAGCCGTCGCAGGATGTGGTTACGGAGGTGGATCGCGTCGGCGAGCGACTTGAAGCCGAGCGCGTGGTCGGCGAGGCCCGGGATTGGCAGCGTGCGCGAGACCGCGCCTAGTGCGATCACGAGGTCGTGGTAGCTCAAGCTGGCGAGCCCCTCGATCGTCTCGACCTGCACGCGGCCGCGCTCGAGGTCGACGCTCGTCGCGTGGCCGAGCACGAGCTCCGCGTGTGGGCACATCATTCGGAGAGGCACGACGACGTGGCGGGGCTCCAGCGTCCCCGAGGCCGCCTCGGGCAGCATCGGCGTGTAGAGCATCGAGTTCTCGGGGCTGACGATCGTGGCGCCACGCTCGCGCAGGCAACGGGCGACGTAGCCGCCGGCGAAGCCGCCGCCGATTACGAGTGTCCCCCCGCGAGCCTCCCGGTCGGCCACGGTCTAGGCGCGCAAGAGCGGACGAGTGAGGCAGGTCGGTCCGCCGTCGCCCTTCGACAGCTCGTTCCCGCGGTAGGTGAGCACCTCGACGCCCGAGCGTTCCATGCGGCGGCGCGTCTCCGGGTTGCCTTCGACGGCGAGGGCCACTCGCGGGGCGAGGGCGAGCACGTTGGAGCCCATCGTGGCGAACTCCTCGTCCGGAACCTCGACCAGCTCGACGCCGCGCTCCTCGAGCAGCTGCGCCAGCCGGGTCGGCAGCAGCGGCGCGCAGACAACGGCGAGATCCGGCGCCAGCGGGCTGATCAGCGACATCAGGTGCATCACCTCGTCCCGCCCGTGCCAGTGCGGGAGGTCGAACGCGACCAGCTCGACCCCGGGCAGGAGCTCCTGCAGGCGCGAGATCCCCGTCGCGTTGGTGCGGTAGCCGCAGCCGGCGAGCAGCGTGCGCTCGTCGAGCCAGCAGAGGTCGCCGCCCTCCGCCCACTCGGGATCCTCGAGCCGCCCGGCGACCGGCACGCCGGCGCGCTCGAAGTCTTCCGCCATCGCCGGCACCTCTGCCCGGCGGCATTCCTTGCCCGGGTGGAGCAGGAACGCGCCTGCGTCCGCGACCAGCGCTGGGTCGTAGGTGTAGATCGCGTCCGGATTCCCGTCAGCGGGGGACTGGGCGAGGACGACCTCGGCGCCGGCGCCCGCAAGAAGCTCGCAGAAGGCCTCGTGCTCCGCCGCGATCCCGACCGGGTCGGGCTCGGCGCGCCAGTCGCAGATCTGCCAGCCGCGGAGATCCTCCGCGCGTGGCGGTCGCACCAGCACGCGCCGGAGCTCGCCGGTCATGGACTGGCAGCCGTACAACTTCTGTTCGACGCTCACGCCGAGGATCGTACTTCGGCGACGCGGGGGCGCCCGCTAGGGCTTCGGGGGGCTGTACGCGCTGCAGGGCGTCTTCAGGCGCCCTTCCGGACGCGGCGCTTCGTCGAGGCATCGCCTCTTCGCCGGCGCGAGCGCGGGCTGCTCGGCAGGTGCACGCGCCGCTGGGGCCGGTGCCGGTGCCGCCGGAATCGTCGCCACGGTGCCCGAGGATCCCGACGAGAAGCCGAAAAGCGTGATGAGGACGAGCAAAAGCGCGAGCATGACCCGGATTCTACGCGCGCTCGAGCATCCGCCCCAGCAACGCGAGTGCGCCCGCCTTGTCGAGCGGCTCGTTCAGGTTGCCGCACTTCGGGCTCTGCACGCACGAGGGGCAGCCGCGCTCGCAGGGACAACCCGCGAGCAGCTTCGCGGTGTCGGCGACCCAGCCCTCGAAGGCCTCGAAGCCGCGCTCGGTGATGCCGACGCCGCCGGAATGCCCGTCATAGACGAAGATCGTCGGCCCGCCGGTCTGGAAGTGCAGGTTGGTCGAGAGCCCGCCGATGTCCCAGCGGTCGCACATCGCCCACAGCGGCAGCAGCGCGATCAGCGAGTGCTCGGCCGCGTGCAGGGACCCGAGCAGCCTCGCCATCTCCTCCAGCCCTTCGAGCATCCGGCGCCCGGGCATGAACCAGATCGCCTCGGTCTCGAACTCGGTCTGAGGCAGGTCGAGCGGGACGAGCTCGATGCTCTCCTGCGTCTGGATCGACTTCTTCTGATAGCCGACGACCTGCTCGGTCACCACCACGCGGCCGAAGAAGAGCTGCAAGCCGAGCCGACCTTCCTCGCGCAACGGCTGGACGATCGCCGTGGTGGTCTCCTTCTTGGCCTGCGTGTAGTAGTCGCCGCTGAACGGCTCGACGACGGCCGTGCGCGCGCCGAGGTCGAGCTCGCGCACGCGGTAGCTCTCGCCGAGGTGCAGGTAGATCGCGCCCTCGTGGATGGTCGAGTACGCCCGCGCTTCCTCGCTGATCCCGAGCATTGCCCCGCTGGAGCCGTCGACGATCTGGAAGGACTCCGGGCTGGTCGAGCGCAACGAGACGCGCGCGGCCGGGTAGTCGCGACCGGCCCAGACGTAGCCCGCCTTCGTCTTGCGCAGCTCGGGAAGCGTCGCCGCCCGCTCGAGTGCCGCGTCGCCGAGCACCTCGCGGTCGCCGTCGTCCAGCGGCGCCTCGAATGCCGCCGCCAGCACGTGGCCTTCCAGCACGCGCGGGTTTTCGTGGTCGAGGATCGCCGCCTCGACGCGCCGACCCAGCAGCGCCCTCGGCTCGCGCATGAAGTACTGGTCGAGCGCGTCCTCGCTGGCAACGAGCACAGCGAGCCCGTGCCCACGCCGCCCGGCCCGGCCCCACTGCTGCCGCAGCGAGGCCACCGTGCCGGGGAAGCCGACCGAGATCACGCAGTCGAGCAGGCCGACGTCGATCCCGAGCTCGAGCGCGTTCGTCGCGGAGACGCCCAGCAGCTCGCCCTCGAGCAGGCGCCGCTCGATCTCGCGCCGCTGCTGGGGCGTGTAGCCCGCTCGGTAGGGCGAGAGCGCGGAGTCGTCGCCGAGCCGGTCGGCGGTGAAGCGGTGGATCAGCTCCGCGGCGCGGCGGCTCTTGGCGAAGCAGAGCGTGCGCAGGCCGCGCAAGACCAGGTCGGCCATCAGCTTCGAGGCCTCGCCGAGGGGACTGGCGCGCAGACCGAGCTCTTCGTCGGTGAGAGGCGGGTTCCAGAGCGCCACGGTCCGCTCGGCGCGTGGCGCGGCGTCGTCGCCGATCACCGTGGTCTCGGCTCCGATCAAGCGTGCGCCGAGCTCGCCCGGGTTCGCGATCGTCGCCGAGGCGAGCAGGAATTGCGGCTCTGCGCCGTAGATTCGCGCGAGCCGCCGCAGCCGCCGCAGGACGTTCGACACGTGCGAGCCGAAGACGCCGCGGTAGACATGCGCCTCGTCCACGATCACGTAGGCGAGGTTCGAGAGCACGTCGCCCCAGCGGTCGTGGTGGGGCAGCACGCCCATGTGGAGCATGTCCGGGTTGGACAGGATCAGGTTGGCCCACTTGCGCACCTGCCAGCGGCGCTCCGTCGCCGTGTCCCCGTCGTAGATCGCCGCGCGGAGCTTGGGCAGCCGGAACGTCCCGAGCGAGCGGAGCTGGTCCTGCGCCAGGGCCTTCGTCGGATAGAGGTAGAGCGCCCGCTGTTTCGGCTCGCGCGCGAGCGCGTCCAGCACGGGCAGGTTGAACGCGAGGGTCTTCCCGCTCGCCGTGCCCGTGGTGACGACCAGGTGCTCGCCTCGCTGCGCCGCCTCCCAGGCAGCCGCCTGGTGGGCGTAGAGCGCTTCGATCCCCTGTGCCGCCATCGCCTCCCGCACGCGTGGGTGCAGTTCGTCCGGCAGGGGTGCGAACAGTGCGTCGAGCGCAGCCTCGGAGCCCAGGTAGGCGAGCTCCTCGCCGACGAGAAGATCGTCCCACCGGGCAACGCTCGTGGCCATGAGCCGATGGTAGCCTTGCCGTCCCGGGGTGCCCTCAGGGGCTGAGAACACACCCGACGAACCTGATCCGGGTCATGCCGGCGAAGGGAGGAGCTTGGTTCCACGCGTGTTGACGATCGCCGGGTCGGACTCCGGCGGCGGGGCCGGCATTCAGGCCGACCTGAAGGCCTTCGCGGCCGCCGGGTGCCACGGCATGAGCGCGATCGTCGCCCTGACCGCGCAGAACACCGTCGGGGTGACGGCGGTGCACGAGGTGCCGCCGGACTTCGTGCGGGCCCAGCTCGAGGCGGTCTTCGACGATCTCGGCGTGGACGCCGCCAAGACGGGGATGCTCTTTTCCGTGCAGGTGATCGAGACGGTTGCCGGCTATCTCGAGCAGCATCCCGTGCCGCTCGTCGTCGACCCGGTGCTGATCGGGAGCTCCGGCGCGCGGTTGCTGGAGGAGGACGCTGTCGAGACCCTCGTCGCGCGCCTGTTCCCGCTCGCCACCGTCGTCACGCCGAACCTGGCCGAGGCCGAGGCGCTCGCCGGGACCGGCTCGAAGCGCGAGCTCGCCGAGCGGCTGCACGAGCTGGGCGCACCCGCTGCGATCGTCACCGGTGGGCATGGCGAGCCGGTCGACCACCTCTTCGACGGCGCGCGGCACATCGAGATCCGGGTCGCGCGCTACGAGGTCGCCGCCACCCACGGCGCCGGCTGCACGCACTCCGCCACGCTGGCGGCCCTGCTGGCCCGCGGCGAGAGCCTCGAGGGCGCAGCGCGCGGCGCGGCCACGGCGGCCTCGCGCGCCGTCGCGCAGGGCCACCCCGAGCTCGGCGCGGGAGATGGCCCGGTGGACGTGTTCGGTCTGCGGGGAGCCGCATGAACACCGGTAGCGATCTCGCCGCGATCCGCGAGCACAGGCCGCTCGTCCATCAGATCACGAACTTCGTCGTGATGAACGAGACGGCCAACGCAACTCTCGCGCTCGGCGCGCTGCCGGTGATGGCGCACGCCGTCCAGGAGGTGGAGGAGATGGCGAGCGCGGCCTCGGCGCTCGTGCTCAACATCGGCACCCTTTCGGACGAGTGGGTCGAGGCGATGGTGCTGGCGGGCCGTGCCGCGAACCGCGCCGGGGTGCCGGTCGTGCTCGATCCGGTGGGCGCGGGGGCGACCGCCTACCGCACCGAGACCGCGCGCAACCTCGCCCAGGAGCTCGAGCTCGCGGTCGTGCGCGGCAACTACGCCGAGCTCGCGACTCTGGCCGGGCACAAGGCCGAGATTCGCGGCGTCGAGGCGCTCGGTGGGGGCGGCGAACCGGCGCTGGCGCGGGAAGCGGCAAGGGCGCTCGGCTGCGTGACCGCGGTCACCGGCCCGGTCGACCACGTCTCCGACGGCGAGCGCGTGCTGGCGATCGCCAACGGCCACGAGCTGCTCGCGACGGTCACGGGCACCGGGTGCATGTCCACCGCGATCACGGGCTGCTTCCTCGCGGTGCGTCCCGACGATCCGCTGCAGGCAGCCGCGGAGGCGCTGGTCGCGTTCGGCGTGGCCGGCGAGGAGGCTGCGAGGAAGGCGAAGAAGCCGGGCTCCTTCCACGTCGCGCTCTACGATGCGCTCTTCGACCTCGACCCGAAGAAGCTCGACTCCCGGGCGAAGGTCGAGTGAAGCTGCACGCCGTCGTGAGCGATCTCGAGACCGCCCGCGCCGCCGTCGAGGGAGGCGCGACGGTCGTGCAACTGCGCGTCAAGGCGCCCATCGAGCAGGTCGCCGAGGCCGGGCGCGGTTTCCGGAAGCTGCCGGCGACCTTCGTCGTCGACGACGACGTGGACGCGGCGCTGGAGCTGGGCGCCGACGGCGTCCACCTCGGGCGTGACGACCCGGGAGCCGGGCGTGCGCTCGCGGCGGGCCTCCTACTTGGCTCCTCGGCTGCGACGGTCGCCGAGGCGCGCGAAGGCGAGGCCCTGGGCGCCGCGTACATCGGCGCGGGGCCGGTCTGGGCGACGCCGACCAAGCCGGACGCCGACCCGCCGATCGGGCTCGAGGGCCTGGCCGAGATCTGCCGCGCCGTCTCGGTACCGGTGATCGCGATCGGCGGCGTGGATGCTTCCAATGCGGACGCCTGCATTCGGGCCGGAGCCGCCGGGGTCGCGGTCGTGCGCGCGGCTAACGACGCCGCGGCCGTGCGAAAGGCGGTCGATGCGGCTCTCTGAGCTCGGCGAGCTCGGCCTCCTCGACGAGCTCGAGCGCCGGGGGCTCGCGAGCGGGATCGAGAACGACGCCGCTCAACTCCAGGGCGGGCTGGTCGTCACGCAAGACACGCTCGTCGAGGAGGTGCACTTCCGGCTCGCGTGGACGACCCACCGCGAGCTGGGATACCGCGCCGCGGCGGTCAACCTCAGCGACCTCGCCGCCTCGGGGGCCGAGCCGGAAGGGTTGATCGTCGGGCTCGGCGCACCGGCCGAGACGAAGCTGGAGGACGTGCTCGAGCTCTACGAGGGCCTGAACGAGCCCGGCGTTCCGGTGCTGGGCGGCGACACCACTGTGTCCGAGAGCCTCCACCTCGCCGTCACCGCGCTCGGCCGTTCGGAGCGCGTTCCCGGCCGGGGCGGCGCCCGCCAGAGCGACGTGCTCGTCGTGACGGGCCCCCTCGGCGCCGCCGGCGCCGCCTTTCGCGACCAGCGCCATTCGCGCCCGCCGCTGCGCCTCGAGGAAGGTCGCCGCCTGGCCGCTCAGGCCCACGCGCTGATCGATCTCTCCGACGGTCTCGCTCGAGACGCCGCCCAGATCGCCCGCCGCTCCGGCTGCCGCCTGGTGATCGACGTCGAGCGGGTCCCGCTCGCTCCCCAGGCCACGGTCACCGATCTCGGCTTCGGCGAGGACTACGAGCTGCTCGCGGCGACGCCGGACCCGCTCGAGTTCTTCGAGATCGGCCGCTGCGCCGAGGGCGAGGGCGTGGAGCTCCTGCTCGAGGGCGAGCCGGTCGAGCTCGGCGGCTGGGAGCACTTCTTCACCGGAACGGTCTAGGTGCGCTCGGCCGCTTGCCGAACCGACCGCGAGCAGGCAACGTACTCACGGCAGTGCTTCCATACGTGGTGAAGAGGCTGGCGTGGGCGGTTGTCGTTTTCGTCGCGGTCACGTTTTCCACGTACATCCTCTTCTTCGTCATTCCGACGAACCGGCCGGGCAACAGCAACGTCCAGGGCCGCGACATCACGGCGAGCGTCACGCAGGCCACCGGCATCCACGGCCCGGTCTGGAAGGAGTACGGCATCTTCCTGCGACGGATCGTCACGGGCCAGAGCCTAGGCCGCTCGACCACGAGCCGCGAGGACGTGAACACGATGCTCAAGCGCGCGGCGCCGATCACGGCCTCGCTGCTCCTCGGCGGGGCGATCTTCTGGATGCTGATCTCGATCCCGATCGGGGTGCTCTCGGCGTTGCGGCCGCGATCGCTGCTGGACCGAGCGGCCATGCTCTTCGTGCTGATCGGGATCTCGGTGCATCCGATCTGGCTCGGGTTGATCCTCGTCTACGTCTTCGGGCACAAGCTGGGACTGACTCCGCTCGGCGAGTACTGCGACTTCTTCTACGCAGGCCCCAGCGAGGTCTGCGGCGGCCCGCGCCAATGGGCCTACCACCTGATCCTGCCCTGGATCACCTTCGGGATGCTGTTCGCCGCGCTGTACGTGCGCATGATCCGGGCAAGCGTGGTCGAGACGCTCCATCATGATTACGTCACGACCGCGAGGGCCAAGGGCGCCTCGGAATGGCGCGTCGTGCGCGGGCACGTGCTCAAGAACGCGTTCCTGCCGGTGGTCACGATGCTGGGCATGGACGTCGGCGTGGCCTTCGGCGGCTCGGTCTTCGTGGAGTCGGTGTTCGGCCTCCCGGGGATCGGGCGGCTCGCGGTGCGGAGCCTGCAACGGCAGGACCTGCCGCCGATCATGGGGATCATCGTGATGGTCACGATCGCGATCCTCGTCTTCAATCTGATCGTCGACTTGCTCTACGCGTGGCTCGATCCGCGGGTCGGGCACTCGCCGCGCGGGCTGGACGAGGAAGAGCGCGCTCAGCTGAGCGCGGCGCGAACCTCGCCTAAGCCGGTGCAGGCGTGAGCCACTGGGCCCACGCCTGCTCGTAGTGCGAGCGGGGGCGGGCGCCGACCACGGTCTCGCGCGGCTCGCCGCCTTCGAAGAGAATCGCGGTCGGGATCGAGAGGACGTCGTAGCGCGAGGCCGTCTGGAGGTTTTCGTCGATGTCGAGCTTCGCGAACCTGACCCGCGAGCCGTACTGCTCCTCGAGCTGGCGCAGGATGGGCTCGACCGCGTGGCACGGGCCGCACCAGGGAGCCCAGAAGTCCACGATCACCGGCGTCTCCGCCTGGATGACCTCCTGCTCGAAGGTCGCGTCGGTCAACTCGTCCACGGCGCCATGCTATAGGCGCCCCAGGAGGGCCCGGATCCGCAGCAGCGGCACCCTCCAGATCGCTTCGAGGACGATGCGCTTGCTCATCTTCGAGCCGCCACGCTCGCGGTCGACGAAGGTGATCGGCACCTCGACCACGCGAAATCCCGCGCGCAAGGCGCGGTAGGTGGTCTCGATCTGGAAGGCGTAGCCGCGGGCGGTGATCGCGTCGAGATCGAGGGTCTCCAGCACCTCCCGGCGGAAGCACTTGAAACCGCCCGTGAGATCGCGGACGTGCACCCCCAGCACATGGCGCGCATAGCCCGAGCCGCCCGCCGAGACGAACCGGCGCAGCCGGCCCCAGTTTTGGATCGAGCCGCCGTCCACGTAGCGCGAGCCGAGCACGATGTCGGCCTCGCCCGCCGCCTGGATCAAGCGCAGGACGTCGTTCGGATCGTGGGAGAAGTCGGCGTCCATCTCGAGGATCAGCTCGGCACCGTCCGCGAGCGCCCGTTCGAAGCCGGCGAGGTACGCGGGGCCGAGGCCCTGCTTCGTCTCCCGGTGGAGGACCTCGATGTGATCGAGCTCTGCGGCCAGGCGGTCGGCCAGCTCGCCGGTGCCGTCCGGGGAGTTGTCGTCGATCACGAGCACGGCCACGCCCTGCTCGCCGAGGGCGCGAACCATCGGCTCGATGTTCTCGCGCTCGTTGTAGGTGGGCAGGCAGACGATCGTGCGCACGTCCATATGATCGCTGAGTGGCGAAGGCGAAGACGCTTCCTCGCAACGCGGACGTAGCCGAGCAGCTCGAGCTCCTGTCCGACCTGCTCGAGATCGAGGGCCAGCCGGCCTTTCGCGTGCTCGCGTACCGGCGCGCGGCGACCCGGATCCGCGAGCTGGGCACGCCGGTCGCGCAGCTCGCGCTCGAGGGCAAGGCGAAGGAGCTGCAGGGGATCGGCGCGACGATCCAGGACAAGATCGTCCAGATCGTGAACACGGGGGAGATCGAGGCGCTGTCGAAGCGGCGCAAGACGATTCCGCCGGAGGTGGTCGAGTTCCTGAACATCCCGGGGCTCGGGCCCAAGACGGTGCGCCGGATCTGGCAGGAGCTCGGGGTCACGACGCTGGCCGAGCTGAAGGAGGCCGCGCGGTCGCAGCGGCTACGGACTCTTCCCGGGCTGGGCGCGAAGCTCGAAGAGAACGTGCTCAAGTCGGTGGGGCGCAAGAAGAAGGCGCCAGGCCCGCAGCGCACGCTGCTCGGCCGGGCCCTGCCGGCGCTGCTCGCGGTGGTGGACGTCCTGCGCGAGCACCCGGCCGCCGAGCGGGTCTCGGAGGCGGGGAGCGCGCGCCGCCGCAGGGAGACCGTGCGCGACCTCGACATCATCGCGACGGCGAGCGCCCCGGCCGCGCTCATCGAGTACTTCACGAGCCTCGCTTGGGTCTCGGAGGTGGCGGCGAAGGGCCCGACGAAGGCGACGGTGGTCTCGCACGAGGGCTTCCGCTTCGATCTGCGCGTGGTTCCGCCCGAGTGCTACGGCAACCTGCTTCAGCACTTCACCGGCTCGAAGGCGCACAACGTGGCGCTGCGGGAGGACGCGGTTCGGCGGGGGCTGTCGGTCTCGGAGTACGGAGTCGCGGAGGTCGACAGCGGCGAGGTCTTCACGACGCAGAGCGAGGAGGAGCTCTACGAGCGGCTCGGCTATCAGTTCGTCCCCCCGGAGCTACGCGAGAACGCGGGCGAGCTGGAGGCGGCGCGCAAGCGGGAGCTGCCGCAGCTCGTCGAGGCCTCGCAGCTTCGCGGCGACCTGCACACGCACACGCACTGGTCTGCGGATGGGAAGAACACGCTCACCGAGATGGTCGAGGCGGCGAAGGCGCGCGGTTACGCGTACTACGGGATCACCGACCACTCGCACTACCTGCGCGAGGGTCGCATGGAGGCGCAGGTGAAGGAGATCGAGAAGGTCGCGAAACGGGTCGCTCCGCTGCGGCTGCTGAAGGGCGTGGAGGTGAACATCAAGGCCGACGGGACTCTCGATCTGCCCGACGAGGTGCTGGCCGAGCGCGACTGGGTGGTGGCCTCGATCCATACCGCCTTCGACCGCGATCCGACGGAGCGGATCCTGGCGACGATGGAGAACCCGCACGTGCACTGCATCGGCCACTTGACCGGACGGAAGCTGAACCGGCGCGAGCCCATGGAGATCGACATCGAGCGCGTGGTCGCCAAGGCGGTCGAGACCGGGACGTTCCTGGAGATCAACTCGCAGCCGGACCGGCTCGACCTGCGCGACGTGCACGCGCGGGTGGCGGGGGAGGCAGGGGCTGGGGTGATCGTGAACAGCGACGCGCACCAGGTGAAGGCGCTCGACTACGTCGAGTTCGGCATCGCGCAGGCCAGGCGAGCGTGGCTGACGGCCGAGCAGGTCGCGAACACGCGGAGCTGGGCCCAGCTGAAGAAGCTGCTGAAGAAGGGCTAACCCGTCCCCGGCGGCCATGTCTCCATAAGCCAACGGGGACACACCCGGGGACACACCCAGGGACACACCCAGAGTGTGTCCCTGGTTTACTGGTTTAGGGTGCCCAGCAGGCGGCGGCGATCTCGCGCACGTCGACTGGGTCGAGCTCCTGGGCCTCCGTTCGGGCCAGAGCCTGCGGCTCGCCGTAGTGCTCCCGCAGCGGCGCGAGCGCCCCGTCGTCAGATGCATGCGCCGATGGTACGGTCAGCCCGTGCCACGAGTCCGCCGCCTCCGACGAGAGGCGCCCGCGCTCGAGCTGCTCGCGGCGACCCTGCCTGAGTTGCGGCTCGGTCTCTCCGAGGCCGCCGCGCGCACCGTCGCCTACGAGGTCTTCGAAAAGCTCGGCTATGGCGCCGTCGCCGTCACCGACACGACCCGCGTGCTGACGTTCACGGGGGCCGGGGCCGACCACCACGGGCCCGGCGACGAGCCGATCCGGCCCGTCTTCGAGGCCCTGGCCGCGAGGAAGCCGCTCGTCGCGCCGCTGGCACTTCGGGTCGCGTGCGGCCATCCCGAGTGCCCGCTGGGCGCGGCCACGGTGGTGCCGCTTCAACTCTCCGACGGGCCCGTCGGCGCTCTGATCGTCTATGCGACCGACGGCGCACCGCTCGACGAGGACGACGTCGACTTGCTCACCCACCTCGGGGAGCAGCTCTCGGCGCAGCTGCAGCTTTCGGAGCTCGCCGGCTCCGCGCGCGCCGCGGCCTCCGCGGAGCTGCAGGCGCTGCAGGCGCAGATCGAGCCGCACTTCCTGTTCAACTGCCTCAACACGATCGCCAGCTTCACGCGCACCGAGCCGGAGCGGGCGCGCGAGCTGATCCTCGCCTTCGCCGATTACTGCCGTTGGACACTGGCGCGGCCGGGCGAGTTCATCTCGCTCGAGGAGGAGCTCCGCCACGTGCGCAGCTACCTGGCGCTCGAGCAGGCGCGCTTCGGGCCGCAGCTCCAGGTGACGATCGACGCGACGCCGGAGGCATTGGCCGTGCGGCTGCCGCCCTTCCTCGTCCAGCCGCTCGTCGAGAACGCCGTGAAGCACGGCAAGACGGAGCGGCCCCTCGGCTTGCTGGTGCGCGCCCGCGTCCGGCGCGGCCGCCTGCGGGTGACCGTGCGCGACAACGGCCGCGGGATCGCCCGCGAGGCGCTCGAGCGCGTCCTCGCGGGTGAGGACGAGGGGCTCGGCCTCGCGAACGTGCACCGGCGCCTGACCGCCTTCTATGGCGAGGGCGTGCGTCTGAAGTCGGGCGTCTTCGGAACCGTCGTGCGGCTTCAGGTTCCCGCGTGATCCGCGCGCTGCTCGTGGACGACGAGGCGCCGGCCCGCTCCGAGCTGCGCTACCTGCTCACCACGCACCCAGAGGTCGAGGTCGTCGGCGAGGCGGCCACGGCAGTGGAGGCGCTGAAGCTCGCGGCGGCGGTTCCCTACGACGTGGTCTTCATCGACATCGAGATGCCGGGCCTCTCCGGCCTGGATGCGGCTCGCCTCGTGCACGGGCGCGCCGGCGCCCCTCAGCTCGTCTTCGTGACCGCGCACGAGCAGTACGCGATCGAGGCGTTCGCGGTCGAGGCCCTCGACTACCTGCTCAAGCCGGTCGACCCGGAGCGGCTCGCCCAGGTGGTGCGCAGGCTCGGAAAGAGACCACTCGCGCCCGCGTCGTTTCAGAAGATCCCTGTCGTGAGCGGCGGCGAGACCGTCCTGCTGGCGTGGGACGACGTGCACTACGCGCGGGCCGACGGCGACTACTGCCGCGTGCACACCTACGACCGCTCCTACCTCTGCACGCGCTCGCTGCGCGAGCTGGAGGAGACGCTTCCGGCGGATCGTTTCGCCCGCATCCACCGTTCGTACCTGGTCAACCTGGGCAAGGTCGCCGCGGTGAAGCGTCCCGGTGCCGACCGGCTACGGCTGGCTCTCGACGACGCGGAGCGAACCGAGCTCGATGTCGCCCGCCGCCAGAGCAAGGCCGTGCGCGAGCGGCTGCGGATGTAGAGCGGTTGCGATGACGTCGCTTGCCCCGACCGGTCAGTTCAGACGGACGCACGAGCGGAGCCCGCGCGTCCTGATGGCGGCACCGCAGGCGGTGCCTTAGGTGCCTGCAAGCGCGCTGGCACTTGCGCTGGGAGCAGCAACCCTGCACGCGCTCTGGAACCTCCTTCTGGCGCGGGAAGAGGACACCGAGGCCGCGACCGCGGTGGCGGTGCTGGCGCTGGTCTGCGTGCTCGCCGTTCCCGCGGCGTTCACGTGGCGCGTCGAGGGCGCGGCTCTGCCGTACCTCGCGGGCTCGGCGGTGCTCGAGCTCGCGTACTTCACGCTTCTGGCCGCTGCCTACAGGCGCTACGAGCTGAGCCTCGTCTACCCGGTCGCGCGTGGCCTCGCGCCCGTGCTGGCACTCGCGCTCGTCGTCGCGGTGGACGGTGCGCGGCCCGCGACTGCCGGGATCGCAGGCGTTCTTGCGGTCGGCGCGGGCGTCCTGCTCGTGCGAGGCGCGCGCGGAAGCCTCGGCGGGCTCGCGCTCGGCGCCGTCATCGCCGCGACGATCGCCGGTTACACCGTTCTCGACCGCTACGGCGTCAGGCACGCGGCGGCCGGGCCCTACCTGCTCCTGGTGATGATCGGGCCGGCGCTTGTCTACTCGACCGCGCTCGGGCGGCGCCGGGTGCGCGCGGCGATCTCGCCGGCCACGGTGCTCGTAGGGGCCGCGGCGGCCGGTGCGTACCTGCTCGTGCTACTTGCGCTGCGTCTCGCGAGCGCGCCCGCCGTGGCAGCCGTGCGAGAGACGAGCGTCGTGATCGCGACGGCGCTCGCTGCGGCGGTACTGCGGGAGCAAGTGGGGCCGCTGCGTCTCGCCGGCGCAGCCCTGGTCGCCGCCGGCGTCGCGCTCCTGGCCTTTTCGTAGGTGCCAGACACCGCCTCAAGACTTTCACGAACTATCCACAATCCCCGCTCAGGGGCGATTCCTGCGGTGTCAGGCACGTGCGAGTTTAGAGTCGCCGCAGCAGGTCGAGCAGCTCTGCTGGTGAGCCGACCGTCAGGTCTGCCGCCTCCCGCAGCCCCGGAGGGGCCTCCGCCGAGGCGACCGCGATCCGCAGCCCGATCTCCAGACCGTCGAGACCCCGGAAGGCGTCGAGGTCGGTCGTGTCGTCCCCGGCGTAGAGCGCGCGCCGCAGGTCTCGCTCCTCCAGGAGCGCCCGCACCGCTGTCCCCTTGTCCGCCTCCACCGGCGGGCGCAGCTCGAGCACCTTTCGGCCCCAGCGCGCCTCGAGCCCCGCCTCCTCCGCCCGGGCGGCGACGCGCTCCAGCTCCGCTCGAGCAGCCTGTCGGTCATCGGCCTCGCGCCAGTGCAGCGCGACCGTCAGTCCCTTGTCCTCGAGCCACGGCCACTCGAGCCGCGCGAACGGCTGCAGCCTCTCGCGCCAGCGCTCCGCCTCGGGCGCGAGCTCGAGACCGTGCACGCCGACGTAGACGATCCCGTCCACGCGAACCAGCCTCCGGGCCTCCGCGCCGCTGCGGCCGCTGACACAGGCTACGAGGGCGTAACGCCCGGCCAGGCGCTCGAGCTCCACGCGCGTCTCCTCCGGTACCTCGGCCAGCTCCGGGCGCGCGACGATCGGCGCGAGCGTCCCGTCCACGTCGAGGAGCACGGCCCCCCGGGCCGGATCCTCGCTCAGCCGAGCCAGCGCATCCTCCACAGCCCGCAGAATACGGCGGTGCGCCTCCTTGCCATCGGCCTCCTCGCCGGCCTCTTCAGCGCCCTCTTCGGCGTGGGCGGCGGGATCGTCGTCGTCCCGCTCCTGATCCTCGTGGCCGCGTACACCGAGCGCCCGGCGATGGGGACCTCGCTCGCCGCGATCCTGCTGATCGCCCTCGTCGGCTCGGTCACCTACGCGCTGCACGGCGAGGTAAAGCCCGGGGCGGCCGCGATCGTAGGCATCCCAGGCGCGCTCGGTGCGGTGGCGGGCGCTTCGCTCCAGCAGCGACTCGCTACCCGGACCCTCTCGCTGGCGTTCGCGGCGCTGCTCGCCGGCCTCGGCATCTGGTTCCTCGCCTGATGTGGGCGTTGCTCGCAGCGGGAGCCCTCGGCCTCGCCGCCGGCATGCTCGCAGGGCTGTTCGGCGTCGGAGGCGGGATCCTGTTCGTGCCGACCCTCGCACTCGTGCTCGGGCTCACCCAGCTCCACGCGGAGGCGACCTCGCTGCTCGCGATCCTGCCCACCGCGGCTGCCGGCGTCTGGCGACAGCGCAGCTACGGCAACGTGCGCTGGCGCGCCGCGCTTGTCCTCGGCGTAGCGGCGATCGCCGGCGTCGAGGGCGGCGTGCAGATCGCCGAGGCGGTGCCAGAGCATGCACTGCGGAGGCTGTTCGGGGTGCTGATGCTTGCGGTCGCTGCCCAGATCGCGGTACGCACGTGGCGCAAACCGGCCTATCCTTCTTGACGTGGCCGGTCACGAAGAGATCTGGATCCCGCTGGTCGACGAGCCGATCGGCTCGATCGTCGGCGACATCCAGCGCGAGCACCCGGAGATCGAGGCGCTCGTCAACTCCCCACGCAAGCTGCTGGCTTTCCGCACCTTTGCGTACATCCGCGTGGGGATCCTGCTCGGCCGTTTGCTGGTCGAGTACGACGAGCCCGCCGACGACTCGACCACGTGGGCCGAGCAGCTGCTGCAGGACCCGCAGCATCGCGAGGAGGTCGTGAACGAGGTGCGCGCGGTCGCGCAGGAGATCGCCGGCGACCCGGCCTATGCCAATGACCCCCCGCTCGGCCCGGACGACGCCGAGCGCGCTCGCTTCCTCGAGTTCGCCAAGAAGCGCCTGGCGACCGACGCCTAGGCGCGCGAAGCGGCCCAGGCGACCAGGAAGGTGGCGCCGAAGCCGGTCGCCGTCAGCAGCACGCGTTTCCAGGAGGGGTGCTGGTGGGCCTCGGGCAGCAGGTCGGTCGCACCCATGAAGAGGAAGAAGCCCGCGTAGACGGCGAGCAACTGGCCGAGCGAGCGCTCCGAAACGGTCA
>JBBRZN010000003.1:0-117647 GCA_038236705.1 Gaiellales bacterium
AGGCATCGATGTAGGCCTGCGCCTCCTCCCGCGGGATCTCCAGGTTCTCCGAGAGCCCGAAGGCGGAGATGCCGTAGATGATCCCGAAGTTGACCATCTTGGCGACGTTGCGCTCGTCCTTGGTCAGCGTCGCCGGGTCCTTGCCGAGTACCTCCGCTGCGGTCGCCGTGTGCACGTCTTCCCCGCGCTCGAAGGCCTCCTTCAGCTTCGGCTCGCCGGAGACGTGGGCGAGGATGCGCAGCTCGACCTGCGAGTAGTCGGCCGAGAGCAGCTTGTGACCGGGCTCGGCGACGAAGGCGGAGCGAATCTCGCGGCCGAGCTCCGTGCGGATCGGGATCGCCTGCAGATTCGGCCTGGTGGTGGAGAGCCGGCCGGTGGCCGCGACCGTCTGGTTGAAGGTCGTGTGCAGCCGGCCGTCGTCGGGCGAGATCAGCTCCGGGAGCGGGCCGAGGTAGGTGTTGAGCAGCTTCGAGTACTCGCGCCACTCCTCGATCACCGGGACGATCTCGTGCGCGGAGCGGATCGAGCGCAGCACCCGCGTGTCGGTCGAGTAGCCGGTTTTGCCCTTGCGGCCCGGGGTGAGGCCGAGCGTCTCGAACAGGATCCGCGCTACCTGTTGGGTGGAGCCGAGCATGAACTCCTCGCCCGCGAGCTCCCAGGCCTTTGCCTCGAGCTCCTCGACCTGGTCTGCCAGGCGGGCGGTGATCTCGCCCATGCGGTAGGTGTCGACCTTGACCCCGGCGGCCTCCATCGCGGCGAGCACCTCGGTCAGCGGGAGCTCGATCTCGCGATAGAGCGGCTCGGCGCCCCGCTCCCGGACGCGCTCGAGCAGCGGCTCGCGGAGCCGCAGCGCCGCCGCCGCGTGGCGGACGAGCGCAGCCGTCTCCTCCTCGGTCTCGGGGACCGGCTGCAGCTCGACCCCGTACTCCGCCGCGAGGTCGTCGAGCTCGTAGTCGGCGCGGCCGGGCTCGATCAGGTACGCGAGGATCATCGTGTCGTCCAGGGCGTCGACGCGGAGCGACTTCGCGTCGTGGGCGATCAGCTCGCCCTCGAGCCGCTCGGGCCGCGGCGAGATGACGACCTCCTCCCCGGCGGCAGCGGCAATGCGTCCATTGTCACCCGAGACCGCAACGGGACCGTGACCAAGTAACAGACTGTTACTTGGCTCTTCGCGCCACGAGACCTCGACGCCGGTCGGGGTGAGCGCGGCCGCCGGAAGCGCCTCGTCGAGCTCGTCGACCCGGTTCAAGAGGTTGCGGAACTCGAAGCGCCTGAACATCTCCTTGAGCTGCGAGCGGTCGGGCGGTGAGAGCACGAGCTCGGCGGGATCGCAATCGAGCTCGAGGTCGCGGCGCATCGTCGCGAGCGCCTTCGCCGCCAGCGCCTGCTCGGCGTGCTCGCTGATCGCCCTGGAGCGAGCGGGCGTCAGTTCGTCCACGTGCTCGAGCACCGCCTCCAGCGAGCCGTACTGGGCGATCAGCTGGCCGGCGGTCTTGTCGCCGATCCCGGGAACGCCGGGGATGTTGTCGGAGCTGTCGCCCTTGAGCCCGATGAAGTCCGGCACCTGCTCGGGCCTGATCCCGAGCCGGAGCTCGACCCGCTCCGGCGTGTACACGTGCACATCGGAGACGCCGCGGGGCGTCATCATCAGCGCGACGTTGTCGCTCACGAGCTGAAAGGCGTCGCGGTCGGTTGAGACCACCGTCGTCCTCACGCCCGCCTCGTCGGCGCGGTGGGCGAGCGTCGCGATCACGTCGTCCGCCTCCCAGCCCTCGAACTCGAGGTTGCGGTACCCGAAGGCCTCGACGATCGGCCGGAAGTACGGGAACTGCTCGCGCAGCAGATCGGGCATCGGCTTGCGCTCGCTCTTGTAGGTTTCGAGCGCCTCGTGGCGGTGCACCGGGCGCGTGTCCCAGGCAACCGCGACGCCTTTCGGCTTGTAGTCGGCCAGGAGCTTGAAGAGCATGTTGGCGAAGCCGAGCAGGGCGTTGGTGGAGAAGCCCTCGCTCGTCGCGAGCTCTTCGGGCAGCGCGTAGAAGGCCCGGTAGGCGAGGTTGTTGCCGTCCACCAGGAACAGCTCCGAGTCGCGCGCCGGCGCGTCGTCGAGCTGGAGCTCGTCTCCAGTGAGCGTCTTCGGAGACATCTCTGCGAGTCTACGTCCCGTGGCCAGGCTCGAGGTCGTCCCGTTTTCCGACACGCAGCTCGACGACGCCGCGAGGCTGCTCGCGGCCCGTCAGGCCCGCCACCGCGAGGCCGAGCCGTCGCTGCCGGAGCGCTTCGAGGATCCAGCCGCCGCCCGTGAAGAGGTCGAGGAGGCCTGGCGCGCGGAGGGCGCTTCCGGCACCGCGGCGCTGCGCGACGGACGGGTCGCCGGCTACCTGATCGGCGCTCCGCGGGAGGACAAGATCTGGGGCGAGAACGTGTGGGTCGAGCTCGCGGGGCACGCCGTCGAGGAGGCGGAGGACCTGCGCGACCTCTATGCTGAGGCCGCCGCCCGCTGGGTCGAGGAGGGCCGAACGCGCCACTACGCGTTCGCGCCGGCCAGCGATTTGGGTCTCCTGGACGCCTGGTTTCGCCTCGGCTTCGGCCAGCAGCACGCCCACGGCCTGCAGGAGGTAGAGCCTCGCGTGGTCGCCCTGCCACCCGGGATCGAGATCCGCGAGCCGCGCGAGGAGGAGATCGAAGAGCTGATCGAGGTCGACCTCGCGCTGCCGGCTCATCAAAGCCGCTCGCCGGTCTTCTCCGCGATCGGCCGGCCGGCGCGTCAGGAGCTGCGCAAGGAGTGGGCCTCGACGCTGGCCGACGACGAGGAGCACGTGCTGGTGGCCTACCAGGACGACAGGCCGGTCGCGGTCTGGTCGGTCCTGCCGCTCGAGGGGTCGAGCCAGCACCGCGGCGTGGGCAGGCCCGAGCGGGCGGCCTTCCTCGGCTTCGCCTCGACCCTGCCGGAGTTTCGCGGCTCCGGCCTCGGGCTCGCTCTAACGGACGCGTCGTTCAACTGGGCCGCCGAGAACGGCTACGACGTGATGGTGACCGACTGGCGCGTGACGAACCTGCTCTCGTCGCGCTTCTGGCCAAAGCGCGGCTTCCGCTCGGTGTTCTTGCGCCTCTATCGCTCGATTCCCTAGTGCCGCGGCTTCCGCTGCTCTTCGGCACCCGGGTCGTGGTCGTGGATGCGCCCGAGGACGCGGTCGTTCTCCGACCGCCTCCGCCCGGCGAACAGATCGCCGACGTGCGCGTAGCGATCCGCGATGCGTTCCGGTTTCCGCTCGCGGGCGACCCGTTGGAAGCGCTCGTCACGCGCGGCGGCCGGGCGACGATCGTGGTCGAGCCGCCGACCCTGCCGATCCCGAGCGCGTTGCACGACCCGCGGCAGGTCGCCCTCGCCGCGGCCTCTGCGGAGCTCGAGCGCGCAGGCGTGCCGACCGAGCGCCAGACGCTCCTGGTCGCCACGGGGCTCACGCGCAGGCCCAACCGCCGTGAGCTGGAGCGCCTCGGCATAGTCTCGCCCGGCTTCGCGCGACGTTTCCGCGGCAAGGTCGAGATCCACGACGCCGAAGATCCGGAGCTCGTCGACCTGGACGTGACGGGCACCGTGCCGATCAGGGCCAACCGGGCGCTCATGGACACCGACCTCGTCCTCACCGTGAGCGCCGCGGAGACCGTTCTCCACGGCGGCCCGGCGACGCTGCTCGGCGCGACGGGCCCGGAGGCTCTGCGGGCGGCCGGGGCGTACTCGCTGCTCGAGACGGGCGCCTCGCACGGGTGGCGACTGGGCGTGCAGCTCGAGCGCCGCCTCTCCGACCGCGTGCCGGTGATCGGTGCATCGCTCGTGCTCAACCAGCCGCGCCTGACCGGTGCCGCCCGCGGCTACCCGTTCGAGCCGGAGGCGATCGAGCGGATCACCCGTTCTCCGGTCCACAGGGGCTTCGGGCTCCTGCCCGGCTTCGCCCGCGACCGGATGATGAAGTCGATCCGGCGGGAGCTCACCGCCGCGGCGGCCTACGCGGGCCCGCCCTCGGTCGCCCATGCCGAGGCGCTGCTGCGCGCGGTCGAGTCGCGCTCGGCCACGCTCGATGCTCCGCTCGACGCCATCGTGATCGGGATCCCGCGCACGACGCCACACCTTCCGCGCGAGCGGCCGAACCCGCTGCTGGCGGCCTACCTCGGCCTCGGACTCGCGCTCCGGCTCTGGCGCGATTCGTTCCCGCTCGTCGAGGGCGGCACCGTGATCCTGCTCCACCGGTTCCATCGCCATTTCGCGCACCCCACACAGCAGCCGTATCGGGCGATCTTCCAGGCGGCGCGTTTCGGTAGAGAACCAGACGACCTGGCGCAGGCCGAACGCGAGGCCGCGGCCGACGAGCGCGGGCTCGCCGCCTACCGCGCGGGCCGCTCCTGTCATCCGCTCCTGCCCTTCGCCGATTGGGCCGCCTGCGGCCCGGCGCTCGGACGGGCCGGGACGGTCATCGTCGCAGGCTGCAGAGATGCGGTCGCCGCCCGCCAGCTCGGCTTTGTCCCGGCGCGAGGGGTTGGAGCTGCATTGGAGATGGTGCAGGGCCGCCACGGCCCCGACGCGCGCGTCGGCTACCTGCTCTCGCCGCCCTACTTCCCCCTGCGCGTGACTCAGTAGGCCCGACCGGTCATTTCAGACGGACGCACGGGCATCGCAAGCGACGCCCTACTTCCCCCTGCGCGTGACTCAGTAGGCCCGACCGGTCATTTCAGACGGACGCACGGGCAAAGCCCGCACGTCCTGAAACGGGCATCGCAAGCGACGCCCTACTTCCCCCTGCGCGTGACTCAGTAGGCCCGACCGGTCATTTCAGACGGAGTCATCTCCGGCGGCAGCCTAAGTCTCGCCGAGGTACGTCTTGCGGACCTGCTCGTTCTCGCGGAGGTTCTTGGCGTCGTCCGCAAGTGCGACCTGGCCGGTCTCGAGCACGTAGCCCCGCTGCGCCGCGTCCAGCGCCATTAGGGCGTTCTGCTCGACCAGCAGGATTGTCGTGCCCTGGTCGTTGATCTCCCGGATGATCTCGAAGATCTTCTCGACGAAGATCGGCGCGAGGCCCATCGAGGGTTCGTCCAGCATCAGCAGCTGGGGGCTGGCCATCAGCGCGCGGCCGATCGCGCACATCTGCTGCTCACCGCCAGACATCGTCCCGGCCTTCTGGTGCTTCCGCTCGGCGAGGCGCGGGAAGAGCGAGTAGACGCGGTCGAGGTCCTCGCGGATGCCCGCACGATCCTTGCGCTGGAAAGCCCCCATCTCGAGGTTCTCGACCACCGACATGTGCGGGAAGAGGCGCCTTCCCTCCGGCGACTGCGAGATGCCCATGCCGACGATGTCGTGCGGCGGCCGGCGGGTGATGTTCTTGCCCTTGAAGGTGATGGAGCCCTCGCGCGGCTGGTTGAGCCCGTTGATCGAGCGCAGCGTGGTGGATTTGCCGGCCCCGTTCGCGCCGATCAAGGTCACGATCTCGCCCTCGCGCACCTCGATCGAGATCCCCTTCAGCGCTTCGATCGAGCCGTAGAAGGTGTGGACGTTCTCGACCTTGAGGATGACCTCGCCGGCCGCGGCAGCCCCAGTGCTCACGTCGTCGCCGCCTTGCCGAGGTAGGCCTCGATCACGCGCTCGTCCGTCTGGATCTCCTTCGGCGTCCCCTCCGCGATCTTCTCACCGTAGTCGAGCACGGTCACCCGCTCCGAGATCCCCATCACGACCTTCATGTCGTGCTCGATCAGCAGGATCGCGAGCGGCCGCTGCTCCCGCAGCCTGTCCACGAAGTCCATGAACGCGACGGTTTCCTGCGGGTTCATCCCGGCGGTCGGCTCGTCCAGGAGCAGGAGCTTGGGCTCGGTCGCCAGTGCGCGCGCCACCTCGAGCCGGCGCTGGTCGCCGTAGGCGAGGCTCTCCGCCAGCTCCTCGTCCACCCCGCGCAGGCCGGCGAACTGCAGCAGCTCACGCGCCTGCTCGCGGGCTTCGCGCTCCTCGCGCCGCACTCTCGGGAGCCCGAGGATGGAGCCGAAGATGCCTCCCCTGAGGCGGGAGTGCATGCCCACGAGCACGTTCTCGATCGCAGTCATCTGCGGGAAGAGGCGGATGTTCTGGAAGGTGCGGCCGACGCCGAGCTTCGTGATCGCATGCGGCGGCTTCGCCGTCACGTCCTGGCCGTCGAAGGTGATCGTGCCGGAGGTCGCGCGGTAGAGGCCCGTGAGCATGTTGAAGAAGGTCGTCTTGCCGGCGCCGTTCGGCCCGATCAGGCTCACGAGCGAGCGCTGCGGGATCGTGAACTCGAGGTCGTTGACCGCGATCAGGCCGCCGAACTCCTTGCGCACGTCGTCGGCGACGAGCAGGTTGCCGCCGGGCCGAGTTGCCGTTTCGCTCATCCTCTGGGGACCGGCCCTTTCGGCTCGCCCCGCTCGCCGGCTCCGGGCTCGTCTGCCCCACGCATCTCGTAGAGCGGCTCGTCGAGCGCTCCGTGCATGCCCTCCTCGAGCTCGCGCTTGCGCCGGCGCTCCGGGATCAGGCCGACAGGTCTGAACATCATCATCAGCACGATCACGATCCCGTAGATGCCGAACTGGTACTTCGCTACCTCGATGTGATGGCCGCTCGGAAAGACGTTGTTGTTCAGCCAGGTGCCGATGTTGGCGAGACCCGCGACGTTGAGCCACGCGAGGATCGCGCCGGCGATCACCACGCCCCAGATCGAGCCCATCCCGCCCAGGATCACCATGCAGAGCAGGAACACGGAGATGTTGAAGTTGAACTGACTCGGGAAGGCGCCCTGGTTGAAGCTGGCGACGTACGCGCCGGCCGCCCCTCCGAAGAACGCGCCGATCGCGTAGGCCCAGGTCTTGGTGCGCATCAACGGGATGCCCATCGCGCCGGCGGCGGTCTCGTCCTCGCGGATCGCGATCCAGGCACGCCCGAGGCGGGAGTCGCGCAGGCGGATGCAGCAGAAGATGGTCAGGAGCAGGATGGCGAGGGCGGTCCAGAAGAAGAGCCGGTCGGCGTCGAACTCCTGCTGGTAGCTCGCGGGCACGCCGATCGTGTTGTGCAGGGTGTTGCCGAACCCGGGCGAGTCGATCGGACTGATGCCGAAGGTGCCGTGCGTGAGGTCGAAGCCGTGCAGGCTGTCGGCGTTGCGCACGAATTGCGGGATGATCTCGCCGAAGCCGAGGGTGACGATCGCCAGGTAATCACCGCGCAGCCGCAGGGTCGGCAGCCCGATCAGGATCCCGCCCAGCGCGGTGAGGGCCGCCGCGCAGATGAGCACGAGCCAGATCGAGAGATGGATCCCGCGCGCGTCGTGGGTGATCCCGACCGAGCCGAAGTGCAGCTTGACCTGCTGGAACTGTCCTGAGGCGAGCCAGCCGGCCGTATAGGCGCCGATCGCGTAGAACGCGACGTAGCCGAGGTCGAGCAGGCCGCAGTACCCGACGACGACGTTGAGACCCACCGCCATCGTCGTGAAGACGAGGATCGTCACCGCCGAGCGCACGGACGGGAACTCGTTGATGATCGGGACGTTCACCGGGAGGCTGTCGAGGTAGAACGGATAAGTCGCCGTCAGCGCCAGCAGCGCGACGACCGGAGTGAAGGTCCGCACCGGGCGTGGCAGCCGGCGCCAACGATCGAAGCCCGCGCCGAGACCGCTCTGCTGGACGGCCCGGTCGCGGTAACCGCGAACCGATGTGCGCGCGCGATCGCGACGGCGGGGCACTAGGCACCCTCCGGCGTGCGTTCGCCCAGAAGCCCTTCCGGACGGAAGACGAGGATCGCGATCAGGAGGCCGAAGACGATCGACCGAGTCCAGTCACTGCCCGGGGCGAGCCAGGACAGGCCTTCGTTGAACGCCTGGATCAGACCGATCAGCACGGCGCCCAGCACCGCCCCGGTGAGGTTCCCGATCCCGCCGAGCACCGCGGCGGTGAACGCGATCAGGCCTAGCTCGAAGCCGGTGTCGTAGCGGATGTTGAACTCGACGAGGAAGAGCACGGCCCCGATCCCGGCGAGCGCACCGGCCAAGAGGAACGTGAAGGAGATCGTCCGGTTGACGTTGATCCCCATCATCGCGGACGCCTCGGGGTCCTGCGAAGTCGCGCGCATGGCCTTGCCCTGGCGAGTGCTCTTGACCAGCCAGGTCAGCAGGATCAGCACAGGCGCCGTCACGAGCACGACAAAGAACGATTGCCAGTTGTAGTGGACGCCCCCGATCGCGAACACGTTTCCGTCGGAGATCAGCGGCGGCACGCTGCGGAAGTTCACGTCGAAGACCGCAAGAGAGATGTTTTGCACGATGAACGACATCCCGACCGCCGTGATCAGCACCGCCAGCCGTGGCGCCGAACGAAGCCGGCGGTAGGCGACGAGCTCGATCGTCGCGTTCACGGCCGCGCCGAAGACCATCGCGATCACGAACACCGCGGCCAGGCCACCGAGGATCAGGAGCACCCCCGACTTCTCGTCCAGCCCGAAGAGCGAGACGATCAACGTGCTCGCGAAGAGCCCACTGAGGGCGAAGACATCGCCGTGGGCGAAATTGATCAGTTGCAGGATTCCGTAGACGAGCGTGTAGCCGAGCGCGATCAGCGCGTAGACCGAGCCGGTCGTGAGGCCGATCAGGAAGACGTTGCCGAAGTCGGTGGGCTCTTTGTAGAAGTTGATTCCGAGCCAGAGGAACAGCAGCCCGACGAAGCCAAGTCCGACTAGCGAGAGAACCGCAGGCCGCTGGCGGTTCCGAAGCGAGGATCGTGGCGGTGACTTGTCGGTACGAGCGTCTGCAGCGATCCTCGGGACTATAAAACGACGAGGGAGGGCGTTTCAGCCCTCCCTCGCATTGAAGCGTTGCTTCCAGTGCGACTCAGCCCGCCGCCTCCTTGCGTGCCGCGGCCACGAGCTTCGGTTCCGGCCCGGTCGTCAGCAGCGTGTTCAGCTTGGTCGTCCCCTTGTAGATCGTGAAGAGGACAGCCGCGCCCTTGGCACCCGACAGATCGCCGTTCTCGTTGAACGAGAAGTCGCCGATCAGCCCATTCGACACCTTGGTCGCATAGACCTTGGCGATGACGTCCGAGCGGGTTCCGTCGGAGTCTGCGATCGCCTTGAGCAGGACCTGGCCGGCCTGCGCACCGAGGATCGCGTACGGATCGACCGACTTGCCGCCGAGGGTCGACTTGAAGCCGTTGATGAACTTCAGCGCGGCTCCCTTGTACTTGTCGATGCCCACGCCGGCAACGCTGAAGAACGCGCCCGTGGCGTTGGGCGTTCCGCCCTCCTTGCGCTGGAAGACGGAGTCGGTCGTGAAGCCGTCCGGCAGCATCAGCTTCACGGGGCCGCTGTTCGGCCCGAGGATCGCGACCTTGTCGTTGATCAGCTGGCCGCTGTTCTCGTCGACGAGCCCTCCGATGAAGATGGCGTCCGGGTTCTCTCCCTTGATGCGCGTGAACAGCGCCCGGAAGTTGGCCTGCTTCGGGTCGTAGGCCGTGAAGCCCGTAATCGTCATCCCTGCAGCCTTCGCGGCACCCGCGAAGTTCTTCGCGACGCCGAGGCCGTACGCCTCCTTGTCGTTCAGGACCGAGACCGTCTTGACGCCCTGGCTGGCCACGAACCTCGCGTCGACCGCACCCTGGTTCGGGTCGCTCGGCGCGACGCGCGCATAGGTCCGCTTGCCACTCGGGTAGTACTTCTCCGGCTCGTCGCCCGCGCACGGCTCGGTCAGGCAGCCATACGTGTTGGCCGGCGAGAGCAGCATCAGCCCGCCGCCCGGAGCCCCATTGAGCACCGGGATCTCGATCGCGGCGCAGCCCGAGTTGAATGTGCCGACGACGCCGAGCAGCTTGCTGTTCTGCGCGTAGGCGTGGGCATTGGCGCTGCACTTGTCCGGATCCCACTTCCCGAGTTGGGCAGTGGAGTCGTCGCAGACCTGGTAAGCGATGTTGAAGTCGCCGGCCTTCCAGTTCTGCTGGTTGAGCTGGTAGCGGATCGCGCCCACCATCTGGAGGGTCTGCGTCCGCGAACTGCCCTGCATCGGCAGGTCGGTGGCAATCAGGTAGTCGGGATCGCCCGAGCCCTTGTATTCCAGCGGGCCGCACGACGAAGCCGGCAGGGCCTTCACGTTGCCGCCGCCTCCGCCTCCGCCGCTGCTGCTCTTCTTGCTGCCGCCGCCGCAGCCGGCCGCGATGAGGGCCAGCGCGCCCACGGTGGCAAGGAGCACACCAATCGTCACTCGTTTCTTCACATTTCCTCCTCCGTCGCCCTTGTCTCGTCGTTGCCAAAAACCCCCCGGCACGAGGCCGAGCACGGCTTCCCTGGGCGCAAGTATCGAGGACAACGACGGGCAAGAGCAAATCGGAAGCGCCGCTACTCTTCGTCCGAAGCCGAAGTGGCGGAACGGGCAGACGCGCTGGCGAGCACGGGTGAACCCATGGTTCCCCCGTGAGCCCCCTCCTTCTTCTCCACGTGACGGTGCTGAGGCCCGGCAAGAACTCGGCTCGATCCTGACGAGGCTAACCTTCGCCAGAGCCGAAGTGGCGGAACTGGCAGACGCGCTGGACTCAAAATCCAGTGGAGCGAAAGCTTCGTGTGGGTTCGACTCCCACCTTCGGCATCCGTGAAGGTTGGAGTGCTCACCGGCGGGGGCGACTGCCCCGGCCTCAACGCTGTGATTCGCGCGGTGGCGAGGCGCTCGTTCTCGCGCGGGAGCGAGGTCGTCGGCGTGCGCGAGGGATGGCGCGGCCTCGTCGACGGGAAGTTCGAGCCGCTCGGGCCCCGCGAGGTCTCGGGGTTGCTGCCGCGTGGTGGGACGGTGCTCGGCACCTCGCGTACGAACCCATACAAGATCGACGGCGGCGTCGACGCGGTGCTCGAGACCTTCCGCGGCGAGGGTCTCGATGCGCTCGTTGCGATCGGCGGCGAGGACACCCTGGGAGTCGCGACGCGCCTGAGCGACGAGCATGCCTTCCCCGTCGTCGGCGTGCCGAAGACGATCGACAACGACCTCTCCGCGACCGACTACACCTTCGGCTTCGACACCGCGGTCTTCATCTGCACCGAGGCGATCGACCGCCTGCACACGACCGCCGAGTCGCACAACCGCGTGATGGTGGTCGAGGTGATGGGCAGGCACACCGGCTGGATCGCGGTCATGAGCGGCATCGCTGGCGGTGCGGATGTGATCCTGATCCCGGAGTTCCCGGTCAGCATCGACGATGCCTGCAAGGAGATCCGCAGCCGGCACGATCGCGGCAAGGACTTCTCGATCGTCGTCGTCTCCGAGGGCTACGAGCTCGACGGCCTCGACGAGCAGGGCGAGGTGGACGAGTTTGGCCACACGCGGCTCTCGCAGCGCGGCGTCGGCGATGCGCTCGCGCGGGAGATCGAGTCCCGCACGGGCTTCGAGACCCGCGTGACCGTGCTCGGCCACATGCAGCGCGGCGGCTCCCCCACTCCGCGCGACCGCGTCCTCGCCACTCGCTACGGGCTCAAGGCGGCCGATCTCGTCCACGACGGCAACTTCGGCCGGATGGCCGCGCTTCAGGGCGACAGGATCGTCGACGTCTCGCTTACGGAGGCGACCGCGGAGCTGAAGAAAGTGCCGCGCGACTGGTACGAGGTCGCTCGCGCGTTCTTCGGCTAGAGCTAGAGGCGGTACACGGCAACCCACGGACCGTTCAACCCGTCCTCGCGCACGTAGTAGAGGCGCTGCGTCAGCGTCTCCAGGCTCTCGTAGAAGGCGGTCTCCTTCGGATAGTCCTCGCGCGCCGCGAGGACCCGGTCGGCAACGGCGCCGGTGACGATCGCGTAGCGCACTCCCGCGTTGCGGAGCCGGGTCAGGTCGCGGTTCGGGTCGGCCCGCTTCTCCTCCGGCAGGGGCAGCCGGAGCTTAAGCACGCGGAAGCGCTCGAATGGGGGCAGCGACGGATCGGCGGCCAAGTGTGCGCCGCTCGGAAGGTGGCGCTCCACCCAGGCGTGAGCGGCCTCACGCGTGTCGGTCTTCGTCAGATGCCGGTCGTCGCGGATCGTCCACGTGAGCGGCACGACCAGCAGCAGGAGCGTCACCGGCGCGAGCGAGCGGACGCGGCCGGCCAGGACCGCGAGCGGCGGCACGAGCGGCAGGACGTAGCGGTCGAAATGGGCGCCCAGGGTGCAGAGGTCGAGGAAGTAGATGAGCACGAACGAGGCGAGGATCAGGTCGGTGCGGCGACGGTGAGTGAGGGCGAGCACCAGGCCGAGCCCGCAGACGAGCAGCATCGGCCCGAGTCCGGTCCAGAGGCGATCGAGGAACGCGATCGGGGCTGAGCGGTCGTGCTCGAAACCGAGCCAGCCCTGCCGCGCGAGTTTCTGAACGTGGTAGGCATCGCTCACGGCCGCTCCGAGATGCGCGACGAAGAACGGGCTCGTCGCGCAGAAGGCAGCGGCGGCGGCTGCGACCCCGAGCGCGAGCCGCCGAGGCTGCCGGTAGCCGGCCACGACGAGCGGCACGAGTAGGAAGATCCCCGGGTACTTGAAGCTCATCGCCAGGCCCACCGCGAGCCCGCCGAGCTCGATGCGACCGGAGACGAGGAGTGCGAGCGAGGCCGCCACACCGAGCGTCAGCGGCACGTCGGTCACCGCCATGCGCGAGTAGGCGACGTGCGTCGTCTCGACCGCGACCGCGGCGGCGGCGATCGGGCCCGCGGCGCCCCCGTAGGCCCGGCTGCCGAGCCACCAAGCGGCCGCCACGGCACCGAGCGCGAGCGCGACCACGACGAGCCGTGCGACGAGGTAGGAGGGCTCGTGCTGCCAGGCCTGGAACGGTGCGAGCAGGTACATCAGGAGCGACGGGTAGTCGAACCATTGCGGGTCGAGACCGCCGCCGTGCACCATCTTCCACGCCCGTGGAACGATGCTCTGCTCGTCGGGGCTCAGCAGCGGGAAGGGCAGGCCGTAACCGGCGCCGACGAGCCGCAGCGCGGCCGCACCGGCGAGGATCGCCGCCAGCGCGACGCGCGGGCCGCCCCAGAGGGCGTCGCGCGAACGCGTCTCAGACCTGGGGCTGGGCTCCGCCGGCGAGCTCGGCAACGTTCCCCGCGGGCACGATCACGCCGTCCACTCCCGCCCGCTCGAGCTCGGCCACGTCATCCGGCCCCGAGGTCTCCACCTCGGCCAGCGCGAGCTTCCCGGCGGGCACGTCCTGGAGTAGCTCGAGCGCGTGCTCCAGCGGCCCGGCGTCCTGTTCGCCGATGCCGGCGAGCAGGAAGATCTCCGGGTCGATCCGCTCCAGCGCCAGTTGGAGCTCCTCGTCGCTTCGTACCTCGACGACGCAGTCGAGCCCGAGCTCGAGGGCGGCGCGGTAGGAGCGCTCCAGCTCACCCTCGTCGTCGTCGAGCACCGCCAACGCGAGCACGCAGGCGTCGGCCCCGGCCGCGCGCGCCTGCTCGGGCGAGCCGTGCGGTCGCCAGAGCAGCGGCAGCGAGGTCGCGTCGCCGAGCCCGTCGAGCGTGCGTCGCAGCGCGACCGCTTCCGCTCCCTGCTCCTCGGCGGCGCGGGCCGCTGCGGGGTCGTCGACGTGGACGACGATGGAGATCCCGTCCCCCTCGGCGATCGCCTGGCTGAAGCGGCGGGCTCCGGTCACGTGGCGCAATTCTGGCGCAAAGCCGTCACACACGCGTGCGCCGCACCTCGATACGCTCGCCTCGGGGAGGAGGTTGGGTGTGCCTTAAACAAGGGGAGTCGCGCTTTCGGCGGGGTCAGACGCCGATCGGGTGCCACACCGTCTTCAGCTCCAGGAAGGGCTCGATCTCCCAGGCGCTCTGCCCGTCGGCGGCCCCGCGCACGATGCGCTTGACGTTGTCGGCGGCCAGCCGCTCCAGCTCGGCCAGGTCGCCGTCGGCCCCGGAGACGTCGAGCGCGTTCACGTCCATGTGCGAGGCGAGGACCGGCGCGAGCTCCTCGCGCAGGCCGGTGAGGATGTTCACGACGCCCCCCGGCACGTCGGCCGTGGCAAGCGCCTCGGCCAGCTCTATCGCAGCAAGCGGGTGTGGCTCCGACGCGACCACGACCACGGCGTTGCCGCCGACGAGCGCGGGCGCAATCCGTGAGACGAGCCCGGCCAGAGGAGGCTCCTGCGGCGCGAGGATCCCGGCCACCCCCTGCGGCTCGGGCACCGTGAAGTTGAAGTACGGCCCCGCGACGGGGTTGGAGGAGCCGATCACCTGCGCCAGCTTGTCGGCCCAGCCCGCGTACCAGACGAAGCGGTCGATCGAGCGCTCGACCTCCTTCGGCCCCGAGCAGAGGTCGGCGAACTCGGAGCGGCGCGCCTCCATCATCTCCGCGACGCGATAGAGCACCTGACCGCGGTTGTAGGCGGTCATGCCGGCCCACTTCGGGAACGCCGACCGGGCCGCACGCACGGCGTCGCGCACGTCCTTCCGCGAGGCCAGGGCCACGTTCTGGCCCTCTGCCTCATAGGTGCGGCCGGACTCGGAGCGCGGGAAGTCGCCCCCGATGAAGAGCTTGTACGTCTTGCGGACCGGCAGCCTGCTCATTCGAAATCCAGGTACGGCGCCAGGCCGTGCAGGCCGCCCTCGCGGCCGAAGCCCGACTCCTTGTAACCGCCGAACGGCGAGGTCGGGTCGAAGCGGTTGTAGGTGTTCGCCCAGATCACGCCGGCCCTCAAGCGCTGCGCCATGGCGAGGATCCGCGAGCCCTTCTCGGTCCAGACCCCGGCCGAGAGCCCGTACGGCGTGTTGTTCGCCTTCTCGACCGCCTCGTCCGGCGTGCGGAACGTCAGCACCGAGAGCACCGGCCCGAAGATCTCCTCCTGCGCGATCCGGTAGCTCTGGGCGACGTTGGTGAAGACCGTCGGCACGAACCAGTAGCCCTTCTCCGGGAGGCGGCACGGCGGCTGGTAGATCTCCGCCCCCTCCTCCTCCCCGCTCGCGACGAGTTCCTGGATCTTTTCGAGCTGCGCCTGGGAGTTGATGGCACCGACGTCGGTGTTCTTGTCGAGCGGATCGCCGACGCGGAGGGTCTGCAGGCGCCGCTTGAGCTTGTCGATCGTCGCCTCGTAGATCGACTCCTGCACGAGCAGGCGGGAGCCGGCGCAGCAGACGTGGCCCTGGTTGAAGTAGATCCCGTTGACGATCCCCTCCACGGCCTGGTCGAGCGCCGCGTCGTCGAAGATCACGTTCGCCGCCTTCCCGCCGAGCTCGAGCGTCAGCTTCTTGCCGGTGCCGGCGAGCTCCCGTTTGATCGCCTTGCCGACCTCGGTCGAGCCCGTGAAGGCGATCTTGTCCACGTCGCTCTTGACGAGCGCGGCCCCGGCGCGGCCGTTGCCCGTGATGATGTTGACCACCCCCGCCGGGAGCTCGGCCTGACGGAGCACGTCGCAGAAGAGCAGCGCCGAGAGCGGGGTCGTCTCGGCAGGCTTGAGCACGACGGTGTTCCCGGCCGCGAGCGCGGGCGCGACCTTCCAGGCGAGCATCAGGAGCGGGAAGTTCCACGGGATGATCTGGCCGGCGACGCCGAGCGGCTTCGGCTTTCGGTTCGGGAACGCGTACTCGAGCTTGTCCGCCCAGCCGGCGTAATAGAAGAAGTGCGCGGCCGAGAGGGGGACATCGACGTCGCGCGACTCGCGGATCGGCTTGCCGCCGTTCAGGGACTCGAGCACGGCGAATTCGCGCGCGCGCTCTTGCAGGATGCGCGCGATCCGGTAGAGGTACTTCGCTCGCTCGGCACCCGCCAGGGCCGACCAGCCGTTCTCAAAGGCGTCGCGGGCCGCCTGGACCGCGAGCTGCACCTCCGCCTCGGTCGCCTGGCCAACCTCGGCGAGGGGCTCCTCGGTCGCCGGGCTGATCGTCGTGTAGGTCTCTTTCGGCTCGAGCCACTCGCCGCCGACGAAGTGGCCGTAGCGCTCGCGGAGAGTGACGATGTCGCGCGACTCGGGCGCGGTCTCGTACTCCCAACCGACCGGAATGGGCGCCTGGTCCTGCTTTCGCTCGAGCTCAGTCAATCGTGAAGTAATCCGGGCTCTGGTAGCGGCCGGTCTTTTCCTTGCGGATCTGCATCAAGATGTCGTTCAGGAGCGAGGAGGCGCCGAAGCGGTAGAGGTCGGGCGTCAGCCAGTCGGCGCCGAGCGTCTCGTGCGTGAGCACCAGGTGCTGAACAGCCTGCTTCGCGTTGCGGATGCCCCCGGCCGGCTTGAAGCCGACGCGCCTGCCGGTCTCGTCGTAGACGTCGCGGATCGCTTCGAGCATCACGAGCGCGACCGGAAGCGTGGCCGAGGAGGGCAGCTTGCCGGTGGAGGTCTTGATGAAGTCGGCGCCGGCGGCGATCGCCAGCAGCGACGCGCGGCGCACGTTGTCGTAGGTGCCGAGCTCGCCGGTCTCGAGGATCACCTTCAGGTGCGTCTCGCCACAGGCTTCCTTCACCCGGACGATCTCGTCGTAGACCTTCGCGTAGCGCCCGGCCAGGAAGGCGCCTCGGTCGATCACCATGTCCACCTCGTCGGCGCCGTGCTCGATCACCCAGCGCACCTCCTCGAGCTTCGTCTCGAGCGGCGACTGCCCAGAGGGGAAGGCGGTGGCGACCGAGGCGACCTTGACCGAGCTGCCGCGGACGCGCTCGACGGCCGCGGGCACGAGGTTCGGGTAGACGCAGATCGCCGCGACCGAAGGCACGCTCGCGTCAGCCGGGTCGGGCCGGATCGCCTTGGACGCCAGCGCGGAAACCTTGCCGGGCGTGTCGGAGCCCTCGAGCGTCGTCAGGTCTGTCATGCGAACGGCGAGCTCGAGCGCGAATATCTTCGCCTCGCGCTTGATCGAGCGCTTGGCCAGAGTGGCGGCCCGTTCCTCGAGCGCTACCTGGTCGATCGAGCCGATCCGAGGCAGCCGCGGCTCGAGCGGGAGCTCGAAACCGACCGGGAGCGCGGGTGCCTGAGCCATGAAAGGAGTGTAGCCCGGCCCGGGCGGCTGCCCGGCTCAGGCCCGGGATGACGCTAGATGCCCAGGCGCTCCAGCATCGCCTCGTCGCGCCGCCATTTCGGCCTCGCCTTCACCTTCAGATCGAGGAAGACCGGGTGGCCGAGCAGGTGCTCGATCTCCGGCCGCGCCCGGGTGCCGATCTTCTTGACGATCGAGCCGCCCTTGCCGACGACGATCTGCTTCTGCGAATCCGTCTCGACGAAGATCGTGGCGCGGACGACCTTGTCCGTCAGCTCGTCCACCTCGACCGAGAGCGCGTGGGGTACCTCCTCTCGCGTCAGCTGGAGCGCCTTCTCGCGGACGAGCTCCGCGATCTGCACGTCGGGGGTCAGGTCAGTGCGCTGCTCGCGCGGGTAGTACGCCGGTCCCTCCTGCAGGAGCTCGACGAGGTCGTCGCGCAGCTCGCCGACGCCGTCCCCGGTGAGGGCGCTGACCGGGTGGAGCGAGTGGAACGCGCCGAGCCGCGAGGCGTTCTGCATCTGCTCGGCGATGTGCCCGGGCTTGAGCCGGTCGACCTTGTTCAGGACGATCACGACCGGCACGCCCAGCGCAAAGACCTTCTCGGCGATGTAACGGTCGCCGGCGCCGATCCGCTCCCGGGCGGACAGCACCAGGAGGACCGCTTCGACGTCCTGGAGCGACTGGTCGACGGTGCGCTGCATTCGCTCGGTGAGCGCGTCGAGCGGTCGCTGGAAACCCGGTAGGTCGGCGAGCACGAGCTGGTAGTCCTCGCCGTTCGCAATCCCCATCACTCGCCGGCGGGTCGTCTGCGGCTTGTCGGAGACGATCGCCACCTTCCCCCCGGCGAGCGCGTTCACGAGCGTGGACTTCCCGACGTTCGGCCGCCCGGCAACGGCCACGAACCCGCTCTTCAGAATCCACACCCCCCACCCTGGGTGGGGTTGACAGCCCGCCGCCCTCGACGGCGAGCGTACCCGGCACGGGCGCACGGCGCTGAGACGCCTTCGTGACGATTCTGAGACTTCAGTCGAGCTCCCATGTGTCCGGCAGCAGCTCAGCGGGCGTGTAGGAGACCACCTCACCGTCGCGGTTGGGAAACGTGACGCGGTCAAGCCGGAACTCGTACAGCCACTGCCGGCAGCCACCGCACGGGGAGGCGGTGATCCCGATCGCCTCCAGGTCGCCGGGCCGGCAGCCCTCGACGACCGCGCGGGAAAGGGCGACCTTCTCCGCACACACCCCGAGCGGGTACGCGGCGTTCTCGACGTTGACGCCCTCGAAGACGCGACCGTCCCGCGCACGCACGGCCGCGCCGACGAGGTAGTTCGAGTACGGCGCGTAGGCTCTCTCTGCGATCGCGACCGCGCGCTCGAGAAGCTCATCGGTCACGCGAGCACCTGGAAGACGACCAGGGTGATGAGGGCGCCGAGGAAACCTCCGTAGGCGACCTCGAGCGCCGAGTGGACACCGGATTCGACCCGAGTCTGCGCCACGAGCAGAGCCATGATGAAGGTCAGCGACGAGATCAGGAACCGATTCGAATCGTTGATGATGTAGGTCGCGGCCATCCAGCCGGCGAACGCGACCGCCGCGTGGCCCGACGGGAGTCCGCCGCGCAGCGGGGTGCCGCGGCCGGTATAGGCCTTCGTCGCGATCACGACGATGATCGTCAGCACGAGCGCGATCAGCGTGACCCGAGCCGGCGCATCGCGCAGCCGGTCGAGCAGCCGAGAACTCCGGTCGGCGACCTGCCCGGAGAAGACGAGGTAGCCGATCGCTACGGCGTTGACGGTCGCGATCAGCACCGCACCGGCCGCGATGTCCTTGGCGAGCTTCGCGAGCGGGTCGAACGAGGTCGTCGCAAGGTCGATCGCCTGTTCGAGCGCCGAGTTGATCATCTCCGCGATGAACACGAAGGCAATCACCAGCAGGAGCGCGATCAGCTCGAGCTTCGAGACGCCGATCGCGACGGCGGTGACGAGAACGACCACGGCCGCGAGGAAGTGAATCCGCATGTTCCGATGCGTCCGGAGCACGTGGATGATCCCTTCGAAGGCGAAGTTGAAGCTCTCGAGGAGCGACTGCGCGCGGCGCCTCGTCATTCGTTCCACTGGGCCTCCCGCTGCTCCATCTCAAACCCGTGCTCGTAACCGAGCAAGTGCAGCAGGCCATGAACGAGCGGCGGCCGCCAGGCATCGCCGACGACCTGCGGGCAGAGCACTGCATCGCCGAGCTGCCGCGGAAGCCCGGGGTCGAGCTCCTCCCGCCGGTCGATCGGGAACGAGAGCACGTCGGTGACCTCGTCAACACCGAGGTGGTCGCGCTTGAGGGCTCGCATCTCGTCGGGGCCGACGAAGTGCAGGCCGAGCTCGCCCTCGTCCACGCCCTCTCCGTCGAGCAGGCGCCGGGCCAGCTCGACCGTTGCCTGCTCCTCGACCTCGACGCCGCTGCGATTTTCCACCTCGACGGAGATCATCGCCCTAACGGCTGCGCTGGGTGCCGGTCTCCTCCGCGTGGAGCTTGTAGGCCTCCACGATCCGCTGTACCAGCTTGTGCCGGACCACGTCCTCGTGGCCAAAGCGGATGAAGGCGATTCCCTCGATCGAGCCGAGGATGTCCTGCACCTGGATCAGGCCCGAAGCCTGCTCGCGGGGGAGATCGATCTGGGTCACATCGCCCGTGACCACGACCTTCGAGCCGAAACCGAGCCGGGTCAGGAACATCTGCATCTGCTCGGGGCTCGTGTTCTGGGCCTCGTCGAGGATGATGAACGAGTCGTTCAATGTCCTGCCGCGCATGAACGCGAGCGGGGCGACCTCGATCGTGCCCTTCTCCATGTACGCGGCGAGGCGATCCGGATCGAGCATGTCGTAGAGCGCGTCGTAGAGAGGACGCAGGTAGGGATCGACCTTCGCCAGCATGTCGCCGGGCAGGAACCCCAGTCGCTCGCCGGCCTCGACCGCCGGACGCGTGAGGATGATCCGCCCGACCTCCCGGTCGGAGAGCGACGCCACAGCGAGCGCCATCGCGAGGTAGGTCTTGCCGGTTCCCGCCGGGCCGATAGCGAACGTGACCGTGTGCGCGCGCATCGCATCCACGTAGCGCTTCTGGTTGACGGTCTTGGGTGAGATCTTCTTGCCTCGATGCCGCCAGACGACGTCTTCGAAGACCTCGCGCAGATCCTCGGCCTGGTCGAGCGCCGCGATCACGGCATCCACCGTGCCCGGGCCGATCTCGTGGCCGCCTTCGACGAGCTCGGCGAGCTCGTCCACGACTGCGCGCGCCTGAGCGACGTTCGGGTCTTCGCCCTCGATCGTCAGGCGATTGCCGCGCAGCAGGATCGTGATGCGAAGCCGGTCGCGGAGGGCGTCGAGCACGCCGTCGCCGAGGGTCGCCAGCTCGGCGGCGACATCGTTGGAAACCGAGAGAACTTCCTGCACTGCGCCCAGTGTAGGCGCTCGGGACGACCGCGAAGCGTCCGCGCTGGGCGTGACGGAACCGGCACGCTTTCGGCACAGACGCGTGCGCCGCGGCTCGATACGCTCGCAGCGGGAGGAGGCCGGGCGCGCCTTAACTAGGGAACATGCGTCAGGCGAGCTTCTCGCGCGCCAACTGGCTCACCGCGGAGCCGTCCGCACGGCCTGCGACCTGCGGCATCACGTCGGCCATCACACGCCCGATGTCGCGCATGCTCGTCGCACCGACCTCGGCGATCGCGTCGTCGACGATCTCCTCCAGCTCCTCCTCCGAGAGCGGCTCGGGCATGAACTCCTCGAGCACGGCCAGCTCACGTTCCTCGGCGTCGGCCTGCTCCTCCCGGCCGCCGACGCGGAACGCCTCGGAGGCTTCGGTTCGGCGCTTGCGCTCGCGCTGGAGCACCTGCAGCTCCTCGTCGTCGTGCAGCGGCCGCTGCAACTCCTTCTCCGCGGAGCGAAGGCTCGTCAGGATCAGACGCAGCGTGTCCCGCCGCTCCCCGTCGCGCGCGACCATCGCCTGCTTGAGCTCGTCCTCGAGCCGCGCGATCAGGCTCATCCCGCGAACCCCCACATGCGCCCCCCGAGCACGTGCCAGTGCAGGTGGAAGACGGTCTGCCCCGCCCCTTCGCCGACGTTGACCACGAGGCGATAGTCCTCGAGACCGGTCACCCGCGCGGTCTCGGCGAGGAACTCGAGCATCTGCTTCGCCTCGTCGGCGGGAAACTCGGAGATCTCGCGGAAGCTCGAGACGTGCCGCTCCGGCAGCACGAGCAGATGCGTCTCCGCCTTCGGGGAGATGTCGCGGATCGCGACGAAGCCCTCTGCCGCATGGATGTGATCGCCCTCGCGGACCAGGTTGCAGAAGAGGCAGTCTTCCGAGAAGCTCGCCACGGCGCGGAACTTTACTCCTCGCGCCGAAAAAGATCCGCCGCCCAGCCTCCGGACGTGCGCCGGTCCTCCCGGCGAAACCCTGGCAGCGCGGGGTCGTCCTGCTCCAGATAGCCGGAGGTGACGAGCGCAGGGGAATCGAGGAATGGGCCGAGCCGTTCGACCGCTTCCCGGGCGATGTTCGCGACCGCGATGTCGGTTGCAGGTAGCGGCTCGGCGAGCGCGTCTGCGAGTCGAAGCTCGAGCTCGACGCCGTTGGTGCTCGCGTTACGGGCGGTCGCGTCGAGGGCCGCCGAGTCGTGGTCGACGGCGATCAGCGGCGCAAAGCCGAGCCGCGCAGCCGCGATCGAGAGCACGCCGGAGCCACAGCCGACATCGAGCAGGCTTCCCCGTTCGAGGCCGGCGAGCAGCTCCAGGCACAGCCGCGTCGTGGCATGCCCCCCCGTGCCGAAGGCACGGCCGGGCTCGACGACGACCGCGTCGGCGCCGGCGGGCGGCTCTTCCCAGGGAGGCCCGATCCAGAGCGACCCCACTCGCACCGACCGGTGGAACTCGCGCCAGCGCTCCTCCCAGTCCGACGCGATCTCCTCGGAGCGAACCTCGCCGAAGGCTGCCCAGAGCCGCTCCTCGCCGCCCGCGTCGGTGTAGGCGACGAGCTCGACCGCGTCGGCGTGCTCGAGCTCCTCGAAGCCGGCGGGGAAGAGCTCGATCATCACCGCGCGCGCTGCCTCGGCTCGCTCGGGTGGCACTGAGGCGGAGACGCGACGAAGCGGGGTCAGCGGAAGGCGCTCTTCAGCTTGTCGAAGAACCCCTCGTCAGGACGGTAGGTATCGGCGTCGACCGTGCGACCGAACTGCTCCAGCAGCTCGCGCTGCTCCTCCGTCAGGTGGTGCGGGACCTGCACGTTCACGAGCACTCGCTGGTCGCCGCGGCCGAACCCCTGCAGGACCGGCATGCCGTGGCCCTTCAGCACCCTGACCTCGCCCGGCTGCGTGCCCGGCTCCAGCTCGAGCTCGACGGTGCCTTCCAGCGTCGGCACCTCGACCTTCTTCCCCAGCGCCGCCTCGGTCATCGTCAGGTCGACGCTGCAGAAGATGTCGTTCCCCTCGCGCACCAGACGCGGGTCCAGCCGGACGTGCACCTGCACGTAGACGTCGCCGGCGCGGCCGCCCAGCGCGCCCGCGTGGCCTTCGCCGGAGATACGGATCTGCTGGCCGTCGTGGATACCGGCGGGAACCTCGACCTCGAGCGACCGCTCCTCCACCGTTCGGCCGGAGCCCTCGCAATCCAGGCACGGGCGCTCGATCACCCGGCCTGCGCCCCCGCAACCCGGGCAGGTCTGGGAGCGAACGAACTCGCCGAAGGCGGTGCGCGAGACGTGCTGCAAGTGTCCGCGGCCACCACAGGTGGCACAGGCGACCGGCTCCGTCCCCGGCTCAGCCCCGCTCCCCTGGCACGTGGCGCAGGAGACGGTGACGGGAAACGGGACCTCCCGCTTCACGCCCGTGGCCGCCTCGCTGAGCTCGAGCTCGATCTGGGCGCCGACATCCGCGCCGCGCGCGCTTCTCGGGCGGGCAGCGACGCCGAAGACGTCGTCGCCGAAGAACGCTGCAAAGAGATCAGAGAGGCTCCCGAGGTCGAAGGTCGTCGGCGTGAAGCCGCCGCTCTGGAGGCCGGCGTGGCCGTACCGGTCGTAGAGCTCGCGCGCCTCCGGCTTCGAGAGCACCTCGTAGGCCTCGACCAGCTCGCGGAAGCGCTCCTGCGCGTCCGGCGCCTCGGAGACGTCCGGATGAAGCGTGCGAGCAAGACCGCGAAACGCTTTCTTGATCGCCGCCTCGTCCGCGTTTCGTGGCACTCCAAGGAGCTCGTAGTAGTCGCGCTGAGTCGTCGCCATTCCTGTTTGGAGGGTAGCTCGCTCGCTAGTTGTCGTCGTAGATTTCCTCGACGAAGCGCGAGAGCTCGTGGGCGGCCGCCCGCACCGAGCGGATCGCCATGTCGTAGTCCATGCGTACGGGCCCGAGCAGCGTGACCGACCCGAGCGTGCGGTTGGTCAGGCCGTAGGAGGCGCCGACGAGCGAGAGGTCGCGCAGCGCCGGGTGCTCGATCTCCGGGCCGACCCGCACGAACGGCCGGCGTGGGTCGAGGGTCTGGCTGAGCAGGTCGAGCAGGGCCGCGCGTTTCTCGAGCACCTCGAGCAGCCGCTGGTAGCTCTCGAGCTCCTCGCCTCGCAGGTCCTCCAGCAGGCCGGCGGTGCCTCCGACGTAGAGGCTCTGCTCCTCTGCGGCCAGCGCCTCGTCGAAGAGCGGGCGCAGCGTCGCGAGGAAGGCGGCTTCCGGACGGCCAAGCGCGGGCTCGTCGAGCCGGCGGCGCAACATGTGGCTTCCGAGCTCGAGGCCGGCGACCCGGTCGTTGAGGTACTGCGCGCCCCAGTTCGCCAGGCCGGGGTCGACCGCCTCCGGGAAGCGGTACACCCGTTTGGTGACGCTGCCCGTGGAGGTGATCACGACCACCATCACGACCTGCGGCTGGAGCAGCAGCACCTCGACGTGGCGAACCGTGGCGATGCCGAGCGGCGGGGCCGACACGAGCGCGAGCAGCCTCGTCAGCTCCGAGAGCATCTCGGTAGTCGCCTGCAGCGCCGCGTCCACCTCCGTGCGCGCCGTCGTCAGGTCGAGCGGGAACCCGCCGGGCTGGGGATCGAGCCGCTCGAGCAGGCGGTCGGCGTAGTAGCGGTAGCCGCGCTCGGTCGGGATCCGGCCCGCCGAGGTGTGGGGATGCGTCAACAGCCCGAGCGTCTCGAGCTCGGCGAGCTCGCTCCGCACCGTGGACGGCGAGACGTCGAGCTCGGTTCGCTCGACCAGGGTGCGCGAGCCGACCGGCTGCCTCGTCGCGACGAACTCCTCGACGACCCCGCGCAGGATTGCCCGCTGGCGCTCGTTGAGCTCGATCTTCGCCGTCTTCCCCACCTCCTTTGCAGGGATTTTAGGCAAGCAGCTCAGCCGTGACGCCGCCGCCGAGGAAGCGGCCGCGATCCGTCAGCGCGAGCTCCGCGCCGTCGGCGGCGCGCTCGACCAGTCCGAGCCGCTCGAGCCGCTCGACCGCCGCTGCATCGAGCGCGCCCTCGAGCCCGGTCAGCGAGAGCGGTTCGTCGAGGCGAAGGCCGAGGAGCACACGCTCCGATTGCTGCACCGGTGCGGGCAGCTCTTCGAGCTCACGGGGAGGCCGCTCCCCCGCCGCGAGCGCCGCCAGGTACGTGCCCAGCCGAGGCGTCGTCTTCCACCGCCGACCCTGAATTGTCGAGACAGCGCCGATCCCGAGTCCCAGGTAGTCCCGGCCGCGCCAGTAGGCGAGGTTGTGTCGCGAGCGCAGGTCGCGACCGTCCGCAAGCGTGGGTGGCCGGCAGAAGTTCGCCGTCTCGTACCAGCGATAGCCGGCGCCCGTCAGCCGTGCGACGACGCGCTCGAAGTACGTCTCCATGGCCTCGGCCTGGCGTGCGAGCTCGGCGCCGTGCTCGTGGGTGAAGCGAGTCCCCGGCTTCGCCTCCAGCTCGTAGCAGGAGAGATGCTCCGGTTCCAGCGCCAGCGCGTCGCGCAGATCGGCCTCGAGGTCGGCGGCGCTCTGGCCGGGAATCCCGTAGATGAGATCGAGGGATACGTTGTCAAAGTTGGCATCACGAAGAGCGTAGACCGCGCGCCGGACGTCGTCGGCCCCGGCCCGCCGCTCGAGCACGTCCAGCAGCCGCGGCCGGAAGCTCTGGGCGCCAAGCGAGACCCGGGTCACGCCGCAGTCGCGCAGCAACTCGGCGAGGGCAGGGGTCACCGTTTCCGGGTTCGCCTCGACGGTCACCTCGAGCGCCGGCGGCAGCGCCCTCAGCAGGCGCTCCAGCTCACGCGGCTCGGTCAGCGTGGGCGTGCCGCCGCCGAGGAAGACGCTCTCCAGTCGGGTCGCGAGCGCCTCTCGCTCGAGCGCGAGCTCACCCAGGAGCGCATCCACGTAGGCACCGTGCTGGCCCTGGCGCCCGACGACGGTGACGAAGTCGCAGTAGCCGCAGCGCGAGGCGCAGAACGGCAGGTGGACGTAGAGGTGCCGGGCGCCGGTCACTTCTTCTGCCCGTCCTTCTTCGGCCCGTCCAGGTTGAGCACCGCGAGGAAAGCCTCCTGCGGCACCTCGACCGAGCCCACCTGCTTCATCCGCCGCTTGCCCTTCTTCTGGCGCTCGAGCAGCTTGCGCTTGCGCGAGATGTCGCCGCCGTAGCACTTCGCCAGCACGTCTTTCCGCTTGGCCTTGATCGTCTCGCGCGCGATCACGCGTGAGCCGATCGCCGCCTGCACGGGGACGTCGAAGAACTGGCGCGGGATCTCCTCGCGGAGCCGGTCGACGAGCGCCCGCCCTCGCGCATAGGCGCCGTCGCGGTGCACGATCAGCGAGAGCGCGTCCACCGGCTCGCCGGCGAGCAACACGTCGACACGGGTCAGGTCGCCCTCGCGGAACCCGATCAGGTCGTAGTCGAAGCTCGCGTACCCGCGTGTGCGCGACTTCAACTGGTCGTAGTAGTCGAGCACGATCTCTGCGAGCGGGAGCTCGTAGACCAGCAGGACGCGCTGCTCGGAGAGGTACTCCATGTGGTCGAAGGCCCCGCGCCGCTCGGTGTTGAGCTCCATCACGGGCCCGACGTAGTCCTTGGGCACGATGATCGACGCCTTGATGTACGGCTCGTCGACGCGCTCGATCTCGCTCGGCATGTCGGACGGGTTGTGCACCTCGACCTCGTCGCCCGCCTTGGTCACTACGCGATAGGCGACGTTCGGCGCGGTGACGAGCAGGTCGAGATCGAACTCGCGCTCGAGCCGCTCGCGCACGATCTCCATGTGCAGCAGGCCGAGGAAGCCGCAACGGAAGCCGAAGCCGAGCGCCTGCGAGGTCTCGGGCTCGTAGAAGAGCGCGGCGTCGTTTAGCTTCAGCCTCTCGAGCGCGTCGCGGAGCTCCGGGTAGTCGTCGGAGTCGGTCGGAAAGAGGCCCGCGAAGACCATCGGCTTGACGTCCTTGTAGCCGGGTAGCGGCTCGGCGGCGGGACGGCGCTCCGAGGTCAGCGTGTCGCCGACGCGCAGCTTGCTGACGTCCTTCAGGCCGGTGATCACGTAGCCGACCTCCCCTGCGCGGAGCGCGTCCGCGGCGACCATCGTGGGCGAGAAGAAGCCGACTTCCTCGGCTTCGAAGCGGGTTCCCTGCGCCATCGCGCGCACCGGCTCGCCCCGACTGAACGAGCCGTCCACCATGCGCACGAAGGCGACCACGCCGCGGTACTGGTCGTACGAAGAGTCGAACACGAGCGCGCGCGGCGGCGCCTCGGGATCGCCGGCCGGCGGAGGGATGCGCTCGACGATCGCGTCGAGCACCGCCTCGATGCCCTCACCCGTCTTGGCCGAGATCCGCAGAACCCGGTGCGGGTCCTCGCCCACGAGCTCCGCGATCTCGGCGGCTGCGGCGTCAGGGTCGGCCTGCGGCAGGTCGATCTTGTTCACGACGGGCACGATCTCCAGGTTGTTCTCGATCGCCAGGTAGGCATTTGCGACCGTCTGCGCCTCGATGCCCTGCGCGGCGTCGACGACGAGCAGCGCGCCTTCGCAGGCCTGAAGCGAGCGGGAGACCTCGTAGGTGAAGTCGACGTGTCCCGGCGTGTCGATCAGGTTCAACTGGTAGCCCTTCCAGGCAACGCGGACGGCCTGCGCCTTGATCGTGATCCCGCGCTCGCGCTCCAGCTCCATCGAGTCGAGCACCTGCGCTCGCATGTCGCGGCCCGTGACGGTGTCGGTGACCTCGAGGATCCGGTCGGCCAGGGTGGATTTCCCATGGTCGATGTGGGCGATGATCGAGAAGTTGCGGATTCGGTCCTGGTCCATGCGAGCTCAGCCGGCGCGGCGGCGGGATCGCAACGATAGCAACGCCTGGAGCTCGCGAACTCCCAGCAAACGGCAGGAAAATCCGTACACGAGCGCGCCGGCGAGAAGAGCCGTCCCCAGCGAGCCGATCTGGCCTCCGAGCGACCGGCCGAGCTCCTCGTCGAGGAGCCGCCAGACGCCGTACGCAACACCGGCCAGCACCGCGGAGGCCAGGGTGATCAGGAAGAAGGCCCGCGCGCTCTCGGCGAGCTCGAGGCGCCCAAGCCTCCGGCGCAAGAGGTCGAGGAGCGCAGCCGCGCCGGCGATGTTCACGACCGTCGTGGCGAGCGGGATACCCCAGATGCCGAAGCGGTAGAAGGCTCCGTCGAGCGCGGCGTTCAGGCCGAGGTTGCCGAGAGCGACCCCGGTGGGCACCCAGGCCGACTGAAGGCTGAAGAAGGCCCGGTTCAGCATCAGCATCATCCCGTTGAACGTGAGCCCGGCAGCGAAGGCGGCGAGCGCGCCGGCGACGACCCGTGTCTGGTGCGGATCGAACTCGCCCCGCTGATAGAGGAGGCGCACGATCGGCTCGGCGAGCACGGCGGAGATGACGCTCGCGGGCACGAGCAGGAACGCGATCTGGCGCAGGCCAAGGGCGACCGTGTGGCGGAAGCCCTCCAGGTCTCCGCGCGCGGCGAGACGGGAGAGCGAGGGGAAGAGCACCGTCGCGACGGCAACGGAGAACATCCCCTGCGGCAGCATGTAGACGCGGAACGCCTTGTCGATCGCGGTCGGAGCCAGATTGGCGTCGATCAAGCGCGAGGCGAAGAGGGAGTCGACGACGAGGTTGAAGTTGATCAGGCCGAGGCCGAGGGTGACCGGCACCATCAGCGAGAAGACGCGCTTGATCGCGGGGTCTCGCCAGTCGATCACGACCTGGAGGCGGCCGTCGCGCCCGCGCAGCCAGGGCAGGGGCAGCAGCACCTGGATCACGGTGCCGATCAGGATCGAGACGGCGTAGACGTAGAGCTTCCCGTCCATCGAGTCGGCCTGCGGGACGCCGATGACGAGGCCCAGGATGATCGCGACGTTCCAGAAGACCGGTGTCAGCGCAGGGACGGTGAAGTGCTCGTAGCTGTTGAGGATCCCGACGATCACGCCCGAGATCCCGAGCAGCGCCACGATCGGGAAGAGGACCCGCGAGAGGCCGATCGCAAGCTCGCGATCGCCGCCGGGGTCGCCGAAGGGAGCGATCACCAGCGGGGCGATCACGATGAAGAACGCGGTCAGGGCGCCGAGCCCGAGCAGCATCAGCCAGAAGAGGCTGGACGCGACGCGCCAGGCGCGCTTCCGGTCGCCCTTCTCGAGCAGCTCGCTGAAGACGGGGACGAAGGCGGACGAGAGCGCGGCGTCGGCGACGAGCGAGCGAACGAGGTTCGGCACCTGGAAGGCGACCGTGAACGCGTTGATCTTCCCAGCGGCGCCGAAGTAGTACGCCGCGACGATCTCGCGGACGAGGCCGAGAACCCTGGAGATGCCGGTGGCGAGCGCAAAGATCGCCGTCGACCGCGCCAGCCGTCGGCCGCGGGCCGCGCGCTGCTCGTCCACGCGAGCGAGTATAGGAACGCGCTCCGTCGGCGTCGTCTCTTTTGGCCGTGTCCGTTCCGGCCGATGCGCCGGGCAGGTAGCCCGACCTCCTCCCCGCTGAGAGCCTATTCGGGGTTTGCACGCGGGTCTGTGACGCGGATGCGCCAAAACCGTGCCGGGCGGTCGGCTGCTACGATCGGGCCGCCCGCAGAGCGGGCATTTTCACGCTATGCCGAACATTCAACAGCAGAAGAAGCGGGTGCGGATCGCGGCGCAGGAGCGCCTCGAGAACCTGCGCTACGCCTCCACCGTCAAGACGCTGACCCGCCGGCTTCGCCAGGCCGTGTCCGACGGCGACAAGGATCTGGTCGCAACGACGCACCGCGACCTCGTCCGCTGGGTCGACAAGGCCGCTTCCCGCGGCGCGATGCACCGCAACACGGCCGCGCGCAAGAAGGCGCAGGCTGCGAAGCTCGTCTCCGGCGCCTCCTAGGAGGGCTTGGCGGAACCTCGCTCGTCCTCGGGGTGCGCTGATCGTTCCGAGGCAAGGACGCAGGAGTTCTCGTAGCCGGAGGCTACGGGTGCGACTGAGGACGCCGCCTCGGAGCGAGCAGGGCGGCCCGAGGGCACAGACTGGGTTGCGTCAAGCCCTCCCAGCTAGCCCGCCCGGGCCGTCTCGGCCGGGCGCGTGATGTCGACGAGCGCGCGTGTGAACTCGAGCTCGCCCGGAAGCTTGCTGCCGCCCTTCAGCGCGAGGTCGAGCCGGGCGAGGCGGATCACCGCGTCGCCAAGCTCCTCTTCGCTGTAGTTGCGCGCCTGTTCGTAGAGCTTCTGAACATAGAAGCGGTTGCGCTTCAACCGGTCGGCCCCGGCGGTGGGTGGAACGCCCTCCGCGTCGAGAGCCTGGCACTCGCGCACCCGCGTCACGTGGTTCGTGACCAGCCCGGCGATCCGCAGGAACACGTCCCGGGGCGAGTCGCCCGAGCGTTCGACGATTCGCTCGCTCGCCGCAAGCACCGCGGCCACGTCGCGACGGCCCCAGGCGTCCGTGAGGTCGAAGGGCGGCGCGTCGGCGCGTGCCGGGACGAGCTCGGCGACCTCCCGCTCGCCGATCCGCTCGCCGGCGGCCCAGGTCGAGAGCTTGTCCACCTCCGTCGTGAGCTCGTCAGCGTTGTCACCCGCGAGCTCGACGAGGGCTCGGGCCGCGTCGTGGTCGATCACGATTCCCCGCTCGCGAAACTGCTGCTCGACCCACTTGGGCAGGTCGGCCTTGCGGCCTCGCGTCGGAAGGTCGTAGACCAGCACCTCGCCTGCTTTCGCAACAGCTTTCGCGAGCGCCGAGTCGCGCTTGAGATCCTCGCCGAGCAGTGCGAGCACGCTCGTCGGGGCCGGCTTGCGTAGGTACTCCTGAACCGCCTTCACGTCGGCGGCCTTCCAGCGTTCCACCTGCTCGACCACGACGAGGCGCCGCTCGACGGCGAAGAGCCCGAGGGCGTTGCAGGAGGCGGCGGTGTCCTCCCCGCTCGACTCGCTCGCGTTCAGCGTCTCCGTCGCATCCTCCCCCACCCGGTCGCGGAGACGGCGCAGCGCGCGCGTCACTTTCGGCCGGTCGGTGCCGGTGATCAGGTACGCGGAGAGGAGCTCTGCCACCGCCGCCAAGCATAGGCTGCGGCGGGGGCGGTCAGGGCGAGGAGGATGACCAGCGAGCGGCCCGAGCGGACCTGCGCGCCCGGCAACCCACCGACCACCCGCGCGCAGCCCGCGAGGTAGGCGGCACACCAGCCGTTGACCCAGGCGAGCGCAGACGCGGCCGGCGCGAACACCAGGCCGGCGAGCGCTGTCGCGAACGCGAGTCCGAGCAGCGGCGCGACCGCGGGCGCGGCAAATGCATTGGCAGGCACCGTCAGCAGCGGCACCGCGTGGAACTGGAGCCAGAGCACAGGCGCGGTCGCGACGCCGCACGCGGTCGACACGGCCAAAACGGCCCCGAGCTTCCCCGGGAGCGGATAGCCCTCGAGCGCGCGCGTGAGCCTCGGGACGAGCACGAAGATCGCCGCGACGGCGGCAAACGAGAGTTGGAAGCCCGGATCGAGCAGGCTGTACGGGTTCCACGCGAGCAGCGCGAGCGCGCCGAGCAACAGGAAGTACCAGCGGTCGACCGGCCGCGCCGCGAGCCAGGCCAGCGAGACGAGCGCCCCCGCGACTCCGGCCCGCACCACCGACGGCTGTGCCCCGACCGCCAGCACGTAGCCGCCGATGGAGGCGAGCGCGCCGAGCTGGCCGAGCCAACGTGGCAGCCCGATCAGCCACGCGAGCGCAAGCGCCCCTCCGGCCACGAGCACGACGTTCTGCCCCGAGACGGCGAGCAGGTGGTAGAGCCCCGAGACGCGAAAGCGCTGACGCAATCCCTCCGAGAGCGCCTGCTCGTCACCGAGCACGACGCCCTCGACGATCCCGCGCCGGTCTCCTTCCAGGCCCGGGGCGATCGAGCCGGCCAGCGCTGCGCGGAGCCTGTCGGCGACGCTGCCGAGCCCGCCGCGCTGACCGACGATGCGCCAGCGGTCGGCGCGCAGCACGACGTGAACGCCGTGGCGACGCAGGAACGTCCGCTCGTCGAAGCCGCCCTTGGCCGGACGGGGCAGCCGCACGGTCGTGACGGCCTCGAGCACGGCGCCCTGCGGCGGCGCGCGGCCCGGCGGAAGCTCGAGCAGGACCGACTCGCGCAGGCGGAGCCGGCCGAAGCGGCGCACTTGGCCGGGAACGCGCAGCTCGAAGCGCGATCGCCGCGCCGGTGCGGTCACCACCACACGAGCGCGCTCGGACGTGTCGACGCGCGCGAGCAGCACGCTGCGGTCGAGCGCCTGCAGGCGCGCGCTGCCCCACCACCAAGCGATCACCACGAGCGCCATGCAGAGCAGCCAGAGCCGAAGCTCTCCCGTCGCGCCGACCGCGGCGCAGGCGACAGCGCCGGCGGTCACGGCCACAACCGGCGACGCGCCTCGAATCAGATTCGACACCGCGACCCCCGCACACAGCGAGGCCGCGACCAGATGCGGCGAGGCGCGGGGCGCCGTCACGGGGCCACCAGGTCGCGCAGCTGGTCCATCCGCGAGGGGCCGATCCCCGGGACCGCGTCGAGCTCGTCCACCGAGCTGAAGGCCCCGTGCTTCGCCCGGTAGTCGAGGATCTTCTGTGCGGTCACGGGGCCGATCCCCGGAAGCGAGTCCAGCTGATCCAGGGTCGCGTTGCTGAGATGCACCGGCCCGGTAGCCGCTCCGGTGCCGGCGGGGCCCACCCCCACCCCGGCGACGCCCGCCGCGCCACGCTTCGGCACAACCACCTGCTCGCCGTCGGCCAGCGGCGCGGCCAAGTTCACCTGCGCGAGATCCGCCTTCCCGGTGGCCCCGCCCGCGCGGGCGACGGCGTCCGCGATTCGCGAGCCCTGCTCCAGCCGGTACAGACCCGGCTGGCGCACGGCGCCGACGACATCCACCACCACCCGCGCGGCCGGCAGCCCGGTCACGCCCGCGGTCTCAGCCGGCGGCGGGGGAAGAGGCGCCACCGTGGTCGTGCCTGCGCCCAGGACGAACCGTCCCGCGAGCAGGATCAGCGCGAGCGAGCCTGCGGCGGCCAGGAGCAGCCGCCGCCGCTGGAGGAGGAACTCCGGCATGCCCTGACCGTGCCCGAGAACGCGTCACGCGTGGGTGACGCCTTTGTGCCGAATCTGTGCCGGGCTCGCTAAACCACCAGGTTGACGAGCTTGCCCGGCACGACGATCGCCTGGCGCACCTCCCGCCCGTCCAGCTGCGCCTGGACGCGCGCGGAAGCCGTCGCCCGCGCGACCAGGTCCTCCTCCGACTCTTGAACCGAGGCCTCGACGCGGTCCCGCACTTTCCCGTTCACCTGGATCACGAGCTCGAAGGTCTCCCGCTCGAGCTGCGACTCGTCCGCGACGGGCCAGGGCTGCTCCCAGAGCCGTTCGTGCCCCAGCCGTGACCACAGCTCCTCCGCGACGTGCGGTGCGTACGGCTGGATCAGCGACACCGCCGTCTCCGCCGCGAACCGCGCACCGGGCGCCGCCGGATCGCGGCCCAGCTCGTTGACCAGCTCCATAACGGCCGCAATCGGAGTGTTGAAGACGAAGCGCCGCCCGATGTCGTCGCTCACCCGCGCGATCGTCTCGTGCGCCTTCCGGGAAAGCAGAGACGGCTCAGGGTCCGGTTGTGGATCCGGGGACGCGTAGCGTGCCTCCCCGACGATCCGCCAGAGCCGGCGCAGGAAGCGCGCGATCCCCTCCACGCCCTCCTCGGTCCAGTCCATCGCCTGGTCGGCCGGGCCCACGAAGAGGATGTACAGGCGGACCGCGTCAGCGCCGTACATGTCGGCCAGCTCGTCCGGCGCGGTGACGTTCCCGCGCGACTTCGACATCTTCGAGCCGCCCTGGCGCACCCAGCCCTGGTGGAAGAGCCGCTGGAAGGGCTCGCGGAAGCCCACCAGGTCGAGCTCGTCCAGCACCTTGACGAAGAAGCGTGAGTAGAGCAGGTGCCCGGTCGCGTGGTCGATCCCGCCCACGTACTGATCGACCGGCAGCCAGAAGTCCACGAGCCGGCGCTCGAACGGCGCCTGATCGTTGTGCGGGTCGACGTAGCGCAGGAAGTACCAGGAGGAGTCGACGAAGGTGTCCATCGTGTCGGCCTCGCGCACGGCCGGGCCCCCGCAGCGCGGGCAGGCCGCGTGCAGCCACTCCTCGTTGGAGGCCAGCGGCGGTTTGCCCTTCGGCCGGAAGTCCTCGACCTCCGGCAACAGCACGGGCAGGTTATCCTCGGGCACGGGCACGATCCCGCACCGCTCGCAGTAGACGATCGGGATCGGGCAGCCCCAGTAGCGCTGGCGTGAGAAACCCCAGTCGCGCAGTCGGAAGTTGACCGCCGGCCGGCCGCGGCCGCGCTCGCCGAGCCATTCGAGGATCGCCCGCTTCGCTTCCTCGGCCGAAAGGCCTGTGAACTGCCCCGAGTTCACGAGCGCCCCGTCCTCGTCGACGACCTCCCGGATCGGCAGGCCGTAGCGCTCGGCGAACTGGCGGTCGCGCTCGTCGTGGCCCGGGACGGCCATGATCGCGCCGGTGCCGTAGTCCATCAGGACGTAGTCGGCGACCCAGACCGGGATCGGCGCGTCCGTGGCCGGGTTGGTGACGTAGAGGCCGGTGAAGACGCCCGTCCTTTCGTCGGCGGCAGCCCGCTCCTCGCCGCGCTTCGCCATCGCCGTGCGCACGTACTTCCGAAGCTCCTCCGCCTTCGGCGAGCGTTCGACCAGCGTGTCCACGAGCGGGTGCTCGGGCGCGAGCACGAAGAAGGTCGCGCCGAAAACGGTGTCGGGCCGCGTCGTGAAGACCGGCACGTCCACGTCCAGCTCGTCGATGCGAAACAGGAGCTCGGCGCCCTCGGAACGGCCGATCCAGTTGCGCTGGATCGCCTTCGTGCGCTCGGGCCAGTCGATCAGCTCGTGGTCTTTCAGGAGCGCGTCCGCGTAGGCCGTGATCCGGAAGAACCACTGCTCCATCTTGCGAGACTCGACCACCGCGCCGCAGCGCTCGCAGCGGCCGTTGATCACCTGCTCGTTGGCCAGGACGGTCTGGTCGTTCGGGCACCAGTTGACCGGCGCCTCCTTGCGGTAGACGAGCCCCTTCTCGAAGAACTTGAGGAAGAGCCACTGCGTCCACCGGTAGTAGGCGGGATCATGCGCGGCGATCACCCGGTCCCAGTCGATCGCCCAGCCCAGGCGGCGCATCTGGCGCTCGATGTTGGCGATGTTGCGCTCGGTGATCTCGCGCGGGTGGCCGCCCTCCTTGATGGCCGCGTTCTCGGCAGGCAGGCCAAACGAGTCCCAGCCCATCGGCCTCAGCACCTTCAGCCCCTGGCGGCGCTTGAAGTGCGTGACGACGTCGCCCAGCGTGTAGTTGAGGACGTGGCCCATGTGCAGGTTGCCCGAGGGGTACGGGAGCATCTCGAGCATGTAGAAGTCGTCGCCGGGCTGCTCGCCCGGCTCGGGGTTGTCGACGTAGAAGGCCCGCTCGTCCTCCCAGACGTGCTGCCACTTCGCCTCGATCGCCTTGGGGTCGTACGTCTCCAACCTGCCTCCAGATACGAAAAAGCCTCTCGAACGAGAGGCCTGGGGGAAGCTAGCGCGGCGCCGCCGCGTTTGCTTCCTGCGCTACTCGAGAAGCTGCATCATCGCTCGGACTTTACCATCGCTCTCCCCGAACCAGGAGGCACAAATGGCCGACTACACCAAGGTGAACCTGAAGCACGACGTCGAGGACCAGGCCCCGAACTTCGGTCTCGCGCCGGATTTGGAGGCGCGGATGGCGCGCGTGCCCCTCGAGCTCGAGCAGTCCGGGCTCAGCTACCAGCGGCTGGCGCCGAACTTCCGGGTGCCGTTCGGGCACAGGCACAAGACCCAGGAGGAGGTCTACCTCGTGGTGAGCGGGAGCGTCCGCATGAAGCTCGAGGACGAGGTCGTCGAGCTGAAGCAGTGGGACGCCGTCCGTGTTCCCAAGGAGACGATGCGCGGATTCGAGTCCGGGCCCGAGGGCGCGGAGATCGTAGCGATCGGGGCCCCCCACACCGGGCCCGGGGACGCGGAGGTGGAGCAGGACTGGTGGAGTGACTGAGCCGGAGTAACCGAATGGCTAGGCTCAATCCGATGCCGGCGCGCCGCCTCGACACCGTCCCGGGAGTCGTCCTGGTCAGCCTCGCCGCGGCGATGTGGGGCCTCGACGGACTGATCCGGAAGCCGCTGTCGGATTCGACCTCCGCGTTCACGATCGTGTTCGGCGAGCACGTCGTGCTCGTCGCCCTGACGCTGCCGCTGCTCGTCCCTGCGCTCCGCGCCCTCTACCGGGCCGGGCCGGCCTACGTCGCGGCCGGGGTCGCGGTCGGAGCCGGGGCCTCTGCGATCGCGACGATCCTCTTCACCAAAGCGCTCTTCCACGGCGACTTCATCACGGTCGTCGTCCTGCAGAAGGCGCAGCCGCTGATCGCCGTGCTCGGCGCGTGGCTCGTGCTCAAGGAGCAACCGCGTCCCGGCTTTGCGTGGTTCCTGCTGCCGGGTCTCGCGGGCGTGTGGCTGATCGCGCTCCCGAACCCGCTCGAGCCGCACCTGCGAGGCATGACCCCGATCGCCGAGACGCTCGGCGCGGCGGCCCTGTGGGGGATGGGCACGGTGTTCGGGCGCTTGCTGAGCAGGCGGCTCAGCTTCGACCACGTGACGACCGTCCGCTTCGCCTTCGGCCTGCTCGCGAGCGCCTGCGCGCTGCCGATCGTCGGTGCATCCGCCTTCTCGAACGTGCACGACAGCCTCTGGATCGCGCTGCTCGCGCTCGTCACCGGACTGCTGGCGCTCGGCCTCTACTACTACGGGCTACAGAGGACGCCGGCGTTGCTCGCGACGCTCGGCGAGCTGGCGTTTCCGGTCACGGCCACGCTGGTCGGCATCTACGTCTTCGACAGCACGCTGCGCTGGACGCAGTGGCTCGGCGTCGCGCTCACGGTGGCAGTGATCAGCCTGCTCCCGGTCCGGCGCCGCAAGATCGTCAGCGTGCCGCCGGGCGAGCCAGCGTTCGCGGGCACGGCCTGAGCTTCGTCAGCGAACTCTGAAGAGGCCGCCGAAGACGACCCAGTGGCCGTTCACGTAGCGCTCGAGCTTCGCCTGGTCGAGCGGGAAGTGGTCGCCGGCGCCCGTCTTGACCGCCATCCCCGGCAGCAGGAACGGGTCGTTCTTGATGTTCAGGCTGTTGGCCGCCTTCATGATCCCGGCGCGGGTCGGGTTCTTGCCCGCCCTCTTCAGCGCCTCGACGAAGGTGTGCGCGGCCGACATGCCGTAGACCGCGTAGACATCGTTCGGGTTGCCGCCCTTGTAGCGCTTCATGATCGAGCGGTAGAGCTTGACCCCAGGGTCCTTCGCCCAGTGCGCGTCGGTCGGATCCTTGAGGAAGACGATGCTGAGCGAGCCGTTGGTCTGTTTCTTGCTCGTTCCCACGGTCGAGAGGCCCATGATGTTGGCCGCGCTCGAAACCGCGTTCACGTACACCTTCGGCTTCCAGCCGAGCTTGTGCGCGTAGACGTAGGACTGGATCGCGAACTTCGGCGTCGCGAAGAGCATCAGCGTGTTCACCCGCGAAGCCTTCAGGCGCGCGACCTGCGACTGGACGTCGGGGTCGTTGACGTCGTAGCCCTGCTTGGAAACGATCAGCTTCGTCTTCGAACCGAGGCCTCTGGCGAGGCCTTTCAGCAAGTCCTTGCCGTAGTCGTCGTTCTGGTAGAGCACGCCGATCCGGGCCTTCGGGCTCGTCTTCGAGACGTAGCGGCCATAGATCGTCCCTTCGGCCTGGTAATTCGGCTGATAGCCGATCGTCCAGGGGTACTGCTTGTAGTCCTTGCCCCAGGTGGTCGCGCCGCTCGCGACGAAGAGCTGCGGCACCTTGATCGCGTTCAAATAGGGACGCGTGGCGAGGTTCTGGTCGGTACCGAGGCTGTTGAAGATCGCGAAGACCTTGTCTTGCTGGACGAGCTCCCTCGTCTTCTCGCTCGTCTTCGCGGCGTCGTAGACGTCGTCCTTGTAGATGTACCTGATCCTGCGCTTGTTCACGCCGCCCTTCGCGTTCACGTACTTGAAGTACGCCGCAGCGCCACGGGCGACCGACTGGTACGCCGAGGCCGGCCCGCTGAGCGGCGTCGTGCCACCGATCAGCACTTCGGTCGAGGTGACTCCGGGCGTGCCCGCTCCCGACGCAACCGCCGCGAGCCCGAGCGCGACGAACGCACCCAGGAGTACGTGAAGCTTCCTGCCCATCGCCTTAGGGACGAGTGTACAACCGGGTTGTTAGCGGTCTGACGAGGCGGCGCAGGAGCCCGCCCGCTCCACTCGGGAGCAGGATCATCACGAGGATGATCGCGGCGCCGTAGACGAAGTCGGGCACGCCCTGCGCGTTCGAGACCCGCGTCGAGATGTCCGGTAGGTACTGCACGAAAAACGCTCCGAGTACCATCCCGGGCAGCGAGCCGAGACCGCCGACCACGGTTCCGACGAGGATCAGGATCGAGAGCAGGAACGTGAACGTGAGCGGGTTGACGATCTCGTCCTGGATCGCGAGCAGCGCGCCCGCAATCCCGGCGTAGACGCCGCTGAGCGCGAAGGCGAGGGTCTTGTAGCCGGCCAGGTTGATCCCCGCGGAGGCGGCCGCGATCTCGCTGTCGCGCACGGCGCGGAAGACGCGGCCCAGCCGTCCGCGCACGATCAGCCACGCGAGCAGGAAGCCGGCGAGACCGATCGCCCAGGTCAGGTAGTAGAGGAAGTGGTTCTGGGTCATCGAGTGGCCGAAGATCGTCACCGTGCCGCTGATCCCGGTCACCTGCGCGGGCGCGGACTCGAGCAAGCGGAGGCCCTGGCCGCCGCCCGTGAGGCCGGAGAACTTCTTCAGCAGCGACGGCATCGCGACCGCGAACGCGAAGGTGGCGAGCGCAAGGTAGAGGCCGGAGAGCCGCAGGGCCGGGAGACCGATGAGGAAGCCGACGATTCCGGCGGCCAGCCCGGCGAGCGGGATCGTCCAGACGTCGCGCCAGTGCTCGTGCACGACGAGCGCCGCGGTCGTGTAGCCGCCGATCGCCATCAGCGCGCCGTGGCCGAGCGAGATCTGGCCCGTGTAGCCGGTGAGCAGGTTCAGCCCGACGATCGCGATGAAGAACACGCCCGCGTGCGCGAGGTCGCGCGAGTGGAAGTCGCTGACGAAGGTCGGCGCGAAGGCGTACGCGACGAGCGCCACCCCGACCACGAGCAGCCAGAGGCCGCTGCCGAGCGCGCGCTGCCGCATCACACCCTCCTCACGGACACCCGCCCGAAGAGCCCGGCCGGCCGGACGAGGAGAACGCCGAGGATCACCGCGAGAGCGACAGGGAGCCGCAGCTCCGTGCCCACCCAGTCGACGTAGGTGCCGACCAGGTTGACGAGCACGCCGAGCAGCATCGTCCCGACGACGGCGCCGAGCGGGCTGTCGATGCCGCCGAGCACGGCGCCGGCGAAGGCGTACAGCAGCACAGGCTGCATCAGGTTCTGGTCGAAGCTCGCGAGGGCCGGCGCGGTCAGCATCCCCGAGACCGCGCCCATCGCCGCCGCCAGCCCCCACCCGAGCGCGAGCATCCAGCTCACGCGCACGCCGAGCAAGCGGCTCGCCTCCGGGTTGACGGCCGCCGCGCGCGAGGCGAGACCGAGCTTCGTGAAGCGGAAGAACACCCACAGGAGCCCCACCGCCGCCAACGAGACGCCGATGTTGCCGAGGTCCTGGATCGAGAAGGCAACTCCGGCCACGTCGATTGGCCGCGTCGAGAACGCGTTCGGCAGGCTGCGCACCTCCGGCGTCCAGATCCAGCGGGCCGCACCGTTGACGAGGAAGAAGAGGCCGAGGGTGACGATCACCACCGTCAGCACCGGCGCGCTCTCGACCGGCCGGATCACGACCCGCTCGACGGCGACACCCGCGGCGAACGAGATTGCGACGGTGAGGAAGAACGCCGCCCAGTAGGAGAGCCCGTGGTGGACGAGCGACCAGGCGATGAAGGTCGAGAACATCGCCATCTCGCCCTGGGCGAAGTTGACGACGCCCGTCGAGCGGTAGATCAGCACGAGCGCGACGGCCAGCGTCGCCCAGATGCCGCCGGAGGCCAGCCCGATCACGATCTGCTGGGCGAGCTGGGTCCAGTCGAAGGCGAAGATCATCAGTAACCGAGGTACGAGCGTCTGACGGATTCGTTTCGGCGCAGCTCGTCGCTCGAGCCCTCCACGGCGACCTTGCCGACCTCCAGCACGTAGGCGCGCGAGGACGCCTCGAAGGCGAGCGCGGCGTTCTGCTCGACCACGAGCACCGCGAGGCCTTCCTTCGCGTTCAACTCGCCGACGATGCGGAAGATCTCGGCGGTGACCATCGGCGCGAGACCGAGCGACGGCTCGTCGAGGAGGACGAGCTTCGGGCGCAGCATCAGCGCGCGGGCGAGCGCGAGCATCTGCTGCTCTCCGCCGCTGAGGGTTCCGGCGCGCTGGCCCGAGCGCTGATCGAGCCAGGGGAAGTACGAGAGGACGCGCTGCTCGTCCTCTCGCACCCCGGCGCGGTCGCGCCGCACGTAGGCGCCGAGCCGGAGGTTCTCGCGCACGCTCAGCTCGGTCAGCGTGCCGCGCCCTTCGGGCACGTGGGCCACGCCGAGCCGGGCGACGGCCTCCGGCGAGCGGCGGGAGATGCGCTTGCCCGCGAAGACGATCTCGCCGCTGCGCCGCACCATCCCGGAGACCGCGCGCAGAGTCGTCGTCTTGCCCGCGCCGTTCGCGCCGAGCACGGCGACGACCTCGCCCTCGTCGACCTCGAGCGAGATCCCGTGCAGCGCCACGACCGGGCCGTAGCGCGCCTCGACGTCCTCGAGCTCCAGGAGCGCGTCAGGCATCGACGGTTCCCAGGTAGGCCTCGATCACAGCCTGGTCGCCCTGCACCTCGGCGGGCGTGCCGCTCGCGATCAGGCGGCCGAAGTCGAGCACGTGCACCCGGTCGGCAATGCTCATCACGAGGCCCATGTGGTGCTCGACCAGCAGCAGGGTCAGGTCGAAGTCGTCCCGCAGGCTGCGGATCAGCGACCCGAGCTCCTCGACCTCCTCGTGGTTGAGGCCGCCGGCCGGCTCGTCGAGCAGGAGCAGCCTCGGGCCCGAGGCGAGCGCGCGGGCGAGCTCGACCCGCTTCTGGGTGCCGTAGGGGAGCTCGGCCGCCTGGTGATGCGCGAGCCCGGCGAGACCGACGTACTCGACGAGCTCGCGGGCGCCTCGGCCACGGCGTGCGTGCCTGCCGATGAGCACGTGCTCGAGCACCGTCATCGAGCCGAAAAGCTCGACGTTCTGAAACGTGCGGGCGATCCCGCGCTTTACGATCCCGTGCGGCGGCGTCTTCAGGAGCGTCTCGCCGTCGAACGCGATCTCGCCCTCGTCCGGCCGGTAGAGCCGCGTGATCAGGTTGAACATCGTCGTCTTGCCGGCCCCGTTCGGACCGATCAGGCCGACGATCTCGCCCTCGCCGACGTCGAACGACACGTCGTCAACCGCGACGATGCCGCCGAACCGCCGCGTCACGTGCTCGACCAAGAGCATCGCCATCGGCGGAGGACTCTACGGCGGAGCCCCCGCCCCGTCTACCACAGGCCGCCCAGCGACCGTCACCCAGGGACGCGTCTTCCCAAGTTGCAGTCTGTTACTTGCCGGTCTGAGGCATTGGAGGTTGCAGCGGTTCCCAAGCGCGGCGGCGTGCGGCACCAAGTAACAGACTGTTACTTCGACTTAGATTGGGCGGGGTTGCGATGGGCCAGATCGGCCGCGTCCGTGACCGGCCGTTGGCAGGCGAAGCGCTCGCAGACGTAGACCACGGGCTTGCCGTCGATGAGCTCCTTACCCGCCAGCAGCGGCACGCCTTCGGCCGGGCCGAACGCGACGACCGCATTCGGATCGAAGGGCTCGAGGGCGGTTTGCGCGACCTCGCTGTCGGCCGGCCCGACGATCGCGATCTCCTTCGGCGTCGACAGGTAGAGGTCGAGCGCGTTCAGCGCGTGGGCGAGCTCCGTGGGCGCCCGGCCGAGGCTCGCGCCGAACAGGCGCAGGACGCCGATAGCCTGCCGCTCGAGCTCGTCGTCGCCGTAGATGCGGGCCAGCCGCAATAGCACGAAGGCGAGCATCGAGTTGCCCGAGGGGATCGGGTGGTCGAAGAGGTCCTTCTTGCGCGCGACCAGGCGCTCGCCCTCCGCCGGGGCCAGGTAGAAGCCGCCGCGCTCCTCGTCCGCGAAGAGCTCGACCGCGAGCAGGGCCAGCCGGCGCGCCTCCTCGAGCCAGCGCAGCTCGCCGGTGGCGACGTGCAGCTCGTAGAGGCCGTTAGCGACGTTGGCGTAGTCGTCGAGGAAGCCGGCACCGGAGGTGCGGCCCGCACGGCGGCTGCGCTGCAGGCGGCCCTGCTCGTCGGAGAGCGGGCCGAGCAGGAACTCCCCGAGTTCCCGCGCCTCCGCGACGAGGTCGACGCGGCCCAGCCGTCGGCCGGCCTCGGCCAGCGCAGCCAGCGCGAGCCCGTTCCAGGACGCGATCGCCTTGTCGTCGCGCGCGGGCTGCGGACGCTGGGCGCGGATCTCCAGCAGTCGCTCCCGCGTCTCGTCGTCGAGCTCGCCGCGCAGCACGAAGCGCCCGCCCTCGAAGGGCTCGAACAGCTCCTCGGGCGCGCCCTCGCCGGGCGCCCACGAATAGGTCAGCCCCTCGACGCCGTCGGTGTCCGCGTCCTGGGAGGAGGCGAAGCCGCCATCGTCGAGGCGGAGCTCGCGCACCAGGTAGTCGAGCGTCTGCTCCGCAACCTCGCGGTAGCGCTCGTTCCCGGTCACGAGCCAGCCGTGCAGGTAGGCGGGGACGAGCAGCGCGTTGTCGTAGAGCATCTTCTCGAAGTGCGGCACGAGCCAGCGCTCGTCCACCGAGTAGCGATGGAAGCCGCCGCCGACGAGGTCGTAGATCCCGCCCGCGGCCATCCCGTCCAGCGCCTTCGCCGCCAGCTCGCTCTCTCCCCGCCGGAGGAGCAGCTCGATCGCCGAGGCCGGCGGGAACTTGGGCGCGCCGCCGAACCCGCCCCACTCCGGGTCGGCCAGCTCGCCGAGGCGCCGCGTCGCCTGGAAGAGGAGCGACTCGGTCAGGGGTTCGGACGACGGCACGGCCACAGCCGTCTTTTCCAGAGCCTCGATCAGCACGCTCGCACGGTGGGCGACCTCGTCGCGCCGCTCGCGGTAGAGGTCGGAGATCGCCACGAGCACCTGCCGGAATGCCGGCATCCCGTGCCGCGGCTCCGGCGGAAAGTAGGTGCCGCCGAGAAACGGCTCACCCCCGGGCGTGAGGAACACGGTCAGCGGCCACCCGCCGTGGCCGGTCATCGCCACCACCGCGTCCATGTAGATCCCGTCCACGTCGGGGCGCTCCTCGCGGTCGACCTTGACGTTGACGAAGCGCTCGTTCATCAGCGCAGCGGTCTCCGCGTCCTCGAACGACTCGTGCGCCATCACGTGGCACCAGTGGCAGGCCGCGTAGCCGACCGAGAGCAGGATCGGCTTGTCCTCTTCACGCGCCCGCGCGAGGGCTTCTTCGCCCCACGCGTACCAGTCGACCGGGTTGTCGGCGTGCTGGAGGAGGTACGGGCTGGTTTCCTCGGACAGGCGGTTCATGCCCGACTAGGCTAGCTCCCGATGCTGGAGCTGCAGACCGAGCGGCTGATCCTGCGCGTGCCCGTCCCGGAAGACGCGGAGGCACTTGCGCCGATGTACGCCGACCCCGAGGTGATGCGCTACGTGGGTGACGGGCGCACCCTGACGCGGGCCGACACCGAGCTCTCCGTGCGCCGCATGATCGAGCGCTGGAACGAGGACGGGTTCGGGCTCTACACCACCCTCCGCAAGGACGACGGCGCAGTCATCGGCCGGGTCGGGATCCTGATCTGGAACAGCGAGACCTGGGAGCCGACGACCCGGGCGCAGGCCTCAGGGCCGACGGAGGTCGAGGTCGGCTACACGCTCGGCCGCGACTTCTGGGGCCAGGGCTTCGCGACCGAGGCGGCCGGCGCAGTGCGCGACTATGCGCTGAACGGGCTCGGCGCCGACCGCGTGATCGCGCTGATCATCCACGGCAACGCCGCCTCCGAGAAAGTGGCTCGCAAGCTCGGCCTCGAGTACGAGCGCGACATCAAGCTCGGGCAACGGGACGCGCAGCTGTTTGCGCTCGACGCATGAGCGACGCGCGCGACCTGCTGCGGCGAACTGCCGAAATCGCGGCCGACTACCTCGAGAGCCTTGGCGAGCGGCCGGTCTTCCCACAGGTGACCCCGGAGGAACTTCGCAACGCCCTCGGTGGGCCGCTGCCGGAGGATCCGCTCGATCCCGCGCAGGTGGTGGACGATCTCGCCGCCGGCGCCGAGCCCGGGGTCGTCGCGATGGGGAGCGGCCGCTACTTCGGCTTCGTGATCGGCGGCGCGCTGCCAGCCGCGCTCGCGGCCGACTGGCTCACCTCGGCCTGGGACCAGAACGCCGGCCTCTACGTGGGCGGCCCATCCGCGTCCGTGGTCGAGCAGGTGACTCGGGAGTGGCTCCTGGAGCTGCTCGGGCTGCCGGCGGAGGCCTCGATCGGCTTCGTCACGGGAACGCAGATGGCGCACGTCACCGGGCTCGCAGCGGCCCGCTTTCACGTGCTCGACGCCGTCGGCTGGGACGTCGGACGCGACGGCCTGACCGGCGCGCCGGGCGTGCGCGTGCTCGTGGGCGAGAAGCGACACGTCACCGTTGACCGCGCGCTGCGCTTGCTCGGGCTCGGGGCGCCGACGAGCGTGGCCGCCGACGACCAGGGTCGCCTGCAGGTCGATGCGCTCCGCGAGGCGCTCGGCGAGGGCCCCACGATCGTCTGCGCGCAAGCCGGTGAGGTGAACACCGGAGCCTTCGACCCGCTGCCGGAGATCGCCGACGCGTGCGAGCAAACGGGCGCCTGGCTGCATGTGGACGGCGCCTTCGGCCTCTGGGCCGCGGCCGCTCCAGGACGAAAGCACCTCGTCGAAAGCGTCGAGCGCGCCGACTCGTGGACGACCGACGCGCACAAGTGGCTGAACGTGCCCTACGACTCCGGGATCGTCTTCTGCGCGCACCCGGAGTCGCACCGGGCGGCGATGACGATCACCGCCTCGTACCTGATCCAGGACGAGGGCGCCCGTCGCGTGCGCGACCAGGTGGACTGGGTGCCGGAGTTCTCGCGCCGGGCCCGCGGGTTCCCGGTCTATGCGGCCCTGCGCTCGCTCGGCCGCAGCGGCATCGCAGAACTGGTCGAGCGCTGCTGCGAGGGCGCGACGCGCTTCGCGGAGGCCATCGTGGAGCTAGCGGGCGTCGAAGTGCTGAACGAGGTCGTCCTGAACCAGGTGCTCTTCCGCTTCGACTCGGACGAGCGCACAGACGACGTGCTGCGACGCGTCCAGGAAAGCGGCACCGTCTGGATGAGCGGCACGACCTGGAACGGGCGCAAGGCGATCCGCGTCTCGGTCTCGAACTGGCAGACCGGGGACGAAGAGATCAGACTCGCCGTCGAGGCCTTTGCCGCTACCTACGCCGGCCAGGCGCCGGCCCGGTAGACCTGGCCCTCGAGCTTCCGGCCGAAGATCCTCTCCAGCCAGACCGAGATCCCGACGAGCGCGTCGAGGTCGACCCCGGTCGGAATCCCCTCCCGCTCCAGCAGGTAGACCAGGTCCTCGGTCGCGACGTTACCGCTAGCCCGCGGCGCATACGGGCAGCCGCCGAGGCCGCCGATCGAGGAGTCGAGCACCTCGGCGCCGGCCTCGAGCGCCGCGAGCGCGTTCGCGTAGCCGGTGTTGCGCGTGTTGTGCCCGTGGAATCCGGTGCGCTTGCCGAGCCCGCGCACGCGCTCGACGAGGCGACGCACCTGGGCCGGCGCGGCGACGCCGATCGTGTCGGCCAGGACGACCTCGTCGGCTCCCAGCCGCTCCGCGAGCACGACCACCTCGCCTTCGTCCACCTCGCCCTCGAAGGGGCAGCCGAACGCGACCGAGATCGTCACCGTCGCCGGCACGGTCGCAGCGGCGAGGACCGCTTCGACCTGCGCCAGCGCCTCGTCGCGCGACATCTCGCCGTTACGCCGGTTGAAACTCTCGGTAGCGGCGAGCGTGACGTTGACGCGGTCGAGCCCCGAGGCGGCAAAGCGCTCGTAGCCCTTCGCGTTCAGGACGAGGCCGGAATACTCGGTGCCCTCTCGGCGCTCGATCGCCGCGGCCACGTCCTCCGCGCCCGCCATCTGCGGGACGCGCTCCGCGCGCACGAAGCTGGCCGCCTCCACGCGGGGAAGGCCGGCGGCGGCGAGCCGGTTCACGAGCTCGGCCCGCGCCGCCGGCTCCAGCGTCTCGGCTTCGTTCTGAAGGCCGTCGCGAGGGCCGACGTCGCAGAGCGTGAGCCCCAACTATTCGTCGAGCCCGGTCGCCTCGACGCGCTCCGGATGGATCCGGACCGTGATCCGCTGCTCCTCTGGATTGCGCCATGGGTACTCATCCTTGCCGAGGTACTTCTTGGCGAGCCTGTCGATCTGCTCGTCGGCGCCCTCTGTCGTGAGCTCGGCCTTTCCGCTCACGGACACCCACCGGTAGGCGTTCTCCGGATCGACGACGATCAGAGACACGCGCGGATCCTGGCGCAGGTATCGCTCCTTGGCGCGTCCGACAGCCGTATTGAACATCACCTCGTCCGTGTCGGTATCGACCCAGACGACGGTGGTGTGGGGCGAGCCGTCGGGCCGTAGGGTCGTAACCTCCCCGACGTACGGCTGCTCGAGGAACTCGCGGTGTTTGTCGTTCAAAGTCGTCATCGCACTCCTTTCGTCGCTTAGGCTAGTCGCTAGATGGGAGTAGCCGTCCTCGTCGGTACCCGCAAAGGGCTGTTCGTGCTCACGGGCGACGAAACCCGCCGCGAGTGGTCGGTCGAGGGCCCGCACCTCACCGGCTGGGATGTCTTCCATGCGATGCGCGACCCGCGCGACGGCACCCTGCACGCGGCCACGAACAACTGGGTCTACGGCGCGACCGCCCACCGCTCGCGCGACCTCGGCAAGACCTGGGAGCGCGCGGAGGGGATCGGGCTGCCCGAGGAGAGCGAGTTGACCTGGGAGAAGTCCTGGCACGTCGAGCCGGGCCACGCGGACGAGCCGGAGACGCTCTGGCTCGGCGGCACCCCGGGCGCGCTCTTCCGCAGCCGCGACGGCGGCTCGACCTGGGAGCCTGTCCAGTCCCTGCTCGAGCACCCGACGCGGGAGAAGTGGAACCCCGGCGCCGGGGGGCTCTGTTGCCACTCGATCCAGATGGACCCGTCCGACCCGCAGCGCCTGTACATCGCGATCTCCGCCGCGGGCACCTTCCGCAGCGACGACGGCGGCGAGTCGTGGACGCCGAAGAACTCCGGCGTTGCGGCCGACTTCTTCCCCGACAACGCGTTTCCCGAGGTCGGCCAGTGCGTGCACAAGCTGCTCGTGCACCCGGCGCGGCCGGAGCGGCTCTGGCAGCAGAACCACTGCGGCGTCTACCGCTCGGACAATCGCGGCGACACCTGGGAGCGGCTCGAGGACAACGGCCTGCCTAGCGGCTTTGGCTTCCCGCTGGCCCTTGATCCGGCCGACCCAGACGCGGCCTACGTCGTCCCGGAGGAGGGCGCGGAGAACCGCGTCACCCCGAACGGCCGGCTGGGCGTCTACCGCACGCGCGACGGCGGCGCCTCCTGGGAGCTCCTGGAAGACGGGCTGCCGCAGCAGGCCTGGCAATCGGTGATGCGCGAGGGCATGAGCTTCGACCGCCTCGACCCGGTCGGGATCTACCTGGGCACGCAGAGCGGCTCGGTGTGGGTCTCGCCCGACAGCGGGGGCGAGTGGCTCGAGGCTGTGCGCTACCTGCCGACAATCCTCTCGGTCGAGGCGGCCGAGTGGTCGTAGTCCTACTGCCTTCGCTGCTCGCGCGCGAGGCCGGCGGCGAGGGACGGTTCGAGCTCGAAGCAGCAACGGTGCGCGAAGCCCTGCGCGGCGTTCCGGTGCGAGACCTGCTCTTCGACGAGCGCGGCGAACTGCGCTCGCTCGTGAACGTCTACCTGGACAAGACGCAGGTCGATGACCTGGACGCTGCGATCGCGGGCGACGCGGAGATCCGCGTTGTCGCCGCCATCGCCGGCGGGCGAGGGTGAGGGAACGCTGGCCCAGGCGAATGCGGCCCTTAACGCCAAGCTCTGTCGCTGTCACGGCGTACTTCCGACTCGGCCCAGAACTTATCGGGGCAGGCGCTGCGCGGTGGCCGAGATCTAGCTTTGGGCTGTGGACTGGTTCAGGGTCACGGCGGCGCGAACGAGAGTCTTCAACCCCTCCTCGTCTATCTTCTCGCCCTCGTGGAAGTCGATGGCACGCCTCGTGTTCCCGTCAAGACTGGAGTTGAAGAGGCCCGAAGGATCCTTCAGAGCCGCCCCTTTGGCGAAGGTCATCTTCACGACGTTCTTGTAAGTCTCGCCTGTGCAGATCAATCCGTCGTGCGACCACACCGGAACCCCTCTCCACTTCCACTCCTCCACGACTTCGGGATCGGCTTCCTTGACCAAGGTACGGAGCCGGCTGAGCATCTTGCCCCGCCAGTCGCCTAGCTCCTTGATTCTCGCGTCTATCAGCTGAGAAGGAGGCTTGCTTTTCTGCGATCCGCTCGTGTTCATGCCCGTTTCTCTTTCTTATCCCCGAGGCGGTTGCTGCTTGCCGGGTTCTTTCTCCACCAAGAAGCAAACGCAAGCTTACGGTAGAGGTCGCTGGTAATTGCCCGCCTGGAAGGCGACACAGCGCGATGCACGCCGGGTTATGAAGCGGCTTCCGCGGAAAGCAGTTGCTCCCGCCGGCGGCTCAGCGCGATGGCAGTTCCCTGCGCTGAGAGCGCCAGGGCGGTCGCAAGCGCAAACGACGCAGCAATGCCCAGCCCGCGGACCGTGATGCTCACGGTGAAACAGAACAGCGCGTACGCGAAAAACCCAACGGTCATCCCGTGGAGAAGCCGGACGGCCTCCCTCGTTCCCTGCTGGGCGTGCGTGAACGCAGCCAGCACCGGAGTGATGACCGGGAACGCCGCCAGCAGCCCGGTCAGATGCGGCCCAAGCAAACGGGCGGCGCCGGTGACCGCAACGATCGGGATCACTGCGCACGCCCCACGCAGGGGCAGGTCCCAGCGCGGGTACGGTCGAATGGACAACCACTCCGAATGCCGGCGCGGCAGCACCACGAGCGTCGCGCCACACGCGGCGCACGAAAGAACGAGCGCACCGAGCGCCCCGACGTGGACCGGCCGGAGCGCCAGAACCGCGACCAGGAATGACGCCCAGCCGATCAGCAGCGCCCACGGCCAAGCGAAGCGGCTGCTCACGGCGGCGTAGGCCAGGACGAACACGATTAACGCCACGATGCCGAGGAGGGTGCCTGTCGCGGCGTCGCCCGCGAACGCACGTCCGCGATCCAAGGCGAGCACAAGCAGGATCGGCCCCGCGATCGCAGGCAAACCGCCCACGACGCCCGCCACACGAACACCGACACGACGCGCGAGAACCGACGTGGCGACGATGAAGCTCGGCGCGAGCAGGAGCTTCAGCGCAAGCAGCGTCACCGCCAGACCTTAACCGTACGCGGGTTTGGCGAGGCCTGCCGCGATTTTTCCTCGTCGCTCGCGGTCGACTAGCTCAGGGACATCCCGAACATTGGCCCATCTCACGTTCCTGAACCTGCCTCGACTTGGGTTAGCCCCCCGATCTTGCGGGCCGGAGCTACCCGCCTCGAACGTCGACGACCACCGTGTCAGACACCGTGACGGATGCTGAACTAGCTCAGGGCCTGCCCGCGCGTCTCGCGGCCGAACAGCGCGGCGACGACCCCGCCCGCGGCCATCACGATCGCGATGAACGTCAGCGACCAGGTCGTGCTCCCGGTCGCGTCCTTGAGATTGCCGAAGATGTACGGGCCTGCGATCGCGGCGGCCTTCCCCACGCCCTCCATCACGCCGAAGGCCGTCGAGCGCAGGCGCGTCGGGAACAGCTCCGAGGTGTACGGGTATACCGCGCCCCAGGCGCCAAGGTTGAAGAAGCCCACGAAGAAGAGCGCCGTGATGTAGACGCCGGACGAATCGGCCACGGCGAAGGCGTACGCCGAAACGCCGCCGAAAAACAGGAACGTCGCCAGTGTCGGCTTGCGCCCGATCCTCTCGACGAGCCAGATCGCGGCCGCGTAGCCGGGGAACTGCGAGAGCGCGCTCAGGGTCAGCAGCAGGTAGACGTTCACGCTGAAGCTCTTCTCGGCCTGGAGCACGAACGGGAGCCAGAGGAAGAGCCCGTAGTACGAGATGTTGAGCGCGATCCAGACGAGAGCGGTCGTCGCTGCGCGGCGACGCAGCGCCGGCGCAATCAGCTCGCGGATCGACGAACGTGGCTCCTCGGGGGCGCTGAACGAGCCCGGCTCGACCTCGTGCCCGGTGATCCGAGTCAGCACCTCGGCGGCCTCCCGCGCACGTCCTTGGCGTGCCAGGAAATACGGGCTCTCGGGCAGGGTCCGACGCACGAAGAAAGCGAGAAAGGCCGGGAAGCTCGCCGCCAGGAAGAGCCAGCGCCAGTCCCAACTGCCACCGACGGAGTGGCCGATGAAGACCCACGAGAGGCCGGTCGCGAGCAGCAGTCCGACCGGCCACCAGAAGTCGAGGAAGACGAGCAGCCGGCCACGGCGTTGCGGCGGCAGGTACTCGGTCAGCATCGAGGGATCCACGACGAGCATCCCGCCGAGCCCGAGGCCGGCGAGGAAGCGGAAGGTCATCACCGACCAGGGCCCCCAGGCGAGCGCCGTCGCGGCCGTGAAAAGCGCGTACCAGAGGATCGAGTACTGGAAGATCATGCGCCGGCCCACGCGGTCGGCCGCGCGCCCGAGCACCACGGAACCACAGAGCGAGCCGGCCAGGGCCGAGCTGTTGACTAGCCCCTGCATAGTCCCGCTCAGGTGCCAGCTCGCGGCGAAGATCGGCGCGACGAACCCCACGAGCAGGATCTCCATCGCCACGAACGTCCAGGCGGCGCCGGTGACCAGGATCGCCTTCTTGTGGAAGCGCGAGAGCCCGGCCTCTCGGAGGACCTGCTCCACGTCCCGGACCGGGACTGCGATGTTCGCTGTCGTCATCTTCGGGTAGGTTTACGACTGTGGGGCGAAAACCTCGGCAGGAGTCTACCAGGGCGCGACCGGCCCACGTCACGCTGGCGGTCGTGCTCCAGGTGCGCGACGGAAAGCTGCAGGTGTTGCTGTGGCAGCGGGCGCGCGAGCCCTTCCTCGGCGCGTGGTCACTCCCGGGCGGCTACCTCGAGCCCGGCGAGACGCTGGAGCAGTCGATCCGGCACCACCTCGCCGAGAAGGTGGACGTGCGCGAGCTCGCCCACCTCGAGCAGCTCGAGACCCTGAGCGACCCGGCCCGGAACCCGCTCGACCGGGAGCTCGCGACCGCCTACCTCGGGCTCGTGCCCGCAGACGTCGACCCGGAGGTCCCCGAGGACACGCGCCGGCACTCCGTCTCTCGCCTGCCCGAGCTCGCCTTCGACCATAGGGCGATCGTGCTCGCTGGGCGCGACCGGCTGCGGGCCAAGCTTTCCTACACCAACATCGGGTTTGCGCTCGCGCCGCCGGTCTTCACGCTCTCCGAGCTACGCGAGATCTATGTGGCCGCGCTCGGGCACGAGGTCTCGGCGACGAACCTCCAGCGCGTCCTCCTGCGCCGCGGGGTGCTCGAGGCGACAGGCGAGAAGCGCGAGCCGGGGCGCGCGGGCGGCCGCCCTGCCGCTCTCTATCGCTTTCGCTCGCGGCGGCTGGAGATCACCGACCAGTTCGCCGTGCTCAGACCCCCCGGCTGAGAGGATCGCGTTCAACGGGTGACGGTGACGCGCACCCTCTGCACTGCGTTGTTCGCGTAGCCCCCGAGGTTCCAGGTCGGCTCGAGTGGTTGCTCGTTGCCCGCCTCATCGCGCGCGCGTGAGCAGAGGACATGCTCGCCGGGCTGCGCGTCCCAGCGGAAGCGCCACCCGCGCCAGGCCCAGCGGCCTTCGGGCGCGTCCAGCTCGGCTTCGGCCCACGTGGCGCCGTCGTCGGCGCTCACCTCGACGCGCTCGACCGGCGCGAGGCCCGACCAGGCACGGCCCTCGAGCAAGCACTCTCCCGCCGGAACCGTGCGCTCGCGGGTCAGGAACTCCGGGATCCCGGGCGGGACGAGCAGCGAGCGCGGCAGCATCCGCCGGAGCGGCTCGCCCGCTTCGTCCTCGTTCTGCCGAAGCCGGTAACCCTGCGCCTGCTGGTAGCCCTCGAACGGGCGCTCGAGGATCTCGATCCGGTCGAGCCACTTCACGTTCGTCATGCCGTACCACCCGGGAACGAACAGGCGAAGCGGGAAGCCGTGCTGTGGCGGGAGCGGTGCGCCGTTCAGCTCGTAGGCCAGGAGCACCTCGTCTCCGAGCGCTTCATCCAGTGGCAGGCTGCGCTGGAACCGCTGCTCCTCCCCGCCTTCGACGCCCCGGTCGAGCCCGGTGAAGAGCACCTCGACGGCGCCGTCGCTGACGCCCGCCTCCTCCAGCAGCGGCCGCAGCGGCGTTCCCTTCCAGCGCCCGGTGCCAACGGCCTCGAGCAGCCACGGTTGGCTGATGACGCGGGGTTCCAGGCGGGCGCGGCCGTTTCCGGCGCACTCCATCGTCGCGGTCAGCTCGAGTGCGGGCCGCGCGCGCAGCTCCTCGAGCCCGAGCGAGAGCTCCCGCCGCCCGTGAACGGACAGCCGCCACTCCCCTGCGTCCACGATCGGCACGTCGTAGTGGATCAGCAGGTAGTGCAGCCCGACCGGCGTGACCGAGAAGCGCAGCGCCTCGAGCGGCATCCCGTGGTTGCGCGCCGCGAGCTGGAGCTCCTCGAGGCTGATCCCTTCGCTCATGGGATGCGAGCCTATCCCGACGCGAGCGCGAGCTCAGCGTCAGCCTGCTCGATCAGCACGGGGTCGTGGGTCGCGCAGACCACGGCCGCGCCCGTCTCGCGCGCAAGCCGCGAGAGAAGCGCGGCCAGGGTGAGCGCGTTCGCCTGATCGAGCCGCGCGGTCGGCTCGTCCACGAGCAGCAGCTCGGGCTGCGCGGCGAGGGCACGCGCGACGGCGACGCGGACCTGCTCGCCGGCGGACAGCCGCGAGACGCGCTGTTCGCTCCGCTCGGTGAGTCCGACCGCGGCGAGCAGCTCGTGCGCCCGCCCTTGCGGGACTTCGCGAATCTCTTCGGCGAGCTCGACGTTCTCGCGGGCGCTCAGGAACGGCACCAGCCCCGGCCGCTGGCCCACGAGCGCCACGTGCTTGCGGCGCAGCTCGGCGCGCCCGGCGCGATCGAGCTCCTCGACCGCCGAGCCGCAGACCTCGATGCGGCCCGCCTCGGGCAGCTCGAGCCCGGCGAGCAGGTGCAGGAGAGTCGTCTTGCCCGAGCCCGACGGGCCGGTGACGGCGGTCACGCGGGCGGCCTCGAAGGAGGCGGCGAGCCCCGAGAAGACCCGCGTGCCCCTCTGGCTCGACCCATACGCCTTCTCGACCCCCTCCAGTCGCGCGACGGTCTCGCCCGGCCCGGCGGAGACGGCGGCCTGCTCGGGCTCCGCAGGGGCCGATCCGTCCTCCCCGGCCGAGACCACGACGATCCGGTCTCCCTCGAGCTCGGCGGCGGCCCGCGAACGGATCCCGGCGCGGTCGAGAAACTCCTGGGGCAGCCGCAGCCACCCTCCCCGGGCGACGACGATCGCGCTTTCGCCCGCCCAGCCGCGAACGGTCTCCTCGCTCACCCGCCCGTCTCGAATGTGGACGAACCGGTCGGCGATCTCCGTCGCGGCCAGGTCGTGGCTGACGAGCACGACCGTGCAACGCTCCGCTGCGGCGAGCTCGGCGATCGCGCCGTAGACGAGGCGGGCATTGGCCTCGTCGAGCTCGCCCGTCGGCTCGTCGGCGAGCAGGAGGCGAGGACAGTGTGCAAGCGCTGCACAGAGCGCGACTCGCTGCTGTTCGCCACCCGACAGCTCCCCCGGAAAGGCGGCGGCCTCGGCCCCGAGACCGACCCGCTCGAGCAGTTGCTGCGCCCGCGATTCGCGCTCGCCCTGCTTGACGCCTTCGGCGCGCAGCTTCAGGCCCACGAGCTCGCGAGCCGTCAGCTCGGGTGCCAGCGCCCGCGCGTAGTGCTGATCCAGGTAGCCCACCTCCTCGGCGCGGTAGCGCGCCCCTCCCCGGGCACCGAGGGTGCGCAGATCGCGCCCGAGCACCCGCACCGTGCCCGCTGACGGCCGATCGAGCGCGGCGAGGATGCGAAGGAAGCTCGTCTTGCCGGCTCCGCTCGGCCCGAGCACGGTCAGGATCTCGCCTTCGCCGACGGTCAGCGTCAATCCCTGCAGCGCGGCGGCATCACCCTCCGGCGTCGAATGGACGCGGAAGACGTCCCGCGCGTCGACCGCGGTGCTCATGCTCCGCCCTCCCCGTACCGTGCGGGCGCCGCCTGCCGGAAGGCCCGGCTCGTCGCGACCACGACCACCACGATCGCGGCGGCGACGGCCAGGGCCCCCGCGAGGCCCACGACTATCCAGTCGAGCGAGAGCACCAGCGGCGGATTCGGCACCGTCGCGTTCGCCGTCAGCTCGACGAACCCGACTACGAGGAGGGACAGCACCAGGCCCGTGAGGATCCCGCCGAGGAGGCCGGCGAGTCCAACCACGAGCGCACGGAGCCGGAGCTGGCGCCGGAGCCGCGCCGGCACCAGGCCCTGCGCCTCGAGGTCGAACAGCTCGGCACCCTCGTCGCGGCGCTCGGCCGCGACGCCGAGCAGGAGCCCCACCCGCGCGAGGACGAGCGCGGTCAGCGCTGCTGCCTCGAGCATGGCGACGGCCGCCCGAGCAACGGGATCGGTTCTCAGCTCGCGCAGGAGCTGCGCCTGCGCGGAGACCTCGAGCACGCTGAACGGCGGTTTCCGAAGGCGCGCCTCGGCCGCGGCTCGCGCTCCGGGCGGCGCACTCAGCCAGAGCTCGGTGGTGAAACCCGCACCGGGAGCCGACGCGTTCAGCGCAGTCACGAGCGCGGGGCGGTCGACGACCACAAAGTCGGCCGTCTCGAGCGAGGCCGTTCCCGGAAACCGCCTTGCGACCGCGCTGACGCGAAAGACCAGGCTGTGGCCGGCGACGTTGATGCCGAGCAAGCCGTTGCGCCCCGCCAGCGCCGCCATGCGGGGCGAGACGACCGCGGGGATGCGCAGCCCGTCGGTCGGCTGCCGCGGGCGCACATAGGTATCGACTTCATTCGTGAGCGAGAGGGCAAACCCGAGGCCGTCGTCACGGACGATGCGACCGACCCCGGTCGTCCCGATCCAGTCCCGGTAGTCGGTCACTTCCACCGGGCCGGACGGCGTCACCCCGACGGGACGACCGAGCAACACCGAGCCCGTCGCCGGCGCCCCCGTATCGGCACCTCGCTCCTCCAGCTTCGGCGGCGGTTCGAAGCGGAACGCGACGAGCGTCCCTCCGCGGGCCTCCGGCGGGATGGCTCCGCCCAGAACCACTCTTCGCGACTCCCGTGACTCGCCGAGCCGCAGCGCCACGAAGCGCCCGTCCGGCCCCCGGAAGCTCGAGACCACGCCGATCTCGGTACCGCTCACACGAACCGGCAGCTCGAGCCTCGTCGCTCCGGGCGGCAGAGCCGCCCCCCGCAGGCGCCGGCGGCCGACGTCAAGCCTGTGTGCGAGCTCCGGCAGCGACGCCGAAGCGAAGTCGCTCCGCCAGCCGTCGATCCGTGGCAGCGCCCGGGCGCTGAGGCCGAGAACGGCCACGCCGCTCACGTCGGCGGCTCCCTGGATGTTGCCGTTCTGCCTCGTCACGGGCTCCACCCGGAGCGCGCCCGGCAACGATTCCAGCACCGCGGGAGTGACCGCCGCGTCGACCGGGATCAACTGCGAAAGATCCTCCCGCACGACGTAGTCCGCCGGCACGGCGAAGGCCGCCTGGTCGCGCTCACCGCGCACGAGGGTCGAACGGTACGTCTCCGCGAAGAGCGCGAGGCCGACCGAGACCGCCACGAAGCCGACTGCCACGACCGCGTAGCCGGACCTGCGAGCGAGCCCCAGGGCCGCGAGCCGGAGCGCGATCGCATCCCGTGGCACGGCGCGCTCGAGCAGGCGAAGCCCGGCCGGCAGCACGCGCGCCGCGGCGACCGCCGCTCCAAACGCGACGAGCGCGGGCAAGAGCAGCAGCACGACGCCGGTGCCGTTGCCGGCGAGTAGGGCGTCCGTGTCCGCGGCGCCCCGCGCCAGAGCGACGGCGACCACCGCGGCGGCGCCGAGCGCGATCGCATCGAGCGGCGAGAACGAGAGCCGCCCCACCGCGATCGGCCGGATCGCGAGGGCTGTGGCCAGCACCATCGCCGCTGCGGCGACCAGCAGCAGCACGGCGGCGATCCCTCGTGCGGAGAGGAGCGAGTGGCGAACGAGCGCGCCGGCGGGCTCACCCGCACGATCGGCGAGCCCGATCGCCACGGCCAGGCCGAGGACCCAGCCGAGGAGCGTCCCGGCAACGGCCATCGCCGCCGACTCGGCAGCCACCTCGGCCTCGACCTGCCAGCGGCGCACCCCGCTCGAGACGAGTCGCCGGCGAGTGGCCTCGACGTCCCGCCGCAGGCGCACCGCGGCGTAGACCGCGAACGCGAGCAGCAGAGCAACGGCCTCGCCGCCGAGGAGGAACAGGCGCCGCCCGGCGACCCGGCTCGAGTCGGCGGCGGCCGTGAGCTCCTCGGTCGGGGCGCGGAGGGCGAACCCGAACGGCTCCGCCTGAAGCGTGGAGCGCACGGTGTCGATCCTTTGCACGAGCGACCGGACCGCCCACGAGCGAGCGAGCGAGCGGTTGAGCGGCAGCACCCAGCCGTAGCTCCGGTAGGCATCGTGAAGAAGCGGCAATCGGTCGAGCGCCGCGACTCCGTCGGTCAGCACGAGCGGAGGCGGGGCCGGCCGGTGGTACCGGACCATCGCCTGCACGAAGTCGGACTGCAGCTTGCCGGCCACAGGCACCGAGTCGCCGAAGAGCGTGGCCGAGCGCAGGTCGCCCTCCCCGACGGCAACGAGACGCAGGCCGGGAACGTTCGGGACAGGCCCGCCACGGCGGATCACGAGCACCTCGCACCTCTTTGGCGAACAGACGCGCGGCAGCCGACCCGACCGCAGCCGCACCCACTCACGGAGGCCGTCCACGGCGCCGATCCCGAGATAGGCGCCGCCGATCGTGCTGTCGCGATAGAGCGAGGTTCCGAACGGATGTCTCCCCGCCACGTTCGCGAGCTCGCGGCGCACGCGGGCATCGAGGGTCGGGTACGGCGCCGCCTGCCCGCCCACGCTGTACCAGTTCACGCGGACCGCTCGCACATCCGGGCTCAACGTGGAGATCTTGCGGCCGACCGCCCGGTCTTCCGCGCCCACGGTGCCCGCCAGGACCGCGGCGAGCATGGCGGAGGCTGCGGCGAGCCCAATCACGACGAGCGCGAGGCGGCCGCCACGGCGGGCGAGCCGGGTCCGAGCCAACCAGAACGGAAAAGCGAGCCTACGGAAGGTCATCAGCCTGCCCAACGGTGCCAGCAGGCCCCCTGGCCGTCCACCCGGTTCGGGCAAATGAGCCGTTCGGCCCATTGACTTGAAGGCCTCCGCTGCCGACCCTTGCATTGTGAGCAACACGCAGATCGTCCTCTGGTGCACCGCGCTGATCATCCTCGAGCTGAACCACCTCAAGTGGATCTGGTGGACCTACTGGGAGTGCGCGAAGTGCGGCCACAAGCACAAGGACTGCGGCTGCAGCTCCAAGTGGCTCATGTATTTGTAACGGGGGAACCCTGGTTCCCCCGTTGGCCCCCTCCTTGCGAGCGTTGGCCCCCTCAAGCCGTTTCAGGAGCCGCCTGACGAGAGCTGCCGTCGGACGGTCTTGTCGTTGTGAGGCTCCCGCCGGCCGAGCCCGGCTCCGCCGGCTAGTCGTTCTGCCCCTACTTGCTCTTGTCGAGGTGTTCGTAAGCCGGCAGCGTCAGGAAGTCCTCCAACTCCTCACCCAGCGCGACCTGCTCGAAGAGCTCCCGCGCCTCCGCTGCGCGGCTGCGCTCGAAGACCTCGTCGCCGAATCTCTCTCGCAGGCGCCCGAGCTCCTCGTCGATCACGCGGCGCACGTGCTCTCGCTCGAAGTGGTCGTGGCGGATCCACTGCCAGACCTGCGAGCGAGCGATCTCGGCCGTCGCCGCGTCCTCCATCAGGTTGTCGATCGCGACCGCGCCGCTGCCGCGCAGCCACGCGGAGAGGTACTGGATCCCGACACTCACGTCGTTGCGCAGTCCCTCCTCGGTGATCTCGCCGGGGGTCGAGGCCACGTCGAGCAACTCGGCCGCGCTCACCTGCACGTCGTCGCGCTGCCGCTCGAGCTGGTTCGGCCGCCCGCCGAGCACGCGGTCGAACTCCTCGAGCGCGACCGGCACCAGGTCGGGATGCGCGACCCAGGTGCCGTCGAAGCCGTCGCCCGCCTCGCGACGCTTGTCGTCGCGCACCTTCGCGAGCGCGCGCTCGTTCAGCTCCGCGTCCTTGCGGCTCGGGATGAACGCCGCCATCCCGCCCATCGCGTGCACGCCGCGCCGGTGGCAGGTCTTGACGAGCAGCTCCGTGTAGGCGCGCATGAACGGCGCGGTCATCGAGACGCTGTTCCGGTCGGGCAGGACGAACTCCCGCCTCCGGCCCAGTTTCTTGATCACACTGAACATGTAGTCCCAGCGCCCGGCGTTCAGGCCGGCCGAGTGCTCGCGCAACTCCCAGAGGATCTCGTCCATCTCGAAAGCGGCGAGCACCGTCTCGATCAGCACCGTCGCCCTGATCGAGCCGCGCCGGAGGCCGAGTGTCTCCTCCGCGTGCACGAAGACGTCGTTCCAGAGCCGCGCCTCGAGGTGGCTCTCAAGCTTCGGCAGGTACAGGTACGGGCCCGCGCCCTTGTCGAGGAGCCGCTGCCCGTTGCGGAAGAGGTAGAGGCCGAAGTCGAACAGGCTCCCGGCGACCGGCGCGCCGTCGAGCTCGAGGTGGCGCTCCTCGAGATGCCAGCCGCGCGGCCGCACGAGCAGGGTCGCGGTCTCGTCGTTCAGCCGGTAGTGCTTGTCCGGCGTCTCCAGCTCGATCGTGCCCTCGATCGCGTCGGTCAGGTTCGCCTGGCCCTCCAGCATGTTCGCCCAGGTGGGCGAGTTCGCGTCCTCGAAGTCGGCCATGAACATGCGAGCGCCCGAGTTGAGGGCGTTGATCACCATCTTCCGGTCGGTCGGACCGGTGATCTCGACCCGGCGGTCGGCGAGCGGCTCCGGCACGGGCTCGATCGTCCAGCCGCTCTCGCGGATCTCCCGCGTCTCGGGCAGGAAACCGGGCAGCTCGCCTGCAGCCAGCAGCTGCTGTCGCTCGGCGCGGGCCGCCAGCAGCTCGCGGCGCCGCGGCCCGAAGCGCCGCTCGAGGTCCTGGACGAACGCGACCGCCTCCGGGGTGAGCACTCCCTCCACGCCCGTTAGCCTCTCATGTCGTGCTCGACCCGGACCTCTTCTCGGTGCTGCTCGCCGCCGTGTTCGCGGGCCTGCTCGCCGTCCCCGGGCTCCGCAGGGCGGTGCGGCGCGGTGAGCGCTTCTGTGCCTCCTGCGGGCGGCGCATCCTCCTCGGCGAGCGGACGTGCGACTGCGACTTCTGAAGCGCCTCGACCTGCCGGGCCGGAGTGACCTGCTCGTGTTCGGGGGCTATTGCCTTGCTGCGGCGATCTACATTGCGATCGGCGTCGCGTACAACGACTTCCTGCTCTCGGTCATCGTCGGGATGGCTTACCTCGTGCTCACTGCGTGGCTCGTGCCCGCCGCCGTCAGGCGGCTGCGGCGTTGAGCTGGGCGGCGCACGACCTCGAGCCCTACGCGTTCCAGCGGCACCTCAACCTGAAGGTCGCGTTCGTCCCGCTCCTGATCGGCTCCTACGCGCCGGATCTCGCCACCAAGTGGTTCGTCTACGGGATCCACCTCGGCCCCTGGGAGCTGAAGGCCTCGAACCCCGCGCAGTTCCACCGCGGCTGGCCCGGCTTCGGGTTCACGCACTCGCTGGTCTTCGGCGTCGTGATCGGGCTTCTACTCTGGAAGGTCTTCGGCAGCAAGCTCTGGGCGATCAGCTTCGTAATCGGCCATTGGGCCCACGCGCTCACTGACACCGGCGACACCGTCGGGACGATGCTGCTCTTCCCGTGGACCTTCCACTTCCACCTCGACGCCTGGGCCTACGCGGGGCAGACGGGACGCTTCACCGACGCGGCCGCGTACTTCAGCGGCCTCGGGGGGATGTGGGACCTCGTGTGGATCGTCTACGGCTTCTTCAGCTGGCGCGTCCTGACGAGCGCCTACTTCGACAACTTCATCTACAAGGCCGACGCCTTCTGGCCCTGGGCGAACCGAGTCGTCCCACGCGGCGCGCTGCTCGCGCTCTACCGGGCCGCCTTCTTCTACGGCACCTCGCGCTGGATCGCCTGGACGATCTGGGCGCACGTGATCCATCACTACCCGTACGACCTGAGCTGGGGCGGTCCGCACTGGGTGCCTGCCGAACATCCCTGAACCTGTGTAACCATCCGCCTGTGATTCCGCGCTCGCTCATCGTCGTTACGCTCGCGCTCGCCACCGCGGCGCCGGCTTCGGGCGGGATCGCCGAGATGAGGGACGCGCAGGGGCACCTCGTTGCGAACGCCGGCGCAGGGGGCTCGTTCGCCAGTTTCCAGGACGGCGGCTGGGCGCTCCGCTTCGACTCGGCCTCCCGTAGCTCGCGCGGGGTCTCGCTCGTCGGGGTCTCGCTCGCGGGCGGCCTCGTCTACGCAGAGCGGATCGTCGTGCCCGCGCACGGCCTGCGCGGGGCCCGCGTCGAGGGGTTGACGGTGAACGGGCGGGCCGTCGCCGCGCGGCCGAACGCCCTTGTGCCCCTAGGTCCGGGGAGCTACCTGATCGTGCTGCAGGAGGCCGTCGTCCCCGGAGAGGGCAGCGGCGTGGTAGGCCTGCGGCTCGTCGCGGGCGACGCCTCGCTCGGGATCGACCCCGGCTCGCAGCTCCTCGTCGGGCTCGCCCGGGCGGCGATGCCTCCGGCCCACCGGCACCGCACCGCGCGCCTGTCCTGGCTTGCGCTCGGCGTCGCCGGCCACGGCGTGGACACAGGCAGCAGCGACCGCTCGCAGGAGCCGCTCCTGCTCGGCGTGCAAACCGGCGGGACGACCGGCGCCCAGGCGGTAAGCATCGCTCTGCAGTACCTCGGGGTGCCCTACCGCTGGGGCGGCGCCGACCCGATCGGCGGTTTCGACTGCTCCGGCCTGGCGCTGTACGTCTACGCGCAGCTCGGCATCAGCCTGACCCACTACACCGGCGCGCAGTTCGAGGAGGGCCGGCCCGTGCTCCCCTGGGACCTGCAGCCCGGCGACCTCCTGTTCTTCCATCCGAGCTCGCTCGGCCCGCAGCACGAGGGGATCTACATCGGCGGTGGCCGCTTCGTCCAGGCCCCGCACACAGGCGACGTGGTTAAGATCTCATCGCTTGCGGAGCCGGCCTACAGCGCCGGCTTCGTCGGGGCCGTCCGGCCCTGGGGCGCGTAGAGCTCGGCGCCCTCGACGGCACCGCCGTCGCCGGCCTTCAGCCGTCTGATCCGGCGAGCAGCTTCCGGAACTTGCCGTATTGCCCGGCCTTGCCGACGGTGACCAGCGTGTCTCCCTGCTGGATCACGTCGTCCGGCTGAGCTCCCGTGACGGGCTCGGGCTCGCGCAGGATCGCGATGATCGTGACCCCGGTCTTGGCGCGGAACCCGCTCTCCGCGAGCGTCTTTCCGATCCACGGGCTCCTGTCCGGCACCGCCTCCCACTCGATCAGCAGCTCGCCGAGCGCCATCTCGAGGTCCTCGACGATCTTCGGGCGCTCGTAGGCGCCGCCGATCACCGCGCCCAACTGGCGCGCCTCGTCGTCGTCGAGCCTGATCACCGCCTTGGGCTCCTCGTCGTCGGAGTGACGGAAGAAGTAGAGCTCGCGCACGCCGTCGTTGTGCAGGATCACCGCCAGGCGACCGCCATCGTCGAGGCGGAGCGTGAACTTCGTCCCCACTCCGGGTAGCCGCGTCTCACGCAGGTCGACGGGCATCTCGCCTCCAGTCTACGAAGAGCCGGCGGCCGATCGCCTTCGACTCCTTCATCAAGGCGACTCCCAGGGTGGCGGTGATCAGCACGTACAAGCCGGCGAACGCGGCGATCTTCACCTGCGTGGCCTCTGCGATTCGCGGGTTCCCGCTCACGAGCTGGGCGAGGATGATCGTGAACTCGCCGTGCGCCACGAGAGCGACCCCCACGTTGAGGCTCTGCCTCGGGCTGTAGCCGCCGAGCAGGCCGCTCAGGTAGCCGCCGCCGATCTTCCCGACGACGCTGACGGCGACCGCCAGCGCGAGCAGCCAGGCGACGCTGCCCAGCTTGCCGACGTCGATCGAGAGGCCGAAGACGAAGAAGAACAGCGCGGCGAAGACGTCGCGGAAGCTGAAGAAACGCTCCTCGATCTCCTCGCGGATCGAGGTGCCCGAGAGGACGACGCCGGCCATCAGCGCGCCGACGGCGACGGAGAGCCCGAGCTCCTCCGCGAGCGCGGCCGAGCCGACGAGGAACGCAAAGGCGCTCAGCAGGAAGATCTCCCGCGGCAGCCAGTCGAGGAAGCGGTCGATCGGGCCGCTGAGCCACTTGGAGATCGCGAGCGCGGCCGCGATGAAGCCGATCGCCTTGGCCACGATCGCCAGCGTGTCGGCCGCGGCGCCACCGCCGCCCGAGGCGAAGCCCAGCATGACGGCGATCACGAGGTCTTCTGCGACCAGGATCGCGAGCACGAGGTCGGTCTCGTCGTCCGCGAGCCGCCGGAAGTCGATCAGGCCCTTGACCGTGACCGCGCTGGAGGAGACGTAGATCGCGGCGCCGAGGATGAACGCGGCGAAGCTGAACCCGAACGCGGCCACGCCGACCCCCAGCCCGAGCGCGCCGTTGACGGCCACGTCGATCGCGCCGCCCAGGAAGACATGACCGCGGCTGCGGGCGATTCTTCCGATCGTGAACTCGAGCCCGAGGAAGAACAGCAGGAAGACGAGGCCGATCTCCGCGACGAAGTCGGTCACCTCCGAGGGGCGCACGACGCTGAGCGCCGTGGGCTCGTGCGGGCCGAGCAACAACCCGGCGAGGAGGTAGGCCGGGATTGCGGAGAGGCCGACCCGGCCGGCCACCAGGCCGAGTCCTCCCAGCAGGGCGACGGTGATCGAAAGCTGGGCGAGGGTCATCGGCTCCGGCGGCTGATCGTAACCGCCTTCCGGCGGCGACTAGGCCGGGCGGGGCACGGCTGGCTGCGGACCTTCTCGCGGCTGCGCGCTGGGCTGTCCATGCCGGGCTCTACCTGCCTCGTCGCCGCCACCAGCGCACCACCTCGACCGCGGCCGTGACCGCGAGCGCGATTCCGAAGGCCAGCAGGAGGCCCTTCCAGGGGGCGTGCTCGAAGGCCTTGCCGCCGAAGTAGCCGAGCAGTGCAGCATAGGCGGCCCAGACGACGCCTGCGATCACGTCGAACGCGATGAAGCGCCGCCAGCGCATCTCCAGCCAGCCCGAGGCGAACGTGACCACCGTCCGGCCCCCCGGGATGAAGCGCGCGACGACGATCAGCTGGCCTCCGCGCTCCTCGATCTGCCGCTCGGCCCAGCGGATTCGGGCCTGCGCTTTCTCGCCGGAGAAGACGCGCCGGCGCAGCGGAGTCTCGAAGTAGTGACCGAGAAAGTACGCGGTGTTGTCCCCGGCCACGGCACCGGCGCCCCCCGCGAGGATGATGAGCGACAGGTGCATGTCGCCCGCGCTGGCGAGCACGCCTGCGGTGATCACCGTCGTCTCGCTCGGAACCAGCGGGAAGAGCACGTCGGCGAAGGCCAGGCCAAAGACCAACAGGTACGACCACCACTCGCCGGACAGCTGGTTGGCAAGCCCGTTCAGCAATCGACCATCGGATCGCACACTAATGCGCCCGCGTACGCTGCCGGTATGGCTGAGGGTCGCGATCAGGGTGAGGTCTGGGCTAAGAGCGAGCGTTCCGTCGGCGCGCCGAACCCGCGTGACCGCAACCCACGGGCGACGCTCCTGGCCCTAGCCGAGCGCGCGCCCTCGGTAGAGGAAATCGATCACTACGGCGAGGGCGGTCTCGCCGAGCGCCTCGAAGCGCGGATCGCGGAGCTGCTGGGCAAGGAGGCGGCGGTTTGGATGCCGTCGGGCACGATGGCGCAGCAAATCGCGCTTCGCCTCCATTCGGAGCGCAGTGGAACCAACGGGGTCGCGTTCCACCCGCTCTGCCACCTCGAGGAGCACGAGGAACGCGCCTACGAGGTGCTGCACGGGCTGAAGGCCCAGCTGCTCGGCTCACGCGACCGGCTCATCACGGCCTCCGACCTCGACGAGCTCGAACAACCGGTCGCGGCGGTGCTGCTCGAGCTGCCGGAACGCGAGCTCGGCGGGCTGCTTCCGGCCTGGGACGACCTCGTTGCGATCTGCGCCAAGGCGCGAGAGCAGAACGCAGCCCTCCATCTCGACGGCGCGCGGCTCTGGCAGTGCGGGCCATTCTATGAGCGCGGGCTCGATGAGATCGCGGCCCTCTTCGACACGGTCTACGTCTCGTTCTACAAGGACCTCGCCGCCCCGGCCGGGGCCGCACTGGCCGGACCGGCCGACCTGATCGAGGAGGCGCGCGTCTGGCAGGTGCGCCACGGCGGTCGCCTCTACAGCGTCCATCCCTACCTGATCGCGGCCGAGCGCGGCCTCGACGAGATCCTGCCCCGGATCCCCGAGCTCGTCGCCCACGCCCGCGAGCTCGGGACGGCCCTGGCCCAGCTCGACGGGATCGAGATCGTGCCCGACCCGCCCCAGACGACGATGTTCCATCTCTACGTTCACCGACCGCTCGAGCCGCTCCAGGGGGCCGCGCTCGACCAGGCGGAGCGAACGGGGACGTTCCTCGGCTTCGTCCGCGCGACCGACGAGCCGGAGACGCAGCGGCTCGAGCTGACGATCGGCCCGGCCAGCCTCGAGGTTCCGGTCGCCGAGGCGAAGGCGCTCTGGCAGGAACTGCTCGCCGCCACGGCCCCGCGCGCCGCCTAGCTAGCCGGCCGGTCTTACGGGAAACCCGCAGTTCAGGCGGGGTGATGCCGCAGGAAGCCCGCGGCTGCCCCCGATGGCAGCCGGGCCGGATCCGCCGAGACTTCTAGAAAAGGGTCGAGGCAGCGAGAAAGCCCCGGCGCGACGGAAGGAGAGAACCATGCGGAAGGTATTTGAAATCGGAGGAATGGTCGCAGCCGCGATTCTGATCGCGTTCGGTGTCGCCACCATCGTCATGGGTGTCAACGGCCGCTCGACCGTCCAGAACAGCCTCAAGCAGGAGAAGATCGTCGGCTCCCCCGACATGACTCCGACGGCAATCAAGGCCGAGGCGAAGAAGGCCGGCCTCCCATCGACCATCAGCTTCCCGACCACCTCGGTGGCCGGCAAGGCGATCGACACCGGAGCGCGGGCACGCGCATTCGCGGGCTACATGCGGATTCACGCGCTCGAGGCCTCCGGTGGCCTGACCTACGCGGAGATGGGCCGCTTCGTTGCGAAGCCCGGTGCGCCGGCGCAGTTCACTGACGGACACGGCGCGACGAGCGACGAGAAGTACGCGCTCATCGATTCGCAGAGCAAGCGGCCGGTCGAGAACGGCGCCCGGAACCTCTGGGTGACGGAGACCGCGCTCACCACCGCTCTGAACACGAGCTACATGGCCGAGCAGCTCTCGCTGTTCGGGCTCGTCGTCGGCGTGGCCCTGCTGCTCAGCGGCTTCGGCTTCGCGATCCTCGCCATCGGCGGCGCGCTCCGGAATCCGGAGACGGCGTTCGCCTTCCTGCACAAGCGCGAGCCGAGCGTCGGCCGTCCCGCTGTACAGGCGTAGACGGATCCTCCGTCGCACGAACGAACAGGCCGCCTTCGGGCGGCCCGTTCGTCGTTCTCAGGACGATTCGAGCAGGCCCTCGGCGAGGGCGTACCGCACGAGCTCGGCGCGGCTGGAGAGCCGCAGCTTCTGCATGACGTGAGCCCGATGTGTCTCGGCGGTACGCACCGAGATGAACAGCTCCTGTGCGATCTCCTGATTCGTGTGGCCGAGCGCTAGCAGCCGCAGGACCTCGCGCTCCCGATCGGAGAGCGGGTCCTCCTCGACGCGCCGCCGTTCAGCCGTCTCGGCAGAGACGAGTCGGGCGCCGAGCTCCGGGTGGACGTATCGTCCCCCGCCGGCAACCTCCCTGATCGCCGCAACGAGCTCCGTGTCCGCGGCTTCCTTCAGCACGTAGCCGCTCGCTCCCGCCTCGAACGCCTCGCGGACATACCGCGGGTCGTCCTGCATGGAGAGGATGAGCACCTTCGCCTTGGGATGCTCGTGGAGCAGTTGCGGAACGATCTCGATGCCGCCCTGATCCGGCATCATCACGTCCAGCAGCACGACGTCCGGCTTCGCCGTACGGGCCTCGAGGAGCGCGTCGCGGGCGCTACCGGCCTCGCCGACGGCCTCCAGGTCATCCGCGGCGTCGACGAGCAGCGCAAGCCCCGCGCGTACGACTGCGTGGTCGTCCACGATCAGGACTCGCGTGCTCATGCGACCGGCACCTCGGCCGCCACCGTCGTGCCGGTCTCGCCGTTGGACTCGATCTGGAGACGGCCGCCGAGCAGGGCTAGGCGCTCGCGCATGCCGATCAGTCCAAAGCCTCCGTTGACTCGCTCGGCCACGTCGAAGCCGAGCCCGTCGTCCTCGATGACGACCTTCACGCCGCCGTTCCTGCGCGCCAGCAGGATGCTCACGTGCCGCGCGCGTGCGTGCTTGACCACGTTCGTGAGCGATTCCTGGACGATCCGGTAGAGGGCGATCTCGACCTCCTCCGGAAGGCGTTCGTCCGCGAGGGACGCCTCGAAGTCGATTGCGATTCCCGTCTGTTCCGAGAACGAGGTCGTCAGCCGCTCCAGCGCCGCGACGAGGCCGAAGTCGTCGAGCGCGCTCGGTCGAAGCTCGACGGCGAGGCGGCGAACGTCCTGGAGCGTCGCGACGACGAGTTCGCGCAGCACAGCAGCCGCCGCGCGAGAGTCGGCGTCGCCGAGCCTTTCCTCGAGGGCCTTGAGCCCGAGCAGGATCGAGGTCAACGCCTGCCCGGTCTCGTCGTGGAGCTCGCGGGCGAGACGCCGGCGCTCCAGCTCCTGAGCCTGGACGACCCGGCGCAACGAGTCGCTCGCAATGCGCTCGGAGAGGTCGACGGCGAGTGCAGCTCGGGAGGCGAAGGTCTCGGCGAGACGGACATCGGTGTCCGCGAAGCGGACGTCGCTGCCGAGCTTGTCGTGAGCTGCGAGCACGCCGATCGCGTGGCCACGAACGAGGAGCGGCACCCATAGGCCGGTGCGGGCGCCGATCAGGCGGATGGCCTCGTGATCCACGTCCGGGTCGTCGAGCAGCGAGTCCACGCGCTCGCTCTGGCCGCGCTCGAGGACGCGCCCAGTCTTCGATGCCGATCGGGAGACCGTCTCACCGAGGATCTGCTCGCCTCCCTCGCCCGCGACTGCGGCGAAACGCAGAGCGTCAGCACCGCTCGGCAGGAGCACGGTGACGAGACGCGCCTCCAGCAACTCGCGCAACCGCCGCGCGATGAGTTCGAGCAGCCGATCGAGGTCCATTTCGGTGCCGAGGGCGTTGCCAACCTCGTTCAGGGATTCCAACTGCTTCGACCATGCCGTGGCCGCCTCGTACAGGCGTGCGTTCTCGATTGCCACCGCCGCCTGGCTCGCGAGCAGCGCCACCAACTCCTGGTCTTCCTCTGTGAAGTCCTCGCCTCCGGCTTTCTCGGTCAGATAGAGGTTTCCGTAGGCGATGCCGCGCAGATGGATCGGTACGCCGAGAAAGGTTCGCATCGGCGGGTGATTCGGCGGAAAGCCCACCGCGCGTGCGTCCTTGCCGAGGTCGTGGAGCCTGAGCACCGCGTCCTCGCTGATGAGGACTCCGAGGATCCCCCGCCCGCGCGGAAGCTCGCCGATTGCAGCGTGCGTCTCAGCATCCAGGCCCGTGGTGAGGAAGCGCTCGAGCTCCAAACCGCTTCGGTCGATGACGCCGAGCGCGGCGTAGCGGGCGGTCGTGAGCTCGGCGGCCGCCTCGACGAGACGCTGCAGGAGGGCATCGAGAGAGAGTTCGGACGTGAGCGCGACCCCGGCGTCGACGAGCGCCCGCAGGCGGTTTTCGCTCGGAGTCTTCGCCTCCACAGCTTCCAGCGTACCCCGCCTCAATCAGTACTTCCTACGCGGCACCGGTCAGTTGAAGGCCCGATGGCGCCACGCCGCTACGCGGCGACAATGAGGCACGAACCCACCAGTAGGGGCCAAAGGAGGAGACATGAAGGGACTCGTCTACAACGGGCCCGGGCTTCGCAGCTGGGAAGAGAAGCCCGACCCGACCATCCAGGATCCGACCGACATCGTCGTTCGGATCGACTCGTCAACGATCTGCGGGACCGACCTTCACATCCTGAAGGGCGACGTTCCGGCTGTTCAGCCGGGCACGGTGCTCGGCCATGAGGCCGTCGGCACGGTCGTCGAGATCGGCGACGCGGTCACGACCCTGGAGCCGGGCGACCGCGTCCTCGTCTCTTGCATCACCTCGTGCGGTCGCTGCTCGTCCTGCAAGGAGGGCCGCTACGGCCTCTGCATCGGCGGAGGCGGCTGGATCTTCGGCCACCTGATCGACGGTCTCCAGGCCGAGTATGCGCGCGTGCCATTCGCGGACACGTCTGTCTACAAGCTCCCCGACGAGCTCAGCGACGAGCAGGTGCTGTTCCTCGCCGACATCCTCCCGACCGCGTATGAGGTCGGCGTGCTCAACGGCGAGCTCGGCCCCGGCGACACGATCGCCATCGTGGGCGCCGGCCCGATCGGGCTCGCGACGATTCTGACGGCGAAGCTGTACACGCCGGGCAGGATCATCGCGATCGACCTCGCCGACTCGCGCCTCGAGAAGGCCCGCGAGTTCGGCGCCGACGAGGCGATCAACAGCGGCAGGGAGGATCCTCGAGCACGCGTGCTTGAGCTGACGGGCGGGCTCGGAGCCGATGTCGCAGTCGAAGCGGTCGGCATCCCGGAGACGTTCGAGCTCTGCACGGAGATCGTCCGGCCCGGCGGCCACGTCGCGAACGTGGGAGTGCACGGACATTCTGTGACGCTGCACCTCGAGACCCTCTGGATCCGAGGGCTGACCATCACGACTGGCCTGGTCGACACGTTCACCACGCCGCGCCTGTTGAAGCTGGTCGCGGAGGGTCGGCTCGATGCGACACCGTTCGTGACGCACCGATTCCCGCTCGAGGAGACGATGGCGGCGTACGACACATTCGCCGCGGCGGCCGAGACCGACGCCCTCAAGGTCGTGCTCGAGGCCGCACCCGTGAACGACGAACGAGCAGAGAGGGAGGTTGCGCTTGTCGGTAGCGGCGCGTAGCCACCCGTCAGCGGCCGCGGCCGATGTCATCCTCCGCGACGGCTCGACCCTTCGACTGAGGGCGCCCGCGCATGACGACGCGGGCGCCCTCGTCGTGTTCCTTGACGGTCTCTCCGAACGGAGCTTCTACCAGCGCTTCCACGGGATCCGCACGATTGACGACGAGCTCGTCGAGCACTTCCTCGAGCCGAATTGGCACGACCGCGGCGTCCTCGTGGGCACGCTGGCCGGGGCCGCGGGCGACGAGCGAATCGTGGCGGTCGGCGAGTACGATCGCCTGCGCGACCCGACCGCCGCGGAGGCCGCATTCGCGGTTGCCGACGAGCTCCAGGGGCGCGGGATCGGCACGCGCCTGCTCGAGCGGCTTGCAGCGCTTGCCGCGGAGCAAGGTATCGAGCGCTTCGTCGCGGAGGTGCTGCCGGGCAACCGTGCGATGCTCGGCGTGTTCGAGGGCGCCGGACTCGAAGTGACGCGAGAGCTGGACGGCGGGGAGTTCGAGGTCTGCTTCCCGATTGCGTCCACAGAGCAGTACCGCACGCGCGTCGACGAGCGTGACCACCTCGCCGTCACGGCCTCCCTCCGCCCCTTCTTCGAGCCGAAGTCCGTCGCCGTGATCGGCGCCTCGCGCCGGCGCGGCTCGATCGGCGGCGAGCTCTTCCGAAATGTTCTCGCGGCCGACTTCGCCGGCGCGGCCTACCCGGTGAACCGCGATGGCGAGGCCGTCGGCGGTGTCCGGGCGTACACGACGGTCGCCGATGTGCCCGAGGTCGTAGAGCTCGCCGTCGTCTGCTTGCCGGGCCCACACGTGCTCGCCGCCGCCGAGGCAGCGCTTGTGAGCGGCGTCAAGGCTCTCTGCGTCATCTCCTCAGGTTTCGCCGAGGTCGGCGCCGCAGGGCGCGAGCGGCAGGAGCTCTTGCTCGGTCTCGTCCGCGCCCACGGCGGCCGTCTCATCGGGCCGAACTGCCTCGGCATCGCGGTGCCTGGCCTCGGCCTGAACGCCACCTTCGGCCCGCGGCCGCTCCCGCCCGGCCCGATCGCGTTCTCCTCCCAGAGCGGCGCCCTCGGGCTCGCGCTGCTCGAGAAAGCCGCCGAGCGGCGTCTCGGCTTCTCGGCATTCGTGTCGATCGGCAACAAGGCGGACGTCTCTTCGAACGACCTGCTCGAGTGGTGGGAAGACGACGACGAGACGGAGCTCGTCCTCCTGTACCTCGAGTCCTTCGGCAACCCGCACAAGTTCGCGCGGCTCGCCCGGCGGATCGCGCGCCGAAAGCCCGTGCTCGCGCTCAAGGCCGGCTCGACCGAAGCCGGAGCGCGGGCCGCGAGCTCGCACACGGCCGCCCTCGCGAGCTCCGACACCGCCGTCGAGGCACTCTTTCGGCAGTCCGGGGTCATCCGCGCCAACACGCTCGAGGAGCTCGTCGACGCGGCGGCGCTGCTTTCGAGCCAGCCACTGCCACGTGGTCGCCGCGTGGGAGTGCTCACAAACGCCGGCGGTCTGGGAATCCTCTGCGCCGACGCCTGCGCCGTCGCCGGGCTCGAGCTTCCGGAGCTGAGCGAGGAGACGCGGGCCGCGCTGCAACCGCTCCTGCCCGAGGACGCGAGCCTCGCCAACCCGGTCGACCTGCTCGGTTCCGCGACGGGCGCAACCTTCGAGGCCGTCATCCCGGCGCTGCTCGAGGACAAGCGACTCGACTCCCTGATCGTCCTGTTCGTGCCACCGGTCGTCGCCGGGGCCGACGAGGTCGCGGTCTCAATCCAGGATGCGGTCGCCAGCGCCCGCACCGACAAGCCGGTGCTCGCCGTGTTGATCAGCCGCGACGGGACTCCCGCGGCACTCCGCGACGGCAGTAGCGCGGTTGCGTCGTTCGCCTACCCAGAGTCGGCGGCCCGCGCGCTCGGTCTAGCGGCAGCGCGCGCCGAGTGGCTTCGGCGGCCGGCGGGCGCCGTGCCTCCAGCCCCTGAGGTCGACACGCCGGCGGCGCGGCGCTTCGTCGAAGACGCCCTCGCCGGGCACGACGAAGCGTGGCTCGACGCCGGCGCCACGCGCGGCCTGCTGACGGCCTACGGCATCCCGGTCGTGCCCGAGCGGGTGACGCAGAGCGCGGACGAGGCCGTCCGGGCGGCACGCGAGCTCGGCCTGCCTGTCGTCCTGAAGACCACCGTCCCGGGAGCTCACAAGACCGAGCAGGGAGGCGTCGCTCTCGACCTGCGCGACGAGCAGCAGGTTCGCGCCGCAGCCGAGCGAATCGGGCTGCCCGCGCTCGTGCAGCCGATGGTGAGCGGCGGTGCCGAGCTCCTCGCCGGCCTCGTCCAGGACCCGGTGTTCGGTCCCCTGGTTGCCTTCGGCCCCGGGGGCGTCTTCGCCGAGCTGATCGGCGCGGCCGCCTTCCGGCTGGCGCCGATCACGGACGTAGACGCCGAAGAGCTCGTCCTCGGAGGCAAGGCCGGGCGCCTCGTGCGCGGCTTCCGCGGGGCAGAGCCGTCCGATGCGGCAGCCCTGATCGACCTTCTCCACCGGCTCTCCCGGCTTGCCCAGGACCTGCCCGAGGTCGCCGAACTCGACCTCAACCCGGTGGTGGCGCTGCCGCACGGCTGCGTTGCCGTCGACGCCCGCGTCCGCGTCCAGCGACGCACGGGCACGCCAACGCCGAAGAGCTGGTAGCGACGTCGTGCGGGAAACCCGCAGCAAATGCTGCGGTCATGCCGTAGCGACGTGCGGGTTCGCCTCGAGGGCCGCGGCGAGCTGGCGCCGTACGGTGAAGCAATGAATCGAACAGGAGAGTCCCGATGAGCAGTGGAACCCACGTTTCCTACCCCGTCCCCGCGAAGGCGCAGATCGAGCCCTCGAACGCGTTGTGGGGAGTCGTCTCGCTGTTGCTCGGCCTCCTCGTCGCCATCCTTGGCTTCTTCGCGTTGATGATGTGGATCGACGCGCACAACGCCAAGGACGCCGCCAACCGCGCCGCGGCCAGTGCTTCCGGCGGCGACATGGCCGGCATGCCCGGCATGGCGACCGGTAGCGGGGCCTCCGCGACCGCGGGCCTGCAGAGCTATTCGGGCGCCGCACCGGCGAACGCCGATGCCCTGGCGACGACGCACAAGCCGTTCCCCGCCGAGCTTCCGGCCGCGCCGGCAGGGCCTGTCGCTAACGTCAATCTTACGCTCAGCGACATCACCGTGGAGATCGCTCCCGGCGTCAAGTACAGCGCCTGGGCCTGGGCCGGCGGTGCGCCCGGTCCGGTGATTCACGTGCGGCAGGGCCAGCTCGTCAAGATCACGCTCACCAACAAGGGCGCGATCCCCCACTCGGTCGACTTCCACGCCGCACGGGTGGCTCCCGACAAAGCGTTCGGCGATGTCATGCCAGGCAAGTCGGTCAGCTACACCTTCCGGGCGAACGACGCCGGCGTCTTCATGTACCACTGCGGGACGAAGCCCGTGCTGATGCACATCGCCAACGGCATGTACGGGGCGATCGTCGTCGAGCCGGGGCCCGGCGTGCTGCCCAAGGCCGACCGCAACTACGTCCTCGTCGCCAGCGAGTGGTACCTCTCCTCCGACGGCCTCGGTTCGCCCGCGCAGTTCGACATGGCCAAGGCCCACGCGCGCCAGCCCGACTGGATGACCTTCAACGGCTACTCGGGCCAGTACGTCAAGCATCCGCTGGTCGCGAAGCCCGGCGAGCTCGTCCGCTTCTGGGTCGTCGACGCCGGCCCCTCGCTCGATACCGACTTCCACATCGTCGGCACCGTCCTCAACACCGCGTACCCGTTCGGCGACATGAACCCGGCGGACGCCCTGCACAACGTCCAGACGGTGACTGTTCCTGCGGGCGGCGCGGGCGTCTTCGACGTCAAGATCGAGGAGCCCGGCCTCTACCCCTTCGTCTCGCACGCGTTTGCCGCCGTCGACGAGGGCCAGGTCGGCCTGTTGAACGTCGGCAACGTCCACGGGACTATGTCCCACTGACCAAGAAGGCCCACGATGCCTGGGTCGTCGGCGACGAACCGTGCGTCGCGCTGGACATCGGGCCACGTAGCTCCTCGCTGTGAGCGGGCCCTACAGACAAACCCGCAACCGAGCCACGGTCTAGACCCGATGCCGCGCAGAGCCCGTCGCTCGACACTAGAGGAACGACGAAAGAGCTTCCCGATGAGGTGACTACTCATCATCCTGGCCGACCTGGTCGTCGGCACCGGCACCAGATGCGCGGCGGCCACTCCTGGTCGGCCAATTGCGCGCCAGCCGCGCCTTGCTGACGACCACGCTTGCCCGCGGCGGCACGATCAGGTGCCGATCGTCTTCATGACCCTGGTCGTCAAGGTCGCGTGAGAGCTCAGTCGAGCGCGGAGCGAGGGGCATTGCCCTCTCCCTTTGCGCCCGGCAAGGCCTCATGCTTCACGACGATGACCTCGCCTGACGACCACTCCCAAGCTCTCCGCCTCGTGGCTGCGCGACGTTGCGCGGCAGCTGCTCGCGGCTTAGAAAATGTCGCCGCCGTCGCTGTCGCCCGGACCTGGCGTAGACAGGTACGAGAGCTCGTCCGCGTTATTGCGACGTATCCAGGAGTAGACCGTCCTCCGCGATCCGCGGTGGGCCGGAGATGTGCTCCCCGCCACGCGGCGGCGGACTGCCAGAGCCCCGGCTCGGCGATCAGCGCCGCAGGTGCGTGGGCTCCGAAATCGGAATCGAACAGGAAGATGACTTCCTGCGGCGTGAGGAAAACCTCGTGCCGGTCGAGCCCTTCCAGCTGCTCGGGATCGAACGGTGGGCCGCTTTCGAGGAGCGCGCGAACGGCGGCATGCTATTCCGGCTGGATCGGCAGGACGACCGTCATCCGCCGCGCCGGATCGTCGCCGAGCTGAAGCGCGGCGAGCTGTTCGACGATTTCGCCCACCAGGCTCGGCTTCGCGACCGTGGAGATCGTGACCGGAGCGCCCGAGCGCCGCTCGATAACCACCGAGGGACGCCCGTCGATGCGCTCGCCGGCCAAACGACCGACTCGAACGCTTGCGAGGAGCTCGTAGGGAATCTCCTGGGTACCCTCGAGGCCGTCGAGGCGAATCCCTAGGGGAAGCAATTCGAGCTTACCGGCGGCAAGCGGAGAAGCCCCTTCACGCCAGACCACGCCATAGCTCGTTCGCATGTACTCATCGTGGGCGGCAACCGCCCCCGGCGCATCGGGTAGCGCCGCAGCGCGCGTGCGGGAAAGCCGCAACCGCGCCGCTTCCGAAGGGGTGTGGAGGCGGCTCCACCACCGACAAGGATCCGCCTTGGGCGGGAAGGATTTTCGCTCCCGCCCACCGGTGCCATCGCGCATCCGATTCACCTCCTTCCAGAAAGCGTCCGAATCCGGCTCGTCAGAGCCGCAGAGCACCCAGCGCGCGGCTTGGACCTGGTCTTGTCCGGTTGTGACGTTGACCCCAGGCGCAGGAGGAGGTCAAGATGCAGGTATGGCGCCTGGATTCGAGACGGTGGGCCAGCGGCTGCGCCGCTTGCGCCGCGAGCGCGGCCTCTCCCAGCGCGAGCTGTCCAGCCCCGGCGTCCCGTATGCCTACATCTCTCGGATCGAGGCCGGCGCTCGCCGTCCGTCCGTAAAGGCTCTGCGGCTGCTGGCGCGGAAGCCCAAGGTCTCGCCCGAGTACCTGGAACGGGGCTCCGATCTACGCGAGGCCGACGAGCGCGAGCTCGAGCTCGCCGAGGCCGAGCTGCAGGTGCGCCTGGGCGAGGACGGGGCAACGGCCGAGGCGGCGCTCGCGCGGGTGCTCGAGGAAGCGAATGTAACGGGCGAGACCGCCATTGCCTGCCGCGCACGTATCGGGCTCGGGCTCGCGGCGGCGCGAAATGGACGAGACGCCGAGGCGGTCGAGCACCTCGAGGACGCCCTGACGGTCGAGCCGCTCAAGGCGGCCGGAAGGCCGGATGTGTCCGCGACGCTCGGGCGCGCGGATTCGAACCTTGGTCAGCCGCAACGGGCAGTCGAGCTCTTAGGGCTGCCTCGCCGAGGTGCGTGCCCAGGATCCGCGCGACGCGGCGAGCGAGATCCGCTACGCGACCTATCTGAGCTACGCGCTCACCGACGCGGGCGACTCCGAGCCGGCGGAGCGACTGCTCGTGGAGCTGGCCGAGGATCCTCTGGAGGGGGCCGATTCCTACACGCGGGTACGGCTCTTCTGGTCGCTCGGCCGAGTCGCCACCCGCGAAGGTAGGACCCTGAGCGGGCTCTCCTACTTCCGCCGCGCAGTCGCCTTACTCGAGGCGACCGAGGACACGCTTCACCTGGCGCAAGCGCACGTCTCCTGCGCCTGGGCGCTGACCAAGAGCGGCCGAGCGCAGGAAGCCGGCGGTCACCTGGAGCTAGCCGAGCAGGTCTTCGGGCCAAAGCCCGACCCGGCCGACCTCGGCTGGCTTCAAACCGAGCAGGCCAAACGGGCGGTCGCGCTCGGTCAGGGCGCCGAGGCGGTCGCTCGCGCGCAGGAGGCGCTGGCTGCTCTGGGCACGAGCGATCCCGGCGAGCGAGGCGACGCCTCCTGGGCTCTCGCAGAGGGATACGGCCTCGAGGGCGACATCGACGCGGCAGACGCAGCTTTCCGCCAGGCGGTCGAGCTGCTCGCCGGTCACCGTCCGAGCCGTGACTCCGCAGCCGCCTGCCGGTCCTGGGCGAAGCTCCTCCGCCGGGCAGGCCGCGAGCAAGAGGCGCTCGACGTGCTCGAACGAGCCGTCGAGATCGGCGCGTAGCGTCCAGACAAGGCACGGTGTGCCTAGCGCTCATCCGGGCGAGCGAGCTCGACGAGCTCCCGCAACACGTGGTACGCGCTCGCCTGGGCCTCCTGGATCCGCGGGATGTTCTGTGACCGGCTGACGATCACATGGTCGGCGAGGTCTTCGCCGGCGACGCGGCCGCCGTCATAGCCGACCAGGGCGATCGTCAGCAGGCCGCGACGGCGCGCCTCGGTTAGCGCCTCGATGATGTTCACCGAGTTGCCGCTCGTCGAGATGGCGAGTGCGGCGTCTCCATCCGTCCCGTACGCGATCACCTGGCGCTGGAAGAGCACCTCGGAGCCGATGTCGTTGGCGAGAGCGGTGAGGATCGCCGAGTCCCCGGCCAGGTCGAGCGCCGGTCGCGACGGCCAGCCCTGGGGAGCGCCGTGGAAGTCCGCGACGAGGTCGGCGGCATCCGTCGCAGAACCGCCGTTTCCGAACACGAGAGCCTTTCCACCCTCATCGAAACGGCTGCGCAAGGCGCCGGCGGCAGCCGCGAGCTCCTCGCGGCCGTCCAGCAATGTCTGGATCCGTAGCTCCGCCACTTCCTTCGACTTCATCAGCACGGAGCGGCGAACGTCGTCCACGACCGAGGCGACGTCTTCGTCCTGCCGCTCGAGGAACGGGTACAGGAAGGCGGACGCGCCGGCACCCGTCTCCGAGCCGCCGAGATGGTCGAAAAAGACGTGGACGAGCTCCCAGAGCACGTGGTAGGAGATCTCCGCGAGCTCCTGATCGACGAAGGGGTCATCCGCAGCCGGCTTGAACGACCAGGTCTCTTCAGCCGCGATCGTCAAGGGCCGGAAGGAGATGACCATGTCGTCCGGCCGGCGCAAAAGCTCGAGCCGGTCGCCCGACAGCGCCAGAGCCGGCAGCGCCCGCTTGCCGACGATCACCGGATGGACGAATTCGACGGCGACGTGGTGGGCATCCGACCAGTCCTGCGGCGAGCCGCCCTGGGCCAGCAGCCGGCCGCCGCGGAGGAACTGCTCCGCCATCAGGCGGCAAGCGCGCGCAAGCGGCTCCGCGTGGTCGCCGAAATACGCCTCGTTCGCGCGCGTTCGCGATTCGAGGAGCTGCTCGACCCGAGCGGCGAGCGGGTCGAGCGAGATGCTCAAGCCGGCGCGGCCTCCCTCGTCGCGCTCCGGAGCAGCCAGTCGCGCAGGTCGTCGGTTCCTTCCCCCGTCTTCGCGCTGACGAGCAGCCGCTCCACCCCGGGGTGCACCGCGTCGAGGTTGCTCAGGTAGCGGTCGAGATCGAAGTCGAGGTGCGGGAGCAGGTCGATCTTGTTGATGATCACGAGGTCGCAGGCGCGGAACATCAGCGGGTACTTGAGCGGTTTGTCCTCGCCTTCGGCCACGGAGGAGACCATCACGCGGTGGTCCTCGCCGATCCGGAACTCGGCCGGGCAAACGAGGTTGCCGACGTTCTCGATCACCAGGAGGTCGAGCTGCTCGAGCGGCAGCGACGGCAACGCAGAGCGCACCATGTTGGCGTCGAGGTGGCATTCCCCACCGAAGCCGGGGTCTGTGTTGATCTGGATGACCGGCACGTGCAGGTGCGCGATCCGATCGGCGTCGAGCGTCGATTGCACGTCGCCCTCGAGGACGCCCACGCGCACACCCTCGAGCCCACGCAACGTGCGCTCGAGCAAAGTCGTCTTCCCGGCGCCGGGCGCGCTCATCAGATTGACGACGGTGACGCCCGCGCGATCGAAGTCGCTGCGGTTCGCGGCAGCGATCGTGCCGTTGGCGTCGAGAACGTCCTCGAGCACCTTCACATGCTTCCGATGCAAGCTTCCTCCTCTTCGATCTCGATCGACTCGACCTCCAACTGCTGGCCGCTGACGACGGCGACGTCGGTCTCGCCGCAGGCGGGACACCGGAAATTCGGCTCGCCGAGCGCCCACTCGTGGCCGCAATCGGCGCACGCCAACACGGCCGGGACGACTTCGAGCTCGAGCCGCGCGCCGTCGCACACGGTCCCGCGGGTCACGATGCCCCAGTAGAACTCGAGCGACTCGGGGACGACCTGGCGGAGGCGACCGGCGCGCACGCTGACAGCGCTCACGGCACTACCGCCCGCGTGCTTCTCGGCAGTGGCGACGATGGCGCTGGCGATGGAGAGCTCGTGCATCAGCCCTTCAGGACCTCGTCGACCGTCGACTCGACGAGCTCGACGGCCTGATCGACGACCGCCTCGACCGATTCCGACAGTCCGATCCCCATCTCCTCGACGACGGCCGGCTCACAGGCGACCACAATCACCTTGCCCGGCCACCCTCCCACCGCCTTGACGAACCGAAGCACCGTCTGCGGGTCCATCGCATGCGGGTTGATCGTCTCGCCGTCCTCGATCGCTCCCTCGATCGAGTCCTCGTCGGCCTCCATCACGTACAGGGTCCCCGGCTCGCCGCCCTGCCGGCTGATGTCGACCAGGATCAGAGCGTCGTAACCGCGCATCACCTCATACGCGAGGTCGAGCCCACCCGTGCCGAAGTCGAAGACGTGCACGCCCGTCGGGAGCTCGCGCTCCTGCAGGCGCTTGGCCACCTCGCCGCCAAAGCCGTCGTCGCGCATCCAGAGATTGCCGACCGCGGCGACGAGGACCTGCTTCGTCTTCTGCTTCTGTTCCGTGCTCATTCCTCTTCGTCGACTCCCCTCGAGGCCTCTTTCCCGTCGTCATCCTCCTCGACCTCGCCTTCCTTCGGCGTCCGTGGCGGGCCCTCTGGATTCTCTTCGTCCGGGTACCTGACCTCTCCGCGCGCCTCGGGCATCTCTTCGACGACCTCGTCGCCGGGCTCGTTCGCACCCGTCTCGGTGCCGAGGCCCTTGTCGCCTGCTTCCTCGTCGGCGGGAGCCGGCGGCTTCCCGCCCTCGTGCTCGTTCTCGTGCTCGCTCATGTCGTGCCTCCTTCCTGGTTCGCGGTTTGCGCTGCGACTTCCACCTCCTCGGGGAAGAAGAAGAGGTAGCGACCGCTCTCGCGCATGACCTCCTGCATGGGGTCGCTGTCCACGGTGACGCCGAGATACGTGCGCCCGTCGTAGTCGAGGTAGATCCGCTCGAGCGTCGCCGTGCGACCGTCAAGCATGCGGTCGTAGGGGTCGATGCGGTCGCCGAGGCGGAGGACGAGCTTGTCTCCGCGCCGAACGGCGACCCCACCGATGTCGGCCTCGGTCTCGCCTTCGCGCGGATCCTCGCCGGCTGGGCGCATCATGCCGTGAAGTGCGAGCAAATCCTCCGGGGTCGTCTTCAGCGCCTCGTCGACCATCTCGCGGACGGCCGGGTCCTGCTTGCCGATCTCCTCGCGCTCGCCGTCGCTCAGCGTAAGCACGTGGAGCCGCAGCGCCTCCTCGATCTCCGTGTTGTCGAACAGCGCTCCCCGGCTTTGCGGGGCGATCTGCGGGTGATCGGAGAGCATGATCGCGGCACCCAGCACCGCATCGTCGGCCGGCGATGCGAGCACGGGCCACGTATTCACGTTCTCGCAGGCCTCGGCCTCGAGCGGGGAGACGAACCGCCCTTCCTTGGCTCGCAGGAGCACGTGCGTGGAAAGCAGCGAGCGCTCGAGAGCCCCCTTCCTCGAGAGCCCTTCCGGCGCCTCAGAGGTGTTTTCGACTCGAAGCGTCGTCCGCCAGAGCTCAGGTCCTTCCGGCGCCACGGCCAGTGTCACATTCCCGCGGAGCTCACCGAAATCGAACGCGCCAACCCCGACGCGCCGCTCCACTCCCGTGTGGCGATCCCCAACGGACTGGAGGAAGAACACCTCGGGGCGGACCTCCGGCTCCACCGCGGCCCGCAAAAGACATTGCACCTGAAGGTGGTCGAAGGTGGCTCCGCTTCCGGCCGCATACGAGGGCGGATAGACGATCCCGAACGGCGTCGGCGTCGCGTTCTTCGTGGCACCGGGGGTGTAGGGGTAGAGCGCATAGCCCTCGTAGAGCAGCGAGGAGACGAGCTCGGTGAGCTGGGTCACCGGCTCTCCTCCAGCAGGTCCGAGACGACCGCGTCGAAGGACGGCGCGCCGCGCTCGGTCTGCCGTCGCCGAAGCCGGTCGAGCGTCTCCTCGTGGAGCCGGATCCACCCCGTTTGCGCAAAGCAAGCGGCGACAGCCTGGCGCCAGGTCGCAACCGGCATCCGGTAGCGCGCCGTGCAGCTCCACGGGACGTGGACGATCTGCAGCCGGTCCTCTTCTCCCGAGTAGAAGATGGTGCCGTTGAAGTGGAAGTCGAGCGGCACGACTCCGCCGGCAAGGGAGGCGAAGTACTTGGCCGACGCAACCTCGAGGTCATACGTGCAGGCGATCGGCACGTCGAAGGTCACCTCGCCGGTGAAGCTGGGAACCAAAACGGCAACCTGGCCCCAGACGAGGCTCTGCATCGACGCGGCCATGGTCTCGGGAGGCCCGAAGAGGTCATAGAGCGACTCCCGAGCCGCCTCGTCATAGCCGCGGCCCGTCGGATCAACGAGTATTCGCGTCGAGAGCGCGACCGTGTAGACCTCGCGTCCACTCGGCTCTCGGGCACGGATGGAGAAGACGACTGTCGGCGAGGCCGCGTATTCGTCGGCCCTCGCGCCGACGACCTCGAACTCCGGCTCGGGCACGATGCTCGCGCCGTTGCTGCGGTTGGCCGCCCCCAACTCGCTCAAGACGCCGCCCTGAGCTCGAGCTCGGCAAAGAAGCCCTCGAGGGCCGGGCCCACCGCCGAGCCGCCCGAGATGCCCTCCCACGCCGTCTTGACCACCCCGACCAGCCGGTAGCACTGATCGACAGGCGCGATGGCGTACTGCGGAGGCTCGCTGAGCCTGTTCACGATCAGGCCTTCGATTTCCGGCTCGAGGTGCTGGAGGGCGGGGTTGGCGCTCACCAGCTCCTTCCACGCGTCCAGCTCGAGCTCCGATTCGGTCGCTCCGGCCGGGCTCGGGTAGAGCGCGACGACGTCTCCCGAGCCGCGGACGAGGAAGAACGCGAGGCCGATGGGGATCGCAAAGCGGGCCCAGACCTCCTCCGAGAGCGCGAGGTCGCTCAGCCAGACCGTCCGGGTCCCGGTCGGTCGCCAGGGGCTATCGCCCTGGAGCAGTGCGCGGCAGGCCTCGCACGCGCAGGCGATACGCCGTTCCTCCAGGTGCAGGAGGTGGCGATGATCAGCCGGGATCTCTTCACCGCAGAGGTCGCAGCGCTCGGCCTGCTCCTGCGGCGCCGCACGGGCCGCGGCGCGCTTTCGGAGCTGGCGGACCAGCGAGGCGTTGGCGTTCGTCGTCACGCGACCGCGACCTTCACCGCGCCGTCCTCGACGAGCAGCGGCACGGGCGTCAGCTGCAGAGGCTCGGTCCCACCGACGAGCCGGCCGGCGAGCGGCAGGGCGAACTGCCTCGAGCACGACGGACAGGTGAGCACGCCGCCCTCGAGAGCGCCATGCACGAGCGGCGATCTGCAGGCGGCGCACGTGTCCCGGTAAGCCAGCAGTGTCCCGCCGACATTGGCGAGCAGCAGGCGCGTGCCGTTGACGGTCGCGCGAGTCGCCTTGTCGCCGTCCAGGCCGGCGACGTCCAGGGTCGTCCACGACGGCTCCGCCGAGACGAGCGGAAGCGCTCCGCTCGAAAAGGAGGGCTGCTTCTGCTCGACCAGGCCCTCCACCTCGATCCCGAGCAGGTCGGGCGCGGACTCCTCGAGCTCCTGCTTGATCGCGAGCTCGAGCGTCGAGGCCGAGGAGGGGCAGCCGTCGCAGCTCCCGTGCAGCCGAAGGCGAAGCACGTCGTCCTCGAGCCCGAGCACCTCCACCCCGCCTCCGTGGGACTCCATGTACGGACGGACCCGCTCGAGCGCCTCCTGCACGCGGGTCTCCAGGTCGACCGGGTAGAGCCCGTGGATCATCAGCAGGCTCGCGACGACGCCGTCCGAGACCAGCGCGTCCTTGACCTTCGCGCCCGGCTCACCTGCCTCGTCAAGTGCCTGGACGATCCGCTCGAGCCCGTCGCCGTACATCTCGAGCGTGGCGTCGAGCAGTTCCTGCGCGGTCGCCCGCGCAGTCGGGTCGTCGAACGCCTCGACGCGCGCGACGAGCTGCTGGACCCGGTCGACGATCTCCATGGCCTACGCGAGGCCCGTCGGCGTGTGCACCACCTTCTTGACGTGGCCCTGGCCCAAGTACATGTGCACGCCGCACGGCAGGCAGGGGTCGAAGCTCCTGACCGTCCGCATGATGTCGATGCCTTTGAAGTTCTCCGGGCCGTTCTCCTCGAAGATCGGCGTGTTCTGCACCGCATCCTCGTAGGGGCCGGGGGTCCCGTAGACATCGCGCGACGACGCGTTCCACGGCGTCGGCGGATACGGCTGGTAGTTCGCGATCTTGCCGTCCCTGATCACCATGTGGTGCGAGAGGACGCCGCGTGCCGCCTCGTGGAACCCGACGCTGATCGCGTCCTCGGGGACCTTGAAGTTGCTCCAGCTCTTGGTGCGCCCGGCACGAATCTCCTCCAACCCCTTCTCGAGGTTGTAGAGGGCGACGAGTGCCGCGTAGGCCTGGTGGTACGACCGCGCGCGGTCGCGCTCGATCGCGTTCGACTTCTCGGGAATCTTCCACTCGAGCGACATCTCCGGCATCGAGGCCGTCCTCGGCAGGTGCATCTCGAGGCTGTGTCCGGTCGCCTTCAGGAAGCCGAGATCGAGCAGGCCCGCCTTCGCCGTCACCCACTGGCGGGCGAATGGGCCGCCCCCGGTGTCGCAGCAGACGTGGGTGTCGGTGCGCGCGTCGTAGATCCGAGGCGAGACGACCCAGCTGTACTTGTCGGCGAAGTCGCGCTTCTGCGGCTTCGGGATCGTCGTCTTGTTCCACGGATGGTCCTTGCTGACCGGGTTGCCCAGCGGATCCTGGGTGACGTACGTCTCCTCGTTCTCCCAGCCCTCGAAGTAGGCGGAGCCGAGCAGGATCCGGATCATCAGGTTGATCTCGACGAGGTCAGTGCTGACGAGCTCGCCGTTGATCACGACGCCGGGGGTGACGAACCGCCGCCGGCCCCAGTCGGTCATCGTCCGGTAGTCGTAGTCGACGATGTCGGGGTCGTCGAACGCGCCCCAGCAGACGAGGTTCGTGTCGCGGTAGCCGACCATGTCGTAGCCCGGCAGCGCGTCGAGGAAGAAGTCGTACAGGTCGTCGTGCATGGGAACGGTGCGCTTGCAGTACTCGACGTAGCGCATCAGGCGCACGTAGTAGTCCGTCATCGTCTGGTGCGTAATGTGCGCGCTGCAGCCGCCCGGCATGATCGTCGAGGGGTGCGTGTGGCGCCCGCCGAACAAGCAGTACATCTCCCGCGTGTAGCGGGCCACGTTCAGGGTCTCGAGGTAGAAGCTCCCGGTGAACGGGTTGAGCCCCCGCATGATGTCCGCGATCGTCTTGTACCCGTGGATGTTGGCGTGCTCGGCCGGGGTCTGTTCCGCCTTAGCCAGCACGGACGGATTCGTCTCCTTGACCATCTGCTCGCAGAAGTCCACGTTCGCCATGCAGTCGTTGAAGATCGCGTGGTCGAACATGTAGTCCGCGGTCTCGGCGAGGTTGAACGCGTAGTCGCCGAGCTTCGGCGGCTTCACGCCGTACGCCATGTTCTGGTTCAGGCAGGAGGTCGTGCAGTGGTTGTCACCGCAGATCCCGCAGATCCGGCTGGTGATGAAGTGCGCGTCGCGCGGGTCGATGCCTTTCATGAAGATGTCGAACCCGCGGAAGACCATCGAGGTGCTGTAGCACTTGAGCACCTCCTGGTTCGCGAAGTCGATCTCCGTGTGAATCCCGAGCGACCCGACGATGCGAGTGATCGGATCCCACGACATCTCCTTGACCATGACCTCCCGCTTCTCGCGCGGCTTCTCGGTAGTCGCCATTCCTCATGCTCCTCTCTGGTCGGCCGTGGTCATCGCGCGTAGTGACGTGGCTGGTAGCCGGTCTCGAGGCTCTTGCTCGGTCGCCTCCACCCGGGCTCCTTGTCGTACTTGTTGCGGATGTTGCGGTGGCGGAAGTAGCGGATGACCGGGCCGTAGGCGAGCTTCTCGAAGTTCGAGGCTGCGGCCCCCCACCGGTCCTCCTCCATGAACGGCATGAACTTGTCGGGGAAGCCCGGCATCGTGCACGCCATGCAGATTCCTCCGACATTGGGGCAGCCGCCGATCCCGCTCTGCCACCCGCGAACCGGGACGTTGCACATGACGACCGGCCCCTTGCAGCCAAGCTTGACCAGGCAGCGGGGGTCGTCGCCGTACTCGGTCGCGAACTCCCCCTGCTCGGCGAACCCGGCGCGATTGCAGCCCTCGCGCACGGAACGGCCGAACAACCACGTCGGCCGCAATGCCTCGTCGAGCTGTGGCGCCGGCGCCATCCCGCCGAGGTGCAGGACGAGGTAGAGGAGCGTCTCGGTGGTGTTGTCGGGCTGGGCGGGGCAGCCGGGAATGTTGACGATCGGTAGGCCCGCCGTCGACCTGAAGTCCCAGCCGAGATAGTCCGCCAGGCCCATCGCGCCGGTCGGGTTGTTCTTCATCGCGGGGATCCCACCGTAGGTGGCACAGGTGCCGACGGCGACGACCGCGGCGGCCTTGGGCGCCAGCCGGTCGATCCACTCGTTTGTCGTGATCGGCTGCCCGTTCTCGGGATTCACGCCCATGCCCGCGAAATGGCCCTCGCCGTTGATCTCCTCGTTCGGCAGCGAGCCTTCGAGGATCAGCACGAAGGGGTCGAGCTTGCCGGCCTCGGCGTCGTACCACGCCTGCATGAACTCCTGGCCGTTCTCGTAGGCCAGCACCGGAGTGTGGATCACCACCTTCGGCATGCCGGGGATGATCCCGAGGATGATGTCCTCGAGCGAAGGGCTCGTCGCGGAGGTCATTGCAACCGAGTCTCCGTCGCAACTGAGCCCCGAGGTCATCCAGATCACGTGGGCGGTGATCTGCTCCGTTTCCCTTTGCCGTGGGACGAAATCCACCGTTGCCATGTACCGCTCCTCTCTTTCCTCAGCAGATCCGTGGGAGCGGATCGCCTACGAGCAGATCCATCACCCGCCTACCGCCGAATGCCGTCTCCACCAAAACCATCCCCGGCGGGTCTGTCCTGACCTCGCCGATCTCGGCCGCCTCCTCGCAGCCGGGGGTCGACCGCAGGGCCTCGAGAGCCCCGTCGGCCGCGTCCGGCGCGACGAAGGCGACCAGCGTGCCTTCGTTTGCCACGTACATGGGATCGAGCCCCAGGATCTCGCACGCTCCCGCAACCGCAGCCGGGACCGGAACCTGTGCCTCGCGCACGAGCACGGCCACGCTCGAGGCTCGCGCGAGCTCGTTCAGGACGGTCGCCACTCCACCGCGGGTCGCGTCGCGCAGGCAGCGCAGGGCGGGGCCGGCCGCGTCGAGCAGTGCGTCGGCGACCGGCCAGAGCGGGCGCGTGTCCGACTCGACCTGGGCGTCGAGCTCGAACTCCCCCCGGGCCAGCATGACCGCGGTGCCGTGCTCCCCGATCGGGCCCGAGACGAGGATGCGATCCCCAGGCTGGAGCGAGCTCGGCGAGAGGTTTGCGCGCTCGTCGAGCCGTCCGATGCCGGTCGTCGTCACGTACATCGAGTCGCACCGACCGCGCTCGACCACTTTCGTATCGCCGGCGACGATGTCCACTCCCGCGGCCTGTGCGGCCAAGGCGATCGCTTCCACCTCTGCGCGCAGGTCCTCGGCGGCCAGTCCTTCCTCGAGCACCAGCGAGAGGGTGAGCGCGAGCGGCCGTGCGCCCGAAACCGCGAGATCGTTGACGGTGCCGTTCACGGCCAACTCGCCGATCGAGCCGCCGGGGAACCTGATCGGCTTGACGACGAAGCTGTCTGTCGTCACGGCCAGGTCACCGACCACACCGGCGTCGTCAAGCTGTCGCAGCGCTTCCGAGCCGAAGGCGGGCACGAACAAGCCCTCGACGAGCGTCTGGGTCGCCTTCCCGCCGGCGCCGTGGGCCATCGTGATCTGCGCGTCCTTGAATCGCGCCGGCTTCGCCCGCACCCGCTCGATCATGTCCAGCGCGTGCTGTTCCCGCCCCCCGATCGCCGACACCGTCACACCACCTCGCGCTCACGGGCGAAGCGCCCGAAGTTGTAGTAGGCGGCACAAGCCCCTTCGGACGAGACCATGCAGGTTCCGATCGGCCGCTCGGGAGTGCACGCGGTCCCGAACACCTTGCATTCCCAGGGCTTGATCACGCCTTTGAGGACCTCGCCGCACTGACAGGCCTTCGGATCGGCCACGCGCACGCCCGGGATCTCGTAGCGAAGCTCTGCATCGAAGTCGGCATAGGCGTCCGACAGCTTCAGGCCGCTGTGCGAGATGAAGCCAAGACCGCGCCACTCGAAGTGCGGGCGGAGCTCGAACACCTCTTCCAGCACCTGCAAGGCGCTCGGATTGCCGTCGTAGGGAACGACGCGGCGGTACTGGTTCTCGACCTCGCAGCGCCCCTCGGCGAGCTGGCGGAGAACGAGGTAGACCGACTGGAGCAGATCGAGCGGCTCGAAGCCAGAAATGACGATCGGCTTCCCGTAGTCGGCCGGGATGAACTCGAACGGCCGCGCCCCGACGACGGTCGAGACGTGCCCGGGGCCGATGAACCCGTCGAGCCTCAGGTCGGGCGACTCGAGCAGAGCGCGCAGCGGCGGCACGATCGTGACGTGGTTGCTGAAGCAGAAGAAGTTCGAGCTGCCCTCGGCCTTCGCGCGCATGAGCGTGAGCGCGGTCGACGGGGCGGTCGTCTCGAAGCCGACCGCGAAGAAGACGACCTCCCGGTCCGGGTTCTCGCGCGCGATGCGAAGCGCATCGAGCGGTGAGTAGACCATGCGGATGTCCGCTCCGTCGGCCTTGGCATCCAGCAGCGTTCCGTCGCTTCCCGGCACCCGCATCATGTCGCCGAAGCAGGTGAAGATGACATCCGGCTGCATCGCCACGGCGATGCCGTCGTCGACGCGGCCCATCGGGATGACGCAGACCGGACAGCCGGGACCGTGGACGAGCTCGACGTTCTCCGGAAGCAGATCGTCGACGCCGTACTTGTAGATCGTGTGCGTATGGCCGCCGCAGACCTCCATCACCTTGTAGTGGCGGCCGGGCTCGACGACGGCGACGATCTCACCGGCGAGCACACGGCCGAGCTCCGCGTCGCGGAACTCGTCGACGAACTTCACGCGGCGGCTTCCTGGAGCCGGGCGATCGCCGTGCCGGCATGCACCAGCAGCTCGTCGCCCGGGGCAACCGGGCCGACGAGGTCGATCATGACCGTCGTCGTGGCTCCGTCTTCTCCGGCGCAGTTCGCGAGCCCGTCGCCACGAGCCTCGATCACCCGCATCGGCACGGCTTCGTCAGCACAGGTGACGCAGTGACCATCGGCGCAGGCGTCGGTCAATCGATGACGCTCGCCTTCAGATCCTCGAGTTCCTGCTCGTACGCCTCACCCATGTTGCGGAGCAGGCGCAGAGTCGCGTTTGCCTCCTCCTCGTCGACCTTCGAGAGTGCGAAGCCGACATGGATGAGCACCCAGTCGCCCGGCTGAGCGCCGTCTCCTTCCCGGTCCAGCAGGCCGATGTTGACGTTGCGCTGCACCCCGGCCACGTCGACTCTGGCGAGGCGCTTGTCCTCGTCAACGACTTCCATGACCTGCCCCGGAATAGCGAGGCACATATCGTCTGCGCTCTCCTTGCTCGCCAAGTAGACGGGCTAGTCTCCTCGGGCACCAGGGCTTTGTCAACTTAGTTATTCCGCGTTACAAATCACAGCGGGAGGGCGCTCAGGGCGTACAACGCTCCGAACGCGAAGCTCGCGGTCCCGAGGGCCGGCGCCAGTCGCTGCAGCCGCTCGCGGAGAGGCCGGCTGCCGAGTGCGTAGCCGAGCGAGAGCGAAAGCGTCGCCATGGACGCTGCCGTCCCGGCGGCGAAGAGGCCGAGGGCAAGAAGAGCCTCCGGCCGGCTATCGATCGTCGCCAGTAGGAGAACGGTCACGGCGGCCGAGCCCCCGACGCCGTGGGCCATCCCGATCCCGAACGACGCGGCACGGGAACGAGTGAGCGCGTGCGAGTGCTCGTGCTCGGCCGTTTCGTGCGCGTGGACGTGCAGGTGCATCACTCCGTCGTGTGCGTGCTCGTGCACGTGAAAGCCGCCTCGTCGCCAGCGCAGGAGGAGACGAAGCGCCAGCACCATGATCACCAAGCCGACGAGAGCCTCGGCAGCCCTCTGCACGGCGGCGGGCAGGTACGCGCCGGCCAGGACGATCGGCGCTCCGAGCAGAATGAGCGTCGTCGCGTGTCCCAGTCCCCAGGCGAGCCCGAGGCTCCAAGCTCGCCGAGCACGCCCTCCGGGCTCGGTGGCGACAAGGGTGGAAACCGCTACAAGGTGGTCGGGGTCGGTCGCGTGTCGGAGGCCAAGCAGGAGGGCAACAGCCAGGATGACCCAGATGGATCGCCCGTCGTTCCAAGACGAGATGATCCCGTCGAGCCCGCTCACGACCGCTCCTTTCCGGCGCCTCTCGTTGCCGAGGTTACCTTAACCGGCGTGGCGCGCCGGCGATATCAAGTGACCGGGATAGTCCAGGGCGTGGGCTTCCGCCCGTTCGTCTTCAGCCTCGCGGGCCGCTACGGGCTCGGCGGTTTCGTGCTGAACGACGGGAGGGGGGTCGTAGTCGAAGCGGAGGGCGACGAGCGCTCGCTGGAGGGCTTCGGCCTCGCGCTCGAGCGCGAGGCCCCGGCTCTGGCGCGGGTCGACGAGGTCACCGCGACCGACGTTCCGGCTCGGGGCGAGGTCGCCTTCACAATCGCCGAGAGTGCCAGCACGGGCCACACTGCGCTCGTCCCGCCCGACGTCGCCACCTGCGATGAGTGCGTGCGGGAGCTCTTCGATCCGGCCGATCGCCGCTACCGCTATCCGTTCGTCAACTGCACGCAGTGCGGACCCCGGTTCACGATCGTCCAGCGCGTCCCGTACGACCGCCCGAACACAACCATGGCCGGCTTCCCCATGTGCGCGGACTGCCGGCGGGAGTACGAGAGCCCGACCGACCGGCGCTTCCACGCCGAGCCGATCGCCTGTCCGACGTGCGGTCCGCAACTCTCGATGAGCCTCGAGGCGGCGATCGATCTTCTCCGTAGCGGCAAGATCCTCGCGGTCAAGGGCCTCGGTGGCTATCACCTTGCCTGCGACGGCGCGAACGAAGAGGCTGTGGCCCGACTACGCGCCCGGAAATACCGCGAGGACAAGCCGTTCGCGCTCCTGACCGACCGGCCCGAGCTCCTGGTTCACGTTCAGCCGGAAGAGGACAAGCTTCTACGCTCCCGCGAGCGGCCCATCGTGCTCGTCAGACGGAGGGCAAACGCTCCAGTGGCCCACTCCGTCGCGCCCGGCATCCCGTGGCTCGGCGTGATGCTTCCCTACACGCCTCTTCACCACCTCCTTGCTGCGGACTTCGGAGGAGCGCTGGTACTGACGAGCGGAAACCGCTCCGACGAGCCGATCGCACACGAGGACGGTGAAGCCGAGGACCGGCTCGGCGACATCGCCGACGCGTTTCTCGCCCACGACCGCCCGATTCACCGCCGCTGCGAGGATTCCGTGGTGCGCGCCGCGTTCCCCCTGCGCCGGTCGCGTGGCTTCGTCCCGACTGCCATCGCGCTGCCTGTGCCGGCGGCGCGGCCGATCGTCGCCGCCGGGCCGGAGCTCAAGGCGACCTTCTGCATCGCGCGCGGGAGAGACGCTTTCCTGTCGGCGCACCTCGGGGACTTCGACACGGAGGCCGCCTACCGGGCCTTCGTCGACGACCTGGAGCTGTATCTAGACATGCTCGGGGTGAAGCCCCAGGTTATCGCGCACGACCTCCACCCCGAGTACCTGGCGACGAAGTGGGCGCTGGAGCAGGACGCCGAGCTCATCGGCGTCCAGCATCACCACGCGCACGCCGCCGCCTGCTTGGCCGAGCACGGCAAGAAGGGCCCGGCGCTCGCGCTCGTCTTCGACGGGACGGGTTACGGCACTGACGGGACGCTCTGGGGCGGCGAGCTGCTCCGCTGCGACCTCGGTTCCTTCGAGCGAATCGCCCACCTCGAGGCCGTGCCGCTCCCGGGCGGCGAGGCCGCCATCCGCGAGCCGTGGCGGACCGCCGCCGTTCACCTGGAGCTGAGCGGACGGCCGGTCCTGTTCGAGCGGTGGGAGGTCGTCCGCGAGAGCCTGAAGGTGAACGCGCCGCTCTCCTCCGGGATGGGTCGGCTTTTCGACGCGGTCGCGGCCGTGCTGGGTGTCCGGCAGGAGGTCACCTACGAAGGGCAGGCAGCGGTCGAACTCGAGCTGGTCGCAGGTGAGGCCGAGGGGGAGCCTTACCCCTGGGCCTTCGGCCGCGGCACGGAGCTCGTCGGGCTCGTCTACGACGACCTCGCGGCCGGCCGGAGTCGTGAAGAGATCGCCGCGTCGTTCCACGAGACGGTGGCCGCCGCCGCAGCGACCGCGTGCGCAGAGGCGGCCGAACCAGGCACAGTCGTCCTTTCCGGCGGGAGCTTCCAGAATCTCCGGCTGCTCGCCTCGACGCGCCGCCGCCTCGAGGAGCTCGGCTTTGCCGTGCTCTCGCACCGGCGCGTGCCGCCGAACGACGGTGGGATCAGCTACGGGCAGGCGGCTGTGGCGGCCCAGACGATCCGCGGCTGAGCACGAGTTCCGAAGTGGAGCTAGCCGGGCTCGAACCGGCGACCTCCTGGGTGCGATCCAGGCGCTCTCCCAACTGAGCTATAGCCCCGGGCGGGCGGATTGTAGCTAGTCGGCGCGGCGAATCAGGGTGACGCCGTCCCGCACTGTCAGCTGTCCCGCGACCACACGCGGATCGCACGCAATGCGGCCGTTCAGCTCGCGAATGGCCTGCGTGTCTTTCGAGTCGTCGCTCTCGTCGAGCACCCGCCCGCTCCAGAGCGTGTTGTCGATCGCCATCAACCCGTGAGGCGCGAGACGCGGCAACAGCGCTTCGTAGTAGGCGCCGTAGTTCTCTTTGTCGGCGTCGATGAAGACGAAGTCGAACTCTCCCCCGAGCCGCTCGATGGTCTCCAGTGCCGGGCCGAGGTGCACGGTGATACGGTCGGCGTATTGGCTGCGCGCGATGTAGCGGCGAGCGACCTCGGCATGCTTCTCGTCCACCTCGCAGGTGTCGATGTGGCCCTCCTCGGCGAGACCCGCCGCCATCGAGAGTGACGAGTAGCCGCTGTAGGTGCCGAGCTCGAGCACACGCTTGGCCTTGATCCCGTGAACGAGCAACTCCAACAGGCGGCCTTCGATCGGGCCGGTGAGCATCTGCGGCGAGCGCAGCGTGGCCTTTGTCTCCTCGGCGAGCTCGGCGAGTAATTCCTCGGACGGCGTCGTATGCGCCGCGGCGTAGGCCTCGATCTCCTCCGGGACGATGAAGCTCATGCGGCCGGCGGCGGGGTGCGGGGAGCCTCGTTCAGCTTGCCGTCCTTGATCCGTCGCGCCATATCCTTCGACTCCTCGCGGTAGATCGAGCCGTCCTTGAACTCGATCCACGGGTACTTCCTCTCGCCGGTGCGCCGCTCGGTCTCGTCGCGATTGCGCGGAAACCACGGCATTCGGTCGACCTCGTACGCGATCCCGCCCTCGTCGAGTGCCTTCTGCACCCGCCAGCAGGGGTGGCCGCCGAACTTGACCCACATGTTGCTGCAGCGGTGGAGCTTGATCACGATGGATCGAGCTTACCCCCGCTCGACGCGCGAGCCGCCGACGATCGCGTTGCGCCCGTCGTCGAAGCGCACCCAGGCCTTGCCCTTGCCGTCGTAGTCGGGCGACCAGACGATGAGGGTGGCCTGCTCGCCGCCGACGCGAACGCGCTCTGTGCCCTCGGGCTCCGCACCCCGCCAAACGCGCACGAACGGGTTGTGCTCCCATTCGCGGCCGATCGTGGTCTCGTCGGTGTGGCCGGGCAGGACCCGCGTCTCGGGCGGGAGCTTCATCAGGACATCCATCACCGAGTGGCGGATCTGCTCGAAGTCGCCGCCGCCGACCGCGGCCTTGAAGAGCACGTCTCCGCTGCAGCAGAGCTGGTCGTTGACCACGAACGCGAGGTGGTCGTCCTTGTGGCCGGGCGTCTCGAGCGCGCGGATCGAGAGACCGCCGGTCTCGAGGTCGCCCTTGACGACCGGGCAGCCGTAGCGCGCCCGGATCTCGTCGTCGCCGGCGATGTGATCGGCGTCGGCGTGCGTCGTGAGCAGGTGCGAGACATTCAGGCCGTGCCGCTCGACCGCCTCGAAGAGCGGCTCCAGCGGTGCCCCGGAGTCGACGAAGACCGCCGTCCCGCCGGGCTCGTCGCCGATCAGATAGGCGTTGGAGAGCCAGCCCGGGTGCATGCTCCGCTCGACGATCACCGGCGCTAGGCTAGACGCTCCGCACCGAGAGGAGGACGGATGGCCGGTCTGATGTCACGCGCGTCGCTCGTCGTGAAGTCGAAGTTCTCGAAGCTGCTCGATAACGCGGAGGACCCGGGCGAGACCCTGGACTACTCCTACGAGAAGCAGCTCGAACTGCTGCAGAACGTCAAGCGAGGCATCGCTGACGTCGTCACCGCGAAGAAGCGCCTCGAGTTGCAGGAGGCGAAGCTCCAGCAGAGCATCGTCAAGCTCGAGACCCAGGCGCGGCAGGCGCTCGCCGAAGGCCGCGAAGATCTCGCACGACAGGCGCTGGAGCGCAAGTCCGGCCTGCAGCAACAGCTCCAAGCCCTCGACGAGCAGGCGAAGCAACTGGCGACCCAGCAGGAGAAGCTGATCGCGAGTGAGAAGACGCTGTCGGCGAAGGTCGAAGCCTTCCGCTCGCAAAAGGAGACGATCAAGGCCCAGTACTCGGCCGCCGAGGCGCAGGTGCGGATCGGCGAGGCGGCCACGGGGATCGGCGAGCAAATGGCCGACACCGGGCTCGCAATCCAGCGGGCGAAGGACAAGACGGAGCAGATGCAGGCGCGGGCCTCCGCGATCGACGAACTGACCGAGTCGGGCGCACTAGAGGACTTCACCTCCGACCAGACCGAGCTGGACCGCGAGCTCGGCGCGATCGCGTCCAAGTCGCAGGTCGACCAGGAGCTTGCGAACCTGAAGTCCGAGCTCGGCTCCGGCGAGCAGCAGAAGGAGCTCCAGCCGTGATCGTGCGGGTGCTGGGCGAGGGCCAGTTCGAGGTGGACGAAGAGGTCGCCAAGGGGCTCAACGACCTGGACGGGCAAGCCGAGCAGGCACTCGAGGCCGGTGATCAGGAGCAGTTCTCGGAGCTCCTCGGGCGCATGGCCGAGGCGGTGCGGACGAACGGCGCACGCTTGCCGGACGAGGATCTCTCGCCGTCGGAGGCAATCATCCCGCCGGAGGACCTGACGCTCGACGAGGCGCGGGAGCTCTTCGAGGGTGACGGCTTGATTCCAGACCTGCCGACCTCGTAAAGGTTCACGCGCGCGTCCCCGCCCGGGTGGGGAGAGGAAGATCCACCCGCCGCCCACGTTGAGCGTAACCGGGAAAGGCGCGCGTGTCTGTGACGGGACCGCGCCGAAACCGAGACGCCGAAGAGCCGACTAGACGGCTTCGGCGCGGCGCCCGGCGGCGCGGAGCCAACTGCGCCTGATCAGGCCGCTGCCGGGACGGATCACGCGCCAGTAGCGGGCGAAACGCCGCCGAGCACCCTCGTCGGTCGCCAGCACCCGCGTCTCGGTCGTGAGCAGCGCACCTCCCTCGGCCGCATCGGCTCTGACGCTCATCACCGCCTTGACGTAGCCCGGCGCCGAGAACGTCTTCCAGTCCGCGGCCGAGCTCACCCCGGCCTGCGAACCTCCCGCTAGCTTCCACGGCTGCCCGGCGTAGCCGAGCACGATCTCGTCCTCCTCATCGGTGAGCGCCAGGAAGCCGGAACCGGATTCCAGCATCTGCTCCCACTGCGGTCGGCCCTTCTCACGCGGGAGTCCCCGGCGGCGGGTGAGTAGCGCCGGTGCCGAGCGCAGCGCGTACAGGAACCGCACCATCGGCATCTCGCCGGGCGTCACCGCCCGCGCAGCCGCCAACGCAGCGGCCGGCGAGGCCCCGACCCGCCGCGCGTGCGCTTCCTCGAAGTCGAAGTGCGGGAGCAGCTCGTCGAGCCTAGACCGGTGCATCGAAGATGCCGAACCAGCGCGAGAGGTCGGGCTCGATCGGCAGCTCCTTCTCGAGCTTCGCCTTCAGCTCGAGCTCCTCCGCGTTGTCGCGCTCCTTGTCCTCGCCCTTCGGCACGAACGGCCAGAACTTTCCGCGCTTGAAGCCGTAGATCCAGTACACGCGCTTCGCGTCGAAGCCCTTGCTCTCGAACGGGAAGAGCGCGGCCAGGAGCTGCGGGCCGAACCCGCGGGATTCGAGCTCCGAGGCCACGAGGTGCACCGAGTTGACCAGATCCTCGAAGTCCTGGTCGCGGATGATCAACCACTCGAACCCGAGCTCGTCGCCGCGCCGTTCGACCTTCGAGCCCGAGTCGTTCGCGACCACGTCGAGCAGCTCCTGGAGCTCGTTCTCGGCGCGCACGAACTCGCCTGCAGAAAGGGGCTTGAAGCACACGCCGGCCGCGCCCGCGGGTCTCAGGTCGAGCTCGGTCTCGAGCGTGATCCGCGCTGTCGAGATCGCGAACAGCCGCTCGCCGGCAGCGTCCTTGAGCTTCTTGCGCCCGAAGAGGACGTTCCCGAGACCCAACTACTAGGCCCCGCTCGCGGCGCCGGCAGCAGGAGGCACGAGCTTGCTCATGCCTCCGTCGGAACTGACCGATCGGCCCATTTGGATGCCACTGGCGCCCTAGGAAACGGGCCGGCCCATCTCGCGCGAGATCTCGGCGAGAGCGGCGAGACGCTTCTCCATCGGGGGATGCGTCATGAAGAGCTCGGCCGTCCGCTTGCGCCAGTTCGTCGGGACGATGAAGAACGCGTTCATCGTCTCCACCTGGCGCAGGTCCTGCTGCGGGATCATCGTGATCTGGCTCGCGATCTTCTGCAGCGCGCTCATCAGGTGCTCAGGCGCGCCGGTGATGAGTGCCGAGCCGCGGTCGGCCGCGTACTCGCGGTAGCGCGAGATCGCGAGGATCAGGATCTGGCTCAGGAAGTAGGTCACGATCGAGACGACCACGACGATCAGCCAGACGGGAACCGAGTTGTTGTTGTTGTCGCGGTTCCCGCCGAAGCCGCCGAACATCCCCGAATAGAGCCCGAAGCGGGTCAGCAGGCCGGCGAGCATGGCGAAGAAGCTCGCCACCGTCATCACGAGCACGTCGCGGTTTGCGATGTGGGAGAGCTCGTGCGCGAGCACGCCCTCGATCTCCTGTGGCTCGAGCCGGTTCCAGAGCCCGGTCGTAACGGCCACGGCCGAGTGCTTCTTGTTCCGGCCGGTGGCGAAGGCGTTGGGCACATCGGACTCGATGATCGCCACGCGTGGTTTGGGCAGGTCGGCCATGGCCGCCAGCCGCTCGATCATGTCGTGCAGCGCGGGCGCCTCCTCACGCTCCACCACCTTCGCCCCCGATGCGCGCAGGGCGAGCTTGTCCGAGGTGAAGTACTGGACGAACGCCAACCCGCCGACGATCACGAGCATCAGCACGAGGCCCGCGTTGAGGACGTAGAACAGCGCGAGCGCGAAGAAGACATAGAGGAGCCCGAGCATCGAGCTCGTGAAGAGCATTCGCCACGTCAGTCCGGCGTCACGACCGTAAGCCTTGCGTTTCATCGAGAATCGGCCCCCTTGAAGGCGAGAAGGTTCACGGCGATTGTAGCTTTGGGGATTGTTGCGACCGCGTTAAGCCCGGGAGCCAGCGCGACTCGCGCGGATCGCGCGGTCGTAATCGTCGTCTCGCCCACGGCTCCCGTCTTTCGCTCGCCCGATGCGGGCCACGGCCTGCTCGTCCCGGGCCAAGGCGCGACGGTGACCCGGCGCGGAGCGCTCGCGTCGCTGGTGCGGGGGAAGATGGAGAACTGGCTCGTCGGTGGAGTGCCAAGCGGCAAGCCGCTGATCTCGCTCGCGGCACGACCGGCTCGGATCACGTTCTACGTCGCCCTCCCTCCGCCCGGCAAGCACCACAACGTCCTCCGCTACCCGATCGCGGTCGTCGGCCCCGGCTACCGCGGACTCCTGGTCTCGAGCTCAACGCGGCTTCCGGGGCTCGTGTCGCTGGCCGACGTGGCGCCGTCCGTGCGTGCTCTCAACCGGGGCGGCCGGCCCAGGATCCGGGCGCGGCCGGCCAACGACGCGCTGGCGCAGCTCGCCCGGCTCGACCGGCGCCTGGACGACGCGCACGACGCGCGGATCGCGGCGATGATCGTGCTCGCGGCTCTGATGGGGTCGCTCGGCCTGCTCGCGCTGCTGACGCGCTCCCCCCTCCTCGGCCGCGCTGCGTTCCTCGTTGCGCCCGCCTGCGTCGCGATCGCCGTCCTCCTCAGCGCGGCCGCAGTGACCACGCCGCGGGTAGCCGTTCTGATGCTCGCGCTCGCGGCCCCCGCGGCGGCTCTCGGGGGGGCGGCGCTCCTCCGCCCGCGATGGCCGCTCACGCCCGGGTTGGGCGCGCTGTTCGTCTTCCTGTTCGCGGTCATGTGGGCCCGCCCGGAGTGGAACACGCTCGCCGTGATCGGGCCGCATCCCGACGGGGGCGGACGCTTCCACGGCCTGACGAACCAGGTCGAGACGCTGCTGCTCTCGCCGGCCCTCGTTCTCGGGGCGCTGGTCGGAGTGCGTGCCCTTCCCGTCGTCGCGCTCGCCGTCTCCGCAGAAGTGGCGGCGAGCCGCATGGGCGCCGACGGCGGCGGGCTCGTCGTCTACCTGGCCGGATTCCTGGTGCTCGGCCTGCGCGTCGGCCGGGTGCCGGCCCTCCGAGCGGCAGCGGCGACGGCCGTGGCCGCAGGAACCGCGCTACTGCTCGTCGGGATCGACGCCGCGACCGGCGGCTCGAGCCACGTCACCGACGCGGTCGGAGGCGGGCCGGGCTCGCTCGCCGGCGATCTGGCGCACCGGGTGCACCTGTCGGCCGCATCCGTCACCTCGACCTGGAACAACGCGCTGTTCTTCAGCGCGAGCATCGCCGCCCTGGCCTGGCTCGTCTTCCAGCGGCCGCGCCCGCCGCTGCTCGAAGCGCTCCTGGCCGCCCTCGCCGTCTCGCTCGTCGTCAACGACACGCCGACCGACGTCGCCGGCTGGGGCGCCCTCTCCGCGCTCGTCCTCTGGGCCTGGGCGAGAAGCGACGAGAGCGCCTTCCGGCTTGAGTAGACTCGCGCCCGATGCGCCGCCTCGCACTGCTCCTCGGGGTCACGTTCCTGCTCGCCGGCTGCGGCGGGGGGAAGACCGTCTCGCCGACCGGTGCGGTCGAAGGAACGCTGCCCACCTCGACGGCCACGACCGTGGCGGCGGGCGACCCGAAGGCCGGCGCCGTGCTCTTCAAGTCGCAGGGTTGCAGCGGCTGCCACACGTTCAAGCCCGCGGGATCGAACGCGAAGATCGGCCCCGACCTCGACAAGCTCCCCGACTACGCGAAGACCGCCAAGCAACCGCTCAATGAGTTCACGCATGAGTCGATCGCCAATCCGAGCGCCTACGTGGAGAAGGGGTACCAGCCGACGATGCCTGACTTCGGTCAGACGCTCTCCGCCAAGCAGATCTCGGACCTCGTCGCCTACGTGACGCAGAAGGGTTGATCGACCTCAGAGCCGCGCGGGCAGACCCTGAGGGGTTCCGGGCTGCGCTCGCCCGCAAGGGCGCGGCCGAAACCTTCGACGAACTGCTCGCCGCGGACGAACGCTGGCGCGAGCTCGAGACCCGGGCCAGCGAGCTGCGCGCGCAGACCAAGACCAAGGGCAAGCCGACGCCGGAGCAGCTCGAGCAGCTGCGCGAGCTGAAGGCAGAGCTGCAGCGAGTGGAAGCCGAGCACGAGGAGGCGGCGCAGCGCCGGCAGGAGCTGCTCGACCGCGTGCCGAACCGGCCCGATCACACCGCGCCCGACGGCACCGCCGAAGAGGACGCGGTCGAGGTGAAGCGGGTCGGCGAGCAGCCCTCGTTCTCGTTCGAGCCGCGTGACCACCTCGACCTAGCCGCCGCACACGTCTGGATCGACCTCGAACGGGCCGCGCGCGTCTCCGGTGCCCGCTTCGCCTACCGCGTCGGCGACGTGGCACTGCTGGAGCTGGCGCTCTATCGCTTCGCGCTCGACCGGCTCGTCGCCAAGGGCTTCGTGCCGATCCTCCCGCCCGTGCTGGTGCGAGAGGAAGCGATGTATGGCACCGGCTTCCTGCCGACCGACGAGGTCAACATCTACAAGATCGAGCGCGACGAGCTGTACCTGACAGGCACCTCCGAGGTCGCGCTCGCGTCATTCCACCTGGGTGAAGAGCTCGACGAGCTGCCGCGCCGCTACGCCGGCTACTCGACGAACTTCCGGCGCGAGTCGGGCGCGGCCGGCAAGGACACGCGCGGCATGTTCCGCGTGCACCAGTTCGACAAAGTCGAGATGTTCGTCTTCACGGAGCCCGACCGCTCCAGCGACGAGCACGACGCGCTGCTGGCGCTCGAGGAGGAGCTCGTGCAGGAGGTCGGCCTGCCGTACCGGGTCGTCAACGTCGCGGCCGGCGACCTCGGCGCCTCGGCCGCGAAGAAGTACGACATCGAAGCCTGGTTCCCGGGTCAGCAGCGCTACCGCGAGATCACCTCCACCTCGAACACGACCGACTACCAGGCGCGGCGGCTCGGAATCCGCTTCCGGCGCGAGGGAAAGCTCGAGCCGGTGCACTCGCTCAACGGTACCGCGATGACGGCCCGCTGGCTGATCGCGCTACTCGAGAATTTCCAGGACGAGGGCGGCGCGATCGCCGTGCCCGACGTCCTGACGGGCTTCGGCGCGCCGCCGCGGCTGGCCTAGACTCGTCTCAGGCGGGGTGCCAGAGCGGACGAATGGGGCGGTCTTGAAAACCGCTGGCGGCCGAAAGGTCACCCGTGGGTTCGAATCCCACCCCCGCCGCTCGCTGAGCCGAAAACAGGCTCCCACGAGGGGATTCGTTTTCAGCCAGGTTTACAACATCTTTACAGCGCTCAACGCAATCCTGGCACTCACGGCGAGTCTTCTCATAGACAACAATTCTCGGGGGTCTGTTATGCGCAAAGTTCTCTTGCTTCTCCTCGCCGTCACCTCGCTCGCAGCGGCAAGTGCTGCCGCTGACCTGGCGAGACCGGCGGCGGCCGCCTCAAAGGCGGTGAGCATCACCCATACCGGCTACAGTCCGACATCGGTTTCGATCAATGTCGGGGACGCCGTCGTCTTTACCAACAACGACACCGTGGCCCACACTGTGCGCTTTAATCCGACAGCCGGGATCAGCTGCAGTCGCAATCTTCCCCTGGTACTTCAGCCTGGGCAGAGCGCAACCTGCACGTTCCGGAATGCGGGCACGTTCAACTTCTCCGATCCAGTGGCGAAGGGTAAGAACTTCCGCGGCACGGTGGTAGTCGCGAAAGCACCCGCGGTCAGCCTCCGCGTGACGCCGGGAGTGTTGGTCTACGGTCGCAAAGCGGCCCTGTCGGGCACGCTTGCCAGCCAGCAGGCGGGGGAGTCGCTGCAGGTCCTCGCGCAACAGTGTGGCCAGTCTGCGCCGACACCGCTCGCGACGGTTTCGACGACCGCCGGCGGTGCCTACAGCTATCAGGCAAAGCCGCTGAAGAACACCATCTACACAGTCAAGTTCAAGAACTCGACCAGCAACACGGCGACCGTGAAGGTCCGTCCCGCGCTCCGCCTCGGCAAGGTCGCGCCGCACCGATACTCAGTGCGTGTGTTTGCCGCTCAGAGCTTCGCAGGGAAGTACGCCAGCTTCCAGCGGTACCGCCTCGCGCTCAGGCGCTGGGTGACCGTCAAGCGCGTGCTCCTGCGCGCAAACGCGACGGGTGTTGCTCCGACGGTGATCACGTCTGCGAAGTTCCGCTCAAGCATCAGGGCGGGTTTGCGAGTGCGTGTCATCCTGGGCCAGACGCAGGTCGGCTCCTGCTACCTCGCGGGACGCAGCAACACGATCCGCAGCTGAACGAGCCGCTCAGAGAGAGCCGGAGGCGAGCGCCGTCTCCGGCTCTCGTCCTCTAAGCGAGGGCCTTTGTTTGTCTATCCCTCAGAGGGCTCGAGCAGACGTTCCAAGGCTCGCGATTCCGCTCGCCGAAGCGTCACTGGCTTTTCCGCGGAGAGTGCCCGCTCAAGGATCGCGGCAAGGTCGTTGAGAGTCGAGGAAGAACCAGCGCCGGCCAGCGCTTTGTCGCGCAGTTTGCGTACAACGGCTTCGTCGAGGGCGAGGTCTCGCCCGTGTAGATCGAACTGGATCATCCCGGACGAGGATCATGCCGCTTGCGCGGTGCCGCGAAACGCAATCCCTGGCCATGTCCGACAAGACGAGCTTCCGTCAGCATCGATGACTTCGCAGCGATCGTGTTGTTCATGCGGTTTCGGGCCAGACCGCAACTTCTTCGGGCGCTCCACCGTTGTAGACCCGAACGAAGAAAGGAGGCGTCGATGTCGATTCTCTGGATCATCCTGATAGTCGTCCTCGTGCTGGCCCTGCTCGGATTCTTCGGGTTCCGCTAGGCCAACGAGGGATCTAGTAGCAAAGGGCCGCCCCACGCGGCCCTTCCTTTCTACTACGTGATCGGAATGGCAGCCCGCCGCGCCTGCCAGCGCATCGCGGCGCTGGCGCGGGCGAAGCTGCGGGTGGCGCTCTCGTCTACCGCGAGCACGACCGGGCCGTGCACGATCAGGCCCTCCTCGGCGCGCTCCTTGAGCAGGTCGCTGAAGAAGCTCTCGACGAGCCACTCGCGGCCGGGAGCGGTGGTCGCGCGGACGTCGATGCGCACCATCGTCTCCGAGAACTCCTCGACGCCCTCGATCCACGGGCGGCGCACGAGCGTCGTCGGCCCTTCGGGAAGCATCGTCGCGACCCAGGTGATGAGCTGCTCGGCGCGCTCGCGGTCGGAGACGAAGAGCTCGACCATGAGCTCCCTTCACGCCGCGGGGCAGCACGCGCACGGCCGGGATCTGCGAGTTGTGGATGTGGATCGCCTCGCCGTCGAGGGTGCGAAGCTTCGTGCGCCGCAGTGAGACGTCCTCGACCACGCCCTGAACCTCGAGCCCGGAGACGGCCACCGTGTCGCCGACCGCGTACCAGCGCTCGGCGAACATGGCGAAGCCGGCGATGATGTCGGTCAGGATTCGCTGGATTGCGAAGCCGAGGAGGATCAGCAGGAACGAGGCTCCGGCGATCGCGGTCAGCCGGTCGACGCCGCCGATCAGCTCGGCCAGGGTCAGCACCGCCGCGGCTGCGAAGCCGCAGTAGCCGAGCCCCGTTCTGACGAGCGCAACGAGCGTCTCCTGGCGCTTGATGTCGACGAGCTTCCCGGTCTCGCCCGGATCGCTGTCGCCGTGCTTGTCGTCGTGCCAGACCATGACGCGGCGGGCGACGGCGCCGCTCGCGCGCGCAAGCAGCCAGGCCGCGGCAAACGCGCCGACGATGATCGTCACTCGGTTGTCGACGACGGTGTTCAGGGAGCTCAGCATCTGGGTCCTTCCGGAGCACAATCTCTACTGAACCCAAGGTAGCGAGAACGATCCAGCTGTCACGAGCCTCGACCGAATCTTTACCTGCGGTTAACCGGAGCGATCATCGTTGCGGCGGCGGTCGTGGCCTGGTTAGGCCAACTTCCCCTTTCCGGGGGATCACCGGAGCCCGAAAGCGCGAGAAACTGAGGCAGTGCGGCACCTCTTTGCGGCTGGAGCCCCTGCGCGATCGCTGGACGCCGATCTCGGCGAGCCTGAAGCCCCACGCGCGGAGTCGCTCGTCCAGTCGTATCGCCAGCTCGCGGACGTCTTCCACGACATCCTCTCGGAGCAGAGCCTGGACAACCTGCTCGACCGCATCGCCGACACGCTCGCAGAGCTCGTCCCGCACGACACGCTTTCGATCTACCAGGCGGACGAGACCCAAAGCCTCCTGACTCCGGTCCTCGCGCGCGACAAGTGGGCGGAGAAGATCATGGAGAGCCGCTCGCAGTTCGGCGAGGGCATCACGGGCTGGGCCGCACTGCACCGCGCGCCGGTACGGACGAACCAGGCGCACCTCGATCCGCGAACGAAGACCGTTCCGGGGACGCCTCCCGACGAGGCCGAGGCGCTGATCACCGTGCCCCTGATCGCCCGCGACGTCGTCAAGGGCGTGCTCAACATCTACCGCCTCGGCGAGCATGCCTCCTTCAGCGACGAGGAGTTCGAGCTCGCCACCCGGTTCGCCGACGCCGCCGCGCTCGCCCTCGACAACGCGCAGATTCGCGCGCGCCTCGAGTACCAGGCACAGACCGACTCGCTCACGGGGCTCTACAATCACCGCTACTTCCACGACCGCCTGCGCTCCGAGTTGACGCGCGCGAGCCGCTCCCGCGACGCCGTGGCGGTGCTGATGCTCGACATCGACGACTTCAAGCGCGTCAACGACGTCTACGGCCACGGCGCGGGCGACCATGTCCTGACCGAGCTCGCCGTCGTGCTGCGAAACGAGTTGCGCGGCTCCGACGTCGTCTGCCGGCTCGGCGGCGAGGAGTTCGGGGTGATCATGGCCTCGGCCGACGCGGGCGACGCATTCAACCTCGGGCGCAGGCTGACGGACACCTTGGCCGAAACCGAGTTCGCCGCGGCGGGCAAGATCACGATCTCGGTCGGGATCTCGCAGGGGCCCGAGCACGCGATGAACCCGCGCGAGCTCGTCGCCTGCGCGGAGGCGGCGATGATGACCGCGAAGGCGCGCGGCAAGAACCAGATCGTTCTCTTCGACGAGGAGACGAGCGAGCGTCCGGAAGGGATGAACGTCAGCAGCCGCGACGTCCGCTCGATCGCCCATCTGAAGATGCTGCAGAGCCTCGCCGGCAAGCTCAATCGGCTGAACGACGTGCGCCAGATCGGCGCCGTGATCGCCAACGAACTCCGGCTGCTGATCGATTACCACAACTGTCGCGTCTCGGTGATCGAGGGCGACGACGTCGTTCCGATCGCCTTCCGCGGCGAGCTCGTCTCGCGCGACGGCGAGCACGTCGACCTGCCTCGCACCAAGATCGGCAAGGGCATCACCGGGCGGGCGGCCGCGACGGCCGAGCCACAGCTCGTTGGCAACACGCTCGAGTGCGACTACGCGGTCATGATCCCCGGCACGCACACGATCGAAGAGTCGCTCGTGGCCGTGCCGCTGTGTTACGGCACTCGCGTGATCGGCGTGATCGTGATGTCGAAGCTCGGCATCGATCAGTTCGACGAGGACGACGTGCGCCTGCTCGAGGTGCTCGCCGGACATGCCTCGGTCGCGCTCGAGAACGCTCGCCTCTACGAGTCTCAGCGGCGCGAGGCCGACCACCTGAAGGAGCTGCTCGAGTTCACGGGCGCGATCTCGCAAGCTGCAACCCCGGACGAGATCGGAGCCGAGACCGTGCGCGCAGCCGCCCAGATGCTCGGCGGCAAAGACTGCGCGTTGTGGCTACCGCTCGAGAACGGCGATTTCCGGATCGCGGCTCACTCGGGCTACGATGCCGACCCGGCGCTGAAGCCGATGCTCGACGTCGTTTTCTCCGCGGCTGTTCTCCGCGTGGTCGTCGGTGACCGAAACGAGCCGTTCGTGCTGAGCGCCGAAGAGGCCGAGCTGCGCGCGCCGGCCCCGGAGGGGCTGGCCTGGCCCGATCTCGCGCTGGCGCCACTCTGGACGGACGAGACGCTGCAGGGCTTCATCAGCGTGCGGGAGCCAAACATCCGCGGCGAGCACACGATCGACGAGATCCTGCGCCTGCTGACGGGAATCTCCTACCAGGCCGCCGTCGCGCTCGAGCGCGCGCGCAGCTTCGAGAACCTCGAGGACACCTTCGTCTCCACGGTCGAGGCCCTGGCGAACGCGCTCGAGGCCAACGACGAGTACACCTCGTCGCACACGCGCTGGATCACTGACATGGCGTTGAAGGTCGGCTCGGCTCTCGGCTTCGACCCGCCGGCCCTGAAGAGGCTCGAGCTCGGCGCCCTCTTCCACGACATCGGCAAGATCGGCATCCCGACGAGCATCCTGCTCAAGGCAGGCCCGCTCTCACCGGACGAGCGGAAGATCATCGAGATGCACCCCGAGCTCGGCGCGCGAATCCTCGAGCCGATCGTCCGGCTCGCGGAGGTGCGCACGATCGTCCGCAACTGCCACGAGCGCTGGGACGGCGGCGGCTACCCGGACGGCACCTCCGGCGAGAAGATCCCGATCGAGGCCCGGATCGTGCTCGTCTGCGACGCCTTCCACGCGATGACGACCGATCGCCCGTACCGCAAGCGCCTCAACGTCGACGAGGCCCGCCGCCGCCTGCGCGAGGGGGCAGGCAGCCAGTTCGACCCGTCGGTGGTCGACGTTTTCCTGAGTCTCCCGATCGAGGCCCCGGTGCCCGCGGCACAGGCTGCCGAAGAGCGGCTCGCTTCGTAGGGCCGCCATCCCTCGAACTGGGCACGTTTGCGCTTCAGGGCGATTCTCGATTTTCCGATGTACCTGTGACATGCGGCCCTTGCGTACTCGTTTCGTCGTCCTTGCCTGCGTCCTCGTCGGCGCACTCGGTCTCGTCGCTCCCGCGAGCGCTTCGCAGTTGATCGCGCGGAACGCGTCGAACATCAACCTGGCGGTCAATGCCAAGGGCACGGCGCTGGTCACCTACTCGGTGCGCGGGAAGGTCACGCATCTGCTCGCCTGGGGCGCTGTCAATGCCCGGACCCGGCCGAGCAGCAACAAGAACGTCAAGCAGATGAAGCTGAAGCTCGACTACTCCGGCGGCTGGAAGCACCGGAAGCTCGTCTGGAAGACGTTCAGTGACGGCTGCCGGCCCTACGACGGCGCCGAGCTGGCGTGGCTCGTTGCGGCCTGCAAGGCGCCGAACGGCTCGTACTGGGCCCTCCAGACGTGGCAGACCGCGCTCCCGAACCTCGGCATGGCGCCGTGGCTCGCGAAGCAGAAGACCTGGTGGCTGCACCTCTCGCATTGGACCGACGACCTGCCGAAGCTCGAGGTCTACACCGACTGGGTCTACAGCGGCCGCTTCCAGGAAGTCTTCGGCCGGTACACGTACAAGGGTGTCGGCGTTCGCGGCTTCGGCACGACGAAGTACGGCGACCCGACCGACGGCTACGGCCGCCTGCTCTACCTCGACACCTACAACTCGTCCTACGGGCCGGGGTGGCAGCGTGAGAACTCGTTCGTTCCGCACGGGCCGCCCGGGATGTTCTGCTACGGCTTCTTCCCGCACAACCCGTACGTGGGTGGCTATGCGCGCCCGCCGGGCATCCCGAACCGCAAGCGCGGGCCGGGGACCGGCGAGCAGTACCGGATCACGGTGGAAGGCCCCGGCGTAACGCCCGACGTGATGTGGCAGGGCCGGGCGCTCCACCTGTACAACCCGAACAACCCGGCCGACGTGGACGTCGAGCACCAGATGAACGGGACGCTGGACTCGATCCGCGGCAGCTGGAACAAGTGCCGCAAGCACTAGCGCTGCGGCCAACCGGCGCGTAATTCGTCACGGTGCCTGACACCGAAGTGGGGTCGACGCTAGCCGTCGCGGACGAACTTGCAGTACGCGGCGCGCGCTCTGCGGTGAGCTACCGACGAACCGAAGTAATTGGGACGAAGCGAGGCGCCGTGCGACGCGACCGACGAGCGCCAAGAAGACCCGGCGATCGAGGTCGTCGGCGGAGATTTCGCAGCCGCGGTTGCCTCGCGACGAGACGTGATAGATCCCGTTTGGAACTTCGATGCGCCCGGGCCTCGCCACGCATGAAGGCTAAGCCGCTGCCGTAGCGGGCAAGGATAGTCGCGCGACTCCCTTGACGAAGCCGTGACTCTTTTGTGTCGGTGTCTGACACCGGGTTGAAGCGCTCGTATGATCGCCGCGTGGTCAGTGGCGACGAGCTGCGCGCGGTCATGGGCCGGTTTCCTGCCGGCGTCGCCGTAGTCACGGTCGATTTCGACGCGCAGCGCCTCGGGTTGACCGTCGCCTCGCTGGTGTCGCTGTCACTCGAGCCCCCGCTCGTCGGCGTGGCCATCCGCCGCGACGCTGCGTTGCACGAACTGCTGCGCGAGTCCGGCGCGTTCGCGGTCAGCATGCTCGCCGAAGGGCAGGAGCACCTGGCGCAGCACTTCGCCCGCGGAATCCCTCCGATCGCGTTGTGGGAGCGCATACCGCTGCGCGACGCCGAAGGGCCTCCCCAGGTGGACGGCGCCGTGGGCTGGCTACGCTGCCGGACCGCGAGCGAGCATTCGACCGGTGACCACACCTTCTTCGTGGGCGAGGTCGAGAGCGCCGACCCAGGCCCGGGTCGGCAGCCACTCGTCTTCCACGGCCAGAGCTACGTCGCGCTGTGATCGAAGCGGTCATCTTCGACCTCGACGGTGTTCTGCTCGACTCCGAGCAGGTCTGGGACGAGGCCCGCGAGCAGCTCGCCAAGGAGCGCGGCGGGCGCTGGCACGAGAACGCCCAGCGAGACATGATGGGCATGAGCTCCCTCGAGTGGTCGCGCTACATGCACGACGTGATCGGCCTTCCCGAGCCGCCCGAGGAGATCAGCCGGGAGGTCGTCGAGCGCATGGCCAAGCTCTACCGCAAGCACCTTCCGGTCGTTCCGGGCGCGCGGAAGGCGGTCGAGCGGCTGGCGGCTCACTGGCCCCTGGGCCTGGCGTCCTCCTCGAACCGCGAGCTGATCGACCTCGCGCTCGAGCTGCTGGGGGTCGCGAACCTCTTCAAGGCCACCGTCTCTTCGGAGGAAGTCGCCCGCGGCAAACCTGCGCCCGACGTCTACTTCGAGGCTACGCGGCGCGTTGGGGTCGCTCCGACGGGTGCCGCAGCGATCGAGGATTCCGAGAACGGCATCCGCGCCGCGAAGGCCGCCGGGATGCGGGTGATCGCGATCCCGAACCGCCCCTTCCCGCCGACGGAAGAGGCACTGGCGGAGGCCGATCTAGTGCTCGAGTCGCTGGCGAAGCTGACCGTCCAGACGATCGAGCCGCGCTAGCGACCCCGCGCTACCTCCTCGGCCCCTTGCCGACGATCAGGTTGACCTTCGCGCCGTTCTTGAGCTTCCGCCCCGCCCGAGGAACTTCTCCGAGCACCCTTCCCTTCTTGGCCAGGCGCAATGTCTTCCTCGTGATCGTCCCTACCTTGCAGTGCGCCTTGACGATCCTCACCTTCGCGATTCTCAGCGACCGTCCGACCACATTCGGCACCACGCACTTGGGCGGCACGAACGGTGGTGGCGGGGGCGGCGGAGGCGGAGGTGGTGTCGGGCCACAGGACGAGAACTTGAAGTTACCGATCCTCGTGCGCCAATTGAACTGACCGGTCGTCGAGTGGTACTCGCTGGTAAACCAGAACGTGCAGTCGTCCACCGGGTCGACCGTCAGATCGCTGTAATCGCCCCAGCGGTTTCCGGTGCCGGTTTGGCTACCCGCGCCGGGGATCAGGGACGCCTCGCCCTGGGCGAGGGTGTTCGCCGTGTCGTCCGCCAGCCGACCGGCGTAACGGATCGAAGGGTTGATCGTCGCGCTGGAGGCGCTGAAGCCCAGCGCGAGGTCGCCGTTGCGGTCCATCGCCGCGCTGCCCAGCCAGCGCCAGGTGGTGTCCGGCTGGTAGGTGCTCTGCTGCGTGAACGCAGGCGGTCCGGAGGTCGCGTTGTTGATCTCGAACCAACGGATGCCTGCGACGCCGTTCGAGGAGGCGGTCAGGTTTCCGACCAGCGCCTCGTGAGCGTCCGCGAACCGGCGGTGAGCAAGCCGGAACATGCCTCGGTCTGCAATCGCGTCGAGATACGAGGTCGCCACAACACCCAGTTGTGGGACGCATGCGCGGGTCGTGGGGCAAAGCGCGGTGAAGGCCGCAGGCGTCAGCGAACCGGGCGTCGTGAACGTCGAGTTCGCGGGCGTTCCGAAGTCGGCGTGAAAGCGGTACAGCGGCCACGTCGGGTTGAGGCCGAACATCAGGAACGGTGCGGGCGAGCCGGCCGGGGGCGGCGTCGAGCCGTCGAGATCGGCCGGCAGCATCGCGTCGTTGGCCGGGTTGTAGACCGCGGGTCACGCGTCGTGACGAACGACGCCGTGGTGCCCGCGAGCATCGCTGCGCGATTGAACGCGAAGGGCTGCGGCCCGAGGAAAGCTGTCCCCGCTGTATTGAAGACGTTCATCGTCATCGTGTAAGCGTCGGGCCACACCCCGAGGTGCGGATAGTCGAAGAACTCGCCTCCGAGGTGGAAGCCGTAGCGGTTCCAGGTGCCCGTCGCGTCGCTCGTAGTTGAGACGGCGATGCACTCGTCGGTCGGGACAGGGGCGCCTGCGAATTGCGACACGAGCCAGCAGTTCGCGAGCTGGTCGTACATGACGACCGGATCACCGTCGCCGTTCGTCTCGCAGACGCCGCCGAAGCCGGACCAGAGCGTCGAGATGCCGACGGGACCGAGCACCGAGGCACCCGTGGTCTTGTCGAAGACCTGGAAGCCGATGTTCACGCTTTGCACGTACTGCGTTAGCCCGACTTCACCGTTGGTGTCGGGCGGCGCGCAGTTGCACGAGACACCCGGAAACACGATTCCGTCGAAATTGAGCACAGGCGTGGGCATGCTGGGCGCCGGGAGGGAGCCCTGGCGAACCGAATCCCTCATGTCCGCGTGCAGGGCGCGCACCTTGGGGTTGGGGCTCGCCTCGGTCTCCGGCAGATGGGGGCCGAGGCTGCGGGAATCAGCCCGCAGGGGCGCCGAGACATCGTTCTTGTAGGAACGCCCAGTCAGCACCGGCTTCTTGCCGGGGGCCGACACGAGCTTGGGCCCGTCGACCGCCCAGGGCACGCTCCCTGAACCGTCGGCGGGTGCCAGCCTCGCGAAAAACGAAGGCGATCCTCCCACCTGTATTTACAGGCCCCGAGCCCGATTTACAAGCTCAGGCTCGTAGATCGACCGTTTCGAATCTGCAGGCTCACGCTAGTGCACGCGGCCGACGAGCACGCAGGCGTTGTGGCCGCCGAGCCCCATCGCGTTCGAGAGGGCGACATCCACTTCTGCGTGACGAGACTCGTTCGGCACGTAGTCGAGATCGCAGACCGGATCCGGGTTCTCGTAGTTGATCGTCGGCGGAAGGACGCCCTCGTGCACGGCGAGGACGCACATCATCGCCTCGATCGCACCCGCTGCCCCGAAACAATGGCCCATCACGGACTTCGTCGAGGAGACGGCCAACCTGTACGCGTGGTCGCCGAAGACATCCTTGATCGCCTTGGTCTCCGCCGCATCGCCGAGCGGCGTCGAGGTGCCGTGCGCGTTGATGTAGCCCACCCGCTCGGGCTCGACGCCGGCGCGGGCGAGAGCCGCCCGCATCATCTCCCCCACCCCGATGGCCTCGGGCTCGGGCGCAGCCAGGTGGTACGCGTCGTTCGAGGCGCCGTAGCCGAGCACCTCGGCGTAGATCGTGGCCCCTCGCGCCTTTGCGGCCTCGAGCTCCTCGAGCACGAGTACGCAGGCGCCTTCGCCCATCACGAAGCCTGCGCGGGTCGCGTCGAACGGCCGCGAGGCCCGCGGCGGGTGCTCCTCCTCCGCGGCCAGGCCCCGCATCGCGGTGAAGCCGGCCAGGATGAGCGGGTGGATGCAGGCCTCGGTGCCGCCGGCCAGGATCGCGTCGGCGTCGCCGCGGCGGATGATCTCGGCGCCCTCCCCCACCGCCGTCGAGCCCGTCGCGCAGGCCGAGACCGGCGCGTAGTTGGGCCCGCTGATCCCCAGCGAGATCGCGAGCTGGCCGCTGGCCGTGTCTACGAGCACGCTCGGGATGAAGTACGGCGAGATCCGATCAGGCCCGCGGTCACGCAGCGTCTCCGCCTGCTCGACGATCCCGATGAGGCCGCCGATCGCGGAGCCGAACACGATCCCGACCCGCATCGGGTCGAAGCCGTTCAGGCCCGCGTCCGCCATCGCCTCCTTCGCAGCCCCGAGCGCGAGCACGACGTTGCGGTCGAGCCGGCGCAGGTCCTTCGGGCCAGCGAGGCCGGTGGGGTCGAAGTCCTTGACCTCGGCCGCGATCCGCACCGGCAGGCCGTCCGCGTCGAATGCGCGGATCCAGTCGATCCCGCTCTCGCCGGCAACCGCGGCGTTCCAGGTCGAGCGCGCGTCGTTCCCGACCGGCGTGATCGCCCCGAGCCCCGTGACCGCTACCCGCCTCACGGGGAGAGCTTAGAGCGACGCTAGACCGTGACGCCTTCCTCCTTCAACGAGAGCTCGGCGAACTTGTCCCACCGGCCTTCGATCTTCTTGGCCATCGCCTCCTCGTCGGCCCGGTTCTGGCGGGCGACCTCGGCGGTCTCCGTGTCCCCTGCGCGCTGGGCGATGCGCTCGAGCAGCTGGTAGCTCGCGATCTCGAGATGCTCGGTCGCGTAGCCGTCGCGGGCGTTGCGACCGGCCTTCTCGCCTCTGACCATGTCGACCACGCTCTTCGTCAACGCGGCCATGATCCCGCCCGCCTCTCGCACCTTCGACGGGGAGGCGTCATGCGCCTCGAGTCGGCGCTGGAGTCGCTCGGCGTGCTGCTCGGTCTCGAGCTTGTGGTGGCGCAGGTCGGACTTGATCTCCTCGTCCTCGGTGGTCTCGATCATGCCGTCGAGCATCCGCAGGACGTTCTGCTCCATCGCCAGGGCCTCGTCGATGTGCTTGACGAGCTGGTCCTTGAGCTGTTGCGAAGCCATTGTCCCCTCCTCGATGTGGAATTTGCCCTTGTGCGTCTCCGAATCGCGGGCCGCCAAACGTCCTGCCGGGTAGCGTTGCGGCCATGCCCCCCAAAGCACTCCCGTTCCCGCCGATGGAGGCCGAGCTCGTCGACGAGCTGCCAACCGGCGACTGGCAGTACGAGCCCAAGTGGGACGGCTTCCGCGGCGTGCTCGAGACCCTCGGCGGAGGGCTGCGGCTGTGGAGCCGGAACGGGCGGCCGCTGCTGCGCTACTTCCCCGAGCTCGAAGAGGCTGGCAAGCTCTTGCCGCCGGAGTCGGCCCTCGACGGCGAGATCATCATCGCGCGCGACGGACGCCTCGAGTTCGACCAGCTCCAGCTGCGCCTCCACCCCGCCGAGAGCCGGATCAAGAGGCTCTCGGCGGAGATCCCGGCGGAGTTCGTCGCCTTCGACATCCTCGTCTGGAAGGGCGAGCCGCTGCACGAGCTGCCACTGGCCAAGAGGCGCCGCGAGCTCGAGCGCAAGGCGAAGCGCTTCCGCCTCTCGCCCGCCGAGCTCGACCCGAAGCAGGCGAGGCGCTGGCTCGAGCGGCTCGACCAGGCCGGCCTGGACGGCGTCGTCGCGAAGAGGCTCGAGCAGCCCTACCTGCCCGGTTCCCGCGAGGGCGTCGTCAAGGTGAAGCCGTACCGCACCGCCGACTGCGTGATCGTCGGATTCCGCTGGAGCGACAAGGGCAAGGGCCGGATCTCGACGCTTCTGCTCGGCCTCTACGGCGACGACGGCGAGCTCGACTTCGTCGGCCACTGCTCGGGCTTCCCTGCTCACGTTCGCCGTGAGCTCGAGAACGCGCTGCCGAAGCTCCAGGGCGGCGGCCACCTGAGCGACAAGCGCATCCCCGGCGGCCAGAGCCGCTGGTCGCAGGGCAAGGAGCTCGACTGGAACCCCGTCAAGCCGAAGCTCGTCATCGAGGTGCGCTACGACAAGCTCGAGGGCAACCGTTTCCGGCACGGCACGAAGTTCCTCCGCTTCCGGCCCGACAAGGATCCGCCCGAGTGCACCTGGGACCAGGTGCGGGCGAAGCGCCGCCGCGGCGACCCCACCGTCGAGAGCCTCCTCGCGGCCGGCTAGCGCCGCCTGTTCCAGCCGCCCTGGTCGCTCTCCCAGCGCCCGCCGCGGCCACTGCCGGGTAGCGCGACGATCGACGGGTCGCCCGGCTCGAGCTCGAGCTGCTCGAAGCGCGGGAGCAGGCTCGCCTTGTGCCGCCAGATCCCGGCGGTCAGGTCGCCCACCTTGTCGAGACGCTTGCGCATCGTCTGGAGCGTGAACCGTGCGGGATCCGAGCGCGGCACCTCCTTCCAGGCCAGCGGCGCCGAGGCGCGCGCGTCGGAGGTCGGACGGATCGAATAGGCGGAGGCGATCGTGCGGTCGCGCGAATTCTGGCCGTAGTCCACGAAGACGCCCCGCCGGTCGGCCACCTTCCAGGTCGTCGTCGCGACGTCCTGGTCGCCAACGCGCCGCTCGACCTCCTGAGCGAGCGCCTTGGCGAAGCGCCGGACCTCCGGGAACGCAAGCTCCGGCTTGATCGGCGCGAGGACGTGCAGCCCGGTCGCGCCCGAGGTCTTCGGGAACGAGGCGAGCCCGAGCTCGTCCATCACCTCCTTCACCACCATCGCGATCTCGCGCACGTACGCCCACGGGTTCCCCTCGCTCGGGTCGAGGTCGATCAGCAGGTAGTCGGGCCGGTCGGCGTCGTCGACGCGCGAGTGCCAGGTGTGGAGCTCGATACAGCCAAGGTTGGCGATCCAGGCGATCGCGGCCGGCTCGTTGCAGACCGGGAAGTCGGCGCTGCGCCCGCTCGGGAACCCGATGTGCACGGTCTCGAGCCAGTCCGGGTGAGGCTCGGGACCTCGCTTCTGGTAGAAGAAAAACCCGTCCACACCCTCCGGGTAACGCTTCATCTGCATCGGTCGTGCTTTTGCCCAATTGAGCACCTGCGGCGCGACGTCGAGGTAGTACCGGATCAGGTCGCCTTTGGTCAGCCCGCGCTCGGGGAAGAAAATCTTGTCCAGGTTGGTGAGCTTGACCTCGCGGCTGCCGATGCGCACGAATCGAATCATGCGCAAGACTGATCGCCGCCGCCGGTGTCCTCGTCCTCGGGGCCGGACGGGAGCCGACCGGCACGGCATGAGCCGGGTGCTCCGCGACGGGCCGAATGTCGCGATCTGGTGGCCGTCTCGACTTTGCTGGGTTGGGTGGGTCTTCAGCGGGGTGGTTCGTCACCCGCGGGCTCTCCCCACTCTTCCGGCGGGAAGTCGGGGACCTGCCAGTCCGGGTCGGATCCCTCGAGGTTGGGCGGGAGCTCCCCGCGGAGCAGGGCCTGAAGGTTCGGGCCGAGGGTGATCTCCATCACCATCTCCGGAGGCGGGTTCTCCCCCAACACGTCCCGGATCGCCCGCTCGGCGTCGAACAGGGGGCAGAGAGAACAACGGGGGAGGATCCCGTAGTAGAAGCGGAAGCGGCAGTCCCCGAACGACTTGAGCTGGGAGGAGGCGCACCAGGCCATCTCCCTGGCGTGGTAGGCGGAGACCGGCTCATCCCCCTCGTACACCTCGGTCGCCCGCCAGTGGCGAACCCGCTCCAGCAAGCGGGCCAGGCCGGTGTAGGCGGCGGCGTCGGTGCCCAGGACGAAGCTGACCCGGTAGCGGCCCGGCTCCAGCTCGCTGCACTCGCCGGCCCCGCTTCGAGCCTCGGCCACCGCCCGCCCGAACCGTTTCGAGCGCGACGGGCCGAACTCGACCGTCACCAGGCGCTCCATCAAGGCCACCCTAACCAACCCAGATTTGGCCCGATGGCTCGGGGCCCAACGGACGTCGGTGGGCAGCCGTGTCGCTCTTTGTTGGAAGTGCGACAGCAATCTCGGACCCCAGATCGGGGTCCCTGGCACGTGCAAGGGGCCGAGCCCGCTGGATCGCTCCGCCGACGTTCCGCGGCAAGCAGACCGGGCGAACTGCTGGCTTCACGGTTTGCCTCCCTCACGTCGAGGAATGATCAGTACGGATCTCTATCCACTGTTACCGTGTTTCTAGAAAAGATGCGCCGGCTTGATGCGATCGGGGATAGCGAGCTTCGGGAGACCCTTCTCTTCGCTCGCGCGCAGGCGCTGCCGGTGACGGCCGATGAAGTCGCCGCCGCCCACCAGATCCACCGCAACGTGGCCCGTAGTCGGCTCGAGCGTCTGGCCGAAGCCGGGCTCTTGATTCCCTCGTTCGAGCGGCGCACGGGTCGCACCGGCCCCGGTGCCGGACGGCCGGCGAAGACCTATCGAGTCGCTCCGGAGCTGTCTGCGATCGAGTTCCCCGAGCGCCGCTATGACCAGCTCGTGGGACTGCTCAGCGGTGTCTTGCCCGGACGCACGCGCATCAGCCGGCTGCGCGAGGTCGGTACGGCCTTCGGTCGAGTACTCGCTCGAGAGGCGCAGGTTCGTCCCGCCAAAACCTTCCCTACGGGACTACGACACGTCTGCGCCGGACTCGGCGGCCTCGGCTACCAGGCATCCGTTGCCGAGGTGACGGGTGACCGCGCGGTGATCACGACGGCGACATGCCCGCTTCGTCCGCTCGTTCGTACCCACCCCGACCTGCGCGAGCTCGACCGACGCATGTGGGCGACGCTTGTCGGGCAGGCGCTCGAAGGCGCCGACGCCGGCGAGATCGAGTGCGAGACACATCGCTGCCTCGATGATCAGGCGGAGTGCCGCGTCCTCGTGATGCTTCCGCCCCGCCGCGAGTAGGTTCGCGCCAAGAGTTTTGTAAATCTCACCTCACGGTATAAAGAATCTGCCTGATACGGCAGCGAGCGTCGCTCGTGGAACACGAACCCAAAGGAGGCGCGCGATGAAATGGGCTGCGCTAATCGCCTGGGTCATCACAGCAGGTGGCGGTTTCGTTCTGCTTTCGATCTGGTTGATGCGAGGCGGGATGGGCCAGCAGCAAGAGGCGGGCAATCGGATCCGGCCGCCGCTGATCCTGAGCCACTTCTTACTTGCGGCGGCAGGGCTCGTCGTCTGGATCATCTACCTGGTCGCAGACAAGGATGCGCTTGCCTGGATCGCCTTCGCGATCCTCGCCGTCGTCGCCTTGCTCGGCTGGACGATGTTCGCGATCTGGATTCGGCGACGGCAGGCGCGGGTCGGCGGCACCGAGCTCGCGGCGCCGGGTATTCCCCCCGAACAGCACTTTCCCGTTTCGGTCGTGACACTGCACGGGCTGCTCGCCGTCACGACGGTCGTCCTCGTTCTACTGACCGCGCTCGGAGTCGGCGGCTCCTAGGTGCGCGCGCGTCAAGGAGAAGCGCGAAGTTGCTAAAGAGACGCTCCTCGTGGTCTTCGACCTTCTGGGGGAAGAGGTCGACGTCACGCCTGGTCAGTACTTCTTTATCACGCTTCTCGATCCGCCCTACGACGACGAGCGCGGGCCTCGCCGCCACTTCTCCGTCGTCACGTCCCCCAATGAACGTGGACTGCTCGGCTTTTGCACGCGACTGCGCGATTCAGGGTTCAAGCGCTCGCTGGTCGAGCTTCCGGTAGGCGCGGAGGCGGAGGTGGAAGAGCCGAAGGGGAGTTTCCTGCTCCCCGAGGAGTCGGGGCGACGCCCGACTCTACGGTCGCGCAGTTCGACGTGCCCTCGAACTACGAGACGGATTTACGCACCCCACAGGGAGTGCTACGGCCCGGCGCTCTTCGCGAGCCGTTGCGCGTCGCCGAGGTCCGAATTCCCTTCGAGGAAGGAGATGTTCGCGACCTCGTCGGCGTGCGGCCCGGTGTAGCGGAGCACGTAGAGCCCGTTGCGGATGTCGACGACGTAGATCAGGCCGTTCCGGATGATCGGGAAGCTCCACATGACGACCTTGTTCGGACCGCGCGACAGTGCCGGGTCCTCGTTGGCCACCGTTGGAAGCGGGGTGGGCGAGAACCAGCCGGCTTGTACGGGGCTGCCCGGGTCGGAGACGTCGATCGCCTGCTCGCCGCCCGAATGCCAGGAGTCGAAGATCAGGTTCCGGGTCACGGTCGGGTTGTGCGACGAGTAGGAGGTGAACTCGTTCTCGCCGGGGGCCGGCGTGTACGCAGTGGTGTTCTGGAGGATCTTGTACTCGCCGATGATGTGCGGCCGCTGCGGCTGGGCGACGTTCCAGAGGCGCGCCCAACCCCAGGGCCAACCGAACGAGGGCGTCGTGAACGCGCCGTAGACCTCGTCGATCGTGAGCGCGAACGGACGGCCCGGGAGCGGTACCGCGGAGTGACTCTCGGCGCAGCCGGCGGCGGTATGGCCCGGACATTGCGGGCCGGTGCCCCAGGTCGGGAACGGGACCGGCGTCAGCAGGTCGTCGTTCAGGCTCTCCACCGTTCCGGCAGGAACTTGATCGTTCGCCACCTTGCTGGTGTCGAGGACGCTGAAGCCGCCGCGCAGGTAGGCCAGATAGGTGCGCGTACCGTCCGCTGACGGCGTCATCGAATGGAGCGCCAAATCGAAGTCGTAGTTCGCGGGATCGGCTGCGCCGGGGAAGAATTGGTTCCAGTTCCCCTCGGCGATCTTCCGGACCGCGCCGCCCGTGGGCACGGCGCTGATGTCGACGATCATCAGGTTCGGCCGCGTCGGACTGACCGACGAGCTCGGTGTCGAGAGCCAGAGGAGCGCCCGATTCGCGTTCTTCGGATCGACCCTGAGGTACATCTCGTGCGGCTTCACCTTGAGCCCGGCCTGCGAGGTCGGCACGTAGCTCGAGATGAAGGCCGGGTGCACCGGATCGCTGAGATCGAAGAACTTGATGTCGAACGGGAAGGTCGTGTCGTTCCCGGGCGGACAGGCGTGGATGACCGAGCTGCAGCGGAAGGTCACCACCATGAGCAGCTTCTTTTGTGGCCAAACGCGGAGCTCGCGCGTCGTGATCCCGACCTGGCCGGCATAGGGCGATCCGATCTCCCCGACGACGGTCGGGTTCGCCAAGTCGGCGATGTCGACGATCAGGATCCCCGGATGCGGGTGCGGACACGGTGTGACGCCGCGGCGCGGGTCGCCGATCCCGCAGGTGTCCGAGCCGTCCGTGCGGTTGCCGATGTAGACGTAGTGGTCGTAAATCGTCAGCGCCGCGTTCATCCCGCGGGCGAAGAGTGGATTCGTGCCGACGAGCTGGAAGTTGAACGACGTGCCGGGCGTTCCGCCGCCGGATCCCACCGTGACGTCACCGAAGGCGACGAGCGGTAAAGCCAGCGCCATTGCGAGGAGGGAGAGGCCGGCAAGGAGACGACGTTTCATTGGCTCTCCTCTCTGCGTCGTTGGCCGTCCGACTGTTCTATACCCAACTGAGCGCTAGGTGGTTCTCGGGTGAAGGAGATTGCCAAGCGCTTGCGGGAATCCGGGGGACCGGTAGCGCCTCGCGGTGTCGACCGCATGCGTCCGATCCCCCGGGGCTCGGCTGTCCTGGGTGTGAAGCTGCCAACGTTCACCGTCTCGCCGCCATCGGCCGCTTACCGTTTCAGCGGGGGCGCTCAAGCGAGAATGCCTGCAAAACGGCTCGTTCACCGAGATCGGCGACCCAACTCTCGCTTACCAGAACCGGGAATAGCGTTTTTCCGGGTGAGGTCGCTCCGCTCGTAGCTACGCGGCTCCCGCCCGTGCCTGTCGGCGGCGGGCAAGCGCGTGGGGTACGTAAATCCATGCATCATGCTGCTCGGGCGTATTCGTGGATGAGTCCGCCGAGGCGCTCGCGTCGCTGGATCTGGTCGGGAGGATTCGAGCCGACGAGGTGTAGGCGATGCCCGGGTGCGGGTGGTCTCAGGCCGAGCGCGCGATGCGGCCTATGGGTGTTGTAGTGCTCGACGTAGACGCGCAGGACACGCTCGAGCTGGCTGCGGCTTGCGATCAGGAGCCAGTCGAGGCAGTCCCGGCGGATGGTGCCGACCCAGCGCTCGGCGAACGCGTTCGCGTTCGGCGCCCGAAATGGCGTGCGGATAATCTCGACGCCCTCGCTTCGGAACACGTCGTCGAAGGCGCGGCTGAACTTGCTGTCGCGGTCGTGGATCAGGAACCGAATCGGCCTCGGCCGTTC
>JBBRZN010000004.1:0-112165 GCA_038236705.1 Gaiellales bacterium
CTCGGAGCCGATGGGCCTGCGCGTCTGCCTGGACACGCCGTTCGCCTGGTCGCGCCCCCACGACGTCAACGAGCACGTGGCGGGGATCGCGGGCGGGCTGCGCGCACTCGGGCACTCGGTGACGGTGCTGGCTCCGTCGACGCGCGCGGCCGACCTGATCGCCGGGCGGCGAGCGCTCCTGGACGGGGGCAGCGACGAGGTGATCGCCCTCGGGCCGGCTGTCCCCGTTTCGCGGCGCAGCCGCATCGGTGTGCCGGTCGGCGCGCGGGCGAACCTCACGCTCGCGCTCGCCAGGGGCGGCTACGACGTCGTCCACGGCTTCGAGCCCGGCCTGCCGAGCCTCTCGTACCTGGCTCTGCGCGACTCGCGGGCGCTGGCGGTCGCGACCTTCCTTTCGCCGGAGCGGCTCGGCTACCCGCCCGGCCGGGCGCAGCGCGAACGGCTGCTGGGGCGGATCGACGCGCTCGTCGCGACCTCGGAGGCGACCGCGGAAGCCGCGAACCAGCGCCTACCCGGCGACTACCGAGTGCTCTCGACCGGCGTCGACACGGAGCTCTTCCGGCCTGGCGAGAAACGCCGCCTGGTCGTGCTCGAGTGGCGGCCCGGCGAGCGGCCGCTGCACCGGGCGGTGTCGAGGGCGCTGCGGCAACTGCCCGACTGGGAGCTCGTCCTGCTGCGGACGAAGCCGCTCTCGGGCCGGCCGACGGTCTCGCGCTCGCTGCGCGGCCGCGCGCGTGTGCGAACACTGCGCGACGGCCACGCGCGGGCCGCGCTCCTGAACGAGGCGGCGGTCTTCGTCCCCGCGTTCGACGGTCTCGACCGCGTGATGCTGGAAGCGGCCGCGGCCGGAGCTGCGATCGCCTCGCCGACGGGCGTACGCGAGCAGCCCGAGCTGGTGGCCGCCGAGGTGATGCGGCTGGCCGAGGACGACGCCTACCGCGAGCGTCGCGGAGCCGAGGCGCGAACCGAGGCCGAGGGCCAGAGCTTCGCGGCGGTGGTCGGCGAGCTCGACGAGATCTACCGGGGGCTCACCGGCAGGCGCCGAACCGAGCGGGTGGCCGACCCGCTCGCCGGCCGCGAGTGGGTGGTCGCCGACCTGCACCTGCACACCTCGTGGTCGCACGACTGCCAGATCCCAGTGGCCGACTTGCTCGACCAGGCCGAAGAGCAAGGCCTCGGCGCGATCGCCGTGACCGACCACAACGTGTTCGGCGGGGCTCTCGAGGCCGTCGAGCTCGCGCGCGAGCGCGACCTCGTCGTGATCCCGGGCGAGGAGGTGAAGACCGAGGACCAGGGAGAGGTGATCGGGCTCTTCCTCACGGAGGAGATCCCCCGCAGCCTCTCGTTCGGCGAGACGGTCGCCGCGATCCGCGCCCAGGGCGGGATCGTCTACCTTCCCCACCCCTTCGACCGGCTGCACGCCATCCCGGAGCCGGCGACGCTGCACCGGCACCTGGCCGCGGTGGACGTGCTCGAGGTCTACAACGCGCGTCTGCTCTTCGAGGCCTACAACGACGAAGCGCTCCGGTTCGCGCGCAAGTACGACCTCGCGATGGGCGCCGGATCCGACGCGCACGTGCTCCAGGGCGTGGGCACGGGGGCAGTGCGGATGCGCGCGTTCGAGGGCGCCGAGGACTTCCTCGTCAGCCTGCGCACGGCCCAGGTGCTGCGCCGGCCGCGCTCCCTGCTCTACCTCCAATCGCTCAAGTGGGCGGCCCAGGCCAAGGAAAGAGTGCGCTAGGCGAGAACAGGGTCCTTCCCCTGATGCCAGCCGTGACCGACGAAATCTTCGAGAAGTACCTGCAAAAAGCGATCTCCGAGATCAACGATCTCGGGGACGAGATCGGGCGCGCCGCAGGCGAGGGCCGCGTGCCGGTGCTGGGGTCCGGCCATCCGCTTGCAGACGTCTTCCTCCTGAAGCACGAGCCGCAGCCCGCGGAGGTGCAGGAGGGCGTCGCGTTCTACGGCCGCGCGGGGCAGGCGGTGCTGAAGTCCCTGCAACGCCTGAACGTTGATCCGATGGCGATCTATGGGACGAACGCCCTCAAATTCGCGGGGGGCGACGCGGAGGAGGCGCAGCCGTGGCTCGCGCGCGAGCTGCACATCGTCCAGCCGAAGCTGGTCGTCGTGATGGGCGAGCCGGCGCTCGCGTTCCTGAACGAGCTCGAGTTCCCGCTGGCCGACGCGCTCGAGCCCACGCTCGGCGAGCTGCAGCGGTTCACGCCTACGATCCAGGCGCTCCACGTGCCCGACATCGACCAGTCGCTCGACGAGCAACCCGCCAAGACGAAATTATGGAACGCGTTCAAGACGCTGGGCCCCTGGTGGGCCGAGCTTCCGCCCTACTGACCCGGAGCGCGGCGGCGTTCGTCGCGCTCGCCGCCGCGGTCGGCACCTATTACGGAGTCCACCAATGGCTCTTCGACTTGTCCCTCTGGGCGGCCATTGCCTGGCTTTCCTTCGTGGTGATCCCGGCGGTGTTCGGGCTCGTGTACCTGGTGCTGCCGCTCTGGCGCGCCCCTGCGCTCTGGCTCTTGATCGCAGCGGTCGGCTTCGGGGCTCTGGCCGCAGTGCTCCAGCTAGCGGGGGCCGGGCCGGTGGCGACCTTCGCGAAGCTCGCTGCGATGACGGCCATCGGGTGGTGTTTCCTGCGCTTCTTCGAGGAGCTGAGCTGGGTCGTGCTCGTCGCGGTGATCGTGCCCTGGGTGGATTCGTACTCGGTCTGGCGCGGACCGACGAAGGAGATCACCACGAACCAGCCTGACGTCTTCTCCGCACTTTCGATCACCTTTCCGGTTCCGGGCCAGGAAGGCGGCGCGAAGCTCGGCCTGCCGGACCTGCTCTTCTTCGCGCTCTTCCTCGGCACGAGCGCTCGCTTCAGGCTGCGCACCTTCTGGACGTGGCTGTGCCTGACGGCCTCGCTCGGGGGCACGATCGCCCTGGCGACCGCCTTCGACGTCAACGGCCTGCCCGCGCTGCCGCTGCTGTGCCTCGGCTTCCTGGTCGCGAACGCGGATCTCCTCTGGCGGGAGATCCGCCCGAAGCTCAGCCGCTCGGGTTGAGCCGCCAGAGAATCGGCTGCGCGACACATGTCTCGGGGTCAGACCCCGGGGTTAGCCGCGAATGAGGAGCGCGACCGCCTCGACGTGCGGCGTGTGCGGGAACATGTCGACCGGCCGTACCCGCTCGAGCGCGTAGCCCCACTCGGCGCCGAGCTCCTTCACGTTGCCGGCGAGCGTGGTCGGGTTGCACGAGACGTAGACGATCCTCGAGGCCTCGAGGCGCCCGAGCCGCCGTAGTGCCTTGTTCGAGAGCCCCGCCCGCGGCGGGTCGACCACCACCACGTCGGGCGGGCCTGCCCGGTCGCGCAGCTCCTCCAGCGACGCCCCGACCTCGCCCGCGAAGAAGGCCGCGTTCGAGATCCCGTTCAGGTCGGCGTTCTCGAGCGCGCAGGCGACCGACTCCTCGGAGACCTCCACCCCCCACACCGTCAGCGCCTGTGACGCGAGCGTCAGCCCGATCGTCCCGATCCCGCAGTAGAGGTCGTAGACGGTCTCGTTGCCGGTCAGCGCCGCGTACTCGCCGGCGAGCGCGTAGAGGCGCTCGGCCATCCCGGTGTTCGTCTGCAGGAACGCGTTCGGGCGAACGCGGAAGCGCAGGCCGCAGAGCTCCTCCTCGATCGCCTCCTCGCCCCAGAGCAGCGTCGTCGGCAGGTTCGTCACCTCGGCCGGCGTGTCGTTCACCGCCCAGTGGATCGAGCGAACCTCGGGGAACCGTCGCAGCACCTCGACGAGCTCGTCCCGGTCGAACTTCTCGCCCGCCGCGGTCACGAGCTGCACCAGCGCCTGCCCGGTGTTGCGCCCCTCCCGGATCACGAGATGCCGCAGGTAGCCCGTGTGCTCGGCCTGGTCGTAGGCCTCGAGGCCCTCGGCGCGAGACCAGTCGCGCACGGCGTCCCGCAGCGCGTTGCCGAGGTCGGTCGTCAGCCAGCAGCGGCGGATGTCGAGCACCTCGTCCCAACGGCCCGCCCTGTGGAAGCCGAGGGCCGGACCCTCCGGTGTGGCTGTGAACGAGTACTCGAGCTTGTTGCGGTAGTGGAAGACCTCGACCGCGGGCATGATCGGCTCCAGCGGAGGCTCCGCGATTCCGCCGATCCGCCGCAGCGCATCGGCCACCTGCTCGTGCTTGGCCGCGACCTGCGACTCGTAGGCGAGGTCCTGGAAGCGGCAGCCGCCGCAGGCCGGGTAGTGCCGGCACGGCGCCTCGACCCGCAGCGGGCTCGGCGTCACCACGTCGACCGCGAGCGCCTCGGCGTGGTTGCGCTTCACCTTCGTCACGCGCGCACGAACGACGTCGCCGGGCAGCCCGCGCCGGACGAAGACGACGAACCCGTTCAAGCGCGCCACGCCGTTCCCGCCGTAGGCGAGCGAGTCGATCTGGAGCTCGAGCTCCTGGTCCTTCGTTACGGGGGCAGCCATGCGTCTAGCGCAACGCGGTGACGTAGACCTTGCGCTCCCGCGGCCCGTCGAACTCGCAGAAGAAGATGCCCTGGTAGCGGCCCAGGGCGAGCTTGCCTTCCTGCAGCGGCACGAGCACCTCGGGGCTCATCAGCGAGGCCCGCATGTGCGAGGGCGCGTTCGGCCCGTCAGCGTCGTCGTGCTTCCAGGCCCAGCCGTCCTCGACGATCTTCTCCATCGCGGACTCGATGTCGTTGGAGAGCGCGGGATCGATGTCCTCGTTGATGGTCACGCCGGCAGTCGTATGAGGCACGTAGACGAGCGCTGCGGCGGCCCCGTCGACCCCGTTGAGCGCTTCTTCTACCTGCGTCGTGATGTCGAGCAGCTGCGTGCGCCGCTCGGTCGAGATGCTGATCTCTCGCACCCGGGTATCCTACGGGCTGTGCCGAGCGAGACGCCGACATCGCCCGTCGAGCTCGACGCGTACCGGGCCGACGCCGACCGCTTCCTCGCCGAGCTCGACGAGGAGTACTACCTCCACTACGCGGGCCTGAAGGACCGGCTCGACCTCGAGGCGATCTACGAGCGCCACGCGATGCTGACCGAGCTCGAGAACGTGCAGGCCCTCGGCGCGTCGGTGAACGGCGACCGGGGGATCCGCGAGCTCTGGCACTTCGGCTGCGACGGTTACATCGGGAAGCTGACGCGGGAGCACGCCGAGAAGGAGGCCGCGCTCGAGGCCGAGCTCGAGGTGACCGTCGACGGCGAGACGATCCCCTTCCGGATGCTGCGCCCGACGATGGCGAACGAGCCCGACCGCGGGCGCCGCGAGAAGCTCGACCGCGCGATGTGGGAGGCGACCGAGGAGCACCTGAACCCGATCTACCTCGAGAGCATCCAGGTGGTGCGCGGCGCCTTGCCGCAGCTCGGCGCCTCGACCTACGTCGAGCTGTACGAGCGCTTCGGCCTCGAGCTGCGCAACCTCGCCCGCCAGTGCGAGTCCTTCCTCGATTCGACCGAGCAGCTCTACGAGGACACGGTCGACCGGGCCACCCGCGATTTGCTCGGCCTCTCGCTCGACGAGCTGCAGCGCTGGGACCTCCAGCGGATGATCCGCTCGCCGCAGTGGGACGAGGGCTTCCCGGGCGACAAGATGGTGCCGGCGCTGAAGGCGACTCTCGCCGACCTCGGGATCGACCTCGACAGCCAGGCCAACGTTCACCTCGATATCGAGCAGCGCCCGCAGAAGTCGCCGCGGGCGTTCTGCGCGCCGATCGAGGTGCCCGACAAGGTGATGCTCGTGATCCAGCCGATCGGCGGAGCCGACGACTGGCGCGCCTTCTTCCACGAGGCCGGGCACACCGAGCACTACGCGAACACCTCGCGCGACCTGACGATGGAAGAGAAGCGGCTCGGCGACGTCGCGGTCACCGAAGGCTGGGCGATGCTGCTGCAGCACCTGACCGACGAGCCCGGCTGGCTCTCGCGCAAGCTCGACTTCCCGCGGCCGGACGAGTACGCCTCCGAAGGGATGATGTGGCTGCTCTTCTTCGTGCGCCGCTACTGCGCCAAGCTGCTGTACGAGCTCGAGTTCCACTCCAGCGACGACCTCTCCGAGATGCCGAAGCGCTACCTCGAGCTGCTCGGCAACGCGACGAAGATCGAGCCGAGCCCGGCGAACTACCTCGCCGACATCGACGCCGGCTTCTACGTCTACTCGTACCTGCGCTCGTGGGCGCTCGAGACGCAGCTGCGCGAGTACCTGTGCGAGCGCTTCGGAAGCGAGTGGTTCACCCAGCGCGAGGCCGGCTCGCTCCTCCGCGAGCTGTGGGCCGAGGGCCAGAAGCCGACCGCGGACGAGCTACTCAAGGACGTCACCGGCGCCGAGCTGGAGCTGGCCTCGGTCGACAGCCGGATCCGCGAGACGCTGCGCTAGGTAGCCCGAACCGCCGCTGCGCCAGGCGGATCGCCGAGGAGAGCTTCGCCGGGCGAACGCGGCCCATGCGCGCGCGATCACGCTCTACACCCTAGTCCGCGCTCCGTCCTGGGTACGTGCATAAGCTCTATTCATGACCAGAACCCGAGTGCTGATCGCGGGCGCTGCCGGCCGCGACTTTCACAACTTCAACCTCGTCTACCGCGGCCGCGATGAGTACGACGTGGTCGCCTTCACGGCGACGCAGATCCCGAACATCGACGGTCGCGTCTACCCCGCCGAGCTGGCGGGCTCGCTCTACCCGGAGGGCATCCCGATCTGCCCCGAGAGCGAGCTCGAGGAGCTGATCGCCCGGCACGAGGTGGACGAGGTCGTCTTCGCCTACTCCGACGTCACGCACGAGCACGTGATGCACATCGGCTCACGCGTGCTCGCGGCAGGCGCGTCCTACCGGCTGATCTCGCCCGCCGAGACGATGCTCACCTCGACCAAGCCGTCCGTGGCCGTCTGCGCCGTGCGAACTGGCTCGGGCAAGAGCCAGACCACGCGCCACATCGCGGCGCTGCTCCGCGAGTCCGGGAAGCGTGTCGCCGTTCTCCGCCACCCGATGCCCTACGGCGATCTGACGAAGCAGGCAGTCCAGCGCTTCGAGCGCTACGAGGATCTCGACGCCGCCGACGCCACGATCGAGGAGCGCGAGGAGTACGAGCCGCACATCGCCGAGGGCAACCTCGTCTTCGCCGGAATCGACTACGCGGCGATCCTCGACCGCGCGGAGCAGGAGGCCGACGTGATCCTCTGGGACGGCGGCAACAACGACACGCCGTTCGTGAAGCCGAATGTGCACGTGGTCGTGGTCGACCCGCACCGGGCCGGGCACGAGCTGCGCTACCACCCCGGCGAGACGAACCTACGCATGGCCGACGTCTGCGTGGTGAACAAGGTCGACAGCGCGTCGCAGGAAGGGATCGACGCGGTGCTCGACTCGATCCGGACGCACAACCCCGGCGCGCGGATCGTGCTCGCGGCGTCGCCATTCCACGTCGAGGGCGACCCCGCCGAGATCGCCGGGAAGCGCGTGCTCGCGATCGAGGACGGGCCGACGTTGACCCACGGCGAGATGGCCTACGGCGCCGCGGTTCTGGCTGCGAAGGCCAACGGCGCCGCCGAGCTGATCGACCCGCGCGAGTGCGCGGTCGGCTCCATCGCCCAGACCTTCGAGGACTACCCGAACATCGGGGCGCTGCTGCCCGCGATGGGCTACGGGCGCAAGCAGATGGACGACCTCAAGGCGACGATCGAGGCCTGCAATGCGGAGCTCGTGCTGATCGGGACACCGATCGACCTGCGCAAGCTGATCGACCTCGACGTGCCCGCGCTGCGGATCACGTACCGGCTCCAGGAGGTCGGGGAGCCCACGCTTGCAGACGTCCTCCGTGAGCGCGGGTTGATCGGCGCCACCGCCCTCGTGTGACCGCAGTCGTCGCCCTCGGCGGGAACGCGCTCATGCGGCCCGGCGAGCGCGGCACCGCGGCCGAGCAGCGCGCGAACCTGCGCGAGGCCTGCGCCGCGCTGCGGCCGCTCCTGGACGAGCGCGAGCTCGTGATCACGCACGGAAACGGCCCCCAGGTCGGCAACGAGCTCCTGCGGCACGAGCGCGGCGCCGACGAGGCGCCGCCGCTGCCGCTCTACCTCGCCGTGGCCCAGACGCAGGCCGAGATCGGCGCGCTGATCGAGAGCGAGCTCGAGCCCGTCGCCGAACGACCCGTCGTGTGCCTACTCACGCACGTGCTCGTGGCCGAGGACGATCCCGCCTTCGAGGAGCCGACGAAGCCGGTCGGGCCCTTCTACGCCGAGGACAGGGCACGCGAGCTCGAGCAGGATCGCGGCTGGAAGGTCTTGCATGACGCGGGCCGAGGCTGGCGCCGCGTCGTCCCCTCGCCGCAGCCTCTGGAGGTCGTCGAGCTCGAGGCGATCCGCGCGCTCCTCAGTTCGGGCGCTATCGTCGTGGCCTGCGGCGGCGGCGGGATCCCCGCGGCCAGGCGCGGCGCCCGCCTCGCAGGCATCGACGCCGTGATCGACAAGGATCGCGCCTCGGCGTTGCTCGCGCGCAGGCTCGACGCCGACCGGCTCGTAATCCTCACGGAGGTTCCCGCCGTCTACAGCGCGTTCGGCACCGAGCAGCAGAAGGAGCTGCGCGAGCTGAGCGCGGACGAGGCCGAGTCCCTCCTGCCGGAGCTCGCGGCGGGCTCGATGCGCCCCAAGCTCGAGGCAAGCGTGGATTTCGTCCGGGCCACCGGGCACGAAGCGCTGATCACCTCTCCCGCCGCCCTTGGCGAGGCCCTCGAGGGCCGCTCGGGCACCCGCATCCGGCCCTAGCCGAGCCCTGCGCCGAACCGGATCGAGCGCGCCGGCGAATCAGGCGCACTACGACTCCGAGGGGAGAAGGGAATGCCATGACCATTGCGCTCTTGGGCAAACGAAACGTCGCCGTGCTCGGTCTCGTGCTCGCCGGCGCCGCACTCGCGCTCTTTCTGGCGCTGCGCCTCGGGCCGAGCCCGGACGCCGCGAACGCGTCGAGTCACGCCGAGGCACCGCTGATCGGCCAGGACCCGCGCGCGGACAACACCGACCTGTACGCGTTCGTAAGTCCCGACAGGCCGGGCACGACGACTCTCGTCGCCAACTACATCCCGCTCGAAGCTCCGGCCAGCGGGCCGAACTTCTACAGCTTCGACGACAGCGTCCTCTACGAGATCAACATCGACAACTCCGGCGACGGTCGGGAGGACCTCAGCTACCAGTTCCGCTTCAAGACGATCACGCGGAACCCGAACACCTTCCTCTACAACGTCGGTCCGATCACGTCGCTCGGCGACCCGAACTGGAACAGGCCGCAGTCCTACAGCGTCACCCTGGTCCGGCACGGCAAGGGGAAGCGGGAGGCGGAGGTGCTCGGGACGAACATTCCCACGCCGCCCGACAACGTCGGGCCGCGTTCGACCCCCGGCTACGCGGCGCTGGCCGCGTCGGCGGTCAGCGACCTTCCCGGCGGGGTCAAGGTCTTCGCCGGACAGCGTGACGACCCGTTCTACGTCGACCTCGGCTCGGTGTTCGACCTTGCCGGGCTGCGGCCGTTCAACCCGTTCCACCTGATCCCGCTCAGCGCAGAGCCCGGCGTGGACGCGCTCTTGAACTACAGCACGCACACGATCGCGCTTCAGGTGCCGAGCAACCAACTACTGCAGGCGCCGAACTCGACGATCGGCGTCTACGCGAGTGCGCTCCGGCAGAAGGTACGGGTGCTTCGCAAGGACGGCACAACCGACGGCCACGGCGACTTCGTGCAGGTCTCTCGACTCGGCGAGCCGCTGATCAACGAGGCGGTCATCCCGCTCGGACAGAAGGACTTCTGGAATCGGTCCGACCCCGCGGACGACGTCCAGTTCGAGAGCCTCTACCTCAATCCCGAGGTCTCGCGGCTCGAGAACGCGTTGTACGGGACGCCCCCGCAAGGTCATCCCGGCGGGGCGCTGATGCCGATCAACACCACCGGCCGAGGCGACCTCTCGCTGATTCTGCTGCAGGGAGTGCCGACCCTCAACTTCACTGGCCCGAAGAAGGCCGACCTGTTGAGGCTGAACACGGCGGTGACGCCGACCCCGACCGGGGCCTGTTACCACCCGTCGCTGGGCAAGCCGGCCAGCGCTGCGCCGAGCCGGCTGGGCGCGCTCGAAGGCGACCTCTGCGGCTTCCCGAACGGGCGACGGCTCGCGGACGACATCGTCGACATCGACCTGCGGGCGTTCGCGGAGGGCTACGGCCCGTTCCTGAACGCGGCGTTCGGGCTCCCGAACAAAAGCCCGAACAACCAGCTCGGGGACGGCGTGGACACCAACGACAAGCCGTTCCTCGACCACTTCCCGTACGTGGCCGCGCCGAGGGCGGGCTACGACGTTCCGTAATCGCAACGATCCCCCGGGCCTGCGCTCTCGCAGGCCCGGGGGCGCTCAAAGGAGGCGGCGTGACCAGACGAAGGCTTGAAGTGGCGGCTGTAGCGGCGGTTCTCACCGCTGGAGCCCTGCTCCTCGGCGGCGTCCTTCGCAAGCCGGCGGCGGCCGCAAGCTCCGCGCCGGCCTCCACTCCGGCGGGTGAGTCGCTCCAGACTGGTTTCTCAGCCGGCGACACGGCCGGCCTGATCGAGCGACTCCAGTCGGCGCTCCGGACGGCCCCGCTGAACGCGGGCTCGCTCGACCTGCTCGGCCTCGCGTACCAGCAGCGAGCCCGGGAGACCGGCGATGCCGTGTACTACACCAAGTCCGAAGGCGTGCTCGAACGCGCGCTCACGCTCCGTCCGAACGATCTTCTCGCCATGAGCGGCCTCGGCTCGCTCGCGCTCTCACGTCATCGATTTCGCGAGGCGCTCGTGCTCGGCCGCCGCGCCCGCTCGATCTCGCCGACCACCGCTCGCAACTACGGCGTGATCGGCGACGCCCTGGTCGAGCTAGGCCGCTATCCCGAATCGTTCCGCGCATTCGACCGGTTTGCGGAGCTTCGCCCTGGCCTTGCCGCCTACGCCCGCGTCTCCCACGCACGCGAGCTGATCGGCGACGTCCCGGGAGCGATCGAGGCGATGAGGCTCGCGGTCGACGCCGGCAGCGGTCAGGGCGAAGCGGAAGCCTGGACGCGCGTGCAGCTCGGCAAGATCTACTGGTCGGTCGGAAGGCTGACCGCCGCAGCCTCCGAGTATCGAACGGCGCTTCGCGCCTTCCCCGGGGACCCCTACGCACTCGACGCGCTCGCCCGGATCGAGGCGGCGCGCGGACGGCTCGCACGCGCGATCGCGCTGGAGCAGCGAGCCAGCGCTGAGATCCCGCTCCCACAGTACGTCGGGCAGCTGAGCGACCTCTACCGCGCCGCGGGGAAACCGCGGCTCGCTCGCCGCCAGTACGCGCTGATCGGTGTGATCCAGCGCCTGCTCGTCGCCAACGGCGTGAAGACCGACCTCGAGACGGCGCTCTTCGACGTCGACCACGGCGCCCGGCTCTCGTACGCGCTGGCCCTGGCCCGGCGGGCCCGGGCCGATCGACCGAGCATCGACGGCGATGACGTGCTTGCCTGGGCTCTCGCCCGGAACGGGCGCTGTAACGAGGCGCTCGCCTATTCGAAGAGCGCGCTCCGGCTGGGCACTCGCGATGCGCTCAAGCTCTTCCATCGCGGGATGATCGAGCGCTGCCTCGGCAACCGCGCCGCGGGCGACGCCTTCCTGCACCGTGCGCTGGCGCTCAACCCGCACTTCTCGGTCTTGTGGTCGCCAGTCGCGAGGAAGGCCCTCGGATGAAGCGGCTCGTGCTCCTTGCGCTCGCGGCTGGGTCGCTCGCGCTCCCGGCGTTCGCGGCGGCGCACCCGCTCGGCAACTTCACCGTCAACCGCTTCAGCCGGATCGAGGCCTCGGGCCCACGGCTCTACGTCCGCTACGTGCTCGATCTGGCCGAGATCCCGACGTTCCAGGCCGGTCGCATCGACACGCACGCCTACGCGTGGCGAATCGCGCGCAACACTCAGCTCGCCGTTGACGGGCGAAAGGCTCAACTCGTGCCCGTCCGGAGCGCATTAGCGCATCCGCTCGGAGCCGGCGGCCTCCACACGACACGGCTGGAAGTCGTCCTCGCCGGGCCGGTTCTTCGTGGGCAGGTCTCTGTTGCCTATCACGACAACAACTATAGAAACCGGATCGGATGGAAGGAGATTGTCGTCGGAGCGAACGCGCACAGCACGAGCAACGAGCTCCGCGCCTACCCGAAGGATCTCCTCCAGAGCCCGCTCGACACGACCGCCGTCACGGCCCGGCTCCAGCCCGGCGACGGTCCCGACGTCGCGCCCGCCCTCTCGCACGGCCAGAGCCTCGCGGCTCCTGACCGGGTCGCCGACCGCGGCTTCGCGTCGCTCGTCGGCCGCTCGCAGCTGAGCGCGCTCGTGATCCTCGCGTCGCTCGCCGCAGCGCTCTTCTGGGGCGCCGCGCACGCCCTCTCGCCGGGCCACGGCAAGACGATCGTCACCGCGTACCTGGTCGGCCGGCGCGGCACTCCCCGGCACGCCGCCCTTCTGGGCCTAATCGTCACGATCACGCACACGATCGGGGTCTTTGCGCTCGGGCTCGTGACGCTCGCGCTTTCGCAGTTCGTCGTCCCCGACCGCCTGTACCCGTGGCTCAATCTGACCTCGGGATTGCTCGTCGTCGGGATCGGCGCCTCCGTCTTCTGGGCCCGCTGGCGCCATCGCCGGGCGCACGCCCACGGCCACCACCATCACCACGAACACGAGCAAGCCGCAGGATCCGAAAGCCCGAGCTTCCGCTCGCTGCTCGCGGTCGGCGTCTCCGGCGGGCTGCTTCCGTGCCCCTCGGCGCTCGTCGTCCTGCTGGCCGCGATCTCGCTGCACCGAGTCGCGTTCGGCCTGCTGCTGATCCTGGCCTTCAGCGCTGGGCTCGCGCTCAGCATCACCGGCATCGGCCTCGTCGCGGTGCTCGCCCGCCGCGCCTTCCGGCGTCTCAGCTTCGAGGGGCCGCTGATCCGCCTGCTGCCCGCGGCCAGCGCGCTCGTCATCCTCGCGGCCGGTCTGGCGATGACCGTGCACGCCGTCCCGAAAGTGAGCTGACCATGTTCGGACTCGACGACTGGATCGCAGCCTTCTCCGACAGCGGCAAGCTCGCGCTCGTCGCCGTCGTCGCCGTCGTCCTCGGCTTCCGCCACGCGACCGATCCCGACCACCTCGCAGCCGTCTCCACGCTGGTCGCCGGCACGCGCGAGCGCGCAACGAGCGCCGCCGCACGCCTCGGCCTCTCCTGGGGGCTCGGCCACGCGACCACGCTGTTCGTCTTCGGACTGCCCATCGTGCTCTTCAAGACCTACCTGCCGGGACCGGTGCAGCAGGGCGCCGAGACGGCTGTCGGCCTCGTCATCGTCGCGCTGGCCGTCTGGCTGCTCGTCCGCTGGCGCCGGGGGCTCTTTCACCTGCACCTCCACGCGCACGAAGGCGCGCTGCACGCGCACGGCCACGTTCACGACGGCGAGGACCATCCCCACAGACGGGGGCAAGCGCGGAGCCCGCTCCAGGCGTTCGGGATCGGGCTCGTGCACGGCATGGGCGGGAGCGCGGGCGTCGGCGTCCTGCTGCTCGCCTCGATCCATGACCACCTGATCGCGGTCGCCGCGCTCGGGCTGTTCGCTCTCTGCACCGCGCTCTCGATGGCGGCGCTCTCGACCGGCCTCGGCTTCACGCTCGGCCGAGGCCCTGTGCGAAACGCCTTGCCGCGGCTGGCTCCGTTCCTCGGGCTCATGAGCCTCTCGTTCGGCGTCTGGTATGCCCTCGGGGCCCTCAACGTTACCCCGTACTATTTCTAGATGGCAGCAGATCCCCATTCGCTCGTGGCCGCGTACGCGCTGCACGCTCTCGACAACCAGGAGGGGCACAGCTTCGAAGAGCACCTCGCCGTCTGCGAGCGCTGCCGCGGGGAGCTGGCCGGGTTGAGAGAGGCGGCTGCAGGCCTTGCGTACGGCGTCGCCGGCCCCCCGCCGCCGCCGGAGCTGAAGGAGCGGATCCTCGCGCAGGCGCGCAGCGAGCGCGAGAACGTCGCCTCGCTCCCCGCCCGCCGCCGCAACTGGACGGCGCCACTCGCGGCGGCCGCCGCCATCGCCGCTTCGGTCGCGATCGGGCTGGGCGTCTGGACGGCGACCCGCTCGAGCGGCGAAAACGCGTTCACCCAAGTGCTCGCGAAGCCTGGAGCCAAGGTCATCGGCATGGGCGGCCAGGGCGCGGTCACGGTCGCGCCGAGCGGCGAGGCGGCGCTCTTGTTGCGCGTTCCCCGGGCGCCGTCCGGAAAGACCTACGAGGCCTGGATCATGCAGCCCGACACGGTCAAGCCGGCGGGAATCTTCCGAGGCAAGGACGGCACGACCGTCTTCAAGATCCACGGCCGGGTGCCTCGCGGTGCCGTGATCGGCGTCACCGTCGAGCGCGCGGGCGGCGTAAACCAACCGACCCAGAAGCCGTTCGCAGCGACCGAGGCCGTGACGTGACGGCACTCACGACGACAACTTCTCGCGCCGCGGCCGGAGACCTGGCGCAGGTTACGGACGAGGCCCTGATCTCCCTCGTCGCGAGCTCGGACGACCAGGCGCTGGCGGAGCTCTACGACCGCTTCGGCCGTGTCGCGTACGGCCTCGCTCTGCGGATCCTGCGGGACGAGACGCTGGCGCAGGACGCCGTCCAGGAGGCCTTCCTCGGAGTCTGGCGCTCAGCCGACCAGTACCTCCCCGAGCGCGCAAAGGCGAGCACCTGGATTCTCACCCTCGTCCACCGCCGCGCCGTCGATCTCGTCCGCCGCGAGAACCTCCGCCGCGGCGAGCCGCTCGAGCAGGCGCCCGAGCCGATCGCCCCCTCGACTGTCGAGAGCGAGGCCACGCTGGGGTTCCGGCGCCGTGTCGTGCAGGAGGCTCTCAAGGGCCTTCCCACCGAGCAGCGCGAGGCGCTCGAGCTTGCGTACTACGGCGGCTTGACCCAGAGCGAGCTCGCGGAGCGTCTCGGCCAGCCGCTCGGCACGATCAAGAGCCGGATGTTCATGGGCCTGGCCCGCCTGCGCGACCTGCTCAACCAGGCGGGCCTCGAAGAATCACTCCGTTAGCATCGGGGCCGCATGGCGGCGGTCACCGAGAGCCTGAAGGGCCGGCACTTCACGCGCATCGCCGATTGGAGCGGCGAGGAGCTGCTGCAGGCGCTCGACCTGGCCGATGACCTGAAGGAACGGCAGGCCCGACGCGAGGAGCACCACCTCCTCCCCGGCCGCACGCTGGGGATGATCTTCCAGAAGCCGTCCACGCGCACGCGGGTGTCGTTCGAAGTCGGCATCTTCCAGCTCGGGGGGATGGCCCTCTACCTGGCCGCGTCCGACCTCCAACTCGGCCGCGGCGAGACGCTGAAGGACACCGCCACCGTGCTCTCGCGCTACCTCGACGGGCTGATGATCCGCACCTTCGCTCAGGAGGACGTCGAGGAGCTCGCCCGCCACGCGACGATCCCGGTGATCAACGGCCTCACCGACAGCTCGCATCCCTGCCAGGCGCTGGCCGACGTGATGACGATTCGGGAGCGGCTCGGGCGGCTCGAAGGCGTGCGCGCGGCCTACTTCGGCGACGGGAACAACGTCTGCGCCTCATTGATGGTGGCCGCCGGGAAGCTTGGGATGGAGTTCGTCGCGGCCACGCCAAAGGGCTACGAGCCGGACGGGCGCGTGGTCGAGATCGCGCGCGAGGCCGGCGGCGCCGTCGAGCTCACGCACGACCCGCGCGAAGCGGCGCAGGGCGCCGACGTCCTCTACACCGATGTCTGGACGAGCATGGGCCAGGAGGAAGAGAAGGAGCGCCGCCTGCACGACCTCGCGGGCTTCGGCATCGACGAGAGCCTTGTCCAGCTCGCCGGCGACGGCGCGATCGTCCTGCACTGCCTGCCCGCGCACTACGGCGAGGAGATCACCGAGAACGTGCTCTACGGACCGCAATCGGCGGTCTGGGACCAGGCCGAGAACCGCCTGCACGCCCAGAAGGCGCTGATGGCGCTCGTGATCTCCTAGTGATCCCGCTCAAGGACAACGTCCCGACCCGGGCGTTCCCCATCGTCACCGTCGGCCTGATCGCGGCCAACATCGCGGTCTGGATCTGGGAGTTCACCGGCACCTCGGTCGAGCACGACGTTCTGCGCTACGGCTACTACCCGTGCTCGCTCGAAGGACCCTGCGTCGAGCCAGCTGCCCTGGTGCACCACGTGCCCTGGTACGAGGGCGTCTTCAGCTCGATGTTCATGCACGGGAGCTGGCTGCACATCGGCGGCAACATGCTCTTTCTCTGGATTTTCGGCAACAACGTCGAGGACGCGCTCGGGCGGATCCGTTTCCTCGTCTGGTACCTCGTCGCCGGGATCGCGGCGGCGAGTCTGCAGACGTTCGTGACGCTGGTTTTCGCCGACCCGGCGGGTGCGAGCATTCCCAACGTCGGCGCCTCGGGAGCGATCGCCGGCGTGCTCGGCGCCTACTTCGTACTGCTGCCGACGGCCAGCGTGCTGACGGCCTTCATCATCGTCTTCTTCGTCTTCCTGCGGGAGATCCCGGCGGTGCTCTTCCTCGGGCTCTGGTTCGCCTTCCAGCTCTGGGAGGGCGGCTTCTCGATCCTGCAACCGCAGGCGGGCGGCGGCGTCGCCTTCTTCGCGCACATCGGCGGATTCGCCTTCGGCCTGGCGACGGCGCATCTGCTGAGGAGACGGCCGCCGCTACGCCCGGCGTGGTGACCTTCGAGGAGCACGTCCAGCAGGCTCTCGACGCGCTCCCGGACCAGCTGGCCGAACGGCTGCGCAACGTCGCGATCGTCGTCGAGGACGAGAACCCACAGGAGCCGGACATCTACGGCCTATTCGAGGAGCCCGAGTTCCTCCCGGCGAAGGTGACGATCTACCGGCTGCCGCTGGAAGCCGACTTTGCGGAGCCCGATCGGCTCGAGCATGAGATCCGCGTCACGGTGCTGCACGAGCTTGCGCACTGCTTCGGGATGGACGAGAAACGGCTCGCCGAGCTGGGGTACGGGTGAGCTCGGGCGTTCTCACGGCAATCGCGGCGGCGGCAGCGGTGATCGGCGCAATCGTTGTGGTGCTCTACCTTTGCGGGCCGAGAGACTAGGAATGCCGGCGAGGGGTAGTTCGTTTTCAGAGTCATGAACACACTCGAGTCAATTAGCGCCGAGATCGACCGCGCCACCGAGCGGCGCGGTGAGGTCTGGCATTCGCTCTCGCAAGGTCACGATTCCGCGCTCTCGGCCGAGCTGCACGAGCTCGAGGAGCGCATCGCGGCGCTCTGGGACGAGCACCGCACGCTCAAGGCACACGAGCGCTTCGGCGATCGCGACGAAATCATCAAACGGGCCCGCCACGAAGAGCGGCTGGCCCGAGCAGCGTAAGGCTAAGACGGCCGCACCGGCAGAGCCGGCACGGCCTCTATGGTCGGCGTCGCAGGCGACGCCGTAAGGCTAAGACGGCCGCACCGGCAGAGCCGGCACGGCCTCTATGGTCGGCGTCGCAGGCGACGCCTGAGCCTTGTTAGGCCGGCGGGCTTGGTCCGCCGGCCTACTGCCCTACACTTTGGGTCGCCTGGGGCGTTAGCTCAGTTGGGAGAGCGTCGGCTTTGCAAGCCGAAGGTCGCCGGTTCGATCCCGGCACGCTCCACTGACTAGGGGGGAATCCCTGGTTCCCCCCTGGGCCCCCTCCTTGCGCTCGTGGTGGCGCTGCCACTGTTCCCGGAGCCGGCCGAGCGCGCGGCGCGCTGGATCGTCTTCTAACGGAGGAACCACTCCGGGCCGCGCCCGCCATGTCGGTCGCGGCGGCGAGTGGGCGAGCAGTTACGCACTCGCATCCTAGGCTTGACATCGATTGATGTCTGACACCGTCGATCTCCGCTTTCGCCTTTTGGACATGTCGCCTTCCCACCGCCTTCACTCGTCGTTATGCGCAGTCGCATCTCGTTGAGGCCCGTCGAGATCATCCTCCATCAGCGCCTTCACCTCAGCGATCCGGTCGCGCGTCAAGGCGTCGAGCTCGTCCGGCGTGCGCGCGAGTAGTGCCCGGACGCGGGGTGCAAGCTCGAGAATCGCACGGCAGCGTGATGTAGTCGACTGCTCCGAGTTCAAACCCGCGAAGGCGGTCGCGGTACTCTCTGCGTGGCGTCACGAACACGAACGGGATGTCGCGCGTCGCAGCGTTTTCGCGGAGCTGCTCGGCCACCTGCCAGCCATCGAGTCCAGGCATCGCGGGGCTCGAAATAGGAGAGGACGCGAACCCTGGGCACCGGGACGACGGGTACCCGCGGCACAGTCCGCCTACCGGTGGCGGTAGACGATCCGGCCGCGGCTGAGGTCGTAGGGCGAAAGCTCGATGTTGATCTTGTCGCCCGGCAGGATCTTGATCCGGTACCGGCGCATCTTGCCCGCCGTGTAGCCCAGAGTCTCCTGCCCGTTCTCGAGGAGGACCTTGTACATCCCGCTCCGGAAGGCCTCGACGACCTCGCCTTCCATCTCGATCTTTTCTTCCTTGGCCATGAGTCCCTCCCTTCGAGAGTACCTGTGCTGCGGCCCCAATCGTACGGGACCGCAGCACAAAGGTAGCGCGGGAGCCCTAGCCCCCTGTGACGGTCACGTTCGTCGCCTCAGGGCCCTTCTCGCCCTCGCGCGGCTCGAACTCGACCTTGTCGTTCTCGGCGAGGCTCTTGAAGCCTTCGCCGGCGATGTTGCTGTGATGAACGAAGAGATCCTTCCCGCCGTCCTCCGGCGTGATGAACCCGTAACCCTTCGCATCGTTAAACCACTTAACGGTTCCGGTTGCCACTATTTCCACCTCCTCTTACCACTGACGAACGGTAGGGAGGCGCAAAGACCACCGGTACTCGTTCTAGTTGTTGGGGACATTGTAGAGGCCCTTGGACGCTCATGACGTCGAACGTGGCACAAACGTCACGAAATGGCTCGAATTGGCGCCTCAACCAGACGACCGCTGGAGCCCCTTACGTGGTGAAGCGGGGCCTGGCCGGCGTGGACCGACGTACTCGAACACCCGCCAGTGACGCAGCGGCCTTGCTCCGCGCTCGGCACCACCCCCGCGCTCGACGCGTTCCACGCCCTGCTGCCGCACGCGGTCGCTCCGCCGGTTGAGATCCATACGCCGGCTGGAACCCAGCCTTCGAAGCGCTGAAGACGAGCTTCCCGCGCTTCCTCGGCCTCAGCTTGAACGTCACCTGGCCGGTCACGTTCGTGCGCTTGGCGAGCCGCTTCAGGCCGGCTCCGCTGACCCGCACGAGCGCGCCCGCGAGGGGACGGCCGCGGCCGTCCAAGACCCGGGCGCTCATCTTGCCGGCGCGCTTGCGCTTCGGGAAGCCCGAAACCGTGAGGCGCAGGGGCGGCTGGAGACGGATCTGCTGGATCTGCGTCCAGTCGCCCTGGTTGCGATCCTCGTCGGCGGCGGCCACGCGCCAGTAGAGCGTCCCGCCCGCGGCGTAGCTCGTAAGCGTCATCAAGGGCGCGAAGCTCGGATTGTCGGTCGTCGCCTGCTCGACGGTGCGGCTGAAGTCGGGGCTCGAGGAGATCTGCACGTTGTTAATTCTTGGCGCCGAGCCGTGGATCCCAGCTCAGCAGGACGTGGTCCCGCGCGCTGTCGGTGCGTGCGTTGCCCGGCTCGCCGATCGTGCGCGTGAACGATTGCGTCGCCGAGTAGGGGCCGGGAATCTCCCCGGTCAGCGCCTTCGGGAAGTTTGCCTTCACCCGCCAGTGGAAGACTCCCGTGCCGGTCATCTTGAGGAACGAGGTCGCCGGTGTGCGGAAGCCGGTGAAATCGCGGTGCGTTCCGTCGGGCGAGTCGATCGAGATGTCGTACGAGGAGGCGCCCTGGATGGGGCTCCACGCCCAGACGGGCAGCATCTCGCTCGAAACCGGATTGGACTGGCTACGGGCGCGGCGAGCTTCTTCTGGAAGGTTCCCGTCGGCGACCAGGTCAGGCCGGTCAGGTTCTCGTCGTCGGCACGGACCCGCCAGGGCGGGGTCCGGGTAGTCCGTCCAGGTGAATGCCGGACCGACCGGGGCTGCCGAGCCCGTGGTGCCGTCCTGCAGGTACGTGTAGTCGCCGTAGACCTCCTCCAAGACGGGCGCGCGATCGCTGCGCGCGCGGACCCGGAAGCAGTGGGTGCCGGGCGCGATTATTGGGACGTCTTCGGCCAGCGTCCCCTGCCAGATGACGGGGTTGGCCCCGGTGCTGCCCAAGGGCGACCAGCTCGGGACGGAAGTCTTCGTCAGGTACGTGGAGGTCGCCCAGGAGCAGGCCGAGCCCGTCCAGCTCGCGACCTGGACCTCATAGCTCGAGGCACCGGGCACCGGATCCCAGGTCGCGACCGGGACACGAGTCTGGTAGCCGGCGGGGTCGGCGTCGACGCCCGGATCGCCGAGGTTGTCGCGCATGCGGAGGTTCTTGCGTTATCGCGTGCCGACCGACATGCGCAGGAGACGCGGAAGGGCAGCCCCGGCCCGGGCGGCGAGCGATGGGCGGCGGCCTTCCTCCTCGGCCTCCTCGCACGCGATGATCGAGGCGCGGACGAGACCGCCGCCGAGGCGGCGCAGCGGCTCGGGTGGCAGCTTCGGCACCCTTCGCGTGACCAGCGGCAGGCGAGTCAGCTCGTCGTCCACGCCCTGGACGAGCCGCGCCAGGATCTGCCCGCCGAGCCAGCTCGGGCCGGCTCCGTGGCCCGAGTACCCGGCGCCGTAGTGGATCCGCGTGCCGGGCACGGTGCCGAAGAAGGGCAGGTGGTCGGAGGAGACGTCGATCGGGCCGCCCCAGGAGTGCGTCACGCGCGCGCCCGCGAGGTCCGGCAGGAGCCGGCGCAGGCCCTGCTCGGCGCGGGCGCCCGTCGCCGCGTCCTGCGTGAAGCGCTCGTCGATCCGCCCGCCGTAGCCGATCGGGCCCGAGCCGCTTCCCATCAGCACGCGCCCGTCGTTCGTGGTGCGGAAGTAGTGCAGGAACGTGCGCCCGTCGAGGACCGCCTCGCCTCCGGTCCAGCCGATCTGCTCCAGGAGCTCCGGCACGGGCTCGGTCAGCACGACGTAGCTCCCGAAGACGGTCAGGCGGCGGCTCAGGGGTTTCCAGCCTGCCGCCGCCGCGTTCGTGGCAACAACGACGTCCTTCGCGTGCACGCGGCCGCGATCCGTCTCCACCAGGCCTGACTCGATCTTGCTCACGCGCGAGTGCTCGTGCACGCGCGCGCGTGAGACCACCTCCCGGCGCAGCGCTCGCACGAGGCGCGCCGGCTGCACCGTCGCGCCGTCGCGCATGAAAACGCCCTTGCGGAAGCGCGGTGAGCGGATTCGCTCGGCCAAGGCCTCCCCTTCGAGAAGAACTGCCTCCTCGGGACTACCGAGCTCACGGGCGGCCGCGACCTCGTCCGCGACCGCGGCGTCCTGCGCCGGGGCGGCCGAGACTCGCAGCATGCCGCCCTCGCGCAGCCAGACATCCGCCTGGTGGCGCTCGCAGAAGTCGCGAATCCCCGGGATGATGCGGTCGCCCGCACGTGCGACCGCCAGCGCGCCTTCGTCGCCGAAGCGCTCGCGCAGTCGCGGAAGGTGGCTCCAGTAGCCGTGGACGAAACCGCCGTTTCGCCCGCTCGGCCCGAGGCCGCACTCCTCTGCTTCGAGCACGACCACGGCCAGGTCCGGGTCCCGGTCCTTGAGGGCCAGGGCCGTCCAAAGCCCGGTGTAGCCGCCGCCGACGATCGCAACGTCGGCCTCGAGATCGCCCTCGAGCGGCGGGGCCGCGGCGGCCGCCCCCTCCGCGGCGAGCGCCTCCTGGATCCACCACGGCGTCGCCGCGCCGGGAGGGACGCTGGGTTTCAGATTTGCTCCCAGGCCTCCCTCAGCACCTCGCCGAGGATCCCGACGATCTTGTCGAACTCGGCCTGCCCGGCAACCAGGGGCGGCGAGATCTGGATCACCGGGTCTCCGCGATCGTCGGCTCGGCAGATGAGGCCAGCGTCGAACATGCGCGGCGTGAGGAAGCCTCGCAGCAGCCTCTCGCACTCCTCGTCCGTGAACGTCGTGCGAGTCTCCTTGTCCTTGACGAGCTCAAGCGCGTAGAAGAACCCCGTCCCGCGCAAGTCGCCGACGATCGGCAGCTCGAGCAGCTGCGCGAGCGTGTCGCGCACATCGTCCTGCTCGGCCGCCACGCGCTCGACGATCCGTTCGCGTTTCATGATCTCGATGTTCTTCAGCGCGATTGCTGCCTGGACCGGGTGCCCGCCGAAGGTGATGCCGTGCGTGAACATCCGCGAGCTGTCGAGGAACGGCTCCATCACGCGGTCGGTCGCGACGACCGCGCCGATGGAGGCGTAGGCCGAGGAGAGGCCCTTCGCGCACGTGATCAGATCAGGGCGGATGTCGTAGCGCTCGGAGGCGAACCAGGCGCCGACGCGCCCGAAGCCCGTGATCACCTCGTCAGCGCAGAGCAGGATCTCGTAGCGATCGCAGATCTCGCGTACGCCGCGCCAATAACCCTCCGGCGGCGTGAACGCTCCGCCGGCGTTCTGGACCGGCTCCATGATCACCATCGCGACCGTCTCCGGGCCCGTTGCCTCGATCGTCTGCTCGAGATCGTCGAGCAGGAAGCGCGTGAACTGCTCCTCGGTCTCCTCCGTCGGGCGGTGGTAGCGGTTGGTGTTCCGCACGTGCAGCACGTCGGGGACGAGCGGCTCGAACGGGTTCCGGAGCGCGGGGATCCCGTTGATCGACAGCGCGCCCATCGTCGTGCCGTGGTAGGCGACGTGGCGCGAGATCGCCTTCCAGCGGCGCTCGCCGGCGAGCTTCGCCGCCTGCTCGGCGTCGAAGTCGACACGCATGTGGGGCGCGCCCGGGTCTGCCGGGATCCGCGCCAGCGCGGTGCGGTGCTCGCCCCGGGCCGAGTAGTACTGCCGCGCGAGCTTCCATGCCGACTCGATCGCCTCGGAGCCGCCGGAGACGAAGAAGACGCGGTTCAGGTCGCCGGGCGCAAGCGAGGCCACCTCGGCCGCGAGCTCGATCGCGCGCGGGTGCGCGTACGACCAGTTCGTGTAGAAGGGCAGCTCTCGCATCTGGGCCGCCGCGGCCTCCCCCACCTCGTCGCCGTACGAGTAGCCGATCTGGACGGCGAAAAGCCCGGCCAGGGCGTCGAGGTAGCGCTTCCCGTTCGCGTCCTCCAGGTAGCAGCCCTCGCCTCGGACGATGATCGGCACCTCGGAGTCGAGGTAGCCGCCCATGCGCGTGAAGTGGAGCCAGAGATGGTCGCGCGCAGCCTTCTGCAGCTCGGCGGGCGAGAGTCCGGGCGAGACGGTGGTCATTCGGCTCCTTTCGAGCGATAGGTCTGGATGAGGACGTTCGCGAGCATCGCTGTGAGCGCGACCGCGAAGATCGCCGTCCCGATCACGTTCACCTGAGGCGGCGCTCCCACCCGCGCGGCGCCCCAGACGAAGAGCGGGAATGTGACCTTCGATCCCGAGTTGAAGTACGTCACGACGAAGTCGTCGATCGAGATCGCGAAGCAGAGCAGAAGCGCGGCGAGGATCGCCGGCGCGATCAGCGGCAGCGTGACCTTCTGGAAGGTCATCCACTCATTCGCACCGAGGTCCATCGCAGCTTCTTCCAGGTGTCGGTCGAACCCGACGAGGCGCGCCTTCACGGTCACGACCGCAAAGCTGATGCAGAACATGATGTGCGCGATCAGGATCGTCCAGAATCCGAAGATCACGTTCAGGTTGAGAAAGAGCGTGAGCAGCGAGGCGCCGAGCACGATCTCGGGAGTGGACAGCGGTAGGAAGATCAGGATGTTCGTCGTCCCTCGCCCGCGAAAGCCATACCTCACGAGCGCGAGCGCGATCATCGTGCCGAGCGCCGTAGCGACCAGGCTCGCGACGAGCGCGATCTCCAGCGAGAGGATGATCGCGCTCCGGATCCCGGGGACGCCGTCCCAGTAACGCCAGTTGTCCCAGGTGAAACCCTGCCAGATGTAGTTGAACTTCCCGGTCGGGTGGTTGAACGAAAAGACGATCACGATCGCGATCGGCAGAAGCAGATAGGCAAAGAAGAGAAGCGAGTAGACGGGGAGGGCTTGGCGGCGGACGAAGGCGAGAACCGTCGCCAAGGCGGAGCGCTGGCGCCGCGCCGGAGCCGCGACCGAGCTCAAACCGCCGTTCCCGTCAGCTGCTCGGTCCCGACGATCCGCGCGTACACGGCGACGGCCACCAGGATGCCGGCCATGAGGATGAAGGACATCGACGCCGCCGCCGGGTAGTCGGTCAGCTCGAGGAACTTCGACTGGATCACGTTCCCGATCATGTGGTTGTCCGGCCCGCCGAGGAGCTGCGCGTTGATGAAGTCACCGGCGGCTGGGATGAACGTGAGGAGCGTGCCGGCAACGACGCCCGGCAATGACAGCGGCAGCGTCACGCGGAGGAAGGCCTGGAGCTTGCTCGCATAGAGATCCTCCGCGGCTTCGATCATCCGCCCGTCGATCTGCTCGAGCGAGACGTACAGCGGCAGCGCCATCAAGGGGAGGAAGTTGTACGTAATCCCCGCCACGACGGCGGTGGAGGTGGCGAGGAGACGCCCTCCCGGCCCGAGGACGTGCAGGCTCTGGAGGGTGTTCACGACGAAGCCGTTGTCCGAGAGGATCGTCTCCCAGGCCAGCGTCCGGATCAGGTACGTGACGAAGAACGGCGCCACGATGAAGAGCAGCAGCAGGTTCTTCCAGCGTCCGCCGCGGAACGCGATCCAGTAGGCGACCGGGTAGCTGATCACCAGGGCAAGCAGCGTCGCGACCCCCGCGTACTCGAGCGAGCGGACGAACTGCGCCCGGTAGTCCCGGATCGCGTTCCAGTAGTTGCCCCAGGCCCAAGTGAAGGCGTAGCCGAAGTCGATGTTCCCCGACTGCAGCGACTGGTAGGCCAGGAAGCCGAGCGGCACGACGAAGAACACCGCGAGCCACAGCACCCCGGGAGCGAGGAGCAGGTACGGCGTCAACTGCCGATGACGGTGGAAGAGGCTCAAACGCCCGTCAGGCCGAGATGAGGTTCTGCCACTGGGTCAGGTACTTCTGGTTGTTCAGCGCCTTGTCGTCGAACAGGTGGACGCTGTCGAGCATCTTCTTCGTCGGGAAGATGAGCACGTTGCTCGCGACGGCCGGGTCGTACTTCTTCGCCGCCTCACCCGCGCCGAGCACCGGCGGGATGTAGTAGATGCCCGTGATGTTCCGCTTCGGGTCGCCCCCTTCCATCAGGCCCTGGACCTTCGGGTCGTAGACGTAGTTCATGTAGACCGATGCGGTGTAGACGTTGCCGCCCTTCGGGATCAGCATGTTGTCCGTCCAGAGGGCGCCGCCGTCCTTCGGCACGTTCCAGTGGATGTGCTTGTTGCCGAGCTGCGCGATGTCGCCCGACCACGACATGGCCGCGGCGAGGTCGCCCTTGGCGAGCGGCGGCGCATAGTCGTTGCCGGTGAACTGGCGGATCTGCTTGTTGTCGACGGCCTTCTTGATCCGGTTGAAGGCAGCGTTGAACGATTTGTCCGTGACCTTCGAGGGGTCGTCCCCGTTGGCGAGCATCACCAGGGTAAGGGCGTCGCCCATCGAGTTCAGGCACGTCACCTTGCCCTTCAGCTTGGTGTTCCCGAAGAGGTCGTCGATCGACAGCACCGGGCCGGTGAGCGTGTCGTTGTAGGCGATGCCGGTCATGCCCGACTGCCACGGCAGCGAGTAGTCGCGGTTCGGGTCGAAGGTCGGGTGCTTTTGCACGTCGACCAGGTTCTTCATGTTCGGGATCGCCGACTTGTCGAGCTTCTCGACCCACCCCTTCTTGATCATCAGGGAGAGGTAGCGATCGTTGTCGGTGAGGACGATGATGTCGCGGTCGATGGACTGGCCGCGCGAGAGCGGGCCCTGGATCTTCCCGAAGAACCCCGCGTTGTCGTTGATGTCCTCGACGTAGTCGACGTGGACGCCGTACTTCTTCTGGAACTGGATGAGCGACGGAAAGGAGTGCGTCTTCTTGTTGGTGTCCATGTAGAGCGTCCAGTTCGAGAAGTGCAGGGTCTTGGCGAGCTTCTGACTGGTGGTGGTAGTTCCCGCCTTGGTCGAGCTGCTGCCGCAGGCGGCGAGGAAGCCCGGAAGCGTGATCGCGGCGCCTCCGAGGGCCGCGCGCTCGAGCAACTGGCGCCGGGTGAGCTGATCTGTCATTCCGTTCCCTCCATGTGGTCGACGACGAACGTGGAGTCTGGGCTCCACGAGATCTCTCCGGGCGTCTGCTGCTGCGCGCCCGGCTCGCTGTTCTGGACGTAGACGCTGATGTTCCCGCACTGCGTCTCGAGCACGTACTGGGTGGCGACGCCGACGTAGGCGGTCTCGAGCAATCGGCCGGTGAGCCGGTTCTCCTCGCCGTGACCGAGACGGATCTTCTCGGGGCGCACGCCGACGGCGACGCGACCGCTGCGGCCGGCGATCGCCTCGGCCGGCACCCTGACCTCCGTGCCGTCGTCCAGGCGCACCGTGTCCACTCCGGCGACGGTGCCGGGCAGGAGGTTCGAGATCCCGAGGAACCCCGCCACGAAGGCTGTCCGCGGGCGCTCGTAGAGATCGCTGGGCGTGCCTAGCTGCTCGATGTGCCCCGCGTTCATGATCGCGATCTTGTCGGCCATCGTCATCGCCTCCTCCTGGTCGTGCGTGACGTGGACGAACGTGATGCCGATGTCGTGCTGGATCGCCTTCAGCTCCAGCTGCATCTGCTTGCGGAGCTTGAGGTCGAGTGCGCCGAGCGGCTCGTCGAGCAGGAGCACGCGCGGCCGGTTGACGAGCGCGCGCGCGAGGGCGACCCGCTGCTGCTGGCCGCCCGAGAGCTGGCGCGGCTTGCGCTTGTCGAGCCCGGAGAGGCCGACGAGCCGCAGGATCTCGGTCACGCGGCCCTTGACGTCCTGACCGCGGATGCCGCGCCGGCGCAGGCCGAACGCGACGTTCTCGAAGATCGTCAGATGCGGGAAGAGCGCGTAAGACTGGAAGACCGTGTTGACGTCGCGCTTGTAGGGCGGCCTGCCCGTCACCGGCTCCTCGCCGAGGTAGATCGTGCCCTCGGTCGGCTCCTCGAAGCCGCCGATCATGCGCAACGTCGTCGTCTTGCCACAGCCGGAGGGGCCGAGCAATGCGAAGAAGCTGCCGCGGTCGACCTCGAGCGAGAGCTCGTCGACGGCGACCACGTCGTCGAAGCGCTTCGTCACGCCGTCGAGGCGGACGTCAACGGTCACCGGTGTCGCGGGCACGCGCTCCGGCGAGCCGGGCTCGACGGGGCTGGCCAGGGCCGTCAGCTGGCCCTCGCCGGGCGAGCGAGCCCGTTCTGGAGCCGTGCGCCCCAGTCGTAGAGCTGCTTCCAGAGCTCCAGGTAGAGGAAGCTCTCGGTCGAGACGACGCCGTCGAGCTCGCGCATCCGGTTCGTGACGTCGAGGAGCTGCCTGCGGTCGGCGCAGACGAGCTCGACGAGGATGTCGAACTGGCCTGCCGTGATGACGACGTAGCCGGCCTCGTCCCACTGCGAGATCTCGTCGGCGACCGGCTCGGGAGCGCCACTCGTGCGGATCCCGACCATCGCAATCGCGTCGAAGCCGAGCCCGAGCGGGTTCGTGATCCCGGTGACCTGGAGGATGTTGTCCTCGCAGAGCCTGGTGTAGCGCGCGCGGATCGTCGCCTCAGAAACCCCGACCTCGGCAGCGATCCGCCGGAACGGCTCGCGCCCGTTCTTCTGGAGCGCCTCGATGATTCCCTGATCGACCTGGTCGAGCCCCGGCGCGGTGCTGACCGCGCCGCGGCGCTCAGGCTGTCCGAGTCTGCGCAATGCGAGGCATTCCTATCACCCTGCCTCGCATCGAGTCAATCGAGAGCCGCCAGCCTTTTGGAACGTCACAGCAGCGATCCTGTGTCCGGATCCTGTGTCCGAATCCGCTCTGCCCGACGCCGTCGGCTCAGCGGGTGTCCCGCGCTTCCTACCGATTTGGATGAGAATACGCTCGCCCAGGCGACGCGCTAGGCGTAGTCGCGAAGTGGGTCGCCTCAAGTGGCTGATGCTCCGATTCCTTTCTGGTCATCGGTCAGCGCGAACTCCACGTCCTCGTTGTCCAGCGCCGCTTCGGCGGCGATCCGGAGTCGCTCGAGTTGACGGTCGATTACGTCGACGCGTTCCGGTGGCGCGATTGACCTGAGGTCTGTAAGAACGGCCTTCAGCCTCCTGGTGATTTGTGGTGACCTCGCGCCGGCTAACCGGATCTCTTCGGTGGCGAGCAGCACGTATGCCTCCCAGTTAAGTGAGCGCACGGTGAGCCTGACTTGGCCCGCGCCGTCGCGGTGGCGCCCGTCGGGGAACGGCCGGCGCGCGAGTTGCCTCAGGATGTCGTGTAGGCGGTCGATCGCCTGCACGGCCGTTGTCGGATCCTGGAAAGGGGAGTCCGCAAGGGAGCGCTCCGCGATGTCCACGAGGAGGCGAATGCCGTAGGACACGTCTTGGTCGAGCGTTGGTTCCAGCTTTACCACGAGGGCGTCGCGCAACCGATCTTCGTCGAGATTCACGGGCTCGCCCAGTACCCGGAACAGCGGTGCGTCCGCCGGCACGAATTCCCCGAGCGCGGGAACAAGTTCCAGTTCGCAATCGGCGCGCACTGCTTCTTCGACGAGCTGTTCCGAGCCGATGGCGGTGATAACGCCGGACTTCGTAGCCCGCACGACTCGCGTTTCGCCCGGTTGGTCGGCGAGAACCCCACCCTTGTTCGGGTACACGCGATCAAGCAACACGCGGGTGTCCTTCCCGACGAGTTCGATCAGGGAAGAAACTCGCAGGGCCTGCCCGATGTGTTGTACGTAGATAACGAGCACCGCGATGCTCGCAATAACGAGTAGGAACGCGGTCAGAACCGCGATGCCGGGCACGTCGCCCGTGCCGTCACCGTTGTTCGTCACCTGACGCAGGGCGAGGATCGCGTGGACGAACGTCGCAACGAACAGACCGATCGCGAACTGGCTCGGTTTGTCCCGCAGGATGCGCTGCACGATGCGCGGCGAGAACTGGCCCATTGCGAGTTGAACGACAACCATCGTGATCGTCAGCACGAGCGCGGTCAAGCTCACCATCGAGGCAGCGACGGTCGAAGGAACCGCTGTGGCGGCGTCGGGCCCGCCAACCAGGCTCCGCGGGAGGGCCTTGTACTCGAACGTTCGATCGAGGGCGATCGTCCCGAAAGAGATCGCCGCCCCGGCGAGCACGCACAGCACGGGCACGAACCAGAGGCTCGACCGGAGATGGATGATCAGCCTCCACCGTTTCATCTAGCCACGCGCTTACCCCCCATCCGAACGCCCAACCCCTGGCCGCTCAAGGGACATTCTTGAACACTCGCTCATCGCGGGTGTTCTTCTCCCACGCGCCAGGAGCCCGGCACGGTGTACGCGACTTACGGCGTCTACTGAGCTTGCGCGCCCTGCATGTTCTGCATGATGACTGCCGAGACCTTGCGCAGTTCATCCGTCGGACTGAACTGAATGTACTCAGTGTCGGGCTCGTTGCCGACGCCGACATGGCCCGGCGGGAGATAGAAGGCATCACCGGCCTCGAAGACCTCCTCGCGATCACCCAAGCGATAAGTGAGTCTGCCCTTCGTCACATAACCCCAGTGCGGGCACGAGCAGCGGTCCTCCGGCAGCCCCTTGAGCAGTGAAGTCTGATCGATGTCCTCGCGAAAGGTAAGGAAGCTGACCGTGTACTGGGCAAGCTCCTCGCTCCGCTCGAGTACTGGACCATGGTCTCCACCCTGCGTCGCACTTTGCTGCGAAACCTTCGGCATGACGCCTCCTCCTCAGTCGCCAGCGAGCAAGGAGTATCTCGCTGAAGAGGGCTCTGCTCAAGCCGCGAGACCGCAAATCCACGTGGACACCGCGTGCGGCTATAGCGCCAGACCAAGTTCAAGGGACATTCCGGAACGCTGGGGCAGGCGAGCGTCCCAACGCTTGAACTACTTCGCTTTAGACGTGTGCCGCCGGGCCGGGCTTTGCCCGGTCCGGCCACAGCGGACCGAGGGTGAGGCCAAACGCATCGCGACTCGAGCCGGCGGCTCCTGAAACGCTCAAGCCACGCAGCCGCGCGCAAGGAGGGGGCTCGTGGGGGAACCAGGGGTTCCCCCACGCTCACTAGTCGATCTTGGCCATCACGTGCTTGATCTGCGTGTAGTCCTCGAGCGAGTAGGCCGAGAGATCCTTGCCGTAGCCCGATTGCTTGTAGCCGCCGTGCGGCATCTCGGAGACCAGCGGGATGTGGTCGTTGATCCAGACCGTGCCGAACTGGAGCCTCCGCGCCGCGTTCAGCGCCCGCCCCACGTCTCGCGTCCAGACCGAGGCGGCGAGGCCGTAGTTGACGTCGTTGGCCCACTCGATCGCCTGGTTGTCGTCGGCGAAGCGCTGGACGGTCACGACCGGCCCGAAGACCTCGCGCTGGACGATCTCGTCCTCCTGGCCCACCTCCGCGACCACCGTCGGCTTGACGAAGAACCCGCGGTCGCCGTTCGTGCCGCCGCCCGTGAGCACCTTCGCGCCCTTCGCCCGGTCGAGGAAGCCGAGCACGCGGTCCTGCTGCGAGCGCGAGATCACCGGGCCCATCTCGATCTCGTCGCCTTCGGCCGGGTCTCCGACGTGGAGCGACTCGACCAGCGGGACGAGCTCCTCGAGCAGCTTGTCGTAGATCTTCGGCCCGGCGACCACGCGCGAGGCGGCTGTGCAGTCCTGACCGGAGTTCCAGTAGCCGGCGATCTTGATCCCCTCGGCCACCGCGGCCGGGTCGGCGTCGTCGAAGACCACCACGGGGGCCTTGCCACCGAGCTCGAGGTGCACGCGCTTGAGCGTGTCCGCCGCGGTGCGAGCGATCTCCTTGCCCGTGTTCACGTCGCCGGTCAGCGAGACGAGGCGGACGTCCGGGTGCCGGACGATCCCCGCGCCGACAGGCTCTCCGTCGCCGGTGATCACGTTGAAGACGCCCGGCGGGAGGATCTCCGCCGCGAGCTCGGCGAAGCGCAGCGTGGACAGCGGCGTCTGCTCGGAAGGCTTGAGCACCTGGACGTTGCCGGCGGCGAGCGCGGGTGCCAGCTTCCAGACGGCCATCATCAGCGGGTAGTTCCAGGGTGCGATCCCGCCGACGATCCCGAGCGGCTCGCGGCGGACCATCGAGGTGTAGCCGCGCATGTACTCGCCGGCCGACTTGCCCTCGAGCACGCGCGCCGCGCCCGCGAAGAAGCGGATGTTGTCGGCGGACACGGGCATCTCGTCCTTGGCGTACGAGAGGGGCTTGCCGACGTTCCGCGACTCGAGCTGCGCGAGCTCGTCCGCGTTCTCCTCGAGCGCGTCCGCGAGCTCGAGCAGCGCCTCGGCGCGCTCGCCCGGCGTCGTCTCGAGCCACTCCGGCAGCGCCTCCTTGGCCGCCTCCACGGCGCGGTCGACGTCGGCCTGGGTCCCGCGCGGAACCTCGGCGATCGTCTCGCCGGTCGCGGGGTTGAGTACCTCCATTGTGCCGCCGTCCACGGCGTCAACCCACTTGCCGCCGACGAAGTTCTTGTGCTGCGAAACGGTCACGCTCATCAAAAACCCTCCCGTTCGGTCTCTCTCCAGCCTACCGCGCTAGCGCCTTCTCAACAGCCCGGAGTCCTGCGTCAGCCGCTGCGAGACGACCACCGGGATCACCGTCAGCACGATCACGACGAAGACGACCGCGTTCACCTCGGGAAGCTGCTGCCCGAGCCGGATCTTCCCGAGGATCCAGATTGGCAGCGTGTTCTGGGCGCCCGCGGTGAAGAGGGTCACGATCACCTCGTCGAACGAGAGCGCGAACGCGAGCAGCGCGCCGGAGATCAACGCCGTCGAGAGCACCGGGAAGGTGATGAAGCGGAAGGTCTGCCACCCGTCGGCCCCGAGGTCCATCGACGCCTCAACCAGCGAGGGCGAGGTGCGGCGCAGGCGCGCGAGCACGTTGTTGTAGACGATCACGACGCAGAAGGTCGAGTGCCCGATCACGATCGTCCAGAGCGAGAACGGCACTCCCCAGAAGGTGTAGAAGGACGAGAGGGCGATCCCGGTGATCACGCCCGGAAGCGCGATCGGCAGGACGAGCAGGAACGAGAGCGTCTCGCGGCCGAAGAACCTGAAGCGCGAAACGGCGACCGCCACCATCGTCCCGAGCACGAGCGCAACCGCAGTCGCGGCGAAGGCGGCCTTGAGCGAAAGCAGAAGCGCCGTCCGGGCCTCCTCGTCCTCCCAGGCGACGCGGAACCACTTCAGCGTGAAGCCCGGGATCGGCCAGCTCTGGATGTTCGAGGTGTTGAACGCGTACACGAGGATGATCGCGAGCGGCACCCAGAGGAAGAGCACCACCAGCAGCGCCCAAACGGCAAGCCCGGCCCGGCCGGCGCGGCCCTGCATCAGAGCGCCTCGAACGCGCCGGCGCGGCGCGCGGCGACGAGGTAGATCGCCATCACGGCGAGCGGAATCGTCGCGTAGGCAGCCGCGAAGGGCAGGTTGTAGGTCAGCCCGAGCACGTTGCGGTAGACGACGTTGCCGATGAACTGGGTATTGCCGACGAGGATCGGCGTGATGTAGTCGCCGAGGGTCAGCGAGAACGTGAAGATGGTGCCGGCGACCACCCCCGGCAGCGCCAGCGGAAGCACGATCCGGCGCATGGTCGTCCAGTTCTTCGCGCCAAGGTCACGCGAGGCCTCGATGTACGAGTCCGGGATGCGCTCCAGCGCCGCGTATACAGGCAGGATCATGAAGGGGAGCCAGATGTACGCGAAGACGATCCACATCGCCCAGTTGGTGTAGGCGAGGTGCTGCTCGGGGAGGCCGAGCCCGCCGAGCGACCAGTTGAGCGCCCCGTCCTTCGAGAGGATCAGGCGCCACGCGTAGATCCGCGCCAGGTAGCTCGACCAGAGCGGCAGCAGCACGAGCACGAACAGCACGGTGCGCAGGCGCGGGCTCGCGACCCGCGCCATGTAGTAGGCGAACGGAAAGGCGATCAGGACGTCGGTCACGGTCACTGCCGCGGCCAGCCCGATCGTCCGCCCGGCGATCCGCCAGTAGGTGTGCTCCTGCCAGAGCGTGCGGAAGTTGCCGAAGCCCCAGGTGTGAACGAGCTCGCCGCTCAGCGGGTCGAGCGCCCAGAAGGCCGCGATGAAGAGGGCGCCGAGGGCGCCCAGGTAGATCAGCACGTACGCGCCGACGGGCGGCGTCAGGAGCGCGGCGGCCCGCAGCCAGGGCCGCCGCCAGAACGCCGCGGAGAGGCGGCGGCGGGCCGCCCACGTGGGACGACCCGCATCTTCAGCCCCTGCTGCCACTACGGCGCCGCTTGCGGTGCCGTCTTCAGGAGGCGCGGGCTGAGCCCGCGCCTCCGTCTGAACTGACCGGTCGATCCGCCTTGATTCGACGCTTCGGCTGTCACGCTAACCCTTGATCTCGGTCCAGGCCTGCTGCCAGCGGTTGTAGTCCATGCAGTTCGTCTTGCCGTTGCCGCAGTCGGCCGACGGCGTCTTCCAGAACCTGATGCTGTCGAAGTACGAAGCCGGCGCGTCTGCGTGGTACTGCTTGCAGGAGCCCGGGCTCAGCTGGTCCATGATCGCGCAGGCCTTCGTGTTGGCCGGCGTCTCGCCGAAGTAGATCGCCTGCTGCGCCTGCACCTTCGGGGTCGAGACCCACTTGGTCCAGAGGTACGCGCAGTTCGGGTGCTTCGACTTCGAGGAGAGCATCCACGTGTCGGCCCACCCCGTCGCGCCCTCGGTCGGGATCAGGTCCTTGACCGGGACCTTGTCCGCCACGAGCGTGTTGGTCTGGTACGGCCACGAGGCGCCGAGCGTGGCGTCGCCGTTCTTGAACAGGTCGATCTCGTCCGAGGCCAGCGACCAGTGCTTCTTCAGGAGCGGCCGCTGCTGCTTGAGCAGCTTGACCGCCGCGTCGAACTGCGGCTGCGTCAGCTCATACGGATCGGTGATCCCGAGGTCGGGCTTCGACTTCATCAGGTAGAGCGCCGCGTCGGCGATCTGGATCGGGTTGTCCGGGATCGTGATCTGGCCCTTGTACTTCGCGTCGTAGAGGGTCGCCCAGCTCGTCGGCGCCGGCTTCACCTTCGTGGTGTTGTAGAGGAGCGTGTTCGGGCCCCACTGGAGCGAGATGCCGTAGTGGACGCCGTCGATGGTGTTGTGCGGGGGTGCCTTGAGCGCCTGGATGAAGTTCGGAAAGTCCGGAATCAGCTCCGGGTTCATCGCCTGCACGTCCTCCCCGCGGATCAACCGCAGGGAAGCGTCTCCGGAGGCCGAGACCATGTCGTACTGGCCGCCGCCCTGGCGCATCAGCGTCACCATCTCGTCCGAGGAGCCGCCGTACTTGCTCGTGACCTTGCAGCCGGTCTGCTGCTCGAACGGCTTGACCCACTGAGGCTGCGTGTACCCCTCCCACGCGATCAGCGACAGCTTGCCTTCGCCCTTCCCGATCGAGGTGGGCAGATTCGGCCCGGCCGCCTTCGTCGAGGTGGTTTTCTTGTCGCCGCCGCCGCAGCCTGCCGCGACGACCGCCAGCGCCCCGACCAGGAGCACCCACGCGCTCCAAGCGAGCGCGCGCTTGTAGACCTTCTTCATCTCTCTCCTTCCGTTTCGCTCGGTTTATCGAGCTCGAGCTGGTGTTCTGGGCGCCACTCGAGAAGAACTGCACGGCCCTTGGCATCGAGCGCCTCGGCCGACGAGGTTTCGAGGTTCTGCCGGACGACCTGAAGCCCGCCGCCCCCGTCGAGCTCGACGAGGAAGCGAGTGACCATGCCGGCGTAGACGACGTCGCTGATGCGGCCGGTCTCGGCGTGCCAGCCGCCCGCCGGTTCCGAGCCCGCGTCTGTCATGCGGATCTTTTCGGGCCGTACGGCGAAGCGCCTGCCGTCCCGCTCGACCACGTTCGAGACGCCGACGAACCCGGCGACGAACGCATTCGCGGGCCGTTCGTACACCTCGGCCGGCGCTCCGATCTGCTCGATGCGGCCGCGGTCGAACACGGCCAGCCGGTCGCTCATCGTCAGCGCCTCGTCCTGGTCGTGCGTGACGTAGACGAACGTGATCGCGAGATCCTGCTGGAGGCTCTTCAGGAAGAGCTGCATCTCCTGGCGCAGCTTCAGGTCGAGCGCGCCGAGCGGCTCGTCGAGGAGCAGTACCTCGGGCCGGTTGACGAGCGCGCGGGCGAGCGCGACCCGTTGGCGCTGGCCGCCGGAGAGCTGGACGGGCTTGCGCTTGCCGATATCGGGAAGCCGCATCCGCCCGAGCACGTCGTCCACCCGCGCCTGCCGCTCCTTGCGCGGCACGCCGCTGACCCGAAGACCGTAGCCGACGTTCTCGGCGATCGTCATGTGCGGGAAGAGCGCGTAGTCCTGGAAGACCGTGTTGACGTCGCGCGCGTAGGGAGGCGTGTCGGAAACGTCGTGTCCGCCGAGCTCGACCGCGCCCTCATCCGGGCGCTCGAAGCCTGCGATCAGCCTCAGCGTCGTCGTCTTGCCCGAGCCCGAGGGCCCGAGCAGCGTGAAGAACTCGCCCGCCTGAATCTCGAGATCGACGCGGTCCACCGCGATGATGTCGCCGTAGGACTTGCGCACGCCCTCGAGCCGCACGGCGGGCGCGCCGCCCGGGTGGGCGCCGAGGGACCGCTCCTCGGACGTTCGCTCCTGCAATGACACCGGCCCGCGATTATCGCGGGTTGGCGGCCTGCGGCGGGCAGGACTGCGGCTCACCCTCGCAGCAGCCGAGCTTGAACGCGCAGCGCGGGCACTGCCAGGTCTGGTGGCGCCAGTCCATGGCGCCCCCACACCGGGGACAGTGCTCGCGCGCGGGCTCGGCCTTCACACCCCGGAGCCTAGAAGAAGCCCCGGCAGACGGTCAGCTGGGCGTGTGCAGCAGGCTCTCGACGTCCTGGACGCCCTGAACCTTGCGTGCCTTGCCGACGAGCTCCTCGATCAGCTCCGGAGAGTCGACCTCGCCGCGCAGCACGACCTTGCCGTCCTCGGCGTTGACGTTGATCTTGCCCTTTGGAACCTCGACGTCGCGGAAGATCTCGGACTCGACCTTGCGCGCCAGCGTCACATCGTCGGGCTGCGGCTTCGGCTCCTCGTGCAGGTGCGTGGCCCGCTGCTTGAGCGCGTTCGCCCGATGCGTCAGACCGCCGGTCTTGCGCCTCTGTCGGCGCAGGAAGCCCGAGAGGCGGTCGGCGGTCACCTTGCGGCGGCGCTTGCCGTTCTCGGGGTCGAAGAAGTAGACGAGCGCGGCGCCGAGCGCCGCAAAGCGCAATCTTTTGATCATCGGTTCCCTCCTGATAGGTGAAAGCCGGGACGTACCCCGACGTTCGTGGCGGAAACCGAGAGCCTAAAGAGTCTCAGTCACCCCAGTCGAAGTCGCGCGACTTGCTCCAGAGCCCTTCTTCCTTCGGCTCGGCCTCGTCGGGCTCGGTCGGCCAGGCAGGCGGGGGCGAAGCCGACACGGCCTGCTCCTCGCCGTCCATGGTCTCCTCGATCTTCGCCTGCTCCTCCGTCTTGAAGAGCGGGTGGTTCTCGAACGGGTCCTGGGTCTTGTACTTGTCGATCGGCAGATCGCTCTCGAGCTCGGAGTTCTTCTCCTTGAGGTCGAGGTGATCCTGAATTACCTGCGCGAACAGCGACGAAGTCTCCACCGGCATACGTCCTCCCGTGGTCTTGGGGGCAAGGCGCCGGATTCTAGCGCCTTAGCCAGAAGACCGAGCCAAACCCTAGGTCTGCTGCGCTCTCGACCTGGCGGTGACGACCCTGTTCTTGCCCGCGCGCTTGGCTTCGTAGAGTGCTCTGTCGGCCGCGGAGACGAGGTTGTCGCCCAGCGCGGCCTCGGGGAAAGCGGCGACGCCGAGGCTCACCGTGACGCGGATGCGCGAGCCGTTGGGAGCGAGGATCGTCCGGTCCGCGAGTGCGGCCCGGGCGCGCTCGGCGAGACGGGTGGCGCCGTCGAGGTCGGTCCCGGGCAGGACGATTGCGAACTCCTCGCCGCCCCAGCGGGCGGGGAGGTCGATCTCGCGCATGCACTCGCGCAGGGTCTCGGCGAACTCGACCAGGACACCGTCGCCGACCGGGTGGCCGAAGCGGTCGTTGATCGACTTGAAGCTGTCGAGGTCGGCGAGCACGAAGGCGACCGAGCCGCCGAAGCGCTCCGCGCGCAGCAACTCGCTCGCGAGCGCCTCTTCGCATTGGCGGCGGTTCGCGAGCCCTGTGAGCATGTCCACGAGGGCCTGGCGCGCGACGATGCGGTGCAGGCGCGCGTTCTCGAGGGCGATCGCGGCGTGCGCGACCAGCGTCGCGGCTGTTCGCCGCTGCTCGACGGTAAAGCCCCGGCCGGAGAGGGAAAGCGTGCCGAAGCTCTGCCGCCCGGCCGTGAGCCGAAGCTCGAAGCGCTCGCCCCGGTCCGAGAGCGTGCCGGCCTGAACGAGCTCGCCGGCCAGGCCGACCACGAGGCCGCCGGTCGCGCCGGTGGTCTCGACCACTGTCTCGACGATCACGCGCAGAAGCTGGTCGACGTCGTGGGTGGCCGCGAGCGCCTCGCCGAAGCGAACGTTCGCCTCCCGCAGGCGCGCGCGCTCGGCGCCGAGCTCCTCGACCCGGGCCTCGAGCTGGTCGGCCATCTCGTTGAAGGCGAGACCGAGACGTGCGAACTCGTCGCGACCGCGAACCGACACCCGGCGGTCGAGCCGGCCGCGGGCGATCCCGTTGGCGGCCTCCGCGAGGCCGCCGAGCGACTTGACGATCGAGCCGCCGACGACGTAGGCGACGAAGACGATCAGCGCCAGCGAGCTGAGCAGGCCGATCAGGAGTCGATGGTCGGCCGAGGCGACGGCATCGTCGATCCGGGACTGGGGCGAGAGCAGCGCCAGTGCGGTCTCCGAGGTCTGCTGCGGCCTGGCGGCGAGCGTGCGGTAGCGGTCGCCGCCAACCGAAAGGGTGCGGGCGCTCGAGGGAGCAGAGAACGAGTGGCCGAGAAGGCCGGCGGGCCCGGCGGCGATGCGTCGTCGCTTGAGAACGACCAGTAGGTCGCCGCGCGAGAGGCCGGATCGGGCGCGCAGCCGCGCGAGCGAGGGCGAGGGCGAGGTGAGCGGAACGCCCGCGACGAGGGTGCCGAGCAGGCCTTTCGAGCTGACGACCGAGACCTCCGAGCCGGGGCCGATCGTCCTCGTGGGCCCGAGCGTGAGCGCCTGCGACTCGAGCCGGAGGCCCGGGTTTCCTGCGAGGAGCCTCCGCAGCGTCCGCCGGTCGGCTCGCTGGAGCGCCTGCTGGAAGCCCTGGCTCGCGGCGAGCTGATTGGCCCGGCGGTCGGCCGATGCGAGCTCGGCCTTGTACCCTGCAAGCACGGCACGCAGGCCTGCCTCCAGGCGAACGTCGACGCGCCGGGTCTCGCTCCGTCCGGAGACAGCGTGCAACGCCCAGCCGGCCGCGCCGAGAGGCAGCAGCGAGACGAGCAGGAAGTACGCGACGAGCTTGAGCTTGAAGCTCATTGCCTAAATTCAGGTTCCACGGGGTTTCGCCGATACCACGACTAGAGTGATCGGCATCACCAGGGGAACAAATGAATAGAGGTCTCGCGATTATTGCTCTGTCAGCGCTCATCGCGGCGGCACTCGCCGCTGCCGTCACGCTCCCGGCCCTGATCGTGAGCGGCGAGGATGCTCCGCCGGCCGCCCTTTCGATCGCAGCGGGCAGCAAGCGGATCGTCGTGCGTGCGCCGGCCCTGCCCACGCTTCGCATCGTTGTACGTCGCGCCCCGAGCAACTTCTTGCCTCCTGCCCCTGTGGCTCTGGCTCTGGCTCCCACGCAGTCTTCCGGTTCCGCCCTTGCCTCCGCGCCCGTTTCCGGGAGCACGGCGGGGACGACAGGCTCCGGCTCGCGCAACGCGCTGAACACGAAGGCTGAGAAGCGCGCCAAACCGTCCAAACGGGTCGTGCCGCCGGCGCCAACGGTCGTGCCACCCCCGGCTCCTCCGGCTCCGCCGCCGCCGCCGCCGGAATCCAAGACGAAGGATCACGGCGACAAGCAGAAGGGCTCGAAGGGAAAGCACGAGGAGAAGGCCAAGAGCCACGGCCATGGTCATGGTCAAAAGCAGCGGGATCACGGACACGACCACGACAAGGGTGGCGGGCAGAAAGAGCGCGGCCACGGTCACGGCAACGAGGGCAGCAAGGACAAGGGCAAGGACGAGGGCGACAAGGGCCACGGCCCGAAGCGCTAGGCTCTCGCCTGTGCCCCGTTTGCGCAGCCTTCGTCGCGCCGGCCCTCTCGGCCTAGCCCTCACTGCCTGGGACATCTGGCGACGCATCCCAAAGAAGCACCGCCGCGCGATCCTGCGTCAGGCCCGCAAGCACGGGCCCACGGTCGCCACGAAGCTGATGCAGCAGCGCCAGCGCCGCCCCCGTCCCTAGCCTGGGCTCAGCGCCCTCAGCGCTTCTCCGACGATTCTGTCCTGTTCCTTCAGGTGCGCCGTGGGATAGCCCTCGGACGGGCTCGCGCGCCAGGGGCGCCCGGCGAATCGGAGGTCAACGCCCTCTGGCAGCGACTCTTCGAGCCGGTGTCGAATCGCCCGCCAGGCGCCCATGTTCTGCGGCTCCTCCTGTACCCAGACGAGCTCTTCGAGCCCGGGGTAGCCGCGCACCAGCTCGGCTGCCGCGCGCACCGGGAACGGGTAGAGCTGCTCGAGCCGGCCCACCGCGATCCACTCTGAGGCGCGACGCAGCTCGTGCCCGACGAGATCGTAGTAGACCTTCCCCGAGCAGAGCACAAGCCTCCGCACCTTCGCCGGATCCGCCACGGGATCGTCGAGCACGGGCTGGAAGGAGCCCTCGGCGAGCTCGCACAGCTCCGAGGCCGCCTGCTTCAGGCGCAACAGGCCCTTGGGCGTCATCACGATCAGCGGGCGCGCGCTGGGGTCGAGTGCCTGCCTGCGCATGAGATGGAAGTATTGGGCCGCCGTGGTGCAGTTGGCGATGCGGATGTTCTCCTGCGCTGCGAGCTGGAGGAACCGCTCGAGCCGCGCGCTCGAGTGCTCCGGGCCGTTGCCCTCGTAGCCGTGCGGGAGCAGCAGCGTCAGCCGTGAGGTCTGTCCCCATTTCGAGAGGCCGGAGACGATGAACTGGTCGATCGCCACCTCCGCGCCGTTGACGAAGTCGCCGAACTGCGCCTCCCAGGCGACGAGCGCCTCGGGCGCGGCCACCGAGTAGCCGTACTCGAAGCCGAGGCACGCCTCCTCGGAGAGCGGCGAGTTGTGGATCTCGAACGACGCCGTTGCCTCGCGGAGGTTCTGCACCGGCGTGTAGACCTGCCCGTTCTGGGCGTCGTGCAGGACGAGATGGCGGTGCGAGAACGTGCCGCGCTCGGTGTCCTGGCCGGTGAGGCGAATCGGGATGCCCTCGACGAGCAGGCTCGCGAAGGCGAGCTCCTCGGCCTGGCCCCAGTCGATCCCGCCCTGGTCGAGCGCATCGCGGCGCCGCTCGAGCTGCTTCGCGAGCTTCGGGTTGACCGTGAACCTCTCGGGCACGCCAAGGAGCTCGTCGTTCAGCGCGCGCAGGCGGTCCGCGCCGACCGCGGTCACGACCTCGGCCCTGCTCGAGGCCGGAATGCGGCCTTCGTAGGCCACCGCGGGGACGGCCTGGCCGAACGTCGTCTTCAGCCGCTCGTGCGCCTCCTTGAGCCTCGCGTCCATTTCGGCCGCCATCGCATCGGCCTCCTCCTGCGAGACGGCGCCTTCGTCCACCAGCTCCTGCTCGTATTGCTCGCGCACGCTTGGCTGCTGCTCGATGCGCGCGGCCATCAGCGGCTGGGTGTAGGCGGCCTCGTCCTGTTCGTTATGGCCGTGCCGGCGGTAGCCGACCAGGTCGATGACCACGTCGGTGCAGAAGCGGCGGCGGAAGGCGAGCGCCAGTCGGACCGCGGCGAGCGCGGCCTCCGGGTCGTCGGCGTTCACGTGCACGATCGGGAGGTCGAAGCCCTTGGCGAGGTCGCTCGAGTAGCGGGTCGAGCGCCCGTCCGCCGGGTCGGTGGTGAAGCCGATCTGGTTGTTCGCGATCAGGTGCAGCGTGCCGCCGGTCGAGTAGCCGGACAGGTCGGCCAGGTTGAGCGTCTCGGCGACGACGCCCTGCGCCGGAAAGGCCGCGTCGCCGTGGATCTGGATCGGCATCGCAACGGAGGAGTCGTGGTAGCCGGTGCGGCTCGAGCGGTCGGTCTGCTCCGCGCGTGTGCGGCCCTCGACAACCGGGTCGACAGCCTCGAGGTGGCTCGGGTTCGAGGCCAGGGTGAGCGTGATCTCGCCGGAGGGCGTGCGCCGCGAGCCCTCGGCGCCGAGGTGGTACTTCACGTCGCCGGTCCCGCCTTCGGGATCGGAGACGACGGCCTCGAGCGTCCGCTCGCCCTCGAACTCCCGCAGAATCGTCTCGTAGGGCCGGCCGAGCACGTGGGCGAGCACGTTCAGGCGCCCCCGGTGCGCCATGCCGAACACGACCTCGTGCGCTCCTTCCTCGGCGGCGAGCTGGATCGCCTCGTCGAGCATCGGGATCATCACGTCGAGCCCCTCGATCGAGAACTGCTTCTGGCCGAGGAACGCACGGCGGAGGTAGCGCTCGAAGCCCTCGACCTCCGTGAGGCGCTCGAGCAGCCAGCGCCGTTCGTCCGGCATGATCGGCAGACGGTAGCGGCCCGATTCGATCGCCGAGCGCAGCCAGACGCGCTGTTCGTGGTCCGAGATGTGCTCGATCTCGTAGGCGCTCGTGCCGCAGTACGTCTCGCGAAGCCGCGGCAGCACGTCGGCCAGCGTCTCACCGGGGACGTGGACGCGGAGCATGTCGGCCGGGATCAGCTGCTGGAGCTCGGGCGTGAGCTTCGGCTCGAGGCGCTCCGGCTCGAGGGAGGGGTCGCCGACAGGCTCGGACCCCAGCGGGTCGAGCCGCGCGGCGAGATGGCCGTGCGTGCGGTAGGCCTTGACGAGCGCCATCGCCGCTGCGACCGCGCCCAGGAGGGTCTTGTCCGCCGGAGGCGCGACGGGCTCGGCCGGCGCGGGCGCCGGCGCAGTCGCTACGTGGCCGTTTCCGTCCTCCTGGAGGAGCTCGACCAGCCGGGCGAGGCCGGGATGGGTCGCCACCAGCTCGCTAGCGCCACTCTCAAAGAGCGCGCGCCACTCGCTCGGGACCGCCTCGGGGTTTTCGAGGTACTGCTCGAGGAGCGCGCTGGCGAAGCCCGCGTTCAGGCCGTCTACTTCGTGCATGCTCACACTCTTTGTTGTACCACCGGGATACCCTCCCGGAGCGGCTGGATTCCGCGGCTCAGTACAACGGGTGGTCGGTGATGACGGCCGCCGCCATCCCGATCACGAAGCAGGCCCCGCCGATCCCGATCGCGGACGCCGCCAGGCGCTGGTGCCGGCCGCCCATCGCCGCCGCCAGCAGCGCGAGCAGCAGCGCAGACGGGATCAGCCGGCCGGGGCGGTACGCGACCCCTGCCAGGCTCGCGAAGATGGACAGCGACGCGAGCAGGCCGGCGATCGCGTCGGCCGGGCGCTCGCGAGCCTCGGAGTGGGCGCTCACCGCCGCGCCATCGCCCGGCGGGCCCTCACCGGCGAGCCATGGGGGCCCGGCCTCGGCTTGCGCGAGCGGGGTCGCCACGGCGGCCTCGGGTCGAGACCAAGCGTTTCCACGGGCAGCTGTGCCGGCTCCGGCGGCTTCGGCTCGGCCTTCACTGCCCAGTAGACCACCAGGCAGAGATAGACGATCGGGATCTTCAAGATCACCATCATGAAGACGAACTCCCAGACCATCGCGGGAGCATACGGGATGCGGTTCCGGGTCCGCGAGGGGGCGGCCGGCTCGGCCGCCCCCTCGCTCAGCGCGGCGGGGCCTTCGTCGGGGTCGTGCCCGAGCCGCCCGAGCCGCACCCGGGCGCCGCGAGCAGGAACCAGACGAGCCAGATCGCGACGACCACGATCACGACTCGGGCCCAGTTACGCGCCAGACCAGCTCGCACCGCTGCCGCCGTCTCCGTGCACCCAGACCTCCACCACGGGGTACCTGTGGGGGCAGTACCACGTGACGCACGCATGGAAGTTTCCCTGCGTCCAGGCATCGGTGGAGTAGGTCCCGACCCCCCGACCGTTGCAGTGCTCGTACGTGCAGTTGCTTCCGATGTGGCCGTCGAAGGCCCAGCCAAAGCTCGTGTCCGAAGGCCAGCGGTCACGCCAGAAGTAGGTGATCACGCCGCTACGCCAGCACCAACGGACTTGCTCGTTGTACCGAAAGACGACGAACCCGGCCAGATTGTGCCGCGTAGCCCGCGCCCAGCGCGTCCGGCACGCGCCCGGTGAATACGCGTAGGCGTCGAAGGATTCCGTGTACGCGCCCGTCTCGATGTCTCCGTAGCCGCAGTCCACGTACAGGTCGTAGCAGTAGGAGCCGTCCGGGGCCTGGTAGCTCGGCGCCGGCACCGCCCGAGCCGCGGCCGGCAAGATCGCAACCGTCGCTGCAAGCCCGGCGACCATCGCCGAAAGCGCAGCCTTTCCTTTCCAGTGAGTTCGCACCATCGTCCACCTCCCGTCGACTCCTGCCGACGGTAGGCGTGGCCGGCGCACACGTGTGAAACGGGAACGTGTCGAAAGCGCAACATCCGCGGCTTGGTCTATCGAGCGCACCGCTTTTGCCTACTGCCCGCTTTGGACAGGGAATGCCGCGGCGCATGGCGCGTTCGACTACCACGATGGGGAATCCGGGGACCACGGAGCTCGAGCTGAAGGGCGCAGGCGGCGAGCCAGTCGATCTGTGGCGCACGCTCACCTCGCACGGAGTCGCAGCCCTGCCGCCGCAGGTGCTCGACGAGGAGGAGCACACGCTCGATTCCACGTTGCTCCTCCCGCGCGGGCGCGCGCGCACGATCCGGATCCGGGCGGGCCGGTTCGGCCGAGCGCTCGTCGAGGCCGAGGGACGCGTCTCCGCCGCCGACGGCGCACTCCTCGCGGAGAGCGCGGCCCACATGCTCCGGCTCGACGCCGACCTCTCGGCTTTCTACGAGGTCGCCCGCGAGGATCCCGACCTCTCGTGGGCGGTCGGTGGCGCCGGTCGCATGCTGCGCAGCCCGACGGTCTTCGAGGACGTGGTCAAGACGATCTGCACGACCAACTGCACCTGGTCTGCAACAGTGCGCATGGTCGGCGCGCTCGTCGTCGAGCTGGGCGTCGAAGCCCCGGATGGCCGCCGGGCCTTCCCGACTCCGGCCGCGATGGCTGCGGCGGACGAGGCCTTCTACAGAGACGCCGCCCGCGCCGGCTACCGCGGCGCCTACCTGCGCACGCTCGCCCAGGACGTCGCGGGCGGCTCGCTCGACCTCGAGGCGCTCAACGACCCCGCCCTTCCCGACGACGAGGTCGCGGCCACCCTGCTCGCCCTTCCCGGCTGCGGCCCGTATGCGACCGCGCACATGATGATGCTGCTCGGCCGCTACTCGCGCCTGATCCTCGATTCCTGGACTCGGCCGACGTACGCCGGGCTGAACGGCCGCAAGGCGAGCGACAAGACGATCGAGCGGCGCTTCCGCCGCTACGGCGACTACGCGGGCTTGGCCTTCTGGCTGTACCTGACGCGGGACTGGGTCGAGGAGGCCGCCGGTTGACGCGCGGGCTCCTTGCCGACGAAGGCAAAGCCGCTGAACATGAGCGCGATCCCGAACAGCTGGCCCGCGTAGACGAGTGAGTAGGAGTCGGTCCGCGAGAGCCCGGTCGCCAGGGCGACGACCAGGGCACCGCCGCCGATCCAGAGGTTGGCCCGAATCCGCCGCCGCCGCAGGATCGAATAGAGCGAGCCGCCGACGAGGAAGAGCGTGCCGACGGAGTTGAGCGCGACCGCCCACAGGAACGCGTGGCCGGCGAGCGCCGAGTTCGCAGGCGGTCTGCCGACCGCGGTCGCCGCCAGCGTCGAGGAGTAGACACCCGCCAGCAGGACCGCCGTCGCAGCTGCTCCGGTCGCTACGACGAGCGCTCCGATCAGCACGTCCCGCCCGCGCTTGGGCAGCAGCAGCCAGGCCGAGCCTGCGCCGAGGTACGCCACAGTCAGCACGCCGCCGGCGAGGTAGTACGCGCGGAAGAGCGCCGGGCTCCAGCCGGCGCGCTGGGCGGCCGCCTCGCATGCGGCCGCGACGGCGAAGAGCAGAAAGCCGAGGGCCCAGAGCACCTTCTCCCCCGAGCGGCGGCGCCGGAGCGAGCGCAGCAGGAGCACCACGAAGGCCAGCGCCACGAGCGCCGCGCAGAGCGGCAGGAGCGCATCCAAGACGGCAGGGGCGGCTGCGTGCGGCCGCGAGCTGATCGACGTCACGGGCGCGGAGGCGGGCATGACCCGGAGATAGGCGAAGTCGCGCCCTCCGAACATGCCCTCGTGCGTGGCCGCGAACGAGTAGCGCCCCGGCCGCAGCGGTCGCGACGGGGAGAGCACGAGCTGGCGGGGAGAGGTCCTGCGAGCCAGGAGCGGGACATTTTCCCCGTGGTCGAGATCGAAGAGCTGGTAGGCCTTGGAGGAGTCCACTGCCGCCGCGCGCACGAGCAGTCCGCCGAGGTCGGAGGCGTGGAGGCGAAGAGCGTCGTGCGGGAAGGACGCCTGCGGCGCGCTCCAGGCGAAGAGCTTCACGGGGCCTCGCTTCGTGCTCACGAACTGCCCCGTCACCTCGCGCGTCAGACGCGGCTCGTACGAGTAGCGCACAGTGCTGCCGCCGACGCCTGCCACGGCGGGGACGAACGGGATCGCAATCAGCAGCAGCGCGAGCGCGCCGATCGCAACGCTGACCCTGGTGCGGTAGGCACCGGCGCGGCGCGTGCGGCCGCGCGGCGGCTTTCCGTCCAGCTTGGCGCGGCGGCGCGCGTGCGAGCGGAAGAGCAGCGCCGACGAGAGCAGGGCCATCGTCGGCAGCCAGACGAGCTCCACCCCCCAGCCGATCCCGCGCAGCGGCCCGGTCCCGTACGGGCTGAACGCGACGGGGATGATCGCCCAGGTGACGGCCGGCCCGGCCATCAGCAGCACCGAGGCGGTCAACGGGAAGCCGGCGAAGAGCCAGCCGACCCCCGGAAACCCCATCAGGCCGAGCGGCAGCTCGTAGCCGGCGAGCGCGGCCGGGCTCCGACGCCGGACCCGCTTCGGGATCGTTCCCGAGTAGCGAGCGGGCGTCGCCGCAAGAGCCACCCTCCCCGCCGCGCGCTGGCGCTCGGTCATTCGCCAGGCCGCGCCCGAGAAAGCCGCGAAGCCGAAGAGCAGGGCCACGGCCGCCGGCACCAGCACGAGCGCCTGCCAGGGCTCCAGCGCCGTTACCGCTGACGCGAACGGCGTGCCGCCCTCGACGCGGTGCGCTTCGAGCGCAGCGACGACGACGCCGGCGGCGTAGTACGTCCCGACGCCGAGGGGCACGCACGCCGTCACGAGGCGGCTCTGCCGTTCGGGCCAGCGCGCCCCGAGGCTGCTCAGCGCCGTCAGCGAGAGCCCCATCAGGAGCAGCATCAACCCGCCGAGCATGTTCAGCTGCGCGTGCAGGTTGACGATCACGTCTCCGGCCTCGCCGCCACGATCGAGCGCCTCGTTTACGAGCGGGAACGCCTGCACCGGACCCTGCAGCGTGCCGACCGCCAGCGCCGCGCATCCGGCGAGCACGAACGGCCGCAGGTGGCCTCCGGATCGCCGTACGGAGCGCACGAACACCACCAGCAGGAGCCAGAACGCCGCGAACATCGCGATCCCGGCGCCCATGATCAGGAACGGGTGGATCCGAGTCGCCTCCTCCGCCTGCTCGGGCGTGAGACCTCGGTGGACGAGCCGACCCTCGTGGAAGCCGAGGTAGAGCGCCGAGAAGTAGAAGGCGAGCGAGCCGCCGAGCAGCGCGTAGAAGCTCGTGTCCACCAGGCGCCGCGACGGCTCCGTCCCCCCGGCCGAGCGGACGAACGCGAAGAAGGCCCCGGCGACGAGCATCGTGAGCCCCGTGACGAGATTGATGTGCGCGTGGCTGATCGGGTCGATCCAGTCGCCCGCGTGGCCCGACTTGTAGAGCCAGTCCGCGTTGGCGGGCTGCACCTGGACGACCCCCTGAACCGTCCCGACGGTCAGTGCGGCGGCTCCGGTGGCGAAGAACTTCCACAGGTGCCACTGCGGCTTGGGCACGCGCACGAGGCGTGCCTGGAAGATCGTCAGCGCCACGTTCGTCGCGAAGCACCAGTAGCCGAGGCCCATCACGCCGGCGCCCATCCCGGTCGGCGCGCGATACCAGTCGCCCATGTGCTCCTTCGCCGCGGGGTAGCTCCAGCCGTGCTCCATCAGCCGTCCCATGGCGATCCCGTTGCCGATCAGCGAGACGTAGAAGACGGCGAGCCCGAGGACGGTGAACCAGAAGGCGCATTGCGCGAGCCCCTCGCTGGCGAGCGGCCGGCCCACGATCCGCGGCAGAGCGAGCCAGCAGAGGCCGGTCGCGAGCAGCGTGCCCCCGCCGACGATCATCACGTGGGTGTTTGAGAGGTCGCGCACGAGATGTCCCGCGTAGCCCGTGCGGGCGAGGTACTCGGCGAGCCAGGGCAGGTTCTTGACCGCCATGTGGAGAGAGCCGAGCACGAGGAAGAAGCCGCCCGCGAGGAAGTACTTGGCGGTCTTGAGATCGTGCGCGTGCAGCTCGTCGTCCGGGTACGGCGTCTCGCGTACCGGCGGCGAGCGGCCCGGTACGAACTTGAAGAGCGCCGCCATCACCACGGCGAAGAACGAGATGTACGTCAGGAACTGGAGCGACGAGACGTGTTTCAGATACACGGCAGGCGGCCGCCTACCGCAGGCCCGGCTCGAGGAAGAAGACCGTCAGCGTCCAGCCCAGGTAGAGCACGGCGAGGAAGGCGAGGATCACCCAGGCACGGACGATCTGCGGCCGCGAGTGCCGGACGTCCTCGCCGACGTCGCGATAGCCGACCAGGGGGCGGGCCGGGCGCCGTTCCTCGGCCATCAGAAGACCTTCTCCATCACGCGGGACGGCTCGGCCTCGAGCCCGGCGACGTCGGTGAGCATGCGCTCGAAGGTGTAGCCGCGCTCGAGGTAGGCCTCGAGCTGCTCGGGCGTGTCCCAGGTCGTGTAGCAGTGGATGCGGTAGTCGGCCCCCTCCGGCTCGACGAACGCCTCGAGCTTCTGGCAGCCGGGATACTCCTGCACGTGCCCTTTGAGCGCCTGCATCGAGCCGAAGACGAGCGGCCAGTCGGCGGCCGGGATGACGGCCCTGCTCGCCGACGACCACGAGACGTAGGGCAGCGCCGAGGAAGCGGTCTCGACCGCCATCAGAACTTCTGCCCCCAGACGAGGTGCCCCACGATCAGCACGACCGCCCAGCCGGTGAGGAGCAGGGACAGGAGGATGAAGAACAGCGTCGAGGGCCCGGCGAGCTCGCTCGTGTAGCCGCCGAAGCTGTCCACCGGGTACACGCCCGTCTTCTGCCGCGTCGTCCGGTACTGCCAGATCCAAAACAGGATGATCAGGGAGAGCCCGATCACGAAGCCCCAGAGCCAGGCCAGGTCGATCCAGTGGACTTGCCACGTGGCCGGCCGCTGCATCGTCTCCTGGTGTCCCTGGAGGTAGTGGTAGTACTGCTGCGCGTGCTGTGGCGATTCGCCGCTAGGCATCCCCATCGGCCCACTCCTCTTCGTCGAGAGCCCACTCGGGCGTGTAGTAGTCCTCTTCGTGCACGAGCAGCGGGATCCCGCCCATGCGGTCGAGCTCGTGGAAGTGCCCCGCCTTCCAGGCCGCGAGGAACGCGACCAGGGCCAGACCCGCGAAGACGAAGAACGTGTCTAGCATCCAGTCGGCCATCACCCAGCGCGACTGGTTCGTCTCCGGCTGGTCGTGGGCGAGGGCGAGCGCCGGCCAGGCCAGCGCGAAGCCGGCAATCGCGGTAAATGCAGCAACCAGGCGTCTCATTGCTGCCCCGGCACCTCGGGCGGGACGTTCTTCTGGGCCTCGGGAGGGAGCTTGTCGCCGCGCGCCTTCGCCTCGCTCCAGGCGCGGTCGAGCAGGTCCTGGTAGATCGACTTGATCCCCGCGGCCGCCTCGTCCAGCGAGAGCGGCGTGTTCGTCTTGTCGTTCAGGACGATGTGGTCGCTCGGGGCGAGGCCGGGGAAGACGCGCATCGCCTCCTGCATGAACGGATCGGTCGCCTGCTGCTTCGCGAAGCTCGCATTGTCGGTCAGCTTCTGGTGCGACTTCACCCAGGCGAGCAGCTCCTTCGACGGCTGCCAGACGATGAAGTCCTTCGGCTCCGGAATGCGATTCGGCTTGAGCGTCCCGTTGGGGATTGTCTTCACGAACAGGACGACCCGCCAGATGTCATTGACCGAGAGGCGGTCGCCGAAATTCTCCATCGCCGTCCCCGTCCACCCGCGCAGGATCCGGTAGTAGAAGTCGCCCGGCCCGGTGTCACCGCCGCAGCAGGCGTCGTCGGCGCTCGTGAAGTCGGCCGGCGCCGGCGAGAGGAAGCGCGCGCCCGGCCCCTTGCCGTTGCCCTTCAGGCCGTGGCAGCCGACGCAGCGGTCCAGGAAGATCTCCTTCCCGCGGAGGAGGTTCGCCTCCGTCACCGGGAGCGGGTCTGCCGAGAGCCAGTAGCCGCGGTCGATCTGCGAGAGGTTCGGCGCCTCCTCGAGCTGGTCCTTCGGCGGGCTGAGGATGTCGTCGTTGCCCTCCAGGATCGGCTTGTGCGCAGCCTGGAAGCCGGTGTACGCCTGGGGGAACCCCTGGTTTGCGAGGACGACGTGCTTCGCGTAGAGCTGCCCGGCGTACCGCAGCAGCCCGGACTTGCCGCTGCGCTGCTCGACGAAGGCGACGAGTTGGGTCACCTGCTTGTCGGAGAAGAGCGACTTCATGTTCGGCATGAGCGAGCGCGGGTCCATGAAGCGCGGGTCGTAGAAGTGCGCGTACTGCCAGTCGTCGGGGTGCCACCCCGATTCCTGCGAAAGGTCCGGCCCCGTTCGCTCCGTCCCGAGCAGGTTCGGCGACTGGTCGCTGCCGAAGAAATCACCGGGCTGCGAGACCTTCGGGTAGAGGAAGTAGAGCTGCTCGCGCACGTCCTGCGGTCGCGAGTAGCCCGAATGGCAGACGTAGCAGCCGTTCGAGGCGAACAGGTTGCGTCCCTTTTTCGCCTGGCTGGAGAGCGGGGCCCAGTCCGCGGAGGCCGGCGGATCGAAGGTGTGGATCGGCAGCCAGACGACCACGGCCACGACGACGAAGAAGACGAGCAGGCCGCCGAGCCCGGCCATCAGCGGCGTGATCAGCATGCGCTCTTGCGGGTGTCGCTGCCAGCCGCGCGGGATCGGCGGCGTGCCCTCCTGCGACTCGCCGAACGGCCGGTCGCCGCGCTCGTCCGCCATCAGCCCGCCACCGGCGGCGGCGCGATCGCCTCGGCCACCTTCAGGGTCTCACGGCGCCGCCGCTCCGCCGTGTTGGTGAAGACCGTCATCCCGATGTTGACGATCTGGACGATCCCCGAGAGAACGATCATCGCGCCGAAGATCCCTCGCGCGATGTAGTACGCGTGCAGCTGCGGCAGCACGTTCACCTCGGGGATCCCCTCCTGCCAGCTGAAGCCCTGCTGGAAGCCGGCCAGCGTGAGGACGCTGAAGAAGCCGGTGAAGCCGACGGTGACGAGCCAGTACTGCCACTCCGTCAGGCTGCGGCTGAACAGCGGCCGGGCCCAGATCTGGGCGACGATGTAGTCGATCACGCCCATCCCGAGGATCGTGAAGGCGCCGAGCAGCGCGAGATGCGCGTGGGCCACGACGAAGTTCGTGAAGTGCGTCAGCTTGTTGAACGGCTGGATCGCCTCGAACGCTCCCTGGATGTTGACCAGGAAGTAGAAGAAGAAGGCGGTCATCGTGAAGCGCAGCGGTAAGTTCGTGAAGAATCGGTCCCAGTTGCCCTTCATCGTCCCGAGGATGTTGATCGTGAAGGCGAAGACCGGGACGAGCAGCATCCAGGAGGAGACCTCGGCGATCGTCTTCAGCCACGCCGGGGTCGGCGACTGCAGGATGTGGTGGTCGCCGACCCCGGTGTAGAAGAAGGCCATCCCCCAGAAGCTGACCAGCGAGAGCGTGTAGCTGTAGAGCGGCGTGTTGGTGACGCGCGGGACGATGTAGTACGTCAGCGCCAGTAGCATCGGGGTCAGCCACAACCCGAACAGGTTGTGCGCGTACCACCAGTTCAGAATCGCATCGGAGAGGCTTCCGGAGAGCGCTCCCGAGGGCGCGCCCCAGATGTGGCCGGGCCGCCAGATGACGTTGCCGATCGCGTAGTCCACGGCCAGCCAGAGCGGGCTCGCGATGAAGAACCAGACCGAGACGTAGATCGGCCGGATCGTGCGGATCGCGACCGTCGCGAGGATGTTCCAGATGTTCGCGCACCAGATCACCAGGAGCGCGATGTCGATCGGCCAGATGAACTCGCCGTACTCGCGGCCCTGGCTGTGGCCGGTCAGCAGGCCGATGATCCCGAGCAGGTACATCAGATTCCAAGCCCAGGCGCACCAGATCCCGAGCCGCTCGCTCCACATTCCACGCGTTCCGACGAGGCGCGGGAGCATGTAGAAGAGCGCGCCGAAGTACATCATCGTGAGCCAGGCGAGGATCACGCCGTTCACGTGCGCGGGGCGAACCCGGCTGAACGAGAGCCACGAGATCCCACCGAAGGCCTCCGGACTGACGAACTCCGTGGCCAGCACGAGGCCGAAGAGGTCGACCACCGTCAGCCAGACGATCGACCAGAGGATCCAGTGCTTCGCCGCTCCGTCCGGGAAGGGCCCGGCGACGCGGGCGCGGGCGGTCAGCGGTGCAGGTGCCTCACCGGAAACCGTGCCCTCGGTCAAAGGCGCTTGCGCGCGCTGCTCGGATCCCCCATCGCGCGTGGAAGATAAGAACCGGGAGCCGTTCCCGGGGCAAAGATGACGCGACTGTCATCTTCGTGTCATTTGCAGGTCATCTGCTGCGTTAGGCTCCGCTGCGCATGCGGATCTTGGTGATCGAGGACGAACCGCGCATCCTCGCGTTCCTGTCGAGGGGGCTGCAGGCGGAAGGCTTCGTCGTGGACGGCGCCGGAGACGGGCCGGCGGGGCTCGCCCGAGCGATCACGGGCCAATACGACCTCGTCGTGCTCGACCTGCTGTTGCCGAAGCTCGGCGGGCTGGAGGTGCTGCGCCAGGTCCAGCGGCAGCGGCCCGAGCTGCCGGTGCTGATCGTGTCGGCCCGCGCGGACCTGCAGACGAAGCTCCGAGGCTTCGACCTCGGCGCATGCGACTACATCTCGAAGCCGTTCTCCTTCGAAGAGTTGCTCGCCCGGGTGTGGGCGCAGCTACGGAGCGTCCGGCGCGGCGGCGACGGAAACGTCGTGCAGGCGGGGAAGCTGACGCTCGACCTCGCGCGGCGCGAGGCCAGGCTCGGTGAGCTGGTGGCAGAGCTCTCGGATCGCGAGTTCCGGCTGCTTCACCACCTAGCCCTCCACCAGGGCGAAGTGGTGAGCCGGGAGCGGCTGCTCTCGGAGGTCTGGGGCTACCACTTCGATCCGCGCTCCAACGTGGTGGACGTGTGCGTCCGGCGGCTGCGGAAGAAGCTCGGCTCGGACGCGCCGATCGAAACGGTACGGCATGGCGGCTATCGGCTTACTGCGACCGCCTAGCTCGGGCAGGTGATGGCGCCCAACGCATCGACCGGTCGATTCCGACGGATTCGCGGGCGCAGCCCGCGAATCCTGAGAGCGGCAGCGCAGGCGCCGCCTTGGGTCGAGCTCGCGTGGTTCGCGTTCGCGGCCGCAAACCTCGTGGCGATGGCGCTCGTCCCGAGCTGGGAGACGATCCCGTTCCACTTCATCTGGATCAGCCTGACGCTGCTGTACGGCTTCCGGGTCTGGGAGCCGAAGCCGACCGGGATCGTGCTCACCCTGGTGATCCTGGCCACCGGGAGCCTGATCCTGAGCGACGCCTTCAGCGGCGAACAGCTCTGGGGCGAGCTCTTCGAGGTGCCGCTGATGGCGGCGATGTTCCTCGCCATGGTCTGGCACGCGCGCCGGCGCCAGGACGCGCTGCGGACGCTCGAGACGGAGGTGAGCGAGCGAGCCTCGCTCTTGGCCCAGCAGAAGCGCTTCCTGCACGATGTCTCGCACGAGCTCCGCACTCCGGTGACGATCGCCCGCGGCCACCTCGAGGTGCTGCAACGGCTGAACGGCGAATCGACCCAGGAGGTCGGGGTTGCGCTGGACGAGCTCGAGCGCATCGAGCACATCCTGGAGCGACTGCTGCTCCTGGCGAACTCGAACCAGCCTGACTTCGTCGTCCTCGGCGACGTCGAGATCGAGACCTTCCTCGAAGACGTGTTCATGCGCTGGTCGGTCGTGCCGCGCAACTGGACGCTCGGCAAGCTTTCGGGGGGAACCCTTCAGGCCGATCCCGATGCGCTGCGCAACGCCCTTGACGCGTTGCTCGAGAACGCCGTCAAGTACACGGAGCCCGCCGACGCAATCACCCTCGGCGCCCGCTCGGAGCGTGCTGGGCTCGCGATCGAGATCGCGGACGAGGGCTGCGGGCTGCCTCCTGACGGACTCGAGCGGCTCTTCGACCGGTTCGCCCGCGCCGACTCCGCCCGTTCCCGCGCCAACGGCGGAGCGGGACTGGGGCTTGCGATCGTGGACGTAATCGTGCGGGCACACGGGGGAAGCTGCGAGGCGGCCAACTCGGACGCAGGCGCGGTCTTCACCCTCCGCTTCCCGGACTTCGTGGCTAGAGCGCCGAGCTGAACGTTGCGCACGCGGCGGGCTTGCCGCTCTTGTAGCCGACCGTGAACCAGTGCTGGCGCTGGCTCGAGGCGCCGTGCGTCCACGTCTCGGGATTCACCCGGCCCTGCGTCCTGGCCTGGATCCGGTCGTCGCCGACCGCGGCGGCGGCGTTCAGGCCGTCGGAGATGTCGTCCTCGGTCAGGTCGGCCAGGAAGCCGGTCTGCGTCGCGTGATTTGCCCAGATCCCGGCGAAGCAGTCCGCCTGGAGCTCGGTGCGGACCGAGCTTCCCTGCGCGCCGGCGCCGCCGGAGCCGCCCTCCAGGCGTCCGAGCAGGTCCTGGACGTGGTGGCCGTACTCGTGGGAGAGCACGTAGGCCTGCGCGAAGGGGCCGCCGGTCGCGCCGAAGCGGTTACGCAGGTCGTCGAAGAACCCCAGGTCGATGTAGACGTGCTTGTCCAGCGGGCAGTAGAACGGGCCGACGTCCGAGCTCGCGACGCCGCAACCCGTGTCGGTCGACCCGGAGAAGAAGACGGTCTTGGAGACCGTGTAGTTCCGGCCGTTGCGCTGGAACTGGCCCGCCCAGTAGGCCTGGACGCTGTTCACGACGCCGACGATGCGACAATCTTCGCGCGTGTTGGCCGCTGCGCCCGTCCGGCACTCGGATCCGAGCGCCGAGGAGGGTGGCTGGCTTGCGACGGTACGGCTGTCGAGGTTCTGGAGCGGCCCGGAGAGGTCGCCTCCGCCGGAGAGCACCGCGACCAGGAGGTAGATCGCGATCCCGACGAGGCCCAGGCCACCGCCGCCCACGGCGAGGCCGCCGCCCGGTAGCGAGACCCGGCCCTGGCCGCGCCGGTCCTCGACCTGAGAAGGATCGAGCCTGGCGTTCTTTCGAAAGCGCATCGCTGGGTTTTGCCGCGCCGCCGCGTGAGGCAAACGTCGATGGAGCCGACGGGGCTCGAACCCGTGACCTTCTGGCTGCCAGCCAGACGCTCTCCCAGCTGAGCTACGGCCCCTGGACGGATGGATTGTAACTACGCAGTCGCCGAGGCGAGCTCGACCGAGGGCACGTCGCCCCAGAGCTCTTCGAGCCGGTAGTACTCGCGCGACTCGGGCGTGAAGACGTGCAGGACCACGTCAAGGTAGTCCCCGACGATCCAGCGGCCTTCCCCCTCACCCGCCACCGAGGCCGGGAGCGCTTGCTCGTCGTGCTTCAGGCGCTTGTGCACCTCGTCCCAGATCGCCTTCGCCTGGCGGGTGTTCTGGCCGGTGGCGAGCACGAAGAAGTCCGTGTAGCTGCACACGGGGCGCATGTCGAGAATGAGGACGTTCTGCGCCAGCTTCTCCTGGGCGAGGCCGGCGATGCGGCGGGCGTGTTCGAGTGGCGTCAGGGTCTCGTCAAGTCCTCTCGGGATCGCTCGTAGTGTAGCCACGGTAGAGGCCGAGCTTTGAAATCTCCCGCTCGACGGTCTCGGGGACGAGCGCGCCGATCGCCTCGCCGCGGGCGACCCGCTCACGCACCTCGCTCGAGGACACCCGCGGCGAGGCGAGCTGAAACGAGACGACACGATCGCCGAAGCGCTCGAGATCCGGCGGTGGATAGCCGGAACGGGTGCCGACGGCCAGCTTCACGAAGCGGAGCACCTCCTCCGGCTCCTTCCAGCCGGGGAACGCCGCACCCTCGTCGGCGCCGACGATGAAGATCGCGTCGCCGAAGCGGCCCTCGCACACGGCGTCCACGGTGAAGGCGTTCGGATCGAGCACGACCTCGCCCAGGCCCGAGAACGCGGCCTCGGCGAGCCTCAGGCGCATGGCCGCGTCCGCGACGACCTCCCGGTGCCCGGGATCGGCGGCCACGAGTACGACCAGCCGGTCGATCGGCAGCTGCTCGATCGCCGCGCGGGCGAGCGCAAGGTGCCCGTTCTGCGGCGGGTCGAAGGTGCCTCCGAGGATTCCCGTTACTGGAACTCGAGCACCTCGCCCTCGACCTCGACCTCGTCGCCGACCTTCGCGCCCGCCTCACGCAGCGCCCGCTCCAGTTCCTCCTCGGAGGAGGCCCGGCCCGCGACGCGGAAGCCCCGGTCGGTGCGCAGGATGCGGAAGCGGCGCCGCGGGTCCGGCTTCGGCCGGTAGGCCAGGTAGTCGGCGAGCCCCTCCTCGTCGTAGTCCGGCGCCTCCTCTGGCGGGCAGAGCTCGAAGAGGGCCCGGCGGAAGGCCTCGACGCCCTCGCCCGTGGCCGCCGAGAGCGCGAACACGCGCACCACCCGCGGGTCGTCGCTCTCGAACGTCGGCGTCTCCGGGAGGAGGTCGATCTTGTTCAGCACCACCGCCTGAGGCCGCTCGGCGAGGGCGGCGCCGTAGGCCTCGAGCTCCTGGTTGATCGCCTCGAACGCCTCGGCCGGCTCGCCAGCGGCAGCGTCGATCACGTGCACGAGAAGGCGCGCGCGCTCGAGGTGCGCGAGGAACTCGTGCCCGAGCCCGACGCCCTCGCTCGCGCCTTCGATCAGACCCGGGACGTCGGCCACGACGAGCTGGCGCTCGTCCGACTCGACGGTGCCGAGCACCGGCTCGAGGGTCGTGAAGGGGTACTCGGCAACCTTCGGCTTCGCGTTGGAGATCCGGCTCAGCAGCGAGGATTTGCCCGCGTTCGGCAGCCCGGCGAGGGCGGCGTCGGCGAGCAGCTTCAGGCGGAGCTCGAGCGTCGCGTCCTCGCCGGGGACGCCGGTCTCGGCGAAGCGCGGAGTCTGGCGCGTGGGCGTGGCGAAACGGCGGTTGCCGCGGCCTCCGCCCCCGCCGCGCGCGGCCACGAGGCGGGCTCCCGGGGCGGCCAGGTCGGCCACCAGCTGGTCCTCCTCGTCGAGCACCTGCGTGCCGACGGGCACGCGAAGCTCGACCGCCTCGCCCGAGGCGCCGTGCCGGCCGCTGCCGCCGCCCGCACCGCCGTTGCCGGCCTTGAAGCTCTGGCGCCTGCGGAACGAGGAAAGGTCGCGCAAGTCGGGATCCGCCACCAGCACGACGTCCCCGCCCGGGCCGCCGTCGCCGCCGTCGGGACCCCCCTTCGGCACGAACTTCTCGCGGCGGAAGCTGAGCGCCCCGTCACCGCCGCGCCCGGCCTGCACGTTGATGCGGGCCCGGTCGTGGAACATCGAAGCCTTACTCGGTGACCGAGATGAAGCGGCGCTCGCCCGAGGCATCGCTTGCGATGCCGTCGAAGAGGTCGTCCGGCTCCGCCGGGCGACCGCTCGCCCCGCTTCTAGGTCCCGTCGACAATGGAAATGAACCGGCGCTCGCCACTAGCTCGGAAGGCGACGGTGCCGTCGCGCTTGGCGAAGATCGTGTCGTCGCGGCCGATCCCAGCGCCGGGGCCCGGGCGGAAGCGGGTTCCGCGCTGGCGGACGATGATCGTGCCCGCGGTGACGCCCTGGCCGTCGAAGACCTTGACGCCGAGCATCTTCGGCTTGGAGTCGCGGCCGTTCCGCGACGAGCCGAGTCCCTTCTTATGGGCCATTTCTAGTCCTTCTCCTTCTTCGCCTCGAGTGCCGCCAGGGCGCCCTTGCGCTTGGCGTGCGCGCGCTCGTACTCCAGCGCCGCGTCGACCTGCTCGTCCGACCAGCGGCCGGACTTCTCGGTGATGTCCGCGACCGTCATGTCCGCGTAGCCGCGCGGGAGCTTGTCGGGGGCGTCCTGCGTCGTCGCCTCCGCTGCGGGCTCCTTCTTCGCCGCGGCCCTGGAGCCGCCGATCGACTCGATCTCGATCTGCGTGAGCTTCGCGCGGAAGCCGGTATGGCGCTTGTAGCCCTTCTTGGGCCGGTACTTGCCGATGCGGATCTTCTGGCCGAGCGGCGAGCCGACGACCCGCGCGGTCACCTGCGTGCTCTTCGGCGCGAGCTCGAACTTGCCGTCGCCGCCGAGCATCAGCACCTCGGGATGGAAGGTCTTACCCTCCTCCACCGAAAGGCGGTCGACGAGCAGGCGCTCGCCTTGACGGACGCGGTACTGCTTACCACCGAGTGAGATGATCGCGTAGCTCATGGCATCAAAACGCGGGCCTGGCCGCCCGCGAAGGCGCCAGTTTAGCGGACAAGTGCCCTACTCGGCGGGCGCGGAAGGGCTCTTGGCGGCAGGCTTGCGGCGCCTGCGCCCGCCGCGCGAGCCGCGGCGCGTCTTCTTCTTCGGCTTCGGCGGCTCGGCGCCATCCTGGCCGTTCACGACCTGGGCCGGAACCGCTGCTTCGTCCTCCTCGGGCTCCTCTTCCTGACCGAGCTCGCGGTCGGGCAGGTGGATCCTGGGGGCGGGCTCGGCCTTGCCGTCAGCGTTTGCGGGATCAGGCGCCTCGCCGTTGGTGGCTGCGGCTACGGCTGCGGCGCCGGCGCCCGCGGGCTTGCGCCTGCGCTTTCCGCCCCTCGAGCCTCGGCGTGTCCTCTTCTTCGGGCTGGCCGCGGTCTCCGCGTCGGCTGCAGGCTCGGTTTCGGTCTCTGTCTCGACCTCTGCGTCCGCTTCTGCCTCTCTTTCCTCCGGATCGAGCTCTACGACTTCCGCCTCCGCCTCCACCTCTACCTCCGGCTCGGGCGTGCGGCCCTTCTTCGCCGGCGGCTTGCGGGTCGGCTTCTCGGCCTCGCCTTCAGCGGTGATCGGCTGGTCGGGCGTGAGCGCGCCGCCGAGCAGCGTCGAGTAGGCGACGCCGTCCAGCAGGCGCTCGATCCGGACCTTCGCCTTCTTGCCGACGAGGCCGGCGGCATTGCCGACGACCACGGTGAGGCCGTCGAGCTTGCCCACACCCGCGTTGACGTCGTACAGCCCGACCTCGCCCAGCTTCAGCTCGGTCTCGATGCCCTCCTCGACCGGCCCCTTCGGAGCGAGGCTCTCGAGCGTTCCCTTGCCGAGCTCCTCGAAGTGGTCGTTGGGCACAGCGTCGCGGCTGACGATCAGGAAGCGGCGCTTCGTCTCCTCCTCGATCGCCGCGAGACGCGAGGCGCCCGGGCCGATCAGGATGCTCGCCACCTTCGCGTTCAGCTCGACCTTGAATGCCTTGGTGCGCGGAGCGCTAGCCGCGAGCTCGCGCAGGCGCCGCTCGGCGTCGACCGCGGCCGAGGTCTCCGAGAGAACCACCCCGTCGCCGCCGCAGACCGTGCACTTGCGGGTCAGGATCTCGCGCGGCCCGTCGGTCACGTTCTGGCGCGTCATCTCGACGAGCCCGAGCGGTGAGATCTCGACCACGTAGGTCTTCGTCCGGTCGCGCTCGAGCTCGCTCTGGAGCGCCTCCTCGACGGTGGCCCGGTTCTTCGGGTTCGCCATGTCGATGAAGTCGATGACGATGATCCCGCCGATGTCGCGCAGCCGCAGCTGGCGCACGACCTCCTTGACCGCCTCGAGGTTGTTCTTCGTGATCGTGTCCTCGAGCCGCCCGCCGGAGGTCTTGGAGCGCGAGCCGACGAAGCGCCCGGTATTGACGTCGATCACCGTGAACGCCTCGGCGTAGTCGAAGACGAGGTAGCCGCCGGAGGGCAGGTCGACCCGGCGGGAAAGCGTCGAGCGGATCTCGCCGTCCACCCCGGAGGCCTCCATCAGCGGCGCCTTCTCGCGGTAGCGGTGGACGCGCTCGGCCATGTGCGGCGAGGTCTTCTTCAGGTACCCGACGATCCGCTTGTAGGTCCTGTCGTGATCGACCAGCGCGCGCTCGAAGTCATCGGTGAACAGATCGCGGACGACCCGGAGCGGCAGCTCGGCCTCCTGGTAGACGAGCGCCGGAGCCTTCAGGCTCTTCGCGCGCGTCTCGATCGTCTTCCAGAGCCGCTGCAGGAACACGAGATCGCGCTCGATGTCCTCGGCCGAGGCGCCCTCGGCGGCGGTGCGGATGATCACGCCGCCCTTCTTCACGTCGAGGCGCTTGAGGATGTCGCGCAAACGGATGCGCTCCTCGTCCTCGAGCCGACGGGAGACGCCGAGCCCCTCGCCGTGCGGGACGAAGACCACGAAGCGGCCCGGGAGCGAGATCTCGGTCGTCAGGCGGGCGCCCTTCGACTTCATCGGGTCCTTGACCGCCTGGACCATGACCTCCTGGCCGCGGCTCAGCAGGTCCTGGATCTTGCGGCCGCGCGACTTCCCTTCGAGCTCGGGCGCGATCACCTCGTCCACGTAGAGGAAGCCGTTCTTCTCGAGGCCGATCTCGATGAACGCGGCCTCCATGCCCGGGAGCACGTTGTCGACGGTGCCCTTGTAGATGTTGCCCGCGATCGAGCGGCGCTCGGGGCGCTCGAGGTATGCCTCGGCGACCTTGTCGTCCTCGACCACGGCGACGCGCTGCTCGCCGACCTCGACCGAGATCAGGAGCTCGCGCTTGGCGGGCGGCAACGGCGGGCGCCTCGGAGGGGTGCGGCGTCGCGGGGCGCGCTGCTTGCGCGCGGCGGGTCGCCGGTCGCCGGCGGCCTCGGTCCTGGGCTCACGCCGCGTCTGGGTCTTCGGCTTGGCCTCGGTTTCGGCCTTGGCTGGGGCCTGTGGCGAAGACGAGCCGGTTCCGCTGCCGGCGCCGGCCGGACGCTTGCGGCCGCGACCGCCGCGGCTACCGCGGCGCCGTTTCTTAGGGGCAGTGTCGGTTTGGCCCGCTTGCGCGGGCGGGGGCGTTACGTTCTCTGCAGGTGCAGGTGTGGCGGGCTCAGCAGTGCGAGCGCGCTCGTCGGTAGGCGACTTGGTCCGCCTGAACAATCGAAGCAAAAGGAATCTCCTTGTTGGTCGCGCGCGCTTCGGTCGCCCGCGTCAAAGCGGGGGAGCGCGCGCTGCGTGTGGATCAAACTCGTCGGCATAGCCGTCACCACAGGCTAGCAGCGCGAGCCCCGGTCACCGTTTTCGCCTACGCCGCAGCAGCGGGGCGGAGCTTCGTCCGCTTCGTCGTGACGGCGCGCAATCGCTGTCTCAGACGGGCCCACGCCCAGGGCTCGAGCTCGCGGTAGCGGAGAGCGGTCTGGCCCCGCGTCGCCTCGAGGTACTCGAACCAGGCGTCGGCCTCCTCGATCATCAAGAGCTCCTCGGCTTCTCGTCTATCGGCCATGCGCGGGATCGTAGGACCGACCCCGGACAGCACTACCTGTACGCCTTGCGGCGGGCCGCGCCGCGCACATGAATTGCCTGCAAAACGCCGATTGCGAGCAGGTTCGCGATCAGGGCCGAGCCGCCAACGCTCACGAACGGGAGCGGGATCCCCGTCACCGGGGCGATGCCGATGTTCATGCCTACGTTGACGAAGATCTGGAAGAGGAAGGCGAACACGATCCCGCCCGCGGCGATCGCGGAGAACGCGTCCCGAGCGATCGCGACCACCTTGAGGCCGCGCCAGACGACGAGCAGATAAAGGAGGAGCAGCACCGAGACGCCGACGAAGCCACGCTGCTCGGCAAGCGATGCGAATGCGAAGTCGGTCGCGTGCTCCGGAAGGAAGTTGAGGTTCGTCTGGGTCGCGCCGGCCTCGCCGCGGCCCTTGACCCCGCCCGCGCCGACGGCGTTGATCGACTGGCTCACGTTGTAGGTCGCACCCGCCGGGTCCGAGTCGGGGTGGGTGAAGTGCGTGAGGCGCTGCTCCTGGTAGGGCTTGAGCACGTGCACGCCGGCCGCGGGCAGGAACCAGAGCACCGCCAATGCCAGCACGACGGTTCCGACGCCGAGCGCGGCAAGATGCGTCCAGCGCACGCCCGCAACGAAGAGCACCGCCGCGAGCGCGGCCGCGTAGACCATCGCGGTGCCGACGTCCGGCTGGAGGAACACGAGCAGCATCGGGATGGAGCCGAGGCCGATTGCCTCGACGACAGTGCGCGTCTCCCCGAGGCGCCGCGCGCGGTCGGCGAGGAAGCCGGCCAGGAAGAGGACGAAGAGCAGCTTTCCGAACTCGGAGGGCTGGAAGCGGAAGAAGCCGATGTCGAGCCAGCGCTTCGAATGGCGCGAGACGGTTCCGGCCACGAGCACGAGCAGCATCACGCCGGCGGTCCCGATGAAGATCGGCTGCCTGAAGCGGCGGTAGTAGTCGGGGTCGACGAAGAGCGCCGCCACGAGCGCGACGCAGCCGAGCGACGCGTAGACGCTTTGCCGCACGAGGAAGTAGTTGGGGTCGCCCTGGATGTCGTGCGCGGTGATGCCGCCGATCGACCAGAGCCCGTAGCCCAGGAGCGAGCCGGCCGCCCCGAGCAAGAGCCAGTCGAGCCGCCGGACCGCCGAGGCGACCTCGACGTTCTCGGCGCGGTGCGTCCGCAGGCCTCGCGCTCGGGTGTTGACGGCCTCGATCATCAGTCCGAGTGAACAGCCCCGACTGCGCCGGCGTTCTGGTGGAAGTACTTCTCGAAGACCTTCAGCGCCGCGGGCGCCGCGGCATCACCGCCGTGGCCACCGTTTTCGATCAGCGCGCAGACGACGATCTCGGGGGTCTCGTCGGTTCCCGCCGGGCCGTAGCCACACCACCAGGACTGGTCGGACTTACCCGAAGGGATGTTCTGGATCACCTTCTCGGCGGTGCCCGTCTTGCCCGCGATCACGACCGGGAAGTTGCCGAAGACGCCCGTTGAGGTCCCGTACGAGACGTGGGTCGCCTGGTAGAGGCCGTCCTGGACGGCCGCAAGGTTCGTCGGGTCGAGCCCGACGGGCTGCGGCGCCGGTGCCGTGAAGCGGTGAACGATTCGCGGCCGCGAGCGCTTGTTGCCACCACCCTCCTCGACGTCCTGGACGATGTGCGGGCGCACCAGCTTGCCGCCGTTGGCGATCAGCGCGTAGAGGCGCACCATCTGAAGGGGCGTCACGAGCAGGTCCTTCTGGCCGATCGTGAGCTGGATCGAGTCGCCGGGCTTCCAGAGCCTGTCGACTTCCCATGCGGGGTCGGTCTTCCGCGTGAAGGTGCGGCGGCGCCATTCGGGAGTCGGCAAGAGGCCCGCGGATTCCGGGGCGAGATCGACGCCCGTGCGCCGGCCGATGCCGAACTTCGCGGCCCAGGCCTGGAGCGGGTGGCCCGCGCTCGGCGGCTCCTTGTAGAAGCTGTAGCCGAGCTGGTAGAAGAACGTGTCGCAGGAGGCCGCAATCGCCGTCGGCAGGGTCATCGAGGTGTTGACGTACTTGTCCCAGTTGTAGAAGACCTGTGCTACCTGGCCCGAGCCGTCCTCCTTGAAGACCGGGTACGACCCCGTGCAGGGCAGCGACTCCCCCGGGGAGATGACGTGCGTCTGGAGCGCGGCGAGGGCGGTCACCGGCTTGAAGGTCGAGCCGGCTGGATAGAGGCCGCTGATCGCGCGGTTCAAGGACGGGTAGTTCACCAGCTTGGCGGTCTTCGGGGCAAGGCCGGCGTTCTCGAGGCTTCTGGTGCTGACGTGGCCGGTGTACAGCTTCGGCTCGTAGGTCGGGTTCGAGGCCATCGCCAGGATCGCCCCGTCCCGTGGGTTCATGGCGACGATCGCGCCACCGTTCGCGGCCCACTGCCCGTTGTTCTGGGCCGTGTTGATCCCGTAGCGCAGAGCCTGCTCCGCCGCGCGCTGGAGCTCGATGTCGACCGTGAGCCGGATCGACTCACCGGGCCCGGCGCGGCTGCGCAGGACGAGAGAGCTCCGCGGCCTGCCGAGAGAGTCCACGCGCAGTTGCGCGAGACCCGGGTGACCGCGGAGATAGGCGTCGTAGCTCGCCTCGACTCCGGCCTCGCCGATCTTGTCCCCGGCTGCGTAGCCCTTGCGCTGGAGGCGCTTCAGCTGCTCGGCCGAGATCTCGTTCACGTACCCGAGGGTGTGAGCGCCGATCGAGCCATACGGATACCCGCGCAGGAACGTGTCCGTGATGTGGACTCCGGGGAACTCCGAGGCCCGCTCGAGCAGGTACTTGACCGGTGCGTCCCGCTTGACCGATTCGCGAACGACGACCGGCGTGATCGGGTCGTTGCCGCGCCGCTTGATCTCGTGCAGCAGCGTCGAAACCGGGACGTGCAGGATCTTCGAGAGCCGCTTCAGCTCGTCCAGGCGCTCCGCCCACTTCTTGGGCAGGTCGGCGGGATAGAGCTGAACGGCTGTGCCGGCGACGTTGGTGACGAGCTGCCTCCCCTTCCGGTCGAGGATCTCGCCGCGTGGTGCCTCGATCCGCACCGAGCGGACCTGGTTGTCGAGAGCGGCCTGGAGGTACTGCGGGCCCGAGAGGACCTGCAACGCCCAGAGCCGGAAGAAGAGCACGCCGAAGACGACGAGGGCGAGCGCGCCGAGAATTCCGATCCGCAGCGCAAGCTGGGGCGTGAACCGGTACGGGCCCTCGACGCGCGGGTCGGGCGGCAGGAAGCGGTTCGAGCCCGCGCGCGGGCCATTGGTGCTAGCCAAGGAGCCGCACCTCCGTCGCGCCCTCCGGCTGGGCCGCGAGCGCCAGCAGCCGGCGGGTGAGCGCATACACCGGGAGGGTCAGGAGCAGGCTCAGCGCGACTTTCGGCGGCAGGGCCTCGAGCAGCACGCGGCGGGCCGAAACCGAGTCACCGAGCATGTAGTGGAGGATCAGCGCCCCGAACTGGACGAGCACTGTCGCGACAGCCACGGAAACGAAGGGCGCGTGCCCGCGGTCACGGCCCGTGGTCTCGCCGTAGCGGCCGATCCAGTAGCCCGCCAGCGTCAGCAGCAACGCGGTAACGCCGAGGGTGCCGAGATTCGCGATGTCCACGAGCAGGCCCGCTCCGAACCCGGCCGCAGCGCCGTAGATCGAGCCGCGCAGGAGCGCGATCGCGACGAGGGTCAGCAGGACGACGTCGGGACTTCCTCCGAGGATCTCGACGTCGGAGAAGATCGTCACCTGGAGGATCGAGGCGACGAAGACGAGGACCGCCGCCTTGGCCGGCTCGACGAGGCTCACCGGCCGAGCCGCTTCTTCGGGACGAGAACGATCACGGAGCGCAGGGCGTCGAAATGGACGTTGGGCGAAACCTGCGCCTGCCAGTAGAGGTCGATCTCGCTTTGCGAGGCGCCGCTGACGTAGCCGATCAGGATCCCCTTCGGATAGAGGGACGTCAGATCGCGGTACTTGAAGCCCTGCGTCACGATCATGTCTCCCTCGCTCAGCTGCTGCGACTTCAGGACGCGGCCGAGCGTGAGTGTCCCGCGGCCCTGCCCGTGGCTCAGCATCCCCGCAGCCCCGCTGTTCTGGTCGAGCGCGGCGACCGGGAGGCCCGGGTCGGTCAAGAGGGTCACCTCGGACGTGCTGTGAGCGACCTGCGTGACGAGGCCGACCAGGCCGTCCGCTGTCACCACGGGGTCGTTCCTGCGGATGCCCGCGGTGTACCCCGCCGCGATTCCGACCTGCTGCTGGAACTCACCCGGCGGGCGGGTGATCACCGCGGTCGTGACCTGGTCGAAGCCCTTCGGGAAGCGGGGGGAGCTGATGTAGTTGAGCTGCCGCCTGAGGTCGTTCGCTTCGTCGGCGGCGGTCGAGTTCTGGATCGTCAGCTGCGTGAGCTTGTCCACCTGCGCGCGGAGCTTCCCGTTCTCCGACTTGGCGTGGATCAGCCCGGCGAAGTAGCCGTAGGCGTCGCGGAACGGACTGGCGATCCGCTCGGCGCCGACCTCGAACGGGCGTAGCACCGTCGCGCCGCCGCTCTGGATGCTGTGCAGCCCGCCGCCGGCCGGCTCGCGGAAGTAGATCGTGATCAGCACGAGCGAGAGCAGCACGAGTACACCCGCCACGATCCGCCGCTTCAGGGCGTTGGCACTGCGGGAGGACAACCCAGGCGGCCTGGAGCGAGGAACGGGGGACCCCAGGACCGCAATCCGTGCGTTGCGGTTCCTTTGCACGAGAACGCCCTAGTGTAGGAAAGACTGCGGCGGGCCGCTAATCGGGACCGACTAGTGGCGAGGGCGGTGGTTGTTCCGACGCTTGGCGGCCTGGCTGCGGTGGATCGCCTCGAACTCCTCGAGGCTGCGGCCCGAGCCAACGGCGACGCAGGTGAGTGGGCTCTCGGCGAGGTGGACCGGCATCTGCGTCTCGTGACGGAGGCGCTCGTCGAGGCCGTTCAGGAGGGCCCCACCGCCGGCGAGCACGATGCCGCGGTCCATGATGTCGGCCGCGAGTTCGGGCGGCGTCTTGTCGAGCGTTGACTTGATCGCGTCGATGATCTGGCCGACCGGGCCGTCGAGGGCGCGGCGCACCTCCTCGGAGCTCAGGACGACGGTCTTCGGCAGGCCGGTCAGCATGTCGCGGCCGCGCACCTCGGCCTGGACCTCCTCGCTCAGGTCGAAGGCGGAGCCGACCTCGAGCTTGATCTCCTCGGCGGTCTGCTGGCCGACGAGCAACTTGTACTCGGACTTGATGTGGCTGATGATCGCCTCGTCCATCTCGTCGCCGCCGACGCGGAGCGACTGACTGACGACGATCCCGCCGAGGCTGATCACGGCGACCTCGGTGGTGCCGCCGCCGATGTCCACGATCATGTTCCCGGTCGGCTCGGCGACGGGGAGCCCGGCGCCGATCGCGGCGGCCATCGGCTCCTCGATCAGGTAGGCCTGGCGCGCGCCGGCGGAGAGTGTCGCCTCCTCGACCGCGCGCTTCTCGACGCCCGTCACGCCCGACGGGACGCAGACCACCACGCGCGGGTGCGCGAACCGGTGCTGGTGAACCTTCTGGATGAAGTGCCGGAGCATCTGCTCGGTAACGTCGAAGTCGGCGATCACACCGTCCTTGAGCGGGCGGATCGCGGCGATCGTCCCCGGGGTGCGGCCCAGCATCCGCTTGGCCTCGACACCGACGGCGTGGACCTCGCCGGTGCGCTGGTCGATCGCGACCACGCTTGGCTCGGAGAGGACGATTCCGCGCCCTCGGACGTAGACCAGCGTGTTCGCTGTGCCCAGGTCGACGGCCATGTCACGGCCGCCGAAGCCGTTGAAGTACCCCAAAAGACCCATCCGGTCGTCCGAGTCTAGCTACGAAAGCCGTTTTCGACCTCTTCAGCCCAGTGGACGCGGCCCTTCCGGCCGCACCTCGGGGTCAGACCCCGGGTCGGGTCCCGAGACTCCCCCGGAACTGTGCCGAAAGCGTCCGGGGTAGCCAAGCGGACCCCAAGCCGCCCTAGCCTGGTCGCCATGCCACGACCGCCCCGACTGCAGGTTGCCGGCGGCGTCTACCACGTGATCTCCCGAGGCAATCGCAGGCAGAAGATCTTCTACGTCGACGGGGACTACGTTCGGTTTCTCGCCATTCTGAAGGACGTGGTCGATCGGCTGGGCTGGAAATGTCATGCGTATTGCTTGATGCCGAACCATTTCCATCTCGTGATCGAGACTCGCGATCCGAATATCTCCGCCGGGATGCAGCGGCTCAACAGCACCTACGCCCAGTGGTTCAACCTCCAGTACGGCTATTCCGGCCATCTCTTCCAGGGTCGGTTCTACGGGCAGATGGTCGAGAGTTCCTACCACCTGCTGGAGCTGGCGAGATACGTGGTCTTGAACCCCGTGCGAGCGGGACTCTGTTCTGACGCGGGCGGGTGGAGGTGGAGCAGCTATCGGGCCGTCGTGGGCGAGATCAAGCGGGCGGGTTTTCTTACCCTCGAGTGGCTCCTCGGCCAATTCGGCGAGGAGCCAGGGCGGGCCCGCGAAACGTTCAGGCAATTCGTGCTCGACGCGCCCTCGAGGCCTCGGCCACCGTGACCGTTTCGGCCCCGTCCCGGGGTCTGACCCCGGGACACGCCCGAATCAGCCGAACCCGTAGACCCCCGGGAAACGCTTGGCCAGCAGCCGCACTAGCAGGGCCGCTGGCAGGCCGACCACGTTGAGGTAGTCGCCGTCGATGCGCTCGACCAGGGCGGCGCCCCGACCCTGGACCGCGTAGGCGCCTGCCCGGCCCTCCCACTCGCCGGTGCCGATGTAGGCCGCGAGGTCGCGCGCGTCGAGCTCGCGGAACGAGACCCGCGTCACTTCGTGCTCGACCTCCTCCCAGCCGGGCGTCAGCAGACAGAGGCCGGAGACAACCTCATGCGTCCGCCCCGCTAGCGCCTCGAGCATGGCCTCGGCCTCGGAGGCGTTGCACGGCTTGCCGAACACGGCACCCTCGACTACGACCTCCGTGTCGACGCCGAGCACTGGCCGCTCGGCGGCGACGCCGACCACGGAACGGGCCTTCCCCCGAGCGTTCTCGCGCACCGTCTCGCCGGGATCGGATCCGGCATCCGCCCCGGCTTCGTCGAACTGAGGCAGGACGACCTCGAACGGAACCTCGAGCTGCTGCAGGATCGCGCGCCGCTGCGGCGAGCGCGAGGCCAGCAGAAGCGGTGGTGCCGGCGGGACGCTCACGCGCGCTTACGCGCCCGCCAGACCTCCTCCGAGGGCCAGCGCCGCGCCCACTCCGGCGAGACGAAGCCGAAGCGATTCGGCTCCGCGTCCTCGGGAGCCTGGATCTCGCGCAGATCCTCGACCTCGAGCCCGTGCTCGCGGAAGAGCCGGATCCAGTCGCCGTAGCCGAGGTGGAACTCGACCGACTGGTCTTCCTCCGGCCACTCGAACCGATGCATGCCGAAGTAGTCCCGCAGCAGCCGGTCAGGCGCCGGCGAGTCGTCCTCGGGCATGCAGAGCATCAGGATCGCCCCGTTCGTCAGGAACTCGAGCAGCCCGCCCGCGCGCAGCAGCCGTGCGGCCTCAGGAATCCACAGGTACGGATCGGCCCAGAGGCACGCGCCGTACTCGGACCAGACCACGTCGAAGCTCTCGTCCGGCAGCGGCACGTCCTCGGCGCTCGCTTGGATCAGCGGGAACTCGAGCGCGAACTCCTGCTGCAGCTGCCGCGCGGTCTCGAGCTGCTGCTCGGAGTTGTCGAGCCCGACCACGCGCCCGCCCCGCCGTGCCAGCCACGCCGACCAGTAGGCGGTGCCGCAGCCGAGCTCGAGCACGTCCTTGCCATCGACGTCGGGAATGAGCCCGAGCTCCGACTCCGGGATCCCCCAGATCCCCCACGTCGGCTCGCCGGCCCAGTTGCGCCGTCCGGACTCGACCCACTCCGGCGCCCACTCGTCCCAGGCGTCGCGGTTCCGCTTCGCGTGCTCAGAGAGGCTCATCGGAGAACCAGAGCTCGATCTCACGCCGCGCCGTCTCGGGCGCATCCGAGCCGTGCACGAGGTTGTCGGGCATCGCGAGCGCGAGGTCGCCTCTGATCGTCCCGGGCGCGGCCTCGGCCGGGTTCGTCGCGCCCATCGTCGTCCGCACCACCGGAATCGCCGACTCGCCCTCCAGCACGAGAGCAAGCGTGGGCGCAGAGGTGATGAATTCGACGAGCTCGCCGAAGAACGGCTTCTCCGTGTGCTCCTCGTAGTGGCGCTCAGCCAGCTCGCGATCGACCCGCACGAGCCGCGCCGCCCGCACGATGAGGCCGCGTCGCTCGAAGCGCCCGAGGATCTCGCCGGCCAGGCCGCGGGCCATCGCGTCCGGCTTCACGAGGACGAGTGTCTGTTCCACCGCCACGGCGGCGGAGTCTAGAGAACTACTGGCGGACGACGGGTTTCACTCGGCTCGACCGATCATTGCAGACGGACGCCCGGGCCCAGCCCGGCCGTCCTGAGGGGCGGCATCGCAAGCGACGCCTAGGCCGAGCGCTCGCGCCGCGGCGGCGTCAGCGTCTGCGTCTGGCCCAGCTCGACCGCGACGGGCTCGACGGGCGTCTCGCAGTACGGGCAGACCTGCCAGAGGGCCTCGAGCGGCTGCTTGCAGGTCCGGCACGACTGGCGCAGCCGAGTTGTGCACACCGGGCAGATCAGGAACGAGACGTCGACCTCGGCTCGGCAGACGGGGCAATGCAGCTCCCCGCGCCGCGAGAGCCGTTGCTCCATCGCCTTGATCTCGAGCTCCCGCTCACGCACGTCCTCGAGGTACTCGGGCGGGCGGAAGAGCATGTAGATCAGAGCGCCGGCGAACGGCGGCACGAGGCCGAGCACGGTCGCCATCCCGACGAGCCAGGGATCGTCGATCCGGCGCCGCGCGTCCTTGTAGACCCAGAACGCCACCGAGAGCCAGAAGACGCCGACGAAGAAGATCGCGAGGTTGCGAATCACCGCCCAGGTGCCGGCGCTGAAGAAGTCGAAAAGTCCGTTGTCCAGTACAGGCACCGCGCCTCCCTCAGAGGAGAAGCTTCCCGACGAGGTACCCGACGCCGAACGCGAGGCCGACGATCGTCACGACGACGATGACGGCCACCGCGAAGACGCTCAGGCGCTCGCCGAACTTTCCCATGGTACGCGTTGTAGTCGGACAATGAGATCGCCGAGGAGGTAGAGAGAGCCGGTCACGAGGACGGCGCCGTCGTCGCCGGCGAGCTCGCGTGCCCGCACCAGGGCCTCGCCCGGGTCGTGGACGGCCTCCACCGTTCCGAAGAACGGAGCCGCGCGCCTGGCGAGCTCCTCGGCGGGAAGCGCACGTGCGTTCTTCGAGGACGTGGCGACGAGGGCGCGTCCGGCCGGCGCGAGCACGGCCAGCATCGCCTCGGCGTCCTTGTCGGCGAGGATCGACGCCAGGACCACGTAGTCGTGCCGCGGCAGCCGCTCGAGCAGCCAGGCCGCGCCGGCCGGGTTGTGGGCACCCGCGAAGACGTCCTCGCCCACCTGCTCGAAGCGGCCGGGCAACCCGATCTCGACGTCGCCCTCGAGCGGCCTGCCGAGGAAGGCCGCGGCGGCGGCCCGGCCGACGTCGATCGCATGGACGACGGCAGTCGCCCCTCGCGCGCGCGCGCGCGAGTCCCATTCCGCCTCGCCGAGCACGACCGTCGCGCCCGGGGCGACCACGGCCAGCTTCTCCTCCGCGATCGCCTCTCGGGTCTCGCCGAGCACGTCGGTGTGGTCGAGCGAGACATTGGTCAGCGCGACCACGGGCGCCGCGAGGACGTTGGTCGCGTCCAGCCGCCCGCCGAGACCGGCCTCGACGACCGCGACCGCGACCTCCGCGTCGGCGAACTCCGCGAGCGCGGCCGCGGTCAGCACCTCGAACTGCGTCGCCCCGATCCGCTCGGCGGCCGGGCGAACGCGCTCGAGCGCCTGCTCGAGGTCGGCGTCCTCCCCGTCCACCTGCACTCGCTCGCTCCAGCCGGCCACGTGCGGCGAGGTGTAGGCACCGGCGAGCACGCCCTCCCGTCCGAGGAAGGCCGCGGCGCGCCGAGTGGCCGTCGACTTGCCGTTCGTCCCGACGACGTGGATCGCCGGGAAGGCGCGCTGTGGCTCCCCGAGCTCGGTCAGGAGCGCGTGCATGCGGCCGAGGCCAAACTCCTCCGGCCACGGCGACAGCGACTCGAGCCAGTCAATTGCCGAGCGCATCGAGCTCGCGACGGTAGCGCTCCAGCTTCTCGCGCTCCGCCGCGACCACCTCCTCCGGTGCATTCCGGACGAAGCGCTCGTTCGCCAGCATTCCTTCCGCCCGCGAGATCTCGTCGCGCAAGCGCTCGACCTCCGCCTCGACGTTGCCGCCATCCACCTTGACCCGCTCTGGCTTCACGACCGACACGAAGATCCGCTCCTGCTCCTCGTTCAGCGTCGGTCGTACGCCGGCCCGGCGAAAGACCTCCGCGGCCGATTGGATCGGCTCGAACTCCAACTCCACGTCGTGGGCGCCCGCAGCCTCCGGCCACGGCGCCACGATCAGCCGGGTCTGCCGGTCGGGGAGGTTCGACCAGATCTCCTCGGTCACGTGCGGCATCACCGGGTGAAGCAGCTTCAGCAATCGCTCGAGGTTTGCGAGCGCGGTCGCTTGCGCGTCTTCGTCGCCGTCGTAGAGGCGGGGCTTGATCGCTTCCGCATACCAGTCGCAGAAGTCGTCGAAGGTGAGGTGGTAGAGGACGTTGGTCGCTGCCGCGAACTCGAACTGCGCGAGATGCTCGGAGATCTGCGCCTGCGCCGAGTCGAGCCGCGCCACGATCCACCGCTCCTCGAGCGCCTGCGGCCGTAGCCCGGGCTTAGCGCCGCCCGCGTTCTCGAGCAGCAGGCGCGAAACGTTCCAGAGCTTGTTCGCAAGCTTCCGCCCCTCCTCGATCGCGCCCGGAGAGAAGCGCACGTCCTGCGACGACGACATCTTCAGGAGCCCGTAGCGAGTCGCGTCGGCTCCATGCTCGGCGATCAGGCCGGTCGGGTCGACGCCGGTGCCGAGGCTCTTCGACATCCGCCGCCCGTCCGTCGCGAGGATCATCGAGTGGTAGTTGACCCATTCGAAGGGCGGCTCGCCCAGAATCTCGATCCCCGCCCAGATCATCCGCGAGACCCAGAGGAAGTTGATGTCGCGGCCGGTCGAGCAGACATCGCCCGGGTAGAAGGTCTCCAGCTCGGGTGTCTGCTCCGGCCAACCAAGGGTCGCGAACGGCCAGAGCGCCGACGAGAACCAGGTGTCGAGCACGTCCTCGTCCTGCCTGAGCTCGCCGCTGCCGCACTCCGCGCAGGCCTCCGGCTCGCCCTCGGCCATGGTCACGTGCCCGTCAGGGCAGTACCAGACCGGGATCCGGTGGCCCCACCAGAGCTGTCGGGAGATGCACCAGGGCCGGATGTTCTCCAGGTACGAGAGCATCACCTTGGTCTGCTGCTCGGGCCTGGTGTGGACCCGGCCCTCGCGCAGCGCCGCGATCGCCGGCTTGGCGAGCTCCTCCATCTCGACCCACCACTGGAGGAGGACGAGCGGTTCGATCCGGTCGCCCGAGCGGTCGCAGTGTCCGACCGAGTGCCGGAAGGGCTCGCGCTTCTCGAGCAACCCGCGCTCCTCGAGCCGGGCTACGATCCGCTCCTCGGCTTCCTCCTGCGTGAGGTCCGCGAGCTCGCCCGCCTCTGCGGTCATGCGCCCGTCGAGCCCGATCACCATCGGCTCGGGGAGGTTGTGGTCGCGCCCGATCTCCCAGTCCATCGCGTCGTGGCCGGACGTGATCTTGACCGCACCGGTGCCGAACTCGGGGTCGACCCGCTCGTCCGCGATGATCGGCACCGCGCGCTCGGCGATGGGAACGATCGCCTCCTTGCCGACCAGATGGCGGTAGCGCTCGTCGTCCGGGTGCACGGCCACGGCGACGTCGGCAAGCATCGTCGGCGGCCGTACCGTTGCGATCGTGACGTGCCCGTCGCCCTCCGCCAGCGGATAGCGGATCCACGTCAGGGTGTCGTCGACCTCGATGTGGTTGACCTCGAGGTCGGAGACCGTGCTCGCGCAGCCGGAACACCAGTTGACGATGCGCGTGCCGCGGTAGATGTAGCCCTTGCTATAGAGGTGCGCGAAGAAGCGCATGACCGCGCGCGTGTACTCCTCGTCCATCGTGAATCGGTGGCGCCGGTAGTCGAGCGACGCGCCGAGCGTGCGCAGCTGCCCCATGATCTGGCCGCCGTAGTCGCGGATGAAGTCCCAGCAGAGCTGGACGAACTCCTCGCGGCCGACGTCCTTGAGGCTCTTGCCCTCGGCGGCAAGGCGGCGCGTCATCACGTTCTGCAGCGCGATTCCCGCATGGTCGTAGCCGGGCTGCCAGAGCGCGTTGAAGTCGCGCATCCGGTGCCAGCGAATGAGGACGTCCTGCGCCGAAGCGTTCAGCGCGTGCCCCATGTGCAGGCGGTCCGTGACGTTCGGGGGAGGCAGGCAGATGACGAACGGCTCGCGCGGATCATCGGCCTCGGCGTTGTAGAGGCCCTCCTCCTCCCAGGTGTGCTGCCAGCGCTCCTCGACACCTCCGGGGTTGTAGAGCGGCTCCATCAGGCAAGTTTACGAAGACGTGGACGAGTTCTTTCACGCGGTTCGGGTCTTCTTCGATCACCTGGCCTCGGTCAGCTGGGCGGCGCTCGCGATCGCGCTCGCGCTGCACTTCGCGAAAGTGGCGGTGCGGACTGTCGCCTGGCGCAACATCCTGCGGGCCGCCTACCCGCAGACCAAGGTGCGGCTGCGGCCCGTCTTCGGCGCCTACGTGGCCGGCGTCGGGGTCAACTCGATCGTGCCGGGAAGAGGCGGCGATCTCGTCAAGCTCTACCTCGTCCGGCAGAAGGTTCCCGGGACCACCTACACGACTCTCGCCTCCACGCTCTTCGCGGAGACGCTCGTCGACCTTGTGCTCGCAGGCGTCATCTTCATCTGGGCGCTGACGCAAGGCGTGCTGCCGGGCCTCAGCGTCTTGCCGAACCTTCCCACCTTTGACTGGGGCTGGCTCCTGCGGCACGGGCGCCTCACGGCCACGGTCGTTGCCTTGCTGGTGCTCGGCGCGCTCTGGTTCGGCTGGTGGGCGTCCCGGCACATCGAGGGGTTCAAGCAGCGAGTCGGCGCCGGCTTCGCGATCCTGCGCGACCGGCCGCGATACGCACGCGAGGTGGCGAGCTGGCAGCTGCTGAGCTGGGTCTTCCGGCTCGCCTCACTTTTCTTCTTCCTGCGAGCCTTCCACGTGCGGGCGACGGTGCACAACGCGCTCCTGGCACAGACGGTGGACAGCCTCGCCACGCTGTTGCCGTTCTCACCCGGCGGCGCGGGCACCAAGCAGGGGCTGCTCGTCTATGTCCTGAGAGGCCAGGCCTCGTCCTCGGAGCTGCTCGCCTTCAGCGTCGGCACGAACATCGCCATCACGGTCTTCAACGTCGCGCTCGCGGCCGCCGCGGTCTTCCTGATGCTGCGAACGCTGCGCCTCGGCGAGATCATCGGGCGCGCGAAGGCGGCCCGTAAGTCGGAGCAGGCCTAGGCCGACTCTTCGGCGAGCTCTTCGGGCTGCTCGTCGTCGGCGCCGGCGCTCGTCACGAGCGTCGGCTTGAGACCCTTCTCGATCGTCTCCTTCGTGATCGCGCACTTGACGACGTCCTTGCGCGACGGGAGCTCGAACATGACGTCGAGCAGAGCGGTCTCGATGATCGAGCGCAGGCCGCGGGCCCCGGTCTCGCGCTTGAGCGCCTTCTCCGCGATCTCCCAGAGGGCCTCTTCGGTGAAGACGAGCTCGATGTTGTCGTAGGCGAAGAAGCGCTGGTACTGGCGCGTGAGCGCGTTCTTCGGCTCGGTCAGGATCTGGACGAGGTCTTCCTTCTGGAGTTGGTGCACGGCCGACACCACGGGCAGCCGGCCGATGAACTCCGGAATCAGGCCGTACGAGAGCAGGTCCTCCGGCATCACCTTGGCGAGCGTCTCGGAAGCCTCGAACGAGTTCCGCGAGCGGATGTCCGCGCCGAAGCCGACCGCGTGCTTGCCGATCCGCCGGCCGATGATCTTCTCCAGGTCGGCGAAGGCGCCGCCGCAGATGAAGAGGATGTTGGTCGTGTCGATCGAGAGGAACTCCTGGTGCGGGTGCTTGCGCCCGCCCTGCGGCGGCACCGAGGCCACCGTTCCCTCGAGGATCTTCAGCAGCGCCTGCTGCACGCCCTCGCCCGAGACGTCGCGCGTGATCGACGGGTTGTCCGCCTTCCGCGCGATCTTGTCCACCTCGTCGATGTAGATGATCCCGGTCTCGGCCTTCTTGATGTCGAAGTCGGCGGCCTGGATCAGCTTGAGCAGGATGTTCTCGACATCCTCGCCCACGTAGCCGGCCTCGGTGAGCGCGGTCGCGTCGGCGATCGCGAACGGGACGTTGAGGATCCGCGCCAGCGTCTGCGCCAGCAGCGTCTTCCCGCACCCGGTCGGCCCGAGCAGGAGGATGTTCGACTTCTGCAACTCGACCTCGTCATCCTCGGTCGCCATCTGCACGCGCTTGTAGTGGTTGTAAACGGCGACCGCGAGCGTGCGCTTGGCTTCCTCCTGCGAAACGACGTAGTCGTTCAGGACCGAGTAGATGTCCTTCGGCCGCGGCAGGTTCTCGAGGTCCAGCTGCGCGGGAGCGGTCAGCTCCTCGTCGATGATCTCGTTGCAGAGATCGATGCACTCGTCGCAGATGTAGACGCCGGGACCGGCGATCAATTTCTTGACTTGGCGCTGGCTCTTGCCGCAGAAACTGCAAAGCAGCTGCTCGTTGCCGTCAGATGCTCGGGCCACGTCTCTCCTTTTAGCTGGAAAACGTCCGGACTGCTAGGGCTTGACGCCGTCTTTCGCCGTATCGCGGTGAATGATCACGTTGTCGATGATGCCGTAGTCCTTCGCTTCTTGCGGGGTCATGAAGTAGTCGCGCTCCATGTCCTTTGAGACTTTTTCCATTGGTTGTCCCGTGTGCTCGGACATGATCTCCTCGAGCCGTCGCTTGAGGGCAATCGTCTCGCGGGCATGGATCTCGATGTCGGTCGCCTGCCCCTGGAAGCCGCCCCAGACCTGGTGGATCAGGATCTTGGCGTTCGGCAGCGCCATCCGCTTTCCTTTCGCGCCGCCGGCCAGCAGGAGCGCGCCCATCGACATCGCGGTGCCAACGCAGATGGTCTGCACGTCGGGCTTGATGAACTGCATCGTGTCGTAGATCGCGAGCCCGTGGTACACGGAGCCGCCCGGTGAGTTGACGTAGATCGAGACGTCCTTGTCGGGGTCTTCGGACTCGAGATGGAGGAGCTGGGCGATGATCAGGTTGGCGATCTGGTCGTCCACGGCCGTGCCGAGGAAGATGATTCGCTCGTTCAGGAGGCGCGAGTAGATGTCGAACGCGCGCTCGCCTCGGGAAGTCTGCTCGATCACCATCGGGATCAACGGGCTCATGCTGGCTCCTTGCTGCCGGGGGTCCACAGGTTCGTCTCGGTCTTGGGCGTTTCCTTGTCGGGCGTCCAAATTTCTTCTCGTGCGCGCGCGACCTCGACCGGGACGCGCTTCACTTCGGCGGACACGCGGTCGAGCGCCTTGCGCAGACGGAGGTCGCCGCGCAGCGCCTCCTGGCGGCCGTCGCTGAAGACCTGCTTGGTCGCCTCGTCCACATCGTCGCCCTGGAGGTCGGCCTGCTCGCGGATCAAGTCCTCGATCTCCTCGTCGGGGACCTCGAGGCCGAGCTGGTCGGCGACCGCCTCGAGCACGAGCTCGCGCGCGACCGAGAGCGCCGCCTCTGCGCCCATGCGCTCGACGAGCTGGTCGGCCGTCTGACCGGAGAGCTGAAAGTACGCCTCGGCGCTGATGCCACGGCGCTCGAGCGAGCGGCCGAGCCCGTTCAGCAGCTCGCGCGTCCTCGCCTCGACGAGCGGCCCGCCGACCTGGACGTTCGAGGCCTCGACCAGGCGGTCGACTGCGGCCGAGCGGAACTGCGTCTCCGCCTCTTCCTCCAGCACCTCGCGGATGCGGCGCTCGATGTCGGCGCGGAGCTCTTCCAGCGAGTCGAACTCGCTCGCGGCCTTGGCCAGCTCGTCGTCGAGCGGCGAGAGCACCTTCTCCTTCAGTTCCTTGACCTCGACCTTCGCCGTGCCGGTCGAGCCGTCGGCCAGCTCGAACTCGACCTCTTTCGTCTCGCCCTGCGAAGCGCCCGTGAGCGCGCGCTCGATCTCCTCGACGAGCCGGCCGGAGCCGAGCTCGACGACGAGGTCGCGCTGCCCTTCGCCGGCCTCGTCGAGCGCGTCCACCACGAGCACGTCACCGGTTCGGGCCGGCCGGCCCTCGACCGGCGCCAGCTCGGCGACGGAGGAGCGCAGCTCCTCGAGCTCCTGGTCGATCAGCCCCTCCGGAATCTCCGGCTCGGCGTACGACACCTCGAGCTCGGTCCAGTCGGCAGGCTCCGGCTTGGGCTGCACGGGCACGGTGGCGGTGAACTGGAACTCCTCGTCCTCGGAGGTCGGCAACTCGTAGTCGTACTCGGGCGCGGCGATCGGGCGGATGCGCGTGGTCGCCGCGGCGTTCATGAACCAGCCGCCGATGTGACTCTCGACGGCCTCCTTGAAGATCCGCTCGCGGCCGAGGCGGGCCTGCAGCACCTCCGGCGGCACCTTCCCCTCACGGAAGCCCGGCACCTTCACCGAGCCGGCCAGGTCCGAGGTCGCGTGCTCGACCGCATGCTCGAGGTCCTCCTGGGGGACCTCGACCGTGAGTCGAACCTTGTTGTCGGGCAGCTCCTCGAGCTGGGTGGCCATCACCCGGCCCATTCAAGCAAAGTGGAGCCGGGAGCCGTAGTGGGCGCTCCGTCGCCGCAGCCGACCTGTGCGGCTGCGGCTCACTGCGGCGACTCCGGCAGTCGAAGAAGCCGGCGGAGGTCGTCATGGCTGCGTAGCAGCCGGACTTCCGGCGGCGATGCGGGCGAGAGGACTCGAACCTCTAAGGGGCATTAACCCCAACGGGACCTAAACCCGCCGCGTCTGCCAGTTCCGCCACGCCCGCGCGTTTCGAAAAGGATACGGGCGAGCAAGCCGTGCTCGTGATGCGAGAGCAAGACGACCGCGAGCTCGAGAGCCGCGAATCCGCCGAAACCAAGTTCGACGAGGCCGCCGAAGAGGAGTCGGAGGAGCGCGAAGAGGCCGCCGAGCGGCTCCCCGATCCTCCCGCTCCGGAAGAGGAGAACGACTCCAGCTAACTAATACCGGCGAGAGCAGTCTCAAGCCTCGTCATGAACGGAACGGTCCTCCAACTCCCCACGGTCGAGTCGCTGAGCGACGAGATCCGCGGGCTCGTCTACGAGCGGCAGACGATGCGCACGATCGGTGTCGCCTCCGAGGAGCTCGAGCGCAACCGCGTCGAGCTCGTCCGAGCCCAGCAGGAGCTCGTCCAGGCACTGATCCGGCGCCACCTCCCCGCCGGCCGCGCCGCGTAGCCACAGGCGCCCGACGGGCTATCCTGTCTCCGCTCGCGGTGGCGGTAGCTCAGTTGGTAGAGCCCCGGGTTGTGGTCCCGGTGGTCGCGGGTTCGAGTCCCGTCCGCCACCCTCGCGTCCCTGGCCGCTGACGGCACGGCGCTCTCCAGACCCGTGCCATGTAGCACTGTGTCTTCCGGCACCGCACCGCCAGCGGCGCGCCAGGAACCCGAGGTTGGTCTGGCAAACTCACTCACAACGGCCCCGTAGCTCAGCGGAAGAGCAACGGACTTCGAATCCGTGTGCGGAGGTTCGACTCCTCCCGGGGCCATTCCCGTCGCACTCCGCCCGCTTCGCGGGCATGACGACTTGCGACGGATCATCTCGCTCTCGTTGCCGCTCCGAGCCGCGCCCGCCATGTCGGTCGCGGCGACGGGGGCGCTCAGGTAGCTGCTGAGGCTCGAGAGCCGAGCGGCGTGTCGTCAAGATGGCGCCGAAGCTCATCGACGGACTCGAAGACCGCTAGTGCGCCGGCGTCGCGCAGCTCCTGCTCGGAGAAGCCGCCCGTGATCACGCAGATCGTCTCGAGGCCCGCCTTCCGCGCGGCCTCCACGTCCCACGGGGTGTCGCCGACCATGACCGCGTCCTCCGTGCCCGCCTTCTCGAGCGCGGCGTGGACGAGGTCCGGCTCGGGTTTCGTCGCCTCGACGTCGTCGTCGGTCGTCCACGCGTCCGCGAGCTCGCGCGCGTCCAGGAGCTCGAGGTAGTGGTCGATCTCGTCCTGCGGCGAGGAGCTCGCGAGGACGACGGTCAGGCCTCGCTCCTTCAGCTCGGCGATCAGCTCCCTCGAGCCCTCGAGCGGCGAGACCTCGCCGATCAGCCGCCTGTACTCCTCGTCGCGCGCCTCGCGGATCTCCTCCCCTCGCTCCTCGTCCAGGCGCTCACCGAGGAGCGCCGGCAGGAGCTGATCGCCGCCCATGCCCACGTGCCGGTGGATCCGCCAGAGCGGCAGGACGATCCCGCTCCGGCGGAAGGCCCGGTACCACGCGAGCGCGTGGTGGTAGTTGGAGTCGATCAGCGTGCCGTCGACGTCCAGCAGTGCGGCTCGCGTCACCTACTTCGGTGTCGCGTCCGCGTGCACGGCCTGCTTGGCGTGCCGGCCCTCGGCGAACTCCTCGACGATCTTCGCGTTGAACGCCGGCAGGTCGTCCGGCTTGCGGCTCGTCACGAGGCCGTCCTCGACGACGACTTCTTCGTCGACCCAGTTGCCGCCGGCGTTGCGGATGTCGGTGCATAGGCTCGGCCAGGACGTGACCGTGCGGTCGCGCACGACCCCCGCCTCGACCAGCATCCAGGGACCGTGGCAGATGACGCCGACGGGCTTGCCCTGCTCGAAGAATTGGCGCGTGAACTCGACCGCGTTCTCGTCCATCCGCAGCGTGTCCGGGTTGCCGACCCCGCCGGGGATCACGAGCGCGTCGTAGTCGTCGGCGCTCGCCTCCTCGACCGTGCGATCGACCCTGAACGTGTCCGCCTTGTCGTAGTGGTTGAACGCCTGGATCTCCCCGTCCTCGAGCGAGACGAGCTCGGGAGTGGCGCCCTCGTTCTGGACTGCCTTCCACGGCTCGGTCAGCTCGACCTGCTCGACCATGTCGGTGGCGAGGAACGCCACGCGCTTGCCCTGCAGCTTGTCAGCCACGGCTAACCCCTTTCGCTTGAGTGCCGCCTACGGAGCGGGCGGTGGTGGTGGAGGCGGCTCTTCCTCCACGTAGGTGGTGCTTCGCCGCCTGACCGGTCGGTAAACCCGCCGCCTGACCGCGGGAGCCGACGCCGCCGGGTCGTCGTACCAGGGCCCCCAGAAGCCGGCGCCCCACCAGGTCCGCCAGAGGACGAGCGAGATCATGAAGACGACGAGCCCGACAACCATCAGGATGACGCCGACCACCTGTGGATCGACGCTGCCGCCGTCCACGTTGACCGCCCAGGTGAGGATCGCGCCGACGGCGATCAGGATCAAACTGAGGACGATTCCCATCGGCCAATCTTCCTACCCCGGCCCCTCGATTCGAACCGTTGACCGGACTTTCGACGGGAGTGCGCCTGGGAGGATTCGAACCTCCGACCGACGGCTTAGAAGGCCGTTGCTCTTCCGCTGAGCTACAGGCGCCCACTGAAAGCGTAGCGGGGTCTAAGCGACCAACGCGTCGCCGCAGCCGACATGCGCGGCTGCGGCTCACAGCGGCTTCTTTCGAGAAGCCGTCGAAAGTCGTCATGGCCGCGAAGCGGCCGGACTTTCGACGGCGAACTAACGGCTGCGGGCGCCGAAGTCGGCGGTGACGACCGTGGCCGGTCTGCCGCCGTAGAGGCCTGGTGCGTGCGTGGAGTGCATCGCGCCGATGCCGATCTCCCGCCAGCGCGGCGAGAGCAGGTTGGCCCTGTGGGGCGGGCTGCCGAGCCAGAGCTTGATCGCGCGGAGCGGGCCGATGTCGGGTGCGCCCCAGAGCAGGTTCTCGCCCACGGTCCAGCTATGGAAGCCGCGCAATGGGTAGAACTGCCCGATCCGAGAGGAGAAGGAGGCGCCGTTGGCGGAGTCGTGGCTGAAGTAGCCGCGCCGCGCCATCTCCGTCGAGTGAGCGTTGGCGGCAGCGGTCAGCGCGGGTGAGAGACGCAGACGCGTCAGGCCGCGCGCCGTTCGGAGCGCGTTCACCTGGTCGAGCAGCGCCGTCTGGAGCTGCGTAGCCAGCGCCATCGTGCCGCGAGGATCGGCCGAACCGGCCGAGGGGGCGGCCAGCGACACGAGGATCGCGGCCAGACCGGCGAGCGTGCGCACATTTGCTCCCACCTCTGCACCTTCGGCAGGGACGAGCGGGGGCTAAATCAATCAAAAGGGGTAGGTCCCTCCTGCTGGCCTAGAGCGCCGTTGCAGCCCGCTCGTGCCTGTGCCGCAGCCAATCGAGGAGGACCACCTGAATCGAGCCGGCGACCGGGATCGCGGCCAGGGCCCCGAGGATCCCGGCCAGTTCGGCACCGACGAGGATCGAGACCAGTACAGCCAGCGGCGAGAGCTGCACCGTGCGCCCGTAGATGATCGGCTGGAGGAGGTGGTTCTCGACCTGCTGGTAGACGACGAAGAAGATCACGACCACGATCCCGGCGGGGACCGAGTGCAGGAAGGCGACGGTGCCGATCAGGATCGCGGCGATGGTTGCGCCCGCGAGCGGGATCAGGTCGAGGATGGCAACGATCAACCCGAGCGCGACCGCGTACGGCACCCCCATGATCAGCAGGACGAGCGTCGTCAGGCTCCCGGCGATCAGGCTGATCAGGAGGTTGCCCGTCACGTAGCCGCCGACCGTGCGGTAGATCTCGCCGCCGACCCTTCGCCAGCGCTGCTCCGACCTGTCGGACATGAGGCCGTAGAAGCGGTCGACCCAGGTCGGCCCCTCGAGCAGCATGAAGAAGGTCATGAAGGCGATCGTCAGCGCGGCGACGACGATCGACACGACGCCCTTGGCGACCGAGATCGCTACCCCTGAGAAGCCCAGGAGCTTCGCGGCGCCGCCGTCCTTGACCGCCGTCTCGATCCGTTGCTGGATGTGGTACTTCGTCTCCAGGAAGCCCAGCCGCCCGCGCCCGGACGTGATGTCGTGGGCGTAGTCGGGCAGCTTCTGCACGAAGTCGTTGACCTGGCTAACGAGGGTGGGCACGAACGTGATGCAGATCCCCGCCAGGAAGACGAGTGCAAGCAGGTAGGTGATCGCGGCGGCGACCCCGCGGCGCTTCACGCCATGCCGCTGGAACCAGCCGACCGCCGGGTTGAGCGCGACGGCGAGGAAGAGCGAGATGAAGATCCACGTCAGGACGTGGCGCGCGATCCAGATCACCTCGAGGAAGACCGCGACCGCGATGATCGTCGCGAGCAGCGACAGCACGGTCCGCAGCCGGAAGCGGACGAGACGCTCCGGAATCACCGGCCCAGGATCGCGAAGGCGTCGGACGTCTAATCCCGGGTCGGATCTAGCAGTCGAGCCATTCGGGCCGCTCGAATCCGGCGAACTCCCGAATCGAGCCGTACATGGTCTGCACGATCTCGGTGCTGTAGGCAACGACACGACAGGTTCCGTAGGGAAGCTTGTTTGCCCGCTCTTTCTTCGAGTACTTCGAGTAGCGGTTGAGAACCGACTGGCGGAGAGATGAGGCAGGCAACTCGAGCCGGTCGAGCCAGTACTGCTCGATCTCGCGCTGCCGTTCCTCGTGATCGGCGAACAGGTTGCAATAGATCGATATCTCCTCGCGGCGCACGCCGAAGCATTCTGAAAGGAAGCGCACGAACAGCCGGGCCATCTCGGGGTCTGAGTTCGTGAACCTGACCGCATGCCTGCTCTTCGCACCTTCCGCCCACCGCAACATGCAGCCGGCGAGGTAAAACGCCTCGTTACGGCGAGCAAGTTCGCGCCCGCGCTGCTGATAGCCAAGGCGACGAGCTCGGCCTCGTTCCCTGTTGGCTGCCGACCCGTTCCGCTGGTTGTTGAACCTGGGGTTACGCTGAAGAAGTTCAGCCTGCTGCGACGGCGTGAGCTCGATTTCCCGAACCCACAGGCTGACGGACGACCGCGAAACCCCGATAAGCGCCGCAATAAGCGCCGCAATCTCTTTGACCGACCGCCCTTCCTCCCGGCGCAAGCGCCGTGCTTCGTCTCGTTCCCGCGTTTTCACATCCGACAACATAGCCGAAGCGCAGGACGGCGCACACAGAGAGCGGGCGGCGGGAATCGAACCCGCGTCTGAGCGTTGGAAGCGCCCGGCTTTGCCATTAAGCTACGCCCGCGCCGAGGGCCGTAGCGTAGCGCGCCGTTGGGAGGACGCCTCGAGTGTCGCGGCGAAAGAATGAGGCGTGGACGAGGTCATCCTGGCACGGCACGGCGAGAGCGAGCTCTCGATCGTCGGGCGCACGAACGGCGACCCGGGCACCGCTTGCGCCCTCACCGAGACCGGGCGCGAGCAGACGCGCCAGCTCGGTCGCGAGCTCGCAGGCGACGCCATCGACCTCTGCATCACCTCGGAGTTCCAGCGCGCGCAGGAGACCGCCGATCTCGCGCTCAAGGGCCGCGAGGTGCCGCGGCTCGTGCTCGCGGAGCTGAACGACATCCGCTTCGGCTCCTTCGAGGGCCAAGCCCTGACGGAGTACCGCGCCTGGGCCCACGCGCACGGGCCAGACGAGCCCGCTCCCGGCGACGGAGACAGCCGGGCCCAGACCGTACGGCGCTACATCCACGCCTACGGCACGATCCTCGCCCGGCCCGAGGAGACGATCCTCGTCGTCGCCCACGGCCTGCCGGTGCGCTACGTCCTCGACGCTGTGGGAGGTCGGAGCCCGGCGGCGTCGGTCGAACAGGTGCCCTATGCGGAGCCTTTCCGCGTCGATGCCGCAGACCTCTCCGCTGCGGTCGAGCGGCTCGCGGAATGGGCGGCCGCACCCGCGTGGGCCCGCGACGCGGGGTGATCCGACCCTGCCGAGAGCCCCCTAGACACAAGGGGCGCTTTCGCTTAGCGTGGAGCTCTGCGGCGGCGAGATGCCGCTTCTTTACCGGGGAAGAAGGAGGGTTCATGACGTTCAAGCGCCTACTAGGGATGGTTGGAGCGCTGTGCGCCGTCGCCGTGCTGACGGCGTCTGTCGGGGCAGGGGCCGCGCGAACTCCGGCCAAGCAAGCTATCGACCTTTCGACGAACGCGGCGGTCAAGCAGTACCTGCGATCGCTCGGGATCTCGCCGCGCGGCGTCGTGATTCAGCGCGGCGTGAGGAACTACGCGGGGCCGAACTGCCCCGGGAAGGGCTGGAACTGCACGCGCTCGCAGAGGGTCGTGCAGATCGCGACGCCGGCTCGGGCGCGCCCGAGCGCCGGAACGCGAAGCTTCTTCGCAAAGCCGCCGCCACCGCCGCCGCCCGTCAACGTGTGGAAGTGCAGCAGGAGCACAGGCTCGAGCCAGTCCTGCTCGGTAGTGCAGAGCGCACCTCCGGGCACCTCTAACAGCGCCCAGGTCGACGAAACGATTACGCAGTCAGGGCAGACGCTGAACGGGAGCCAGGACGCGCAGATCACGCAGACGAGCACGACCGGCTCCAACAAGGTCCAGCTCAACCTGAAGATCACGCAGACTGCCTCAACAGGGGCAGCGAGCGTCTCCCAGAGCCTGACTAGCTCGCAGAACTTCAACATCTCGCAGTCCTCGACGAGCGGTGCTCAGTCGATCCAGGTCGAAGAGTCCTCGACGCAGAGCGAAACGGCGACGAACGCCGCCGCGGCGGGCACGCAGTACGCGAGCGGCGACCTCTTCGGTGACATCTCGCAGTCGAGCTCCGGCATCTCCACGGCGAAGGTCAAGCAGATCCACAACGTCACCCAGAGCGCGCCCGCGGGGACGAGCGTCGACCAGACGGTCGTCGACCCGTTCAAGTGCTGCGCGACGCAAAGCGGAAACGCCGCCGACACATTCGGCCTGATCCAGAACGGGTCGGTGCAGACGACCGGCGACGCCACGCCGAACATCAGCGCCGTCTACGAAGCCGACTGCCAGAGCTCGGGCAACTGCACCGTCACCGAGACGCAGAACACGAACGGGACGACGTCCACGAATACGAGCTCGGGCAGCACCGTCAACACCGGCTTCAGCTGCACCGGGTCGACCTGTACGGCGGACTCGATCGCGTTCGACGGCTCACCCGGTACGGCGGCACCGCCCGCGACACTCGGGCCGTACACGATGACGCCGTTTGGACCTGATAGTCGCACGCTCGGAGAGCAGGTCTCGGACGTCAGCGATCCAGCGGGAACGATCGGCTTCGCGCCCTCACTGACCCACACCCGCATCGGCTCGGGGTGGTCGACGTGGAGTCACGGCTACACCGGCGACGTGTACTACCTCATCCCCGGTTCGCAGATAACGATCACCCTGCCGGCCGGGACGAAGGCGTTTTACTTCTATGCGGAGCCCAACACATTCGATGTCTTCTCCGTCGAGGCGACGGCGCAGGACGGCACGACCTCCGGCCCGATCCCGGTGCAGGGCTACTCGGGAGCGCAGTACTTCGGCTTCTATGGAAACGGTAGCGCAACGCTGGCGTCGATCACGGTCACGACCTCGGACACGAGCGGGCTCGCGGTCGGCGAGTTCGGGATCAACCCGTCCGCCGCTGTGATCCTCTGAAGCATGCGCGGGTGCTTCCGCGGCGGGCCTACGCTCGCCGCGGAAGCGCTCTGTGCCCGCTACCTGGGCGTTCCGAGCGGGCCCGCTTCGGCCTGCTCGGCCAGTTCTGCCAGCTCTGCCAGCTCGCGGTCGACCTGCTCCACGACCGCGCGCGCGTCCATGCGGGCGAACGCCGCCCGCGCGCGCTCGAGCTCGGTGCGAGCGCCGCCGAGGTCGCCGAAGGCCTTGAGCGCTCGCGCCAGCTCGATCCTAGTCTCGCTGACGTCGATCACGAGTTGCTGCTCCTCCATCACACGTAACGCCTCCGCGAAGGCGGTCGCGGCCGTCGTCGACTCGCCGCCGGCCGTGGCGACGATCGCCTCAGCGACCAGCAAGGCTGCGCGCGCGTAATGGTCCTCCTCCGGGACGCTGCGGGCAGCGAAGGCGACGAGCTCACGCGCATCGTCGACGCGGCCACGTCGTACGAGAGTCTCGGCGAGGTGACGGTAGATATCGATCGCGATCCAGCCGCCACATTCGAGTGCGAGCGGCAGGGCGGTCCGAAGCCGCTGCTCGGCCCTATCCAACTCGCCGCGAGCTAGGTCGTAGCGCGCAAGCGCACGCAGATTCTGTATTTGCAGGAACGTGTCGCCGGTCCGATCGAGCCACTCGAGGGCGTGCGTCGCAAGCTGTTCCGCGACATCCTCTTCGCCGCGGTAGTACTTGACGAAGCCGAGCAAGGTCGTCGCGCGAGCCTCGTCGCGGTGGCTGCCATCCTCACCCGCGAGCGCGACCGCTTGCTCGAGCTGTTCCTCTGCCTCTGCGAGTTCGCCGACATTGATCAGCTCGCTGCCGAGCCTGAGGTGAGCCTCGGTCAAGAGAGCGCGATCGCCGAAGTCCTTCGCCCGCTCGACTGCGCTGCGGAGATCGTCGACGCCCGCAGCCGCCTCGCCGTCGAACCAGGCGCGGACGTTGGCGAGTTCAAAGCTCGCAAGGATCTCGAGACGCTGGTCGCCGATCTCGTCCGCGATCGCCGCAGCTTCGGAGAGGCGGGCGCGCTCTTCTCCGGCCAGGCCCTGCTTCCAGTCAACGTTGGCCAGCGTGAGGAGCGCCTCGCAACGCAGCTCCGGCCGCTCGGCGACCCTCGCGGCGGCGACGACGTCTGTGAGCTCGTCGCGCCCGAGCTTCAGGTCTCCCTGGCCGACAAGCATTCGCGCACGCCTATAGCGGAGGTCGGCGCGCTTGCCCACGTCCGCCTCGTCTGTGAGCTCGAGCGCCCGCGTATAGAAGCGCTCCGCTTCCCGGAAGCCTTCGCGGCGTTCCGTCTTCGCCGCAGCCCGCGAAAGCGCCTCGACGGCCGCATCGAGCGGCGGCGGCTCGAGGGGGCGGGCCACCGTGCGCGCCGTCAGGCACGCTTGCTCGAGATGGTACGCGACGATCTCGCTGAACTCGTCCTCGCCGCCGGGGAGCATCTCGAGCCAGTCACCAAAGCGCCTGTGCAGAACGGCGCGGCGGCTCTTCGGGAGCTGCCCGTAGGAGACGTCGCGAATGAGGACGTGCTTGAACCCGTACTCCTGTTCGCCGGTGATGCGGGAGGTGCCGCCGGGCCGGACCAGGTCGCGCCGCTCCAGCTCTGCGAGAGCCTGGTCAAGGTCGCCGCCGAGCCCGTTCATCGCCGCGACGGCGCCGGGCCAAAACGTGGTGCCGATCACGGACGCGTTCTGCGCAAGGCGCTTTTCCGCCGGGCCGAGCTGGTCTAGTCGCGAGGCAATCAGCGCCTGCAGGGTCGACGGCACGGGAAGATCCTCGCCGTCGGCCGAGGTTCCAGCCTCGGCGAGCATACGCACCGTCTCCTCGAGGAAGAGCGGGTTGCCACCGGCCGCCTCGAGCAGCTTCTCGACCGGCAGCTGGAGGCCCTCCGGGATGAGCTCGGCGATCAGCGAGGCACTCTCGTGGCCGCTGAGTGCGTCGAGCTCGAGTACCCGCCGCTTCGTTTCGGAGACGAAAATCGGGGACCCCGTGTCGGTCGCCTCGGGTCGCGCTGTCCCGAGCACGAGGAGCGGCACGCCGACGTCACTCTCGCCGATGAACGAAATCAGCTCGAGCAGCGTCGGCTCCGCCCAGTGCAAGTCCTCGAGCACGACGACCGTCGGGCGCCGCTCGGCCCGCAGTTCGAGCAGGCGCCGGATCCCCCAGTGCAGCTCGGCCTGGCCGATCTCGGCCGCCGAGTACGTGCCGAGCGGCGTCGTGGCGACGCCCGCCAGGTTCGACACGACGGCCGCGAGCGTCCGCAGCTCGTCCTGATCCGACGTTTCCAGGGTGTCAAGCAGCGCGGCGAGCTTCCCCGCCGTCGCCTCCGCGTCGTCGTCGTGCAGGATGCCTGCGGCCTCCCTGACGATTTCCTCGATCGGCCAGTAGGTGATCCCCTCGCCGTACGAGACACAGCGGCCCCAGTACACATCGCAGTGCTGTTCGAGGCGGCGTACGAGCTCGAGCAGCAGCCGGCTCTTCCCGATCCCGGGCCCACCGAGGATCGTGGCGGTGCCGACGTGCTGCTCGTCGAGAAGAACGCTGTCGCAGAACGCCGACAGCTCGGCGAGCTCTGCTTCGCGGCCGACGAGCGGCATCTCCCCAGGCGGTCGACCCGCGGCGGTGGCATGCGCCCCAACCACCTCCCAGACGTGCACCGGCTCGGCCTTCCCCTTCGCCTGCACCGGCTCCGCTTCCCGAAACTCGAACGCGTCTTTCGCCGCCAGGTAGGTCTGCTGGCCGACCAAGATCCCGTCCGTGGGCGCGGCCGACTGGATCCGCGCAGCGGTGTTGAGGACGTCGCCGGCGGCAGACCACTCGCCCTCGCTCGGGCGGGCGCCGAGCATGACGAGCGCCTCGCCTGTGTGGATGCCGATGCGGATGTGCAGGTCGAGCCACTCGTCCTCGACATTCAGCTCGGCGAGGGTCTTACGGACGGCGAGGCCGGCCCGAATCGCGCGCTCGGGGTCGTCCTCGTGCGCCTTCGGCGATCCGAAGAGCGCCAGTACGGCATCGCCGCTGAACTTCTCGAACGTGCCGCCGTGCCGCTCCAGCTCAGCGCGGACGCGCGCGTGGTACGGGGCGACGAGAGCCTTCACGTCTTCGGGGTCGAGCTGCTCCGAGCGCGCCGTCGAGCCGACGAGGTCGACGAAGATCGCCGTGATCACTTTCCGCTCCTCGCTCGGTTCCGCAGCCGGAGGCGGCTCCGCGATTGCTGTGCCGCATTCGAGGCAGAAGCGCGCCTGTGGAGGGTTCTCGGTCCCGCATGAGATGCAAAAAGGCATGTGACAAGGGTACGGCGGCGAGCCTCGCGGTGCTAGTCGGGACGGGCGGATTCGAACCGCCGGCCTCCTGCTCCCAAAGCAGGCGCGCTAACCAGGCTGCGCTACGTCCCGCCGAAACCCCAGTCTAGCTTCGGGCTCGGCGCCTCTTCAGGCAACGATTTCGGCAGATTTTCCGCTTAGAGCGGCAATTCTTGAATCTTTTCGCACACAATCCTGCACTTACGACCGAAATATGTGTCACTGTCCAGGGCACTCGTGGCCAGGCGAGTCTTGAGCTGGACGGCTGTCGCCGTCGCTGCACTCATATTGGCCGGCGCAGCACGACCGGCATCGCTGACTCGAACAGAGTCTTCCTTGCTGACGGTGATGAACCAGGCGCGGGCGGCGCACGGCGTGCAGCCGCTCCGGACCGACGGGCGGCTGGAGCGGGCGGCGCGCTCCCACTCTTCGAAAATGCTGCGCGTCGGCGTCTTCTTCCACGGCGCCTTCAACGCGCGCATCCGCTCTGTGGGGATCCGCGCGCCCCACGTCGGCGAGAACCTCGCCTGGGGCGTCGGCCGTCCCCAAGCCCGCGCGATCGTCCGGATGTGGCTGGCGAGCCCGCTCCACCGGCGCAACCTGCTCGACGGCGGCTACCGCCTGGTCGGCGTCGGCGCCCTGCACGGCCGCTTCGAGGGCCGCCACGGCGTCGTGATGATCACGACCGACTTCGCCGGCCGCTAAGCCCGAGCACTCCGTTATTGGATCGGGCGCCTTGGTCGCCGGAGCCGGGCTTTGCCCGGCGGGAGGCACACCTCCAAAGACGGTTGGGGGCCAGTTCAGACCCGGCGGCTCCTGAAACGCTCTAGCTCGAGCCTTCCATCGTCAAGGAGGGGGCTCACGGGGGAACCAGGGGTTCCCCCGTGTTCTAAACAGGCTCGATCAGGTCGCGCAACTCGGCGATCTTCTCGCGCCGAAGCTCGTCGCGCTCGCCTCGGTCCACGCGCTCGATCAGGTCCAGCACGAGCGGCGCCAGCTCGATCGGGTTGAAGGGTTTCGTGACGTAGTCGATCCCGCCCAGGTCGAGCCCTCGAGCTCGGTCGCGCACCTCGGCTCTGGCGGTCAGGAACACGATCGGGATCGCGCTCGTGCTGTCGCTGTCGAGCAACTCCTCCGCGACCTGCCACCCGTCGAGGCCCGGCATCATCACGTCCAGGAGGATCACGTCGGGCTCCTCGTTGCGAGCCTTTTCGAGGCCGGTGGGTCCGTCGCTCGCCTCGAGCACCTCCATCCCCTCCGCCTCGAGATTCACTCGGCAGAGAAGGCGGATCGGCGCCTCGTCATCGATTACCAACACCCTCGTCATCGGTCCCGCCACCCTATTAGGAACGCACTCCTATACCCGCTCGTGCAGCAGTTCATTCGCGTTCGCTCAGAACGGGTTGGGCGGAGACCGGCAGTGAGAACACGAAGCTCGACCCTTCACCCTCGCGCGAGCGCACCCAGATGCGGCCGCGCATCGCCGCGAGCAGTTCCTTGGCGATGAAGAGCCCGAGGCCGGTTCCGCCGCTCGCGAGGTCGCGTCCGCCGCTCTCGGCTCGGTAGAACTTGGCAAAGATCCGGCTCTGCTCGCCCTCCGGGATTCCGATGCCTTCGTCGTCCACGCTCACCTCCACGGTGTCGTCGCGGCGACGCGCGGCGACCCGCACCGTACCGCCTTCTGGTGAGTATTTGACGGCGTTGTCCACGAGATCGGTGACGATCTGGCGCAGCTTCTCGCGGTCGGCGGCGACGGCGAGCGGCTCGGGCGGCAGGTCGAGGATGAACTCGTGGCCTACCAGTGCGAACGACTGCTTCGCCGCGGAGACGACCTCGGAGACGATGGCGCTGACGTCGATCGGCGCGAGTTGCACCTGAAGGTCGCCGGAGTCGAGCCGGGCAACGGCGAGCAGCCGGTCGACGATCGCCGTGAGCCGGCCGGCCTCCGAGGCGATGTAGCCGAGGAAAGTGGCGCGCTCCTCCTCGCCGAACAGGACGTCGTCGCGGAGCAGAGTCTCGGCAAAGCCGTAGATCGAGGTGAGCGGCGAGCGCAGCTCACGCGAGACGTTGGAGACGAACTCGGACTTCATCTGCTCGACCACGCGCTCGGCGGAGATATCGCGGAAAGCGAAGATGCGGCCGGCGACCGCTCCGGCCGGGTCGCGCCTGATCGCCTCGGTCCGCGAGAGCCAGATCTCCTCCCCGCCTCGCCGGATCGAGACGAGCCGCTCTCCGGCCGGCGACTCGCGGTCGGACTCGAGGTCACGCTGCAGCACCTCGCTGGGCGTCCGCTCGAGCGCCTCCGGCCCGGGAACGCCCGTGATGCGCTCCGCGGCCGCGTTCCAGAGCACGACCTTGCCTTCGCGGTCGACGGCCACGATCCCGTCCGCGATGTTGGAGAGGATCGCCTCGCTGCGCTCCTTTTCGAGCGCGACGTTCTGGTAGAGCTCGGCACTCGAGAGCGCGGCCGACGCATTGCCCGCGAAGGCGGCCAGCGCCTCGACTTCCTCCTCCTGCCACGGCCTCGGCTCCTTCGCGTACACGGAGAGCACGCCGTGAACGGCTCCTTCCGGGCCAACGAGGGGCACGCCGAGGTAGCCCGCATAACCGGCGGAGAGAACGGGGTCGGCCTGGAGCAGGCGCTGATCGTCGCGCGCGTCAGCGACCGTGACTGGCGACCGAGACTGGACGGCGTCGCCGGCGAGGCGGGCCGTCGACGGCACCCGGGAGTCCAGGACACTCGTGATCTCCTCCCCGGAGACCGCGCTCGCGACGAGCTCGTCGCCCTCGAGCAGGCGGATCACCGCAGCGTCGGCGCCGAGCAGCGCCGGCGCCTGCCGCACGACCTCGTCGAGCACGGCACCCGGGTCGAGCTCGGTTGCGAGCAGCGAGCCGGTGCGGGCGAGCTGCTGGGCGAGCGCGCGCGAGCGGCGCTCCGCCTCGAAGAGCTCGCTTCGCTCGAGCGCGCCTCGGGCCGCACCGGCGAGGTTGCGCGCGAGCTCGAGGTCGTCGTCGGCGAAATTACGCTGTTCCTGGAAGAAGACGAGCACGAGCGCGCCCTCCTCGCTGCGCGGCGCCTCGACGGGCACCGCCAGCAGCGAGCGGTATCCGGACTCGCTCATCACGCGCCGCCAGTCCTCGTCGAAGCGATCGTCGTCGTGGATGTGTGGTGCCGCCAGCACGCGCCTGCCGCGCAAGGCCCCGGAGGGGTCACCGAGACCGTTCTCGAGAAACTTGACGAGCAGGCCGGGCAGACCGTGCAGCCCGGCGAGCCGAAGGTCGTCGGCCGCCGGCATCAACACCGCTGCGCTCGCGCCACCAAGCGCGTCGCTCGCCGCCTGGGCGAGCGCATCGAGGGTTTCCTCGAGGGAGATCGGCTCGCCCAGCACCGAGGCGATCCGGTAGAAGCCGCGCTGGACACGCGCTTGCCGCGAGCGCTCCTCGAAGCTCTCGGCGTTGCGCAACGCGAGCGCGGCGAGGTTCGCGAAGGCCTCGAGTAGGTCGGCCTGGCTGGTGGTGAAGGTGCGCTCGGCATCGCGCGTCCCGACGCCGAGGATCCCTTTAACCTCGCCGGACCAGCGCATCGGCGCCACGATCGCGCTGCGGAAGCCCTCGTAGGCCGGGTGCGGCACGGCCTCGGTGAGCTCGGAGTAGTCGTCCGAGAGGATCGGCCTGCCCCTTGCAATGGCCCGGCCGGAAAGCCCCTTCTCCGCCGGGAACTCGAAGCCGACGATGCCCTCGAGCAGGCCGTGCACGGCCGCGCAGCGCAGGATCCCGCGCTCGGCGTCGAGCAGGAAGCAGTCCACCGCCTCGGCGCGCAGCAGTTGAGCGACCTCGTCCACGAGCCGCTGCAGGACGGCCTTCAGCTCGAGCTCGCTGGTCACGACCTGAGCGGCCTTGAGGAGCGCGCTCTGCTCGCCGAGCCGCCGCTCGTTCTCCTCGAGGAGCCGCGCCGTGTGCAGCGCGAGTCCGATCTCGCGCGCCACGGCCTCGGCCAGCGAGACGTCGCCGGACGCCCACGGTCCCGGATTCGGCCGGTGCAGCCCGAGCACGCCGATCATGCGGTCGAACACGACGATCGGCGTCGCCAGCACCGAGCGGCTGCCGAGCTCGACCACCGTCCGGACGTCCCCGAGCGACTCGTCCCGAAGTTCCGGAGCGTCGAGCACGTCCGCGATCGCGACGGTGCGCCGCTCGCGCGCCGCGAGGTTCGACACCGGCAGCCGGCCCGCATCGTCGCCGATCGGAGGCAGCCCCTCCGCCCACCACTCCGCACGGATCGGGAGCGCCTCGCTCTCCTCGCCGATCCTGATGAAGCAACGGGAGGCGCCGATCGCGCGACCGGTTTCGGTCACCGCCACGCGCGTGACCGCGTCGAGGTCGTGCACCGAGCGCACGCGGCGGGAGATCTTGCCCACGAGCCGTTCGCGGGCCAGCGCCTTGTCGAGCGCATTGGCCGAGCGCGTGCGGTCGAGCGAGATCGCCGCTTCCCCGGCCAGAGCCTGCATCAGCCGCAGTTCCTCAGGCGTGAAGGCGCGACGCTCCTGGGTTGGGGCCGCGACCAGCACTCCGACGACTCGCTCTTCGACGATCAAGGGCACGAACGCGCCGCTCTTCGCGTGTGCGGCCTTCGCGAGCCGCTGACTGACGAGCGGGGAGGATTCGATGTCGTAGACCGTGACCGGAGCCGCCTCGAAGTAGGCACTGGCGATCCCCGACGGCTCGTTGTGCAGGTGCACGCGGAGGTCGTTGAACCAGTCGGCGTCCTCGCCGGCGGAGCGCGCGAGGAGGCCGACCGCCTCGTCCTCGTCGTCGCTGACGAGCGCGAGGGCCGTGAACTCGACCTGCAGCAGCGAGGCCACCTCGTCGAGCAGCACGCGCGCGGACTCGACCGGGTCCCGGGCCCGAGAGAGCGCGTTGGCGAGGGTGGCGACGGAGTTGAGCTCGCGGTCGCGCACCGACACGAGCTCTTCTGCTTCACGCGCGCGAGGGCCGCTCAGCACCACCCCGGCCGGGTCGCTCCAGCGGCGCAGGAAGATCAGCGCCGGGAGCAGCGCGATCAGCGTCGCGGCGAACGGCGGCCAGACATGCCCGCCGATGGGCGAGCGGTCGTAGAGCACGAGGACGCCGAAGATCGCGGCCGGGATCCCGATCCCGGGAAAGATCAGCGCAAGGGCGACGTCGGTCACGCTCACCCGGCTGCGCTCGCGCCAGAGAGCCGGTGCGAGGGCAGTCGCGACGAGCAGGTACGCGCCCCCCAGCACGAACAGCGGGACCGCGTTGAAGTAGACAGCCTGGTCTTGGGGGGTCACTGGGCCTCAAGATGATAGGGAGCCGGGAAGTCCGCGTCGAGAAATTCCGTTCGGGAAGCCGTTCTCGAGTCCAGACCTTACGAGTTGGAAAGATGGGCCAAACGGCCTATTGGAAAAGCGCGGCCGGACGGCTAGCGTGCTGGTACTGGGCGATGCGAGCCGCGAGCCCTGTACCTGGCCTTGTGGCCCGCGGTGAGCACTAGGGAGAGCCCGTCGCCACTACCCCCCGAGCGGCGGGCTCTTCTCGCATAGGAACCCCTGGTTCCCCTACGGAACCCCTCCTTGACAGCGGTCGCGGAGGGCTACCGTCTCATGAGCCGCCCCAGGGTTCGCCGCGACGCTGGACGTATGCGCGTCGAAGCTGCGGGCAGAAGCTTCGCGTTACCGCGCTCCGAAGAAGCTACCCAGCCGCCTCGGCTTTTCGAAGACCGCGGAGGGCCCAGAGCGAGAACCCCGCCGAAAGTGCAAGAGCCGCGCCGAACGCGGCGACGACCTCGGTCGGGCTGCCTGCGAGGAAGCCGCGCCCCGCCTCCAGCACCCGCGTCACCGGGTTGAGCGTGGCGACGGTGTGGATCCAGCCCTGCAGCAGCGACAGCGGCACGTAGACGGGGGCGAAGAAGAGGACGAGAAAGACGGGGAACTGCATGATCGGACCGGCCTGCATCGTCCGCAGCCGCATCGCCACCCCGGCGGCCCAGAGTACGGCCGCGAGGTTGAGGATCACCGCCAGGGTGTAGAGCCCGACGAGGTCGACCCCGCTGCCGCCGACGTTCATCCCGGCGGCGAGCGCGACCAGGGTCAGGAAGGCGGCGGTGACGAGCCAGCGGACGAGCGCCGCCCAGGCATAGCCGAGCACGATCCCGATCCGGTTCGGCGCGGCGAGCAGCAGCCGCCGGGCGAAGCCACTCTCGAAGTCGCGGGCGATCCCGAATCCGGTGAAGACGCCGCCGAACGCGGCCGACTGCAGCAGGACGAACACGAACTGGAAGGCCGTGTAGCCCGACGGGTAGTCGAACCCTGGAATGTCGCCGACCCGCGAGAGCCCGCCCGCGAAGGCGGTGAAGAAGAAGAGCGGGAAGACGAGCGAGGGCAGGAGCAGAGACGGGTTCCTGAAGACGTTGTGCAGGGTCCGCCACGCCACGCCTCGGGCGACTGCCAGGGTTCTCACGAGCGCGCCATCCTCACGCGCAGCGCCCACGTCGAGAGCGAGAGCGCGACGATCGTGATCGCCCCCGTGATCCCGAATCCGAGCGCCAGGGCCTGCCCGTCCCAGCCCGTGATGATCAGGCTCCGGACGCACTCGAGCAGGTACGAGACTGGATTCGCGGTCGCGAGGTCGCGGAACCAGGTCTGCTCGATCAGGTTGCGCGGGATGTTCATCGACGAGATGAACAGGAAGACGAAGAACGCGGGAAAGAGGCTCTGCACGGCCTCGCCCGAGCCGGTTCGCAGCGCGGCGAAGGTTCCCAGGGCGCCGAAGGCCAGCGTCACGAAGATCGCGAATGCAAACAGCACCAGCACCCCGAGCACACCGGACGCCGGCCGGACGCCGACGGCCAGGCCAACGCCGAGATACACCGTCGCCTGGACCAGGCCGAGGGCGACGGCGCCGCCGAGCTGCCCCGCCAGCACCGCGATCCCGCGCATCGGCGTCAGCGAGAGCCGGTTCAGGAAGCCCGTCTGGATGTCGCGAGCGAGGTCGGTGCCGGCGTTCATGGTGGCGAAGAGAGCGCCCTGGATGAACGGCACCGCGAGCGCGAAGGCCACGAAGGAGTCGGTCGGGAAGCCGGGCAGGTTCGTCTCTGCCTTGAGCCCGCCCGAATTGACCGCGAGCAGGAGCATCGGGAAGAGCAGCGGCGCGGCGACGTTCGCGGGCTGCCGCAGCGTGCGCACCACCGAGCGCCGGCCGAGCACGTAGACCTGGTCGACGAAGCCGGTCACGTCGCGTCCATCGCGAGCTGCGAGGTCGGCTCCTCCTCCTCTTCCTCGTCGCCGGCGCCTTCCAGCGAGCGCCCGGTCTTCGCGAGGAACACGTCGTCCAGGGACGGCTGGTGGAGCTGCAGGTGCTCGACCTTCAGACCCTCAGCGTCGAGCGCGCGGACGATGTCCGCCAGATCGGACTCCCCGCCCTTCAGGCGCACCGCGACGCCGTTGTCCGCGCAGGGGACGAGCTCGCCGAACCGTGCGAGCACGTCGGAGGCGCGGCTCAGCTCGGCGGGGTCGGCGGGAATCGCCTCGATCGTCGGGCGGCCGACCTCCGCCTTGAGGGCGCCCGGCGTTCCCTCGGCGACGATGTGCCCGTGGTCGATGATCCCGACGCGGTCGGCGAGCACGTCAGCTTCCTCCAGGTACTGCGTCGTCAGGAAGACAGTCACGCCCTCGTCCTTGGCCAGCCGGCTGACCTCGGCCCAGAGCGCCGTCCGGCTCTGCACGTCGAGGCCCGTCGTCGGCTCGTCCAGGAAGAGGATCCGCGGGCCGTGCACGAGCGCGAGCGCGAGGTCGAGCCTGCGCTTCATCCCGCCCGAGTAGCCGCGCACCTTCCGGTCGGCGGCCTCCGTCAGGCCGACCCGGCCGAGCAGCTCGTCTGCGCGCCGGGTTCGGTCCGCTCGCGGCAGCCCCTGCAGCGAGGCCTGGAGCCGCACGTGCTCGCGGCCGGTCAGGAGTGGGTCGAGCGCGGCCTCCTGAAGGGCGGCGCCGATGCGCGCCCTGACCTTGGGCCCGTCGTGCACGACGTCGAGGCCGGCAACTCGGGCGGTGCCCGAGGTCGGCGGCAAGAGGGTCGTCAGCATGTGCGCGGTCGTGGACTTGCCGGCGCCGTTGGGCCCGAGGAAGCCGTAGATCTCACCCGGCGCCACCGTAAGGTCGATCCCGTCCACCGCGCGCGGCCCCTTCTTGAACTCGCGCACGAGCTGCTCGGCCTGGATCGCGGGCTCCGTCACGAAGCCTTCGCGATCGTCGGGCTGTTTCCCGCGTCGGTCTCGATGCGCAAAGCCAGGGTCTCTTCCTTGATCCAGTCCTCGTGGCTGAGCAGCTCGGACTCGCTCGCCGGAAGCGTGACGACGATGCGGTCGGTCAGCTCCAGGCCGGCCTCCTTGCGCATCGTGTTGAGCCGGTGGATCAGGTCGCGCACGCGGCCTTCGAGCTCGAGCTCCGGATCGAGGGCGAGCTCGAGAGCGACGGTCAGGCCGTCCTCGCCTACGACGGCCCAGCCTTCCTTGCCGCGCCGCTCGATCAGCACCTCTTCCGGCGAGAGCTCGTGGCCGTCCACCCGCAGCCGCCCTTCGCCGAGCTCCTCGAACTCGCCGGCCTCGAGAGCCGCGCGAACCGCCGCGAGCTCCTTGCCGAGCTTCGGCCCGAGCACGGGCAGGTTCGGCTTCACTCGCAGCTCCGTCGCCTCGACCGGACCGAACTCGACCTCCTTCACGCTGAGCTCGTCGGCGATCTCGTCCGCGTGCCCCCGGGCCCCTCCGGCGCCCTGGACGACGAGCCGCCGCAGCGGCTGGCGGTGCTTGATCCCCGCCTGTGAGCGTGCCTGGCGGCCGAGCTCCACGACCCGCCTCACGTCGGCCACCTCGGCCAGCAGCGCCTCGTCCGGCTCGGGCCCTTCCGGCCAACCCGCGAGGTGCACGGAGTCGGGTGCGCCCTCACAGGCTCCGACGACCAGGTTCTGCCAGAGGTGCTCGGTGAGGAACGGCATCAGCGGCGCGATCGTGCGCAGCCCCTGCACGAGCGACCACCAGAGCGCCTGGAGCGCCTCGGCGTCCTCGGTCCAGAAGCGGCGCCGCGAGCGACGGATGTACCAGTTCGAGAGGTCGTCCACGAAGCTCTCGAAAGCAGCCGTCAGCGCCGGCGTCCAGTAGCGCGCGTAGCTCTCTTCCAGCTCGCGCACGAGCCGGCCGGTGCGCGCGACGAGCCAGCGATCGAGCGGCTGCTGCGACGACGGCTCGACCCCCCACTGCGGCCGCCAGCCCGCGATGTTCCCGTAGGTGACGAGGAAACCGACCGAGTTCCACAGCGTCAGCAGCCGGCGCTGCACCTCGCCGGCGAGGCCGTAGCCGAAGTTGACGTTCTGCTGCGGCGGCGTCGAGCAGTAGAGCCAGCGCATCACGTCGGCGCCCATGCGGTCGAACGCCTCGTTGGCCTCGATCATGTTCCCGGCCGACTTGTGCATCGGCCGCCCGTCCTCCGCGTTCACTCGCTCGTAGGTCAGCACTGAACGGTAGGGCAGCCGGCCCACCATCGTCACCGACATGAAGCTGATCGAGTAGAACCAGAGTCGGATCTGCTCGCGACTCTCCGAGATCCAGCTGGCCGGAAACCACTTCTCCCAGTACGCGTGGTCGGGCAGGTCTGCCCCGGTGAGGCCGGCGGCGGCGCCCGTCGCGTAGCCGTGGCGGACGAACTCCGGGTTCTGCCAACCCAGCGTCGAAAGCGGGACGATGCCGGCATCGAGCCAGGCGTCGCCCACCTCCGGGATGCGGCGCACCTCCTGGTCGCAGGCCTCGCAGCGGATCGGCACCGCGTCGATCCAGGGGCGGTGGAGCTCCTGCAGCTGCTCGAGCCCGCCGGTGGCGCGCTCCTCGAGCTCGGCCCTCGAGCCGATCACGTTCAGCTGGCCGCACTCGCAGGGGTACAGCGGCAGCGGCAGGCCGAAGTAGCGCTTGCGCGAGATGTTCCAGTCCTCCATGTTGCGCAGCCAGTCGTCCATCCGCTTGGCGTACTGCGGCGGCGTCCACTCGACCTCCTGATTGGCGTCGAGCAGGGGCTGCCGGATCTCGTCGCAGCCGATGAACCAGTCGTCCACGACGCGGAAGACCAGCGGCGTCTTACAGCGCCAGCAGATCGGATAGCGGTGCACGATCGTCCCGGCCTCGACCAGCAGGCCCTTCTCGCGCAGCGCCTCGGCGATCAGCTCGGCGGCCTCGTCGGTGCTCAGCCCCTCGAAGACCCCGTAGCCGAGGAGGAACCGGCCCGACTCGTCGATCGGCGCCAGCACCGGCAGGTCGTGGACGCGCGAGAGCTCGAAGTCCTCGGCGCCCGCCCCCGGCGCGATGTGAACGATCCCAGTGCCCTCGTCGAGCGCGACCTCGTCCCATGGGATCACGCGGTGCACGACGTCCTTCTGGGCCGGGAGCTCGTCGAACGGTCCCTCGTACTCGAGCCCCACGAGCTCCTCGCCTCGAACGATCTTCACCGGCTCCACATCCCCGGCGAGCTCGCGCGCGCGCCACTCTCCCTTGGCGTCGAGTACGTATTCGGCGTCGGGCTTGACCGCCGCCGCGACGTTGGCCGGAAGCGTCCACGGTGTCGTCGTCCAGATCACCAGCGCCTCGTCCTCGCGCCCCTGGAGTCGGAAGCGGACGAAGAGCGACGGATGCTCCAGCTCGCGGTGGTTCTCCTCGCCCGCCTGCTCGTGCTGGGAGAGCGAGGTGCCGCAGCGCGGGCACCACTGGGTCGAGCGGTGGCCCAGGTAGAGCCAGCCGCGCCGGTGGCACTCCTTGAGGAAGCGCCAGATGTACTCGATGTTCGTGTCCGAGAACGTGAGGTAGTCGTTGCCCCAGTCCATCCACTGGCCGAGCCGCTTCGACTGCTCGGTCATCACGCCGACGTACTTGGCAACCCGTTCCTTGCACCGCTCTGCGAACTCGGCGATTCCGTACTCCTCGATCTCGCGCTTCGAGTTGAGGCCGAGCTCCTTCTCCACGCCGACCTCGACCCAGAGCCCCTGGCAGTCGAAGCCGTTCTGATAGCGCTCGTCGCAGCCGCGCAGGGCGTGGTACCGCTGGAAGACGTCCTTCAGTGCGCGGCCCCAGGCGTGGTGGACGCCCATCGGGTTGTTGGCGGTGATCGGCCCGTCGATGAAGCTCCAGCGTGGGCCTCCGGCGTTCTGCTCGCGCAGGCGCTCGAAGGTCCGCTCGCGCTCCCAGCGCTCGAGCACCTCACGTTCCAGGGCCGGATGATCGGGCACACTCGGGAGCGGCGTGAACATCCGGCGATCCTAGCGAGCGGGAACAAGCCTTCCTGCGTCGGCGTTTGAACTATCCGAGACGCGAGGTAGAAAGGACCACATGGCAGACGCAGTTACCGAACAGACCTTCGAGACCGACGTGCTCGGCAGCGAGCAGCCGGTGCTGGTCGACTTCTGGGCCGAGTGGTGCGGGCCCTGTCACGCGATCGCGCCGGTGCTCGAGCAGATCGCCGCCGAGCGCGACGACCTCAAGGTCGTCAAGCTGAACATCGACGAGGAGCCCGCGATCGCCCCGCGCTATGGGGTGATGTCGATCCCGACCCTGATCCTGTTCAAGGCCGGGGAGCCGCAGGCAGCCGCGGTCGGAGCGATGCCGAAGTCGATGATCGAGCAGCGCCTCGGCCTGGCCGAAGCGGCCGCCTAGCTTCCCTCGGCCGCCTCTTTTTCGGGGTGCGGGAGAGGTGACGCCGCGCGCGTCGGGGGCTCCTCCGGGAGGCCGAGCACGCGCATGCCGTGCACGAAGACGATTGCGCCGCCGAGCCAGCCGCCAAGGGTCAGGAAGCCGAAACCGACGAGCGTGAGGATGAACGGGGCGGTCTCGACCGCGCCCTGCGTGTAGCCGTCGTGGCCGAGCAGAGCGGCGATCAGGAAGAACGCGGTCGCCGTCAGCATCGAGAGCATGTGGTAGGTGGCCGTCCACCATAGCGGCGTCTTCCACGTGATCGAGAGCCAGTCGACGAGACCGGTCAGGGCCGTGAGGCTCGTGACGATCAGGCCGACGACGAGCGCGAGCCACCAGCCGTGCGCGGCAGCGCGGTTGGAAACCCCGACCACGCTGGCGACGGCCATCACAGTCGCGGCCGTGTAGGCGCCGATCGAGGCGTCGGTCAGAGGCGGATGAAGAGGGTGGCCGGGCAGGCCGCGGATCAGGTAGCTCAGCTTCACCGTGGTCGGCATACCCCACCAGCCCGCCGGAGAAACAGTTACGTGGTTGGTTCCGCCTCGAGGTAGTCGACGAAGGCCGCGTGCTTGGCCAGGTACGCCTCGAGCAGCGCCAGACCGTGCTCGAGCCACTGCTCGAGCCAGCTCTCGCCGAGTTCGTCCTCGATGCGGTGCAGGCCGTGCTCTTCCATGACCAAATGATCGGGACGAGACCGGACGGCCGCATGAGCCGAACGGCCTAACTTGCGGATCCGCTCGGCCTATAGCCTGCTTCCGGTGCGGGGTCTACTCCTGATCAATCCGCGCGCGGGAACCGGTAGCCCGACGACCGAAGAGCTACGGGACGAGGCCCAGGCGCGCGGCATCGACGCGCACGTGCTCGAGGAGGGCGAGGACGTCGCCCAGCTCGCCCGGCACGCCGAGGTGGATGTTCTCGGTGGCGCCGGCGGCGACGGGACCGTGGCAAGCGTCGCCGCGGTCGCCGTCGAGCGCGACCTTCCGTTCGTCGTCGTGCCCTACGGCACGCGCAACCATTTCGCCCGCGACCTCGGTCTAGACCGCGACGATCCGCTCGCCGCGCTCGCGAGCTTCGAGGGCGAGGAGCGGCGCGTGGATGTCGGCCGCGCGGGCGAGCGGCGCTTCCTGAACAACGTCTCGCTCGGCCTCTACGCCTCGCTCGTCCACCGGCGCGAGCATCACCGCCGCCGCCGGCAGGCCCTCGCGGGTCTGCATGCGCTCTGGCTCAGCCTGCGAAGGCGGCCGGGGATCTGGGCCACAATCGACGGCGAGCCGGTCAAGGCGCGGATCGTGCTCGTCGCCAACAACTCCTACCAGCTGAGCCTGTTCTCGATCGGCGAGCGCGAACGACTCGACGAGGGCCGGCTCCACCTTTACACGGCGAAGGGCTGGCTGCCGAACGCCTGGGACGAGCGCAGCGGCGAGCGCTTCACGATCGACGCACAGGCCGGGAGGCTCCAAGTCGCGGTGGACGGCGAGCCGATGGAGCTGGAGACGCCGCTCGAGCTCTCCATCGAGCCGCGGGCACTACGCGCGCTCGTGCCGCGCGCGCCAGGCTGAGAGCACGAGCGGCACGTTCTCGAACGCGAGCTCGTCCGGCTGCGGGAGCTCGTCCGCTTCGAACCACTGCAGCTCGGAGACGTCGTCCGCTGCCTGGGGCTCGCCACCGAGGACGCGCGCAGTCCAGTAGAGGTTCAGCGTCGCCTCCGCGGTCGAGTCGCCGCCGTAGCGGTCCATCCAGACGCCCAAGGACTCGACCGGCTCGACCTCGAGGCCCGTCTCCTCGCGCAGCTCGCGGCGGATCCCGTCGAGTGGGTTCTCGCCTTCCTCGAGGAAGCCGCCGGGGATGTCCCATCGCCCCTTGAACGGCTCGTGCGCGCGCCGGACGAGGAGCACGCGGCCCTGGTCGTCCTCGCAGAGTGCTCCGGCGGTCGGCTTCGAGGTCGCGTAGGAGATGAACCCGCACTCGCGGCACTCGACGCGCTGCTCGTCGCCGCGGAGCTCGCTCCGGCAGCGCGGACAGAACTTCCACCCCGCGAGCTCGCCCACGCCCGCAACAATAGGCCCATGAGCCCGCGCTTCGTCCCAGCCACCGTGCACGAGCTCTCGCGCGTCGGGCTGCTGTCGGGCCTTCCGGGCGAGAAGCTGACGAAGATCGCCCAGCGGATGGAGCGCGAGGAGGTGCCGCCCGGGCGCCAGGTCGTGCGCGAGGGAGACGACGCCGAGCGCTTCTACGTCATCCTCTCGGGCCTCTTCACCGTCAGCCAGGAAGACCTTGGGCCGCGGCGGGTCCTGCAGCCCGGGAGCTATTTCGGCGAGGTCGGCCTCGCGATGAACGTGCCGCGCACGGCCTCGGTGCGCGCGCTCACCGCAGCGGTCGTGGCGAGCTGCGACCGCGCCACCTTCGACGAGCTCCTGCGCCCGCTCTTCGCGGAGGACGGCTGAGCGGGCCGAGACGTCTCCCCGCCCTCGGGGGCGCCGCGCTCGTCCTCCTAGCAGGAGCCGGCTGCTCTTCGTCGCCGAAGCCGGCGGCTGTGAGCGCGCCGCCGCGGCAGGATGCCGGCCACGCCGCCCGGACGCAGGCGCGCCCGGCGCGCCTGGTCGAGCGGTCGGTCGGGGCGCTCGCCCAGCCGCTGCAGGACACCGCCGCTGCTCCGACGGGCTCCGGCGCGCTCTTGCTCGGCGGGCTCAACGCGGCGGATACCTCGGTCGCCGACATCCGCTTCGTCACCGCGCGGGGCGACACGCTCCGAGGATCTCTTCCCGGGGTCCGCCACGATGCCGCCGCCGTGACTCTGGGCGGCGCGACCTACGTGTTCGGCGGGGGCAACGGCCCGAGCCAGCTCGACGAGATCGTCAAGGTCGGGCCTGCCGGCAGCACGAGCGTGGTCGACCGGCTGCCGCAACCCGCCTCCGACCTCTCAGCCGCGGTAATCGCCGGAACCGCCTACGTCGTCGGCGGGTTTACCGGCACGCGCTGGTTGAACACGATCCTCGCCTGGCGGCCCGGTGGGCAACCGCGCGTAGTAGCCCGCCTGCCTGTCGCTCTCCGCTACGCGGCCGTGGCGGCTGCCGGCGGCAAGCTCGTGATCGCCGGAGGCTCGACTCCGAAAGGAACCGCGAGCCGGACGGTGCTGTCGTTCGATCCGGCACGGCGACGCGTTCGCGCGATCGGGCGCCTCCCGGCGCCGACTACGCACGCCGCCGCGGCGACGTTTCACGGCATCGCGTACGTGATCGGCGGCCGCGGCTCCGTCCCGGGGTCGGCGACACGGCGCATCTCGGCGATCGACCCCTCGAGCGGCCGGTTGCGCGGCGCCGGCGTGCTGGCCACTCCGCTGTCGGACCTTGCCGCCGTGAGCGTGCGCGGCGGGATTCTGCTTGCCGGCGGACGCGGGCCCCCCGGCACGTCGTCGACGATCGGCGAGCTCGTTCCGGCCGGGCGTTCCCATCCGGTCGCCGAAGCGCCGAGGTCGCTCTCGGCCACGAACGTCTACGCAGCCGATGCCGCGGGCGCCCTGAGCCCGGCCGTCCGCGGCGACCGGCCGTTGATCTACGTCCCGAACAGTCAGAACGACACCGTGGACGAGATCGACCCGAGAACGTTCAAGGTCATCCGGCACTTCGCCGTCGGGGCGCTCCCTCAGCACGTCACCCCCTCGTACGACCTGAGGACGCTCTACGTGCTCAGCGACCTCGGCAACAGCGTCACCCCGATCAACGCGCGCAACGGGCTGCCCGGCCGGCCGATCCCGGTCGACGACCCGTACAACATGTACTTCACGCTCGATGGCCGCTATGCGATCGTCGTCGCCGAGCGCCTCGCTCGCCTCGATTTCCGCTTCCCGCACACCTTCCGCCTGCACCGTTCGCTGCACGTGCCGTGCCGCGGCGTCGACCACATGGACTTCTCCGCCGACGGCCGCTACCTGATCGCCACCTGCGAGTTCTCCGGCGAGCTGCTGAAGGTCGACGTCCAGCGCGAACAGGTGGCCGGCGTGCTCTCGATGCCATCGGGCGCGATCCCGCAGGACGTCAAGCTCTCGCCGGACGGGAAGGTCTTCTACGTGGCCGACATGGGACGCGGCGGGGTCTGGAAGGTCTCGGGCGCCCCTTTCCGCGTGCTGGGCTTCATTCCCACCGGCGCCGGCACGCACGGGCTCTACCCGAGCCGCAACGCACGTGTCCTCTACGCCACCAACCGCGCCGAGGGATCGATCTCGGTAATCAGCTTTGCGACGCGGAAGGTGATCAAGAAGTGGCGGATCCCGGGCGGCGGGAGCCCCGACATGGGCAACGTCTCGGCGAACGGCAAGGTGCTCTGGGTCTCCGGGCGCTGGAACGGCGTCGTCTACGCGATCGACACCCGCACCGGCAGGCTGATCGCGAAGATCCCGGTGGGAGCCAGCCCGCATGGTCTGTCCGCCTGGCCGCAGCCGGGCCGCTACTCGCTAGGCCACACCGGGATTCTCCGCTAGCACTGCATCCGAGAGGCGGGGCCACGCCTCGAGCGCCCAGAGGCCGAAGTCGAGGTCGGTCAGGCAGGCGAGCGCGAGGTCGGCCTCCGGGTCGACCCAGAGGAAGGTGCCGCTGCCGCCGAAGTGGCCGAAGGTGCGGGCCGAGTTGCGCGAACCGGTCCAGTGCGGCTCCTTCGAGTCGCGCAGCTCGAAGCCGAGCCCCCAGTCGTTCGGGTCCATCCGGCCCACGTCGGGGAGCACGCCCACGAGGCCGGGGAACTGCACCGAGGTCGCCTCGGCCAGCGTCTCGGGCGCGACGAGCCGGGGGCGCTGGAGCTCGGCCCCGAGCCGCAGCAGGTCGTCCAGCGTGCCGTAGAGGCCGGCCGCGGGGGAGCCCCGGAGCTCCGCGCCCGTCTCGAGAGGCCGCAGGACCGCCGCGGTGAGGTACTTCCCGAACGGCATCTCCGCGGCCGCGCTCACGGTGTCGGCGAGCGCCTCGAAGCCCGTGTTGGAGTAGATCCGCCGCTGCCCGGGCTGGGCGATCGGCTTGTCGCCGTCGAACGGCAGCCCCGAAGCGTGCGCCAGCAGGTGCCGCACCGTCGAGCCGGGCGGCCCCGCCGGCTGGTCGAGGTCGAGGATCCCTTCCTCGGCCGCGACCAGGGCCGCAAGCGCCGTGGCGAGCTTCGTCACCGAGGCCCAGCGGAACACGTGCTCGCGGGGCCCGTGGGCCGTGATTTCCTCGCCGCCGCGTAGGACGCCGACCGCCACCGTCTGCGCCGGCCACGCCTCGACCTGTCGCAGAGCGTCCACGGCGGGCGATACTAGTGGGATGGAGAGGCGGGTCGTTCCGGCCGACTCCCCGTACGTCGCCACCGTCGGGTACTCGAGGGCGATCCGGGTGGGCCCGCACGTCCACGTCGCGGGAACGGCGCCGATCATGCCGGGGGAGGCCGATCCGCCCAGCGATCCCTACGCGCAGGCGAAGCGCTGCCTGGAGATCATCGTGTCCGCGCTCGAGGAGGTCGGCGCACGGCCCGAGCACGTCGTGCGCACCCGCGCGTACCTGACGAGTGCCGATGACTGGAAGGAGGTCGGCCGCGCCCACGGCGAGGTGTTCGCGGAGGTGCGGCCGGCGAGCGCGATGATCGTGGTCAGCAGCCTGCTCGACCCGCGCTGGCGGGTCGAGATCGAAGCGGACGCGCTGGTCGGATGACGAAGCAGATCTTCCCGTCCACGATCACCGGCGCGACCTTCGCCGAAGGCGGCAGCGTCCTCGACCACAACTTCGGCGCCGGCGACCCCTACACGCTCGGGGTCGAGGAGGAGTACATGCTCCTCGACGGCGAGACGCTCGACCTCGTCCAACACGTCGAGACGGTGCTGGCCGCGACCGCCGGGCACGAGCTCGAGGCTCGGGTCGCCCCGGAGCTGATGCAGTCCGTGCTGGAGATCGCGACGCCGGTCTGCCACACACCCGCCGAGGTCGAGGGCGAGCTCCGCAAGCTCCGCGGCTACGTGACGGGCCTCGCGGCCGAGCAGGGGATGCGCGTCGGCTCGGCCGGGACGCACCCGTTCAGTCTCTTCGAGCGCCAGCGGATCACCGCCCGCGACCGCTACCGGCATCTGGTCGACCAGCTCCAGTACATCGCGCGGCGCGAGCTGATCTTCGGGCTGCACATCCACGTTGCCGTGGACGACGCCGAGAAGGCGGTCAAGGTCGTGAACGGGCTGCTCGCCCACCTCTCGTCGCTGCTCGCGCTCTCGGCCAACTCGCCCTTCTGGCGCGGCGAGCAGACGGGCCTCGCGTCGAGCCGGCAGATGGTCTTCGCCGCCTTCCCGCGCTCCGGCCCTCCGCCCCGCTTCCGCGATTACGCCGACTACGCCGAGGTCGTCGGCCAGCTCGAGAAGACCGGCTGCATCGCGGACTACACGCACATCTGGTGGGACATCCGGCTGCACCCGCGCTTCGGCACGGTCGAGATCCGCATCTGCGACGCGGTCACCCGGGTCGAGGACGCGGTCGCGCTCGCGGCGTTCTGCCAGGCGCTCGTCAAGCTCTACAGCGAGAACTACGCGGTTGGTGCCGAGATCCCCTCGTACCACCGCATCCTGACCACCGAGAACAAGTGGCTCGCCGCCCGCTACGGCCTTGAGGCGCCGGTGATGGACCTCGCCACCGGCCGGCGCAACCGCGTCCCGGTGGCCCAGTTGATCCGGCGCACGCTGAAGGAGATCGAGCCGCACGCGCGCGAGCTCGGCTCCGACCGCGAGCTCGAAGGCATCCGCGAGATCCTCGCGAAGGGCAACGGCTCGGACCGGCAGCGGCGCGTCTGGAACGCGAACCGCGACCTCGTCGAGGTCGTCCGCGAGCTCGCGGACGCGACCGAGCACGCGGCCGTTACCGCCTGACCTCGAACGTCTTGCGGTCGATCCGAGCGACCGGCTTGCCTCTCCGGAGCACGACGACCTCGCCGCCGTGGACGCGCAGCCTCGTCAGAGAGATCCAGTCGGCCGGGTTGCGCCACGGGAGATCGACGCAGAACGCCCTGCGGTGGACCGTGTCGAGCGCGTGCACGAATGCCTTCCTGCCGGGCCGCGAGTAGAGCGTGTAGGCCCACGCGCCGTCGCGGCTCTCGGCGCGCGTCTGCGCGGTACCGGTCATCTTCTCATCCGGCTCGCGCACGTCCACGAGCGCGCCCGGGTAGAGGCGGTGAGTGTTCACGTTGAGCACGCGCACCGCGTAGCGCTGGTTGCCGGAGGCGTCGGGAACGCCCAGGTACTGGATCAGGTACATGAGCGACCCGCCGGGAGACAGCGCGTCGAACGCCCACTGCCCCGGAAGGCGCAGTGCCGTGCGCCGCTTCAAGGTCTCCGGGTCGAGCACCAGGAACCGCGTCACCGCGGCCGACTGGTGCGAGACCAGCACGAGGCGCCGCCCGTCACGGCTGAGGCCGCCGGCCGAGCCGTCGTACGCGACCATCGGCACGCCGAAGGAGCCGGTGAGGAAGCGCCAGCGCAGAACTCGGCCGCCACGCATCGCGATCGCCTCCACGAGGACGCCTTGCCGAGCCGGAACCGTCACGTAGCGGACTACCCGCTTCGGGCCAACGACGCCGTCCCACCCGAAGCTCTCCCCGGGGGAAGGCCCGCCTCCATCTGCAGCGGCAACCGCCGCCCACGTCGCTGCCAGCAACGTCGCGAGTGCCAGGGTCCGTCTCATCGCTCCTCCTTTGGCCGACATCGCTAATACGCCGGGACCTCGGGAAGGGGTCCGTCCGTATTTGCGGCGATGGACCTCCTGCACAAGCGCGCTCGTATAGTCGGCACGAGATGGTGGGCTCCGGCCGCGACGAGCGGGCCTGGGTGCGGCGGGCCCAGGCCGGATCTGCCTCGGACTTCGAGGCGCTCTTCCGCGCGCATTGGGCTCCGGCGTATCGCGCCGCGTACCTGGTCGTCCGCGACGCTGCTGCGGCCGAGGACATCGCCCAGGAGGCCTTCCTCGCCGCCGTGCGCGCGCTCGACCGGTTCGACCGGCGGCGGCCGTTCGGGCCCTGGCTGCACCGGATCGTCGTCAACCGCGCGATCGACTGGGCGCGCGCCCGGGCGCTGCGGCCGGAGGCCGAGCAGGTGGACACGCCCGCGCCGGAGCGGCCGGAGCACGACGAGGAGCTGCTGCGCGAGCTGGACGGGCTCTCCCCGGAGCACCGGGCGGTGATCGTGCTGCGCTACCTGCTCGACTACACGCCCGGCGAGATCGCGGAGCTGCTGGAGCTCCCCCGCGGCACCGTCAACTCGCGACTCCGCCGCGGGCTCGATTCGCTGAAGGAACGGCTCCGGTGAGCTACCGGGCTCCGAACGAGCACGAGGCCGGCGAGCGCACCTGGGCGGTCGTTCGCGCCGCCTACGAATCGCGCGAGCCGGTCGCCTGGCCACGCCGGCACGCCCGGCCGCTCGCTGCCGGGGCGCTGGTCGCAGCGGTCGCCGCGGCGGCACTGAGCCCGCCCGGTCGCTCGGTTGTGCACTCGCTGCGGAAGGCGGTTGGGGTCGAACGCGCCCAGCCGGCGCTGTTCTCGCTGCCGGCGCCCGGCCAACTGCTCGTGACGAGCCGGAGCGGCGCCTGGGTGGTGCGAGCCGACGGCTCGAAGCGGCTGCTGGGTCACTTCCGCGATGCCGTCTTCTCGCCGCACGGGCTGTTCATCGCCTCGACGCGGGCGAACGAGCTCGTCGCGCTCGACCCGAAGGGGAACGTGCACTGGACGCTCGCCCGGCCGAGTCCGCGCTTCCCGGCCTGGGCGGGAACGCGCACCGACACGCGGATCGCCTACGTCTCCCAGGGCCACGTGCGCGTGGTGGCCGGTGATGGCACCGGCGACCGCGCCCTGGCGCCGGCCGCGCTCGTTCCGCCGTCCTGGCGGCCCGGAGCCGGCCGCGTTCTCGCCTATGCCCCCAGGCCGCGTACGGTCGCCGTCGTGAGCCTCGACAGCGGCACGACCCTCCTTCGGCTGACGACCGGCGAGGCGATCCGCAAGCTGGAATGGTCGGACAATGGGCGGCTGCTGCTCGTGTTCACGCCGCACGCCACGCGCGTGTACGACCCGCGCGGCCGCGTCGTATCCCAGGACGATCCGTCCGACGCGACGCTCGACATCGACGCTGCGTTCCAGCCCGGGACGGAGCGTGTTGCGGTCGTTCGCATCCCACCGGCCGGGATCAGCGGCTCGAGCGACGTCTTCTTCCTGCACACGGGCCGGAAGCTATTCAACGTGACGGGCGCGTTTCGCCAACTCGCCTGGTCGCCCAACGGACGGTGGGCCCTCGTGACGTGGCCGACCGCGAACCAGTGGATCTTCGTCCGCGAGGGCCGCCGCAAGATCATCGGGGTCTCACGCATCTCGACCCAGTTCGGCGGCCTGCCGCGCGTCGCAGACTGGTGTTGCGCATCGTGAGGCGCATGCTGCTGCTGCTCGTTCTGCTGGCCGTCCCGGCGGCTCACGGCGCGAGGCAGGGTGGACAACCAGTCGCGCTCGTGACCGCGGAGACGCAGAACCAGCTGATCGCCGTCGGGCTGCCGTCCGGGAAGATCTTGCGCCGGTTGCCGATGCCGGCCGACCCGCAGAACGTCGAAGCCGGCCCCCGCACGGCCGTCGTCGTGAGCAGCCGCGGCGCAGCGGTGACGCTCGTCGACGTGCGGCTGGTCCGGACACTGAGCGTTCCCCACGGCTCCTTCAACGCCTCCAGACGCGCAGGCCTCGTGGCGACGGCCTCGTTGCTGCGTGGGACCTTGGCGGAGCGCACCGCGGCTCCTCCATGGCGTCGCCTCAAGACGACCACGGTCGCGCCCGCGGCACGTGACGTCGCCCTCGCCCTGCTCCCGTAAGCTCGCTCCGTGCTGGCCGTCGGCGATCGGATCCCGGACGTGCGGCTCTGGATGGGCCCGCAGGAGCAGGTCTCGCTGCGCGAGCTCGCGGACGAGAAGTCGCTCTTACTCGTCTTCTACCTCTTCGACTGGTCCGCCACCTGAACGAACGAGATGGAGCTCCTGCGTGACAGGAGCCCGGAGTTCGAGCAGGCAGGCGTCCAGCCGCTCGGCATCTCGCGCGACTCGCCCTGGACGCACGTCGCCTGGATGCAGGCGCTCGACCTGAACTTCCCGCTGCTCTCCGACTGGAACGCGGACGCCGTGCGCGGTTTCGGCGTGGCGCATGAGTTCCGTGGCTTCGAGGACGTGGCCGAACGCACGGCCTTCCTCGTCGACACGAGCGGTACGGTCCGCGGCGCATGGCGCTACGAGACGGCCGAGGTGCCGGACTTCGACGAGCTGCTCTCAGCCGCCCGGGCCTTGTAGCGCTCGTCTGCGCGCTGTACCTGGGCGCAGGGGTCGTCGCCACCTGGCCCGCGCTCCAGCGCGCGGGCTCGCACTTCCTCGCCAGGGGAACCGCGGTCCCCGGGGAGGCGGCCGCGGGCGACCATCTGCAGGCCGAGTACCACCTTTGGCTCGTCGGTCACCAGCTCGAGCACGGGCGCGCGCCCTGGCGTGACCCGTACACGTTCCGGCCCGAGAGCCCGCCCCGCGCGAACTTCGGCGGCTGGCCGTTCGGGCCTCCGTTCTGGCCGCTGAGCGCGCTCTTCGGGCCGGTGCTGGGCTGGAACCTGTTCCTGCTGCTCACCTACCTCGCGGCGGGGGCCTTCGTGTACCTCTGGCTGCGGGAGCTCGGGTTACCGCGCGGAGCGGCCCTCGTCGGCGGACTGGCCTTCGCGCTTGCGCCCTACCGGGTGGCGCAAAGCGCCGGCCACCTGCGCGGGCCGATCTCGACGTTGCTACCACTCGCGCTCTGGGCCTTCGAGCGCTCGAGACGAGGAAGCTTCTGGTGGCTCGCGGGAGCCGGAGCGGCGCTCGCGTCGATCCCGTTCTCCGACGTTCACCTCGCAGTCGGCGCGGTGCCGTTCTTCGCGCTCTACGCCCTCTGCAGGAGCCGCGAGGCGCGGGTGCTCGGCGGCGCGGCGCTCGGGACGTTGGCCGCGGTCTGTACCGGGCTCCTGGTGGGCCACTTCGCCGTCTCGGGCTCGATCGGCGCGGGCGGCCGGACGCTGCGGGAGGTCTCGCACTATTCGGCGGATGGGCTCGACTTCGTGACACGCCACCCGCGCCACGGGCTCGAGAGCTTCGTCTTCCTCGGCTGGCTCACTCCATTCCTCGCCCTCGCCGGCCTGGTGCTGCTCCTTCGGGCGCGACGGCCTGGGCTGGCGCTCGCGCTCTTGCTCGGCGCGCTCGTCCCGATCCTGCTCGCCTTCGGGACGAACCTGCCGCTCTACTCATTCCTCTGGCACCACTTCCCGCTGCTGCGCTACCCGCGCGTGCCGGAGCGCCAGCTGCCCGTCGCCTGCCTGGCTCTGGCCGCCCTGGCCGCCTTCGCCGTCGCCCGGGTAGCTCAGGCCTTCCCACGCCAAGTAACAGTCTGTTACTTGGTTGCGGTCTTGGCACTGGTTGGTGACCTCCGCGTGACGATCTACGACGCTGCCGCGGCCGACGTGGGCAA
>JBBRZN010000005.1:0-93545 GCA_038236705.1 Gaiellales bacterium
ACGTCGGTTTCGCCGACGATGCGCAGCGACTCTACGACGCAACGGCCTCGGACGACAAGACGCTCGAGATCCTCCTCCGCGGGGAGCACGGTACGCAACTCGTGGGCGCGAGCCGCTCGGCGCGGCGGCTCATCGAGAGCTTCGTCGCGAGCCGCTGAGACGCTGGGGGCTCCAGCCCTCGGCCCCGCTTTCGAGTAGCGCCGCGGCCTGCTTCGCCCACTCGAGCGTGGCCCGGGCTCGCAGGATCCCGTGACGCAGTGCAACGCGGGAATGCACCGGATCGTCTCGGCTGGAAAGCGTGCGTTCCATCTCCTCGAACTCGGCGAGATGCCGCTCGGCCTGGCTTCGGTAAAGGGCGAGCTGCTCGTGAGCGGCTTCCGGGGACGCTGTCCACGCGAAGAAGAGCTTCATCACGAAGACGCCGGGCGACGTCTCCTCGACCGTCTCGACCCAGAGGCGTAGCGCGGCCAGCCCGGCCGGCGTGATCCGGTAGATCGCCTTGTCGGGCCTGCCGCTCTGCTCGACCTCGCGGCTGTCCGCGCAGCCGGCAGCCACCAGCCTCGGCAGCACCTTGTAGATCTGGCTCCGCGAGGGCGCCCACATGTAGCCGATGCTGCGCGCCGCGGCGCGCGCGAGGTCGTAACCCGAGCTCTCGCCGTAGGCAAGCAGGCCGAGCACGCCGTACTCGGTGGTCGTCAGTCTGTTCCTGTTGGTCTCCATGAGAATATGCGCGAGCGGAACATCTGCCAGGATACGCTCCGACGCGGGCAAGGAGGCGGGGGGCGGACACTCAGCGTGGCTAGGATCGAGCCCGAGATGCGCGTCGGCGTCGTCGATCTCGGTACCAACTCGACCCGCTTGCTGGTGGCGGACGTCGACGACGGACGCGCCGAGGAGGTGGCACGCCGCACGGCGATCACGAGGCTCGGCGAAGGCGTGGACGAGCGGCGCAAGCTCCTGCCGCTCCCGATCGCGCGCGTCCGCAACGTGCTGGCCGACTACCGCCGCGAGCTCGAGGAGCTGGGCGCCGAGCGGACGCTCGCCATCGGCACGAGCGCGATCCGCGACGCCGAGAACGGCGAGGCCTTTCTCGGCGAGATCGAGCGGAGCTACGGCTTCACGACCCGCCTGCTCTCCGGTGAGGAAGAGGGGGAGCTCACGCGCCGCGGCGTCGCCGGCGGGCGGGAGCTCGAACCGGGCACGCTCGTCCTCGACGTCGGCGGCGGCTCGACCGAGCTGATAATCGACCGCTCCCGCGTAAGCCTCGATCTGGGCTGCGTCCGCCTGACCGAACGCTTCCTCCACTCCGATCCGCCCACGCGCGAGGAGGTCGAGGCGGCAGCCGACGCCGTCCGTGACGCCCTCCCCGACCTCCAGCCGACGCAGGCTGTAGGCGTAGCAGGCACGGTCACGACCCTCGCCGCGCTCGAGCTCGGCGAGTACGACCCCGAGAGGATCCACGGCCACCGAATCTCCCGCGAGGCTGTCGAGGCCCAGCTCGAGCGCCTCGCCTCCCTCCCACTCGCACAGCGCCGCGACCTCCCGGGCCTGGAGCCCGAGCGGGCGCCCGTGATCGTCGCCGGCGCGATCATCGTCCGCGAGGTGCTCAACCGGTACGGGCTCGATGGACTCGAGGCCAGCGAGCGTGACATCCTCCACGGCGCAGCGCTCGAGGCCGCCGCGCTGCCGCCGGCGGAAGAGGGAGACGCCCCGCCCGGCGCCTACCCCTGCTGCTGAAGGGAGCGAGCATGGCCGCCACCAAGGAAGATGCGCAGCTCGTCGTGCAACTCGCGCAGCTCGGCACGCAGATGGCCGACCCGAAGGCGCGCGGGTTCATCTGGGGCGAGAGCTTCGTCTCCGACGCGAAGGAATTCTTCGAGAAGTACCCGCCCGGGACCGATGAGTGGGACTACGTGGGCGGAGTCGCCGCATGGTACGAGACGATCGGGACGCTCTGGAAGCACGGCCTGCTCAACGAGGAACTGCTGTTCGACTGGCTCTACGTCGCGGGCGTGTGGAAGCGCCTGGCGCCGATCCTCGTAGCGATGCGCGAGTCCACGCCGGCACTCTGGGAGAACTTCGAGGCGATGGCCGAGGCTCAGGCCAAGCGCTTAGAGCTCTAGGACGTCCAGCTCGTGCGGTGGCTCGTCCTCGGCGAGGCGCCGCTGCAGGGCGCTGCGCGAGAGCACGCCGACCAGGCGGCCCTCCTTGAGCACGGGCACGCGCTCGGCGTCGTGCTCCTCGAGGAAGCGGAAGGCCTCGTCGAGCGGCACGTCCGGATCGATCGTCCAGTGCGCCGGCTCGGCAATCTGCCCGATCGCCGTCTCGCCGGGATTCCGCCCGGCCGCGACGACCTCGCGCACCAGCGTCTTGCGCGTGACCACGCCGACGAAGCGTCCGTCCTCGCAGACGTAGACTGCGCGCACGTCTGGGGAGACGAGGTGCTGCCCCGCCTCCTGCGCCGAGGCCCTCGCCTCGAGCGTCTGCGGATCGGGAATCATCGCGTCCCGGACGCGGTCGGTCATGGATAGATGCCTCGCGCCGTCAGCGCGCCCGCGACCTCGCGGATCCCGGCAACGAGCGCCGCACTACGCAGCGAGAGCCCGCGCTCCTCGGCCAGCGCCCAGACGCGCCCGAAGGCGTCGCCGAGCTGCTCGGCCAGCTTCGCTCGAATCTCCCTGCGGTCCCAGAAGAGCCTGCCGAGGTCCTGCACCCACTCGAAGTAGGAGACGGTGACGCCGCCCGCGTTGGTGAGCACGTCCGGCAGGATCAGGATGCCGCGCTCGGCGAGGATCGCGTCCGCCTCGAGCGAGGTCGGCCCGTTCGCGCCCTCGGCGATCATCCGTGCCTGGATCCGGTGGGCGTTCTCGCCGCTAACCTGATCCTCGCGCGCGGCGAGGACGAGCACGTCGCAGGGAAGCTCGAGCAGTTCCTCGTTCGTGATCCGCTCGCCCTCTCGCCAGTCCTCGAGCGAGCCGTGCTCCTCGGCGAAGCGCCGCAGCGCCTCGACGTCGAGCCCGCGCTCGTCGTGGACACCGCCGGCGACGTCGGAGACCGCGATCACCTTCGCGCCGTGGTCCTGCAGCTCGGACGCGGCGATCCCGCCAACGTTGCCGAAGCCCTGAACGACGCAGCGCTGCTCGGCCAGGTCCCAGCCGAGCCTCGCGCACGCGCGCTCGATCACCATCACGACACCGGCGCCCGTTGCCTCGTGCCTGAAGAGCGAGCCGCCGAGCGAGATCGGCTTGCCGGTGACGATCTCCGGCACGGCGTACCCGATCTCCATCGAGTAGGTGTCCATCATCCAGGCCATCGTCTGCTCGTTCGTGGCCATGTCCGGAGCCGGGATGTCCTTCTGCGGGCCGATGATCGGGAGCAGCTCGGAGGTGAAACGGCGCGTGATCTTCTGGAGCTCGTTCTGCGAGAGCTCACGCGGGCTGCAGCGGACGCCACCCTTCGCGCCGCCGTACGGGAGACGCAGGAGCGCGCACTTCCAGGTCATCCACATCGCAAGCGCGGCGCACTCGCCGAGCGAGACCTCCGAGTCGTAGCGGATGCCGCCCTTCGTCGGGCCCAGCACCGTCGAGTGCTGCACGCGATAGCCGGGGAAAACCGTCCAGCGGCCGGAGTCGAGTTTCACCGGAACGCTGACGACGAGCGAGCGCTCCGGGTAGCGAAGCCGTTCCGCCACGAACTCCTGGACGTCTGCGTACGGGAGGGCCTGCTCGTACTGCGCGAGCGCGGTTCGGTAGAGCGCGGTCTCCCATTCCAGTTGCCCGTGCTCGGGCGAAACCTCCTGCAGTTCGGCCACGATCGGAGTGTAGGTGTCAGTCGACGGCAGATGCCGCTCGAGAGATGCCCTCGCCCCCCTACGGCAGCGATAGCCACGAGGAGTCCGCGCACTGTCGAGCCGTCCTTGGCGCAAATGTTCAGATGCGTTGCCGATTTGCCGATAGGTCAGATGTGGCAAAGCGCCTTAGACAGCCTAAGCCTCGCCTCGGCGAAAGATTGGTTTTCGTCGGTGCCTTCTCGCTCGCCCTCTTCGCGTGGGGTTTCCGCGAGATCAGACACGCGCTGTAGGCGTTTCGCGACTCCATCCTCCCAAGCGACCCCTCTGCGCGCGTCCGCTGTGTCCGGTCACCGTTCAGCGCATGAGGTGGACTTCAGGGAAGGGCGAGGGCGAGTCCAAGAGCGGAGCAGCAGCCTCGGTGAGGTGATGTGTGAAGAAGGCATCGAGATAGGCCCGCTCGATCCTCAGAGCGCGCGGGGCCTTGATCGCCCCCAGGACCGGAAGGGGGGCGTGCGTCCCTCGGAGCCAGGGCACGAGCACGTTCCAATCAGAGAAGTTGAGGTGACGTGTGCCGTCGATCCGGACGAACAGACGCGCTCCCTGCAACTTCCGCCAGAAGCGCAGCATCGTCCCATCTCCGTGCTCGGTCATGATCATGAACGGCCGGTCGAGCAGCCGGCGCACGCCCGGGCCGTAGATCGAGCCATCGAGGTCGACGCCGGCGCGCACAGTTCGATCCGCCTCCAACGCATTCGCCGCTGTAAGACCACCGAGCGAGTGGCCGAAGACTCCGACACGGTGAAGGTCGATGATGCGGCCGACTCGCCTGTCGAGCGCCGGCAGACTTCGGCGGAGGAACCGCACGTCGGCTGTGCGCTGGCCGATGATCCGGAGCAGCAGTCGGTAAGGGACCGGGCTTCCTTTGCGGCCAGGGTCGGCCGGGAGATTTCTCCGCACGATCTCGCCTCCTGGAAACTCCACGGCGTCCGTCTCGAAGGTGTGGTCGAGGGCGATCACGACGAAGCCGTGACTCGCCAGATCCTCGAGCAGGCTCGTATAGAGCGCATGCGGAACTCCATATCCCGGCGAGAACAGAACCGCCGGGTAGCCGCCCGTACGCTCGAGCGGCCGGGCGTTTCGGTGGGCGTTCGTGCTGACGCGCGCGAATGTGGCGGTCGGGAGCCGGTGCTCGGCCGCGTAGATCCTGCCGGCGCCATGCGCCAGGTAGACCGCCCGTGGCCCGCCCGAGGCGGCCGGATACCAGACCTGGATCATCAGCCGCCGATGCCGGTGCCGCGGGTCGAAGGGATCGATCCGTGAGGTGTCGACCAGCATCAGCACGCGGGTACCGATCGGGGCGGAGCCCGTCGGAGCGGGCAGGCGGAGGGATCCGGTCACAGCCCGAGCACCGGCAACTGCAGGGCTCGAGCGGGCCTCACAGCCGAGGTTGAGACTGGCTGTGCCCGCGAGAACGAGGCTCGCGAGCAGCACCTGCAGCTGGCCGATCCTCAAGGAAGCCGCCTGGCCGTGAAGCTTGTGCGTGGGCGAGTGCTGTTCACAACCATCTCAGTCACGCGGTCCCCTGAGAAGCGGAACTCGACGCTCCAGTGGGGTGCTCTCGCATCGAGAAAACGCCGCGCCGAAAGCGGAATCAATCGGTCGCCGCCTCCGTAGGGGCCCGGGTAGAGGACGAGCGCCTTCCCGGTCGCCGCGCGATTCACTTGCAGCACGAGCGCTTGGCCCCGGTTCACCCGGTAGCGGCCTACCTCACGGGCGAGGACTCCGGGGTCGAGGGGCACGGGCTCTGCAAGGCGCGGAGCCCGGTAGGGCCAGCCGAAGACGATCGAGGGAAGAACGTGGTTGATCTGCGTGACCGCGTCTGCACTGAGATTGCTGAGGACGATCACGGTCAGCTTGTCGTCCGGGTAGCGGCTGAGCACCGCAGCCCAACCGCCGACCGAGCCCGTATGGCGTTGGACACGGTGGCCCCTGCGCCCCCCGAGTTCCCAGCCGAGACCCCAGGAGCCTCTGCTCTGCCTGGTGCCGGTGAACATCAGGCGCTCCAGTCGCGCGCTCAGGATCCGGTGGCTCTCGAGCGCCTGCTCGAACCGGTAGAGGTCGAGCACGGTCGACTTGAGGCCTCCTGCCGTGTCCGGGTTTGCCATCGCCAGGCGCGGCGCCGGGCGCAAAACCCCGAAGCGGTCTGGGATGTAAGCGAGCGCGCGCCGACCTCGCGGACGCTCGACGTCGTAGGTGGTGGATGTCATCCCTGCTGGCTCGAAGATGTGGCGCCGGAGGTACCCGAGCCAGTTCGTTTGCGTTGCCCGCTCGAGCACGTAACCCGCGACGAGATAGCAGGCATTGCAATAGCTCCAGCGCGTTCCGGGGGCGAACTGGAGTTGCAGCGAGCGGAGGCGATCAACCACGCGCGGCAGCGGCCGGCCCTTGAGGACCCGCCAGTCCGCCGAGTCAAGGGCGTCGGAGAGCCCGGCCGTGTGGGCGAGCAGCATCCGGATGGTGATCGGACGCCAGGGGGCCGGGCAGCGCGGGACGTAGTCACAGATCGGGTCGTCCAGTCGCAGGCGTTTCCGCTCGACGAGCTGGAGCAGGGCGAGCGCGGTGAACGTCTTCGTGACCGAGCCGATCCTGAACTGGGTCGTCGCCGTGTCGGGTAGCCCGCGTCCGACATCGGCGAGGCCGTACCCTTTCGCGAAGAGCACCTTGCCACCCCGGGCAACGAGCACCGTCCCGCTGAAACGGTCGTCTGTGGCGATCGCGGCCAGGTAGGCATTGATCCGCTGCGCGACCGCTTCCTCGGATGCAGGGCGGGCAAGAGCCGCTCGCTCACCTCCGGTGAACGAATCGGTGAAGGCGACTACGGACAGCGTGACCCCGAGGCACAAGACGCTCCCGCCCTTAGCCCATCTCGAGGCCACGCGGCGGGGGGCGTGCAGCCCCAAGCGTTGGCTGGTCCCGCCAACCTGACGATCCGTCAACGGAATACGGGCTGCCAGGTGTCGGCATCTTCGTCGCGCCGGCTGTGGGTCACCCTGCGCTGGACTCGGCCGTCGGCGTTCATGACGTAGACCTGACCGCGGCCGCTGCGGTAGCTCGTGAAGACGAGCTTGCGGCCGTCGGGCGACCACGCGGGTCCGTAGTCGCGGGCGCTGTTTCGCGTGAGACGCCTCTGGGCGCGGCCGTTCGGGGCCATTACGTAGATCTCTCCCTGGCCGTCGCGGAAGCTGGTGAAGGCGATGCTCCGCCCGTTCGGTGACCAGCTCGGCGCCTCGTCGTCTGCGTAGCTTCGCGTCAGTCGCCGTCGGGCGCTGCCGTCGGCCGCTGCCACGTAGATGTCGAGGTTGCCTTTGCGAAAGGACGCGAAGACGATCTTCTGCCCTCGGGGCGACCAACCGGCGTCGACGGCATTCGCCAGAAGTCGCCTGGCCCCCGTGCCGTCGTCGTTCATGATCCACGTATCGAACCGGCCGCCGGATTCGCGGGTGAAGGCGATCCGCCGTCCGCCCGGCAGCCACTCCGGGAAGATCTCGCGCGCGGGATCGCTCGTCAGCCGCCGCCGCCCGCTCCCGTCGGCGTTCATGACGAAGATGTCGAAGTTCGCATCGCCGCCCTGATCTTCGCTTCCGTAGAAGGCGATCCGCGTCCCGTCCGGAGACCAGGCGCCGTCCTTGGCGCGGAAGGTCGGGGCGGTGAGACGGCGCTCGCCGCTCCCATCGGGGTTGACGACGAAGATCGCCGCTGGGCCCAGGTCGCTCCAGAAAGCAATCTTCCCGTTGCGTACCTGCTGCACGTCTTCGGCAGACGCGCCGGTAGCAGTCAGCGTCGCCAGGGCGAGGACGAGAGTTAATCGCCGCATGCGTCTGGTACACCACCCGTTGCGCCGCCGTTCCCTCCCGCCGCACATGCCGCCGCCGGAAGCCTGCTCGAAAACGGGCGGCGCCGAACGCGAGTTGAATCACTTCCATGCCCTGCCGTGGCCCGCCCTTGGGGCAAACTACCCGTACCCGAACAGCCCACGGGAGCAACTGCGGCTACGCCAAAAGACGATGTACCCGATCACGCCTGAGCACCAGTGGGGGATACAAGCCGGTAAGGAACTTGAGGAGCCGTTGCCCGCCAGGTCTTCGAGGCGTTCAAGGAGAACATGCGGCTGAGGGTCGAGTTCCGACCACCCCCCCCGCTGTTTGTCGGGCCCCCCGCGCCAGGGGGCGATCCAGGCGTGAACGCAGCGCGAGCGGTGGTCGTCACAGCTGTCATCCCAGCTCACAACGCGGAGCGCTTCCTTGCCGAGGCTGTTGAGAGCGTGCTGGGGCAGACACATGCATCGATCGAGTGCGTGGTCGTCGACGACGGCTCCACGGACAGCACGCTGGAAGTCGCGTCGGCGTTCGCCGACCGCATTCGGGTGGTCCAGCAGTCGAACGCCGGCGTTGCGGCCGCACGCAACGCCGGTGCCGCAGTGGCCTCGAGCGATCTGCTTGCCTTCCTGGACGCTGACGATCGCTGGCAGCCGCGGCGCGTGGAGCGCCAGGTCCAGGCCCTTCGGGTTCAGAGAGCAGAGGCAGCGCTCTGCGCTTCCCGGGTTTTCAGGCACGACGGTTACCTGGACGAGGTGATAACGATGCATCCGCTGCCGCCGACGCTCGAGTCGCTTCTTCTCTGGGAGGGGAGGATCGTCTCCCCGGGCTCCAATCTCCTCGTCGAGCGACGGACATTCGAGGAGATCGGCGGGTTCGACCCGAGGCTGTCGACGGCGGCCGATTGGGAGCTGCTCGCGCGCCTTGTCGGCCGCGGGCGACTGACCTACGTAGACGAGCCGCTCGTAGATAAGCGTTGGCACGCGGAGAATATGTCGCGCGATGTCGTGGCGACCGAGCACGATCTACGCCGTGCTTACCGGCTGCTGATCGACCGAGAGGGGGACCGGCTGGGGGTGTCTCGCCGGCAGGCATGGGCGGGGTTCCATCGCATGCTCGCCGTTGCCAATCTTTCGGCGGGCCGCACCGGCCCCGCGCTTGCCCATGGAGCGAGAGCCGCGTGGCGCGACCCAATCCGTGTGCCGGGCGGCCTTGTGCGCATGTTGCGCAGCCGCGCGGGTCAGCGCAGCTCTGTTTTCGATTCCTGAAGCCACGCCACACCTTCCATACGGCGTACCGACCCGGTGAGCACCCATGCAGACCGCGCACGGCGCGGCGGCGATGCTGATCGCGACCAGCCGTCATGGATCCATCGGCATGGGCTCATGGGCAAACAACCACGCGGGCGCTTGAAGGTTGCGCCACCTTCGGCGTAGCCGAGCGAGGAACCGCGGGCCGACCAGGACGAGCAAGCCTCGCGCCACGGTCGGCAGATCACGCTCCCGCAGGCCGGCCTCTAAATGGCGCCTACCGGCCACCCAGCGGTGTCCGGCCCGCAGGTGACTATCGGCGATGTAGCGGTCGTATACCAGCCGGTTAGGCGGGACGCCGTGCTGTCGAATGAGCTCGGCGTGCTTCTCGGAGAATCGCCGGTAGTCGCTCTCGTCCGCTGGGTCGCCTTGGAGCACCCAGCTGCCGGCATGCAAGCTGTACGCCGTCAGCGCATCTTCCACGCGCACTGCTGGCGCTGCCTGTGCGAGGCGGAGCCAGGCATCCCAGTCGGCCAGGACGGATAGCGACTCGTCGAAGCCGCCGACCTGTTCGAATAGGGCCCTATCGACCACGACGTTGGAGCTGCCGGCGGGTATCGCGTTCCTCTCCAGGAGGCCGCGCAGCAGGCCGGCTGCGGGAGGCGCCGGGACGACGAATAGCGGCGTCAGGTCCGCCTCAATCAGGAGCACGCTGCTGTACGCGAATCGTGCTCCCGCCCGGTCTGCGGCTCCCAGCAACGTCGCGAGCTTGTGCGGCGCCCAGATGTCGTCGTCGTCAAGGAAGGCGAGCCAGCCGCCGGTTGAGTGCCGGACGCCGAGGTTCCGCGCGGCGGCGACACCCCGGGCAGGCCCCTCCTGTAGCAGCGTCACGCGCGGATCGCTGAGCACGGGCAGCGGCGGAGCTGGCTGTCTGGACCAATCGTCCACGACCAGCACCTCCACTGTCACCCCGCGCTGGGCGAGGGCCGTTCCGACCGCTCGGGGCAGCAACCGCCAACGGTCGCGCGTGGGGATTACAACGGAGACGTCGGGAGGCGTCATCCGACGACTATTCCCCGAAGACTTGGTATCGGCGACCTACGGTCGGCCGCTCGGTGGCTCGTCACTGCAACGTCGTCATCTCGCCGCCGTAGCGCGACTCGTACCGTAGGACGTTCACGAGAGTTCTATATCCGAAATACTGGAATTGCGATCGATACGCACGCCACGCCCGCACTTTGCTCCAACGGGCGGCGATCCGGCCATCCAGCGCCTGCCATTCAGGCTCGTCAGCTACGAGAGAGGCGAATTTGGGCAGCATCTTCGGAGGCTCTCCACGTATTGCGGCGTACGGCTGCTCGACGTACAACCCGAGGGGCCTGTCCTCGAACCCTCTCGCAAGCGTGACTCGTGTTAGCCGCAGATGGTCGTCATGGTCGAGCGGAAAGCCAGGGACGAGGATGGTGTCGGCCTGCCCGACAGCGTCCTGAATCGCGCCCCACAGCTCATCGTCCCGCGCCGGGCGTCCGTGTTGGTCGTCAAAAGGAAGCCAGACCGGGATGGCACCAAGAAATGCGCACGCGCGGCTGTCCTCCTCGCGCCGTGCTCGGGCGGCTTCCCCGGCGAGCTGAAAACCGAAGCGGCGATCCCACGGGCTCGCCGGCCGGCGCGAACTCGGGTCGCCTGCGAACACCGTGATGATCGAAACGGCGGCGCCCGAACGGACACTCTCGCTGATCGCAGCCCCGAGCGAGTAGGCACCATCGTCAAGGTGGGGCGAAAGGACCGCGACGTGGCCGCGGAGCCTCGCGTGCGTGCCCTTCCTGAGAATCACAACGCGTATGCGGGGGCGAATCGCCGCATTCCTGAGGCGTCAGGGTAATGATCACCAGCGTGGACGTGGACGATTCGGCTGCCTCGTGAACCAGGAGAACCGCTCGGGCACTAATCGCACCGTCACGCATGGCGTTTTGGCGAGCCGTCTCATCTCGCTCCTTGCACGAAACGCCCAGGTTTTGGCTGTGGCAGGGCTCGTCGGAAAGCTCGCGACAGTCGCCGCTGCCGTCGTTCTCGCCCGAGGGCTCGGCGAGCGCGAATTCGGCCGCTACGTCGTTGCTGTCGCATTTGCGTCGCTCCTCGGAGTCCTCGTTGAGCTCGGAACCGGCGATTACCTCGTGCGGGAGGGAGCGCGAAAGCCGCACCTGCTCAGCAGGACGACCGGCCTCGTGCTCTTGTTGCGTACCGCTCTCGGGCTCGCAGCCGTCGCGATGGCCATTTCCCTGCCATCCCTCTTCGGGTACGAGCGCAGGACTTCGATCGCCATCGCTCTCTTCACCGCGGCAGCGGCCCTGCGAGCCCTCGGCGCGACCTTCCTCTCAGCGCTTCAGGCCCTCGAGCACCTGGGGGACGTCGCGACGGTTCAAGCGCAGCAAGCCCTGCTGGGCGCATGCGCGGCCGCAAGCGCGATCGCCCTAGGCGGCGGTCTGATAGCCGTTTCTTGCGTCGCTGTAGCCGTCGCTGCCGTATCGGTGCCGTGGTCGTGGAGACGCCTGAATGCGGCCCCCCATGACCCGATCGAGCTCCACGTCGGAGACCTGCGCGATGCGCTTCCCGTAGTGGCGAGCTTTTCGGGGGTCATACTGTTCTCCACGGCAATCACGTATCTCGACTCCCTGCTAGTCCACGCCTTCAAGGGCAACGACGAGACAGGCCTCTACGGCTCGGCATACAGAGTCTTGCTCGCTCTCTACTTCATACCGATGGTGTACAGCACCGCGCTGATCCGCTCGATGTCACGGCTCGCCTCGACGAACCGCGACGCCTTGGCGTGGCTCCACTCGCGAGTCATCTGCCATCTAACGGTCGTCGCCCTTCCTCTCGTCGTGTTCGGTCTCGTTGGATCGCGTGCTCTTCTCGACACCCTCTATGGCGCGCCTTACGGCGCCGCCGATACGGCGCTCGCGTGGCTCCTCGCGAGCCTCGTCTTCACCTTTCCGGGATGGATCGCCTCGACGACCGCCTACGCGGTCGGGGCCGAGCGCCCTTTCGTGGCAATCGTTGCAGCCTCACTCGCGCTCAACGTCACCGGAAATCTCCTCGCGATTCCCCGGTGGGGTATCGAAGGGGCAGCCGCAGCCAACTTCGCCACGGAAGGATTCGCGGTCGTCCTGCTTCTTGCCCTCCTTCGGCGTGAAGGCCTGAAGCTGGACTGGACCGGCGCGGTTGGCAAGCCGTTGATGGCGATCGCGCCCTCAGTCGTGATCGTATTTGCGCTGGCCAGCATCCCACTCGCTGTTCGACTGCCGATCGGCGCTGTCGTCTACGTCGTCGGGCTGCTGCTGCTCCGGACGTTCGACGCCCATGACTACGACTTCCTGCGCGCCGCCGGCGGTATTGGCGAGACCCGGGTATAGCTTCGCATCGACCGCTAAGAAGTCGGATTCGACGCACGAGCTCATGGCCTTTCCACTCGGGCGCAGACCGAGACCGTGAAGTGCGGATCCGTTGCGATCAGCTCTCCTCGAGCTCTTCCGCCGCCAGTCCCAGCAGGAAGGCCACCGCGCTGGTGAGGTTCCCATGGCCGGCAACTTCGAGCCGCCCACCCAAACAGTTGCGAGCCAGAAGCGTGTCGAGTCCGGCAGGCGTGAAGCGCCAGCAGTCCGTCGTCACGTAATCCGGGTCCGACCGAGTGATCCCCGGCACAGAGATCAACAGCACACCGCCACTCGAGAGGCTTTGCCACGCATTCTGCAGCGCTCCATCGAGGTCCGCAGCGGCACTGTGACACAGCCCGGCGGAGCAACCTGTTGCGCGATTGTTAAATGGGCCACCGAAGCGATGGGTGGGTGGCGGGCCTCCGGATCGATCCATGCCTCCTCCGTCATGTGGCTCTGGGTAGAACAGGCCTTACAGTTTGACCCGATGGACACGAGGCGTGGGGCGAGGAGCAGGCGCTGAAGGTGCCAAGGGCGTCGCCGACAGTCTCGGTGATCATCCCCACCCGCAACCGTTGGAACTTGCTAGAGCGAGCTTTGGACTCCGCGCTCCGGCAAGAAGGGGTCACCGTAGAAGTGCTTGTCGTGGACGACGGCTCCGATCCCCTCGAATGGTCGATTCCGCAGCTCAAGGACCCACGGGTGAGGTTGGTGCGGCATCCACAGCGACGAGGCGTCGCAGCGGCACGGAATTCCGGAATGCGAGAAGCGAGCGCGCGGTGGCTCGCTTTTCTGGACGACGACGACCTCTGGGCTCCGCATCGGCTCCGTTCGATTCTCGATGCACTTGCCCGAAAGAAGGCGGATTTCGGCTATTGCGCCGCCGTAAGCGTGGACGAGGGCCTCCGCCCGCTTATGCTGCAGCCCGTACCGGCCGAGGAGCCACTGCTGCGTGCGCTTCTTCAGCGCAACGTGATCCCTGGCGGTGGATCGAACGTCGTAGCGAACGTTTCTCTCCTCGAGCAGACAGGCGGATTTGACGAGTCGTTCTCGTTTCTAGCCGACTGGGACATGTGGATCCGGCTGGCCAATCGGGGGCGTCCGGCTCCAGTCCCTGAGGTGCTTATCGCCTACTCACATCACGCGGGCAGTTGGGTGCTTAGCGGTGACACGGCGGTCTCTCAGGATTTGACACACCTGATCAAGAAGCACGACGCGCTGAGTCGACGGTGCGAAGCGACGGTCGACCTAGTCGAATTCGACCGCTATGTCGCCTATAGCCTGTGGCTAGCGGGTCGCCGGAGGAAAGCTGCTCAACGCTTCCTAGGCGTCGCGCGTGACCACCGGGATCCGGCCAGTCTCGTCCGCGCGGCCGTCGCGCTTCTCGAGCGAGACCTCGTTGGTCGAGTGCGGCCGGCGCAGAGGCGACCCCCCGGGCCCGAGTGGCTCAGGCGCTATCGAGCGAGCGAGATCGCCCGAGTGACGTGACGGATTCGGCCTGTTCCATAACCCGAAGTCGAGCAGCTGGCGGTGGATGTCGGTGCCTTAGCTGATCGCGGCGATCGCGGGGGTCTTTCCGCTGTTCTGCACAGCCTCCTCGGCGCTCGTGCGGCTTCAATCCACCGCCCGTTCCGGCGAGAGCAGCCGAGTCTGAACAACGGCGGCGGTCCGTTCCCAGCTGAAGCGCCGGGCGTGCTCGAGGCTCTTCGCGCGAGCCGTCGCGTGGGCATCGTCATCGGCGATCAGCCGTTGCAGCGCTGCCGCCCAAATTTCCGCATCCTCGCCGGCAACGTACGTCGTTCCTCGCCCGCCGGTCTCGTGCAGCGTAGGGATGTCGCGGACCACGGCAGGTATCCCGCAGGCCTGCGCCTCCAGGACTGGAAGACAGAAGCTCTCGTGTTCAGAGGCAAGCGCGAACACCCTTGCGCTGTGATACGCGTCCACTACCGCGTCGAGAGGGAGACGGGGACTTAGCGTGATTTCGCCCAAGCTTCGGTAGCGCGCGGCGTGGGCAGCGATTCTCCCGTGCCAAGAAGGGTCAACTCGTACATCACCGATGAGCCGTAGTCGAGGGCGTGGCGGTGGAAGGGCCGCCCACGCGTCGAGTAGGACGTCCTGACGTTTGTGAGGATAGAAATCGGCGACGCAGAGGACCTCCGTCCCTCGTTCGCTCGCCGGCCTGAAGCGGGCGTGATCGATTCCCCACAGGACTACTTCAGCTTGCACACCGATCACCTCGGCGACTAACGCTGCCATTGTCTTCGACGGCACGAGCACGTGCTCGGCCGACCGCGCAGTCCGGCGTACCGCCCAGCGCCGAAGATGGTTTGCGGCGCCTCCCCGTTCGAACATGACCGCGTTTATCAGGTAGAGGATCACCCGCGCATTTACGGCTCGAGGCAGCATCCCCGACACCGTGAGGACACTCGAAGCGCGATGGCGACGAACAAGCCTCGGCAGCGCAAAGCCCTCCCACAGCAGACGCAGGATGAGCTCGAAACGTTTGGGACTACGCAGCGTCAGCAAGCTCAGGCCAGGACGCAGTCGAATCGTCTCCGCGACCAAAGAGCCTTCGCGGGTAACCACGATGACCCCGGCTACGTCGGGATCGTCGGCCAGATGGTGAGCGAGTTGCACCGTGGCATACGGCGTTCCGCCGTAGCGAGCGGCGAGCGCGTCGATGACGACCGGGCCGGCTTCGGGCGCCCGGCTTCTCAGCCGAGCCGCCCCGCGCGCGCGAACATCCGGAGCACGAGCCACGTCCGCGCCCGCAGCACGCTGCCGATCAGCTTGCGCTCGGCCGCGGTCCTGGCGATGTGGCGAGAGGCGAACCGAGCCGCGGACTCGTGAAACGCTCGGATCGTGCGCGCGTTGACGCCGCTCGCGCCGGTTGCGTGATGGACGACGGCGGCGGGCTCGAAATGCACTTCCCAGCCGGCATCGACCAGGCGCCGGCAGAGGTCGGCATCCTCCCAGTACATCCAGTAGCCCTCGTCGAAGCCTCCGACCGAGTCGAAGGCCGAGCGGTTCACCAGCATGCAGGCCCCCGAGACCCAGTCCACCCGGCCGCCCCCACGCTGCGCGCGCCTGAACTCGGCGGGGTAGCGCCGTGCCCGCACGAGCAGCCTTGTCAGCAGCGAGCGGCGGCCCAGCAGTCCAGTCCGCAGGCTCGGAAAGGCGCGGGCAGAGAGCTGCACCTCTCCGTGGGAGAAGATGCACGGCCCGACGATCGCGATCCGGCTGCCGCCGTGCAGGCGCTCGGCGAGGGTTGCCGTTGCGGCGGCGGTGAGCACCACGTCGGCGTTGAGGATCAGCAGGTCGTCGCCCGAAGCCGCCCGCGCACCGGCGTTGCAGCCGGCGCCGTAGCCGAGATTCGCCTCCGGCCGCACGACGCGCGTCCCATCGAGCTCCGGCAGCGGCTCGCCGTCGGCGGCCCCGTTGTCCACGATCACGATCTCGTCCGGGGGGAGCGTCTGCGCGCGAAGTGAGGCCACGGCCGCGGCGACCTCGGCCGGCGTGCGATACGCGACGATGATCGCCGACAGCATGGCTCAGCTCCCCCAGCGCACGACGCGCGATTCTAGTAGTCGAACGTTGCTTGAAATCTGCTCTCTCGCCCCGGAGTAGGTGTGCCCTCTGCGAAGTCGGCAAGCCTAGTTGGTACGCGTCGGATCGGAGCTATGATCCCCCGAGTTTGGGGGTCAATCAGGGGGAGATAGAGCCGCCATCGACTTGATAGCGCTTCGACGGACGCGGCTGCGGCAATATCCGGCGAGAGGGTGCCCGCAGCCTGGGGGCCGGTCGTGATCTCGCTGGCGACGCTCCTTTTGGCCGCCACGGGCGCTCTGGTGCTCGCGGCAGTCGTTCAGCGGTTGCCCCGCGGGCCCAGGGCGGTGCCGTTGCCAGACCGCTGGCACCGAACCGTCACGCCCGTGACGGGAGGAGTGGCGCTCTTCGGCGCGTTCGCGCTTGCGCCCGTGCCGGCGCTGCTGACAGGTGCTGTTGACACCCGTTATCTTCCGCTCATGGCCGGCGCGGCAGCCGCGTTCGGCCTCGGGCTATGGGACGACACGACGTCGATCGGCGTGCCGACGAAATTCGCCGGACAGCTCGCAATTGCCCTCGGCGCCGCCAGCCTCGGCGTCCGCCCGGATTGGCTTCCGGCCTGGGCGGGTATCCCGCTGGCCGGCCTGATCCTGGTCGCGAGCATGAACAGTTTCAACCTTCTCGACAACATGGACGGCCTTGCCGCGGGCACCGCGGCAATTGCCGCCTGCGGGCTGGCGCTGGTCGCGGGCCTCGCCCCCGAGGCCGGCTCGTCGGTCGTCGCGGCTGCGCTCGCCGGCGCTTGCCTTGGCTTCCTCCCGTTCAACTACCGCCCTCATCGTCCGGCCGCCCTCTTCATGGGGGACTCAGGCTCGCACCTGCTCGGGTTCACGCTCGGCGGCCTCGCCTTGTTGGCCAGCCCCGGAGGCGCGGGCGGAGTCGGCGCAGCGGTCGCCGCGCCGCTCCTGATCCTGGCCGTGCCGGCGCTGGACACCGGCCTCGTGATGCTCGGTCGCTTCGGTGAGGGCCGCCCGGTGTGGCAAGGCGGCCGAGATCATTCGTCCCACCGGCTCGTGTACCACGGGCTCAGCGAACGCCGCGCCGTGGCTGTGCTGCTCGCGATCACCGTGAATTGCACCGCGACCGCGATCGCGCTCGTGATCCTGCACGACCTGCTCCTGACGGCGGTCGCCGCCGGGACGACGATCGCCGGCCTGGTCGCGTTCGCTTCGCAGCTCGTGGTCATCACCGAGAGTCGCGACGGACGGTTGATCGCCCTCGATCCCGGCGAGCTCCAGAGAATGGAGGAACGCGATGCGCAAATGGGTTAGCGGACTCGCGGTGATCGCAGCTCTCTGCTGCGCCGCTCCTGCGCTGGCGGACGACCCGGCCTCCGTCTACAGCGACTTCGCCGGAGACGGCGTGCTCAGCTGCGGCCACTCACGGTCGGCTCTGAACGGGGTGCTGAACGACGCGTCGCTCTACCAGTACGGCGATCCGCTGATGATGCTCCAGCTGAAGTTCGTGATCAGGAAACAGCTGGCCGGAGGATGCCGAGACCAGGCTAACGCAAGCGTGATTCCGGGACCTGCCGGCGAAAGCGCGCCGCCTTCGGCGTCCCAGGATCGCTCGCGCGCCTCCACGAAGCCGAAGACCGCGCGCCGGGCGAAGAAGCCCGGAGCCTCCCCGTCGGCTTCCTCCAAGGGGCAACGTGCCTCTCTCGGCGGCAGCGGCGAAGATGGGCGGATGGTCCTGGTCGGTGTCGGGCTGCTCCTGCTGACCCTCGCGAGCGGGGGTTGGGCGGCGCGGCGCGCATTCACCGATCGACGATGACGTCAGTCGACCACCCGGCAGTCGACCACCCGGCAGACGTCCGGACTGCGTACGCCGGCGGTCATCTCGTCGCGGCCGCGGCCTTCGCGCTGCCGCCGGTGATGCTCCTCGTCGTGGGCCTGGGCCTCGCGTTCCAGGGCGGGGGCGTCTCACCTCATCAGTGGCAGCCCGTGGCCGTCGGGCTCGCCGCCTCGCTCTTCGTCCTCTCCGCCGTCGGAGCGGTTCCGCGGATCCCTCGCGCCGGACTCGCCACGCTCGTCAGCCTCGCGGCCCTGCTCGCCTGGAGCGGAGCTTCGCTCCTCTGGACCGCCTCTCGCGAGGAGACCTTCGAGCAGGTTGTCCGACTTGCCATGCTGGGGGCGGCCGCGGTCGTGGGCGTGGCCTACGTGGCGCGTCCTCGCGCGGCCCTTGCTCTTGCCGCCGCCCTCGCCTCGTTCGGGGCCGTCGCCGCCGGCGCGATCGAGCTCAAGCTGCTGGCGGGGACTACGGATGCCTTCGTTGGCTCGCGCCTGTCCTGGCCGATCGACTACGCCAACGCGGACGCCGCCCTGGTCTGGTTGCCCATGGCGCCGTTGCTGGCGTTCGCTGCGGCCCAGCCGCTTCGGCCGCTCGTTCGGGGCGCCTTCGGGTTCTTCACCGCGCTCGCGCTCGCCACCGGCCTGACGACCGAGAGCCGCGGTGCCGCGGTTGCCCTCGCCGGCGCCCTGGTCGCGTCGATGGCGATCGCCCGCGATCGAGGCCGATTCGCGCTCACGTTGATGGCGGTCCTCGTGCCGATGGCCGTCATCGCTTCGCGCTTGACCGGCGGAGACGCGTCCGCTTCCGCGAGCCTCGCGCGCGACCGAGGCTACGCTGCCATCGCCGGTTCGCTCGCAGCCGGTGCGCTCGTGTGCGGCCTCGCGATGCTCGACCGGCGAGAGCGGTTTCCCCTCGGCGGCCGCGAGGCTCGCGTGGCGCTCGTTCTCTGGACGACCGCGATCGTGCTCGCACTCGGCGCCTTCGTGGCCGCGAACGGAAGCCCGGATTCGTGGGCTTCGAAGCGCTGGCACGAGTTCACCCACGTGGAGGCGGCCGCCGCACGACCAGCTCCCACCGACACGAACCATTTCGGCACCGGCGTCTCGAATCGCTACGACTACTGGCGCGTCAGCTGGCGCGCGTTCCGAGATCATCCGCTCGGGGGAGTCGGAGCAGGTGCCTTCAGCGTCCCCTGGTTCCGCTCGCGATCGATCGACGAGAATGTGACCGACGCCCATTCCTGGGAAGCGAGCGCTTTGGCCGAGACGGGGCTGGTCGGTCTCGCCCTCACAGCGGCGGTGCTCCTTTTCCCCCTTGCCGGGGTCCGTAGGGCCCGTACCGGCGCCGGCGCTTGGCCGATCGCCGCCACGGCGCTGGGCGGCGCGAGCGTCTACTTCGTCCTGCATGCGTCATTCGACTGGCTGTTCCGGATACCCGCGATCGCGATTCCCGGCTTCGTGGTCCTCGGCGCCCTGGCAACCGGCGGCTCGGACAGCGATCTGATTCTGACCGGCTCCCGCCAACGGGCAGCCCTGGCGGCGGCGGCGCTGGTCGCCGTTGGGCTCGCAACACCTGCGTACCTCTCGACCGCCGCCGTCGCACGTGCCGAGACGGAGGCGGCGACGGGGTCGCACGACGCGCTCAACCAACTCGACACGGCGTCGTGGCTGAACCCGTTCGCGGTCGAGCCGTTGATCCTGCGCTCGACGATTTTCCAACTCGACGGGAAGAGGGTGCCCGCTCTCGATGCTGCAGCCGAGGCGACCAGGAGGGAGCCACGAGACTGGGCCGCGTGGCTGATACTTGCTCAGGCACGGCGTGGGGCTGGCGACAACCCGGCGGCCCGCGCGGCGTTTAACCGGGCCGCCCGGCTGAATCCGCGTGCCTCGCACCTGGCACTCATGAATCGGTGAGCGCGAATAATGCGCGAATGACGCGCGTGCTACGGGTGATCGCCAGGTTGAACGTCGGGGGCCCCGCGATCCAGGCGATCAGCCTGTCTCGGCTTCTGGAGGAGCACGACTACGAGACGCTCCTCGTCCGCGGCAGGGAGGGGGACCGCGAGGGGTCGATGGATCCACTTGCGGAGCAGCTCGGCGTAAAACCGCTCGACCTGCCGACGCTCAAGCGGAGGATCGGCATCGGCGACGTGGCGTCGCTCGTGTTCCTCGTTCGGCAGATCCGCGACTGGCAGCCACAGATCCTGCATACACACGCGGCCAAGGCCGGAGCGCTAGGACGGATAGCGGCCCTCCTTGCAGGCCGTCGCCGCCCGCCCGTGATCGTCCACACCTTCCACGGCCACGTACTGACCGGGTACTTCCCGCCGCTGATCTCCGCTGCCTTCACAGCGATCGAGCGAGCGCTCGGGCGCTACACGACCTGTCTGATCGCCGTCTCCGACGAGGTTCGCTCCGACCTCGTGCGGCTTCGGGTCGCCCCGCCCGAGCGAATCGTCGTGCTGCCTCTCGGGTTCGACTTCTCGCGATTCGATGCGGCCGTGGAAGAACGCCGCCGCCGGCGTGAGGCATTTCGCCGGGAGCTTGGGATACCGCTCGATGCGCCGGTCGTCACGCTCGTCGCACGTCTCGAGCCGATCAAGCGCGTCGATCGCTTCCTGCGCGTGGCGACACTGATCACCAACCCGGCAGAGACCTGCTTTCTCATCGTCGGCGATGGGGCCCTCCGGGAGGAACTTCAGGGTTCGCCCGAGGCGGCGCAGCTCGGGGGCCGGCTGGTCTGGGCGGGCCTACGCGAAGACATGCCGGACGCCTATTTCGCGAGCGACGTCGTCGCCGTGACGTCGGACAACGAGGGAACTGCCGTCAGCGCGATCGAGGCCCAAGCAGCCGGCCTGCCCGTCGTGTCGACGCGCGTGGGAGGCATGGCTTCGGCTGTGGAGGACGGGCAGACCGGCATGCTCGTGGAGCCCGGCGATGAGGAAGGCTTCGGGCTCGAGCTCGAGCGGGCTCTCAATGACGAAGCGTTGCGCGCCCGACTCGGACAAAAGGGCAGCGAGCGAGCGCGAGCGAAGTTCTCGCTCGGCCGTCTCGTCGGGGACATCGACTCCCTCTATCGGCGGCTTCTGCAGGAGGCAGCCGATACGCAATCGACGCTCGTGCGCGCTTCGAACGTGACAGAGAAAGAGAAGTCATAGAAAGAGTCGAGACAGAGGCGAGGGTACAACCTGAAACCTTGTCGCTGCTCCGCTGCATCGATTGTGGCGGCCCACTTGAGTTCGCCAGCACTGCTCGACCTGACACGGCCGACCTTCCGGGCGTCGACCGAAAGCTGCGCTGCACGAGGTGTGGGCACCAGTACCCCATCGTCGGGGGGTCGCCGTTCATGCTTCGACGGGACCCTGAAGGCCGTTCATCGGACCCGGAAGCAGAAGTTCGGCGCCGTACTGCCGAGAGCTTCGCCTACGAATGGGAGCACTTCGGCCAGCTGCGACAGGAGTGGGAGCAGAACTTTCGGGAGTATCTGCGTCCGCACGAGCCGGAGTCACTGAGAAACCGGCTGGTGCTGGATGTCGGTGCCGGGTCCGGGCGGCACAGCTATGAGGCGCATCGGTTCGGAGCGAGAGTTGTCGCGGTCGACGTCGGTGATGCGATCCACGTCGCGCGGCGGAATCTGCCAGCCGATGTCGTGACGGTTCAGGCGGACGCCGAGGAGCTGCCGTTCGAGGACGCTACCTTCGATTTCGTCATGTCAATCGGGGTCCTCCACCACCTCCCCGACCCGCGGCGCGCGCTGAGCTCCCTCGCAAGGCTCGTTCGCCCGGGCGGGCACATCCACGTCTACGTCTACTGGGTTCCGCCACGCAGATGGCATCGGTCCCTGCTCCGACTCGTCGCAGCCGTGCGGCGGGTGACGACCCGGATGCCCCGACCGCTGCTGCGCGTCCTGTGCTATCCGATAGCGGCGGCGCTCTTCGCGACGTTCGTGCTGCCGTATCGGGCCACCCGCGACGCGCCTGGGCTCGAACGAGTGGCCGGCGGCTTTCCTCTGAAGGCGTACGCCGACTACCCGTTCAGGGTCTGCGTGAACGATCAGTTCGACAGGTTCTCAGCCCCGCTCGAATGGCGTTTCACAGCCGAGGAAGTGAAAGGCATGCTCATCGAAGCAGGATTCGCTGACGTCGTCGTTCTAGACAACAACGGCTGGATCGGCAGCGGCCGCCGCCCCGACGCGTCTCTTCCCGTTTAGTCCGGAACGGCACTGGCAGTGTCATCCTGCGCCGGCGTCAGCCGAGTCACCGCGCGTGCCGGGATTTTGGATGCGAGCCAGATCGCGAGCACGGCAATAAGCAGCGCCCCCATGATGTGTGGAGCGGTGAAAAGGAAGACCGACGGGGACCCTACGATGGCTGCCGCCATGAGCGAGTAGACCACGATTCCGCTCAGCCTGCGGCAACGTGACCACGCCCAAGCCAGCCCGCAAAGAGAGCCGAGTAATGCCACGATCGGCACAGCGAGCGCCTTCCCGCCGTCGATCAAGGGAAGATCGAGCGCAGTGTAGGTGTTCCAAGCTAGCGGCGGAGCGGTAAATGGCCGGATCCGGGGAACGGGCTCAACCTGGACATTGAGCTTTCGTAGGCCTTTGCAAACTTCGGCGACTTCAGCGCAACCGCCTGCGTCTCCCCATGTTGTGGCAGATCGAGTCTGAACTTCAAGCGCGGCGACGGGCGCGCTCGCGTACTTGTAAGGCAGGGCGAGAGTCGAGAGTGATGAATGCCGCTTGAACACACTCGGGAGTGCCTGAAGGTCAGCGCTGTTGGAGTACGTCTTACCGATAAGTTGGCCCCCGGCAATGAAGATGGCTAACGCAATTGCAATTACTCCCACGATGCCGGCAAAAAAGCGGTGGGTTCGGATTGGCTGAGCCCGCGAGCCCAGATATGCGACCAGGCCGACGATCAAGGCGCTGATGACGGTCGCTCTCCCGGTCGCCAGGTAAATGCTCGCGCCGCAAGCGCTCGCCGACGTTAGCCACAGCAGCCGCGGCCAACGCCTGACCGCTAAGCCCGCGGCAACGCTGCATAGCGCGACGCCTGCGAGAGCTGCGTATATGTATTTGATCTGGAGCGAAAGCGCGCCGCTGCCCAGCTCCGTTCTGAACCGGTATGAGGCCGTGAAAGTGTCGCGGGCGCCATAGGTCGCACTGGCACTCGCAGCGAAGGCGGTCACCCAGACGGTCGTAATGCAGAGGACTCCGACCGCAGCGATGCACGTCGTTGAGTAAGTTGGTCTGCGCACCGGCCCGCGAAACCTCTTGAAGCGGCCGAGCTCCGCCGTGCCCCATTCACCCACTAGAGAAGAAAGTACAAAGGCGAGGGTCGCGGCGGCGACGATTGTGGCTGTTGTCCACGAGAGTGACCTGTAGGGGAGCAGCCGAAGCGAATATAAAGTGACCGCGATCGACCAGGGAACTGCCCAGAGCTGGCCCGGGTGCAGCGGCGGGAGGAACGCCAATGACCAGCCGGCGACCAGAAGCAGGACGATCGCCAGCGCAACCCCTGCGGACAGACTCACCCTCCTGACCCATGCGCTCGGACGCGGCTGCCAACGCGCTGGGGTTGAGGGCTCCAGCCGACGAAGATTAGCGTGACCAGGGTCTTTGAGAGCATGACATCACCATTCGGACGGCCGCTGAGTAGGGTATCGCCCGAATGCCACCCTCCCTAGACACGAGGTGATCCCATGCGCGTGAGCTGGCGACCTCCATCGTGTGGCCGCGACGCGTATCTGACCGCGATTGGAACGATTGCGGCAGCTGCTGTTGCATCTGGGATTGCAGGTTGCGGCAATGACCACGCGCGTCCTAAACCCAACGAGGCGACGGACGCGGCTCTCTTACGGGCGGCGAACATCGCCGATCGCCTTTCCACGGCTGGTGGCTATCCGTTCTCGATCTCCCTCGCCAACCAACTCCATCTAAGCGATCCCGCAAGAGTCTATGAGCCGATGTCCTCTCCAGCTCAGGTCGCTTCGCGGTCGTCAATCGGCGTATACGCAACTGCTTCGACTCTGTGGTTGAACAAGCGCACCCCGGGCGGCCTTGTCATCCAACTTCGGCGCGTCGACCATGGGCCCGCCCGCGGAACCTATGGGCCAGTACCAATCACGCCTTCCGCTCTGGCGGATGGTGACTTCGCCACCCCGATTAATGAGCCGTGGGCGATCCAGGTGGGTCGGATTGCGCGCGTCACGCGCGATCCCAAGGTCTCTGCGAACACGCCGGCGTCTCTCCGCATTGATGGTACAGGCAGGCGAGGGCGCATTCCGACGCTTGTGTCCCAGACGATCGAGCCTCCCGGGTTTCGCGGAGTCGGAACGACGTACACGGTCGATCTGGTGGCGCGGAGCCGCAACCTCAATCGTCGGCTCTCGGTGGAGACGAGGCTTGACTACTCGGACGGCTCCTACGAGTTCTTCCTGGCGGTGCCGCAGGGTCCCACGGGCGCTGCAGCCGGCGTACCGTCAGGCTCCTCCCGGGGCTGGATCCCGCTCGAAAGCCGAGCGGTCGCCAACAAGCCTGTTACCAGGTTGGTGATTTACGCAGTCGACACTGGCGTGATTCCGCTGCGAGGCTCAGCGTGGATAGATGACGTTACTCTCACAGTGAGCAGGCCTTGACGCTGTCGCTGTGTTCGGCGATTCCTCGACCCAGTTGACGCGAGATCAAAGCGGGGTGAGAGATCAGCGGCGCCAGATCGCGCGCTACGTCTGGCAGCTCCTGAGCGGCGAGCTCGCGAACAAGGTGCTTCGGTTTGCAGCACTCGTTGTATTCGCTCGCGCGCTCTCACCGAATAATTTCGGCCTTGTCAATGTCGCAATTGCCCTCTCGGGAATAGCGCTCGTCGCTAGCTCACTCGGACTGCCCGATCTCGGCGCGCGCGACGCCGCAGTTGCGCCCGAACGCGCCGGATGGCTTGCGGGCCACGTAGCCGTAACCCGTGTCCTGGCGGTTGGCGCCGTCGCATCGGTCGGCATCTTGGTAGCAGCGCTTGTCTGGCCCAGTCACACTTTGCTGCTGATCATGGCAGCGGCCATGGCCGTTTTCATGGCCGCCTCCGGCGACTGGCTCGCACGTGGTCTCGAGCGGATGTCCCTGGCCAGCGCGGCGAACGCCGCAGGCGGGCTCACGGTACTGGCCGGGTCTCTTGTCGTAGCGACGCTGTCGAGCAGCGCGACCGCCGCCCTTGGCGCATTCGCCCTCGGTGAATGTGTCGTTGCAGCTGTCTTGTGGATAAGTCTCCACCGTCTCTCGCGAGTCGAGTTCGGCGTCCGCGGAATGCGAGCGATGTTGCACCGAGCACGACCGCTCGCTGTCTCCTCGCTTGCCATCTATAGCTACTACGCGAATTTCGACACGATCATTCTCGCCGCGTCTCACTCTAACCGTCAGGCCGGCCTCTACAGCGCTCCGTACCGATTGTTTCTCGTCCTGAACCTCGTGGGCGTCTTCGCTGCCTATGCCATGCTGCCAACCCTCGCGCGCCTGGCCGATGCCAGGGGGCAAGCCGACGCGGACTGGCTTGTGCGCTCGGCGCTCGCGGTCCTGGCCGGCTACGGCCTATTCACGTTGGGCCTGGCGGAACTCAAAGGCGCCGACGCCCTTGGTGCATTGTTTGGCGCGCCGTTCCGTGAGGCGTCGGGTGCGTTTGTGCTGCTTGCCGCGGGCGTTGCTTGGTATGCGATCGGCTATCCTGCTGGTTATAGCCTGATCGCCCTCGGCGAAAATGCACGGTTCCTTCGCGGGGCTGCTACGGCGAGTGTCATTAGCATCGGTCTCGACATCGCACTGATACCTCCCTTGGGTATGTCGGGCGCCGGTCTCGCGACGATGCTGGCCTTTGCGGCGGCGGCTCTCGTATGGTTGTCGGCGCGGGGTCTGCTTGGGCGCCAAACGCTCCCTATCGTCGCCGCGCTCATCGGAACCAGCGGACTCGCGGTCACGGTCGCCTTCTCCGATGGCGCTGAGTCGGTTTCTGGAGCCGCAACTCTTGCCGTCAGTGTGGCTTTGTTGTCGATTGGTTTTCGCTTCAGGCTGTCGCGCATCTGGTCGCGCGTTCTGCGCGGGCCCGACGCGAGGTGACTAGTGTCGCTCTGGTTAGTCTCGATTCACTAGGGGCTGGCTACCACTCTTCGAAGCCGTGAGGAACAGTGTGTCGGGTCCGATCAGCCAAGAGACCGCGCTTAGCGGCAGATAGAGCGCCATGATCACCGCAAGACTTGGCCGGTGGGCGCGGCCGCTCGTGACCAGGCGGCCGAACATCACGTATTGAACGCTTCCAACCAGCCCGAAGGTGGAGACACTGCTGCGCGCGACTCGTGGCTCGAAGCCGGCTCTTTCCACGGCCGCCTTGAGCGAGTTGCGCCCGAAGTGCTGCAGGTGGCGCGGGAGATCCAGCGGATACCAGCAAGAGCCGAAGATCCGGCGTTGTCGCGAATCCCAATCGGGCACCGCGACAGCGACCACGCCTCCTGGGCGCAAGAGGTCGTGTGCACACATCAGGTCTCCGAGCGGATCGTGAACATGCTCTAGAGAGTGGCTGAACAGCACGACGTCGAAGCTCATCGCTGGCCACGGAACCTCCTCCAAAGTCCCGGTGACGGCGTCCACGCCGGCTGCGCGGGCGCTAGCAACCGCGGATGGCGAAACGTCGAGGCCGTGGACCTCCCAACCATGCTTGATAAAACCGGCAGCAAAGTCGCCGCGGCCGCAACCAACGTCCAGGAGTCGCCCCGGCTCCATTCTTGCGATGTGACGAAGCAAGCCCGCCCGTATCGCGAGTTCCGCGCGCATTCGTCGCACCACGCTGATAAGCGAGGGAAGGAAGCCGTCCGGTGAGCGATAGGCCCTGTACGTGTTGGGATAGTGCCGCTCAAGTTGGACGCCCCTGGGGCGAGGGTCTGTCACGCCGAGCCCGCAGGTTGGGCACTCGCGCACGACGAAGCGATTAGGTATTTCGACTTGGCGGTCAAAGCCAACAAGCGTCGGGACATCGAGCTTGTCTCCGCAGATGGGGCACGCCGATGCTTCGGTCCCGCAACTCGGACCCGAATCTGTTGACTCCGCTGCTGGCAGGTCTCCGCGGTCCACATTCACGCCGGGAGTGTCAATGGCGGCACGCTAGCAGGCACATCCAATTTGGCGCACCGGCGCATATGATGGCGCTCACCCGTGGCCGGCGAGAAGAGCACGTGCGCGCCATACACGAGGCGATTTTTGATCTTCGCGATGCTCTGTGCGACTGCGTTCACCGGCGGCTGCACCGCGAGCTCGAATCAGCAGGTCACGTCGATGAGCATAATCGCGCTTCCCCGTGGGGCAAACCTTGTAGCGGACGGCGCATTTGAGCGATCCGATTTCGGCATATGGACCTTGCGCGTCGGCCCACGGATCACCGCGAAGATTGATCGACGGGTCAGGTTCTCGGGAGGAGGTTCGTTCAGGCTCACGGCTCGGGCGCAGCGAGTTACGACATCCGTCGTGCTCGCGCAGCAGGTCGCAGCATGGCCGGACTCTGCCGCCGGGTCACGTTACGTGCTCCGTTTCCGCGTCCGGACCGTAGGTCTCAGCCGGGCAATACAGACCGAGCTGAAGCTGAATTACGCCGGAGGAGGTTACGTCTTCTTCCGGGGCGGACCCGAGGGCGCGGCGTCGGTAAAACAGCTAGGCATACCAGCCGGCACCTCGACGCGGTGGACAACGATGGTCGTCAAGGCCACCGCCCGGTTTCCACTGCAGTCGATCGACGCCTTCGTCCTCGACTCCGGAGTTGGTCCCGTAGTGGGAACGCTCTGGATCGATGACGTTCACCTGCGCTCGTTGCCTTGAGCTCGCTACGCGGGTCAGTTCTCGCCCTTGAGGATGCCGGCCACGACGGGAGCCCACCGCGTCACGGAGAAGTTCTCCTCCACTCGACGACGGCCCTGCTTGCCGAGTCGCGTGCGCAGATCGGTATGCCGCGCGAGGGTGGCGAGCGCCTCGACCCACTCATCGTCGCCGCGCACGACGAAGCCACCCTGGCCCGGGCCAATCACTGTTGAGGCGACGCCAACGTCGTCTCCCACAACTGGGATCCCGGCTGCCATGTACTGCAGCGCCTTGTACGCCGATTTGCCTCGAGTCCATGCGTTGTCGGGTATTGGCATGAGCCCAACATCGATGCGCTTCAGCGCTTCGAACTCGCGGTCGACGCTCCACGGAACCGACTCCACGAGGCAGCCGTTTTGCGGAGGCAGCGTCCCCCCCACGAGGAGAAGCCTCACCGAACGGCCGGAAAGCTCCTTCGAGACGCGGGGGAGAACGCTTGAGAGCCGCTCGAGGTAGGGGGCAGTGGTCGAGGAGCCGATCCAACCGAGGACAAGCTCGGGGCCGTCCTCATGGCACCTCGGTTTCACCGACCGCGTCTCGACGACCGAGGGAACGATCGTGACGCGGCTGGAGTACTGGGATAAGAAATCGGCAAGGTATGCGTTGGCCGCGATGATGCAGTCTGCGCGAGAGGCAAGCCACTTCACCTTGCGCTTAGTGCCTTTGAAGGCGGACAACCTGTGGCCCCCCGCGGCTGTGGAGGTGTCGAGCCAGATCGCGTCGTCAACGTCCCATACTAGGCGTCGGCCGGAGACAGCGCGGCGCTCCAACCCAAGTCCGGGAAGGAGATCCGCCTGACGCTGAATAAGCGCGACGCTTTGCCCACAAGTCGAGTTCAAGAGACGGTTGGCGAACCGGCGCCGAGCTCCTAGCAGCAATATCGCACGTTGCCGAAAACCACTTCGGTAGAAGGCATCGACTTCGTCTTCAGTGAACAGAACCAACGGCTCAAGCCGCACGCCGTAGCGGGTGAGCTCAGGTCTGAGCAGCAACACGCGCGCACGGAATCCCGGTGTCGTCAACCCTTGAGCACTGACTGCGACGACACGAACCTCATCAGCGTGGGTCATCTCATCCAGTGACGGTGCCGGCCACTCCCGCGATCGACGCGTCGAGCGCGTCCCGAAGGCTCCAGCGAGGCTCCCAGTCAAGCAGGGCTTCTGCCCTGCCGCGATCGCCCTGGCTTGCGCGAACTTCTCCCGGGCGCGAAGGCTCGAAGATCGGCTCCGCGTCGGTGGCGATCAGATCGGACAGAAGCGCCAGCAAGGCGAGCAGGCTCGTTTGCTCTCCCGCCGACACGTTGATCACCTCACCCGCTGCTGCGCCAGACGCCTGCGAGGCCAGGACGAACGCCTCGATCACGTCCTCGACGTACGTGAAGTCGCGCGTCTGCGTCCCGTCCCCGTAGACGATCGGACGATTGCCGGAGGCGAGGGCAGTGATGAATCGTGGAACCACTGCGGCGTACTGTGAGAGTGGATCCTGCCCTGGCCCGAACACATTGAAGAGACGGAGGCTGACGGTCTCGAGCCCGTACACGGTCGTGAAGGCTCGGCAGTAGTGCTCGGCCGAAAGCTTGGAGACGCCGTAGGGCGAGATGGGCAGCGGCTGATCCGCCTCGTTCTTGGGCAGGGCAGGGCTCGCGCCGTAAACCGAGGACGAGGAGGCGAAGACCACTCGGCGGATGCCCTCATCGCGGGCGGCGAGCAGGACGTTGAGGGTGCCCTCGACATTGACGGCGCCGGTCGTCAGGGGATCCTGAACCGAGCGGGGCACGGACGGCAGGGCGCCGAGATGGAAGACGACGTCGGTTCCGCGGACCGCCGTGTGGGCGCGCTCGTAGGAGCGGAGGTCACCTTCGACCAGCGCGACGTCCAGCCCCTCCAGCCGCTCTCTGCTCCCAGTCGCGAAATTGTCGAGAACGCGCACCTCGTATCCGTCGTTCAGAAGCCTCCGGACGAGATGGTGCCCGATGAAGCCGGCACCGCCGGTGACGAGTGCGCGCATGGGAGTGTCTTGTTTGCCCACGGCTAGGCCCGCGAGGCTAGCAAGCTTGCGTTCGGCTCTCTGCCGCGGGTGAGACGTGCTTTCCGGAGCCGGTCCTCCCAGGCTGCGAGCGTCGCCAGCATCCAGAGATCGGTTGCTGGAGGCGTCTTCTCCCCGGCGAGCTCGGCCGCCGCACCGCAGTCGACGAGGTCGCTCTCGAGGGAGCCGAACCACTCGCGCGCCTCGGCCCGCCAGGCTCCTTCGAAGTACGCCCCGAGAGGAACTGCGAATCCCCGCTTCAGATTCGAGACCGGCGCGCCGTAGCGCTCGGCCAGCTCGCGAAGGATGATCTTGCCTCGGCGGAGCGACATCAGACGGTGCTCGGAAGCGCGCTCTGCCAATGACAGGAGCGCCTCGTCCAGCAGCGGAACGCGGCTCTCGAGTCCGACTGCCATCGTGGCGCGGTCTTCCTTGCAGAGGAGATCACCGGGCAGGTATGTCCGCAGCTCGAATCGTTGAATCGCGCGCAGCGGCGTCGGGCTCAGCGGCTCCTCGAAGCCGAACCGCTGCGCGACGCGGGTTACGTCCTCGGCCGGATCGGCTGCAAAGCGCAGGGCTGTAAGGCCCCGCGGCGAGGTGAGGCTCCCGACGAGAGCGAGGTACTGATCCGCGTCGCTTCCTCCGCCGGCTCCGGCCAGGCGAGCCACGTAGGAGCCGGCAAGCTGGAACCGGCCGCGTCGCGCCCATCCCTGAGCCGAGGCTGCGCGTCCTGCTTGCCGCAGCAGCCGAGGCGGTATCCGACCGACGAGCGGACGCAGGCGGTGGGCTCGGTGCCGGTAGTAGCCGGCGAAGAGGTCGTCGCCACCGGTGCCGCTCAGCGCCACCGTCACCCGGGGACGCGCCAGCCGGGCGAGCTCGATCGTGGCAACGGCAGAGGGGTCGGCGAACGGCATGTCGTATGCCTGGGCCACAGCGTCCACGGCGTCGCCGAACGAGGACTCGAACTGGGCTACGTGGTGAGGGACGCCGAGCCGTCTCGCGACACGGGAGGCCGCTCTCGTCTCGTCGTAGTCTCCGTGACCGGCGAAGCCGAGCGAGAACGCCTGCGGGCGCGCGCCGAGCGCCGCGGCCGCGCACAGGACGAGCGTCGAGTCGAGCCCGCCGGAGAGGAAGACCCCGACCTCGACGTCGGCGACGAGCTGGCGGCGCACGGCGCTGCGAAGCGCGTGCTCAGCTTCGTCGACGGTGACGGGCTCGGCCTATGCGGCCGCGGTGAAAGGCGTCTGGGCCCAGACGATCTCCTCCTCGGTGCTGTCCCGCCGCTTGCGGATGGCGGTCCCGGGAGCAATCTGGGCGAGATCGGCGATGCCGGTCGCGGGCGGCGGGACGTAGTGAAAGGCCGCGAAACCTTCCAGGGCGGGCACGTCGATCTCACCGTCGCTCAGGCCGGCCCGAACGAGCGCGAACGCGTCGGAGGCAAACGCAAATCGGGCTCCGGTCGTCCGCACGAGCGGCTTGATTCCGAGGCGATCGCGGGCCAAGAGAACGTCGCCGCTTCGCTCGTCGACGATCGCAAGCGCGAACATCCCGTTGAGGCGCGGAAACACGTTCAGTGCCCACTCCTCGTAGCCGTGCAGGACGACTTCCGCGTCGCAGCGCGTGCGGAAGCGATGGCCCCGCGCCTCGAGCTCTTTACGCAGGATTTCGTGGTCGTAGATCTCCCCGTTGAAGACGAGGTGGACATCGCCGGTCTCGTTCGCCAGCGGGTAGACGACCTCGTCCGACAGGTCGATGACGGCGAGTCGCGTCTCGACGAGGGCGACGGAGCCACGGACCACCGACCAACGCGCGTCGGGGCCGCGCGCCGAGAGAGCGTCTTTCAAGGCGGCAAACGCCGCAGGCACGTCGACCCCGTCGATTTCGAAGCCCGCGATTCCGCACACGACGAACGCCCCCTCCTCAGCCGAGCCGGCCTGGCCCACGCGGGACCCGGGCGAACGCTCGCCACGCCGGCTTGCGTACTCCATCCCAGGTTCGGAGGCCGCTCGTCCAGTTCACCCATTTCTCTTGCTTTGCTGGGCGTTGGTCGAAGAGCAAGAACGAGCACATCGTGTCGATCCTGCCCAGGCGCGACGCAAGGCGATAGCTCGTGGCGATGTCAGCCGACTGCTTTGGCCGCGACACCACGTAGAACCACCCGAGCGCCTCGTGTTCCGTGTTCCACCCGAACTCGTCGACGAAGAGCTGCAGGTGCCGCTTGGGCCAGTAGCGGTCGAGCTGCTGCGCCAGCCAATCCAAGTCGTTGAAGTCAACGCGGCGCGGGCGATGGCGTAGCGCCATGTTCAAGGGACGCTGGGTGTACGGGTTGATCCCGAACATGTCCAACCGAGGGCGCCGCCCGTTCGGAAGCACCATGTAGCGCAGGAACCGGTCCGGCGCGGTCGTGTACTGGTCGTTGTAGCCGCCTTGGTGCACATTGCCGCCGATCACGACGACGTTCCGCCGCGCCGCGTGCATCGAGGCATACGCTGCGTCGAGCAGCCGGGCGTAGAGGCGCGGGGCTCGGCTCCCTTTGCCGCCTTGTGGCATGAAGTTCAGCGAATTGCCGGGCTCGGAGAACACGAGCCAGCGGCGGACTTGAGGGTAGTGTCGAACAGCCGCCCCCATGAAGTCCGCGAAGTCCTTCGGGCTACGCGGCACCCATCTGCTGTCCCGCCCCCCGTTCGACCAGCCGGGAAAGCCGAGCACGTAGAGGACGGGCTCGATCCCGTTCGCGCGCGCCTGGTTCAAGAAGCGGTCGAGCTCTGCCGGCCACTGGTACGCGGGATCGTCCGGCGAAGTCGGGTTGGCGGGTCTAGTTGGAGCGATGGCGGCCCACGAGATCCCGCTCGACCACACACGCACGCCGAGCCGGCGAAGCTCCGGGAAGATCGGCTGCCCGTTGTGGGTCGGCGAGTCGCTGATGCACTTCGACGGCGCTCGCGCAGCTCCAGTCGCCGGGTGCGCAGGAGCAACCTGCGCGACTCCAACCGCGGACAACGCTGCGACCCCAGCAACCAGGACTACCCGTAGGCTTGACCCCCCAAGCACGCTGAGCATCCTACAAAAGGCCTTCCAAGCGCTGCGCGTTCGCATGACCGTAGTCGGCGCACGAACCGGCTCGCGCAACAGACGACGAGAAAGGGCCGCTGGCGCAGCCCTTTGTTGGTGCCGGGGGAGGGAGTCGAACCCTCACGCCCCCGTGAGGGGACACCTGATTTTAAGTCAGGCGCGTATGACCAGTTTCGCCACCCCGGCGCGGCGAAGAATAGCTAGAGACCGGCCGGGAACTTGTAGCTAGAGGGGATCTTGGCCGGCGGCTTGCCGATCACGAAGGCGATCTCCTGGTGCTTCTTCAGCTGGAGCGCGCGCGGGTCGCCCGCGTAGGGTTTGCCGTTCACGTAGACACGCCACGGAGTCAGCTCCTTGCAGTAGCCGCCGATGCAGCTCGCGTTGAATCGGACTCCCCAGACGCCGATGAACTGGGCCAGGTCGAACGTGCGCTTGGTCGGCGACTCGACGTGCATGATCCCGCTCGAGTCGTGCGTGTGCAGCTCGGTCAGGAACTGGCCGTCGTAGATGCCGATGTTGGCCGGCACCGGCTCCTTCTTGCCGTTCACGAAGATGTCGAGGTGCTGGTGGATGTGCACGACCTGACCCTCGTTCGTGAGGTCGTTCAGGCCGAGCGGCGCGAGCCGGTCGGGGAGCGTGTCGAGCCCGGGGTTCCACGGCGCGGGGCCGGTCTGCAGGCCGATCAGGTTGCTGTTGTCCGGGATCTTCACGGCCGCCTTGTCCTTCCCGCTGAAGACGAAGAAGAACAGGATCGCGACGGCGACGGCGACCAGGCCAGACGCCGCGAACGCCATCGAGAGAATCAGGAAGCGGCGATCCTCGGGCGAGCGGGGGCGCTTCGGATCCGAGCGCCGCTGGGGTGCCTGAACCTTGCGCGGAGGAGTGGGGGTGCGGGGCTTCTTGGCCATCGGGCGGCGATGCTAGCAAGCCCCTTGACGACCACCGTGCCGGCAGGTTAGTGTCCTCGCGTCAGATCCGGAAGGCCGAAAGGTTCTCCGGATCTGGCGTTTTTTGTGGCCATTGCGCGATACTCGGTGATCACACCACGCAAGGGAGGCCGCAATGAGCTGGTTGGACAAGCTGATGGGCCGCGGGAAGAAGGCGGCAGGCGATCTCGCGGGCGACAACTCGATGAGGCGCGAGGGCATGCACCAGGAACAGGAGGGCATGGCCTCGGAGCGCGCAGAGAGCGCCGAAGAAGTGGCTCAGAAGGAGCGCGAGCGCGCCGCTGAGCATCGCGCGGAGCGCACGGACAAGCCGTAAGGCGCAGTCTCACGGTGGTTTCGAGGGCGGCGAGAGCCGCCCTCGTTTTTTGAGCAGTGCCGTCCGACGGCGCCTCTAGGGTTCGTCGGCTCGTGACTCTCGTGCTGACACTCCTCTTCGTCCTCGCCGGCGCCGGCGGGCTGGCCGTGTGGCTGAACCGGCGGCTGGGCGACCACGGCGGCATCACCTCGCGCGCTCTCGGCGGGGTCGCGGAGACGATCGACCGGCGCTTCGCCGAGCTCGAGACGAAGGTCGACCGGCGCCTCGAAGGGCTCGACGGCCGGCTGCTCTCGACCCAGCAGAGCGCGGGCAAGGCCGCGACCGACCTCGTCGAGCGGCTCGGCAAGCTCGACGGCGCCGCCGCTCAGATGCTCTCGCGCGCGAACGACCTCTCCCGCCTCGAGCAGGCGCTCCGCCCGCCGAAGGCCCGTGGTGGGGTCGGCGAGATCCTGCTCGGCAACCTCCTGCGCGACTCGCTCCCGCCGGACGCCTTCCATCTCCAGCACACCTTCCGGACCGGCGAGCGCGTGGACGCCGTGATCAGAGTGGACAAGCTCGTCCCGGTGGACGCGAAGTTCCCGCTCGACAACTTCGAGCGGCTCGTCACCGCAGGCGACGACGGAGAGAAGGCGCTCCATCAGAAGGCCTTCGACCGGGACGTGAAGCAGCACGTCGACGCGATCGCCTCGAAGTACATCCTCCCGGCGGAGAACACCTACGACTTCGCGCTCATGTACCTGCCCGCGGAGTCGGTCTACTACGAGCTCGTCTGCGGAACGGGGAACGTCTACGGCTACGCGTTGGGCAAGCGCGTCTTCCCCGTCTCGCCGACGACCCTGCATGCCTACCTGCTCGTGATCACGCTGGGGCTGAAGGGCCTTCAGATCGAGCAGCACGCGCAGGAAGTGATGGCCTACTGCGGCCAGCTCGGGCAGGACTTCGAGCGGTTCCGCACCGACTTCGAGGTCGTCGGCAAGCACCTTCAGAACGCGCAGTCGAAGTACGGCGAGGCCGACCGGCGACTGGATCGGTTCGGCCACCGGCTCGAGCGGGCGGCGGACTGGCAGGAAGCGGTCGAGCTGCCGGCCGAGGCGCACGAGCTTCCGCGCGCCGTCGACGCCGCCTAGACCCTCTCGGCGGACGTCAGGCCGTGGCCGGCTGCTGCTCGCGCAGGTAGCGGATTAGCCCGCCAGCAACCACGATCTCGCGCTCGCGCGGCAGGAGGTCGTGCGTGAGGGTGATCGTGTCGGCGCCCTCGATCTCGGTCTCGAGCTCGTCCTCGCCCTCCGCGATCGCCCGCAGGCCGGTGATCTGCCAGGTCTGGCCCAGGCCCGCCTTGTCGTAGTCGTGCTCGTCCTTGAAGAGCAGCGGCACGATTCCCTGGGCGATCAGGTTGCGCCGGTGGATGCGCGCGAAGCTCTTGGCGATCACGACGCGCACACCGAGCTGCAGAGGTGCGAGCGCCGCATGCTCCCGGCTCGAGCCCTGGCCGTAGTTGTGGCCGGCGACGATGAAGCCTCCGCCCCACTCGTGCGCGCGGCGCGGAAACGCCGGGTCGCGGAGCTGGAAGGTGAACTCGGCGATCGCGGGCACGTTCGAGCGGTAGGCCATCACGGTCGCGCCGTCGGGCGAGAGGTCGCCGGTCGAGATGTCGTCGGGGGCCTTGATCAGGACGCGCATCTTCAGCTCCTCCGGCAGCGGCTGCGCCTCCGGCGGCGGCTTGATGTTGGGCCCGCGCGGGATCTCGATCGAGCTCGCCTCGTCGGCGGGAACCGGCTCGAGGATGTGGGCCTGCACGACCTCGGGCCGGGCAGCCGGGCGCTCGGGAATGTCGACCGCCGGCAGCTCGCGGGGATCGGAGATCACGCCGGTGAGCATCGAGGCCGCCGCGACCGCGGGCGAGCAGAGGAAGACCTGATCGTCGGCGGTGCCGCTGCGGCCCGGGAAGTTGCGGTTGAACGTGCGCAGCGAGTTCGAGCCGGAGGGAGGCGCCTGCCCCATGCCCACGCAGGGGCCACACGCCGGCTCGAGCATGCGAAGACCTGCCATGAGCAGGTCGACGTAGGTGCCTGAGCGCGTGATCTGGTCGAGGATCTGCCGCGAGCCCGGGGTCGCCGTGGCCGAGACGAGCTTCTCGGAGATCTGGGCCCCGCGCATCACCGCGCCGCAGAGGGCGAGATCGGCGTACGAGGAGTTGACCGACGAGCCGATGCAGACCTGCGTCAGCTCGGTGCCGGCGACCTCCTCCACCGGCACGACGTTGCCGGGCGACGACGGCTTCGCCACGAGCGGGACGAGCTCGGCGAGGTCGATGTGCTCCTCCTCGTCGAAGTCGCCGGTGCCGCCGGTCGCGAGCTCCGTGAACTCGTCCGTGCGCTGCTGCTCGGTCATCCATGCGCGCGTCTCGTCGTCGGCCGGGAACACCGCGCCGGTGGCTCCGAGCTCGGCGATCATGTTCGCGATGGTGCCGCGCTCGGTGTAGCTGAGGCTCGCCACGCCCGGGCCGGTGAACTCGAAGATCGCGCCGCGCCCGCCGCGCACGCCGCGCCGGCGCAGAAGCTCGAGGATCACGTCCTTCGCCTGGATCCAGGGCCGCTGGAGCTCGTTCTCGAGGAAGACGCCGACGATCTTCGGGCACGGCAGCTCGAAAGCGTGGCCGGCCATGCAGACGGCCACGTCGAGGCCGCCGGCGCCGATCGCGATCATCGCGCACGAGCCCGACTGCGTCGTGTGGCTGTCGGCCCCGATGAGGGTCTTGCCCGGCGCGGCGAAGCGCTCGCAGTGGACGTAGTGGCAGATGCCGTTGCCGGGCCGCGAGAACCAGGCGCCGTAGCGGGCCGACATCGCCTGCAGGAAGCGGTGGTCATCGGGGTTCTTGAAGTCGATCTGGAGGATGTTGTGGTCGACGTAGACCACGGCCGTCTCGACCTGGACGCGCTTGAGGCCGAAGGTCTCGAACTGCATCATCGCCATCGTCCCCGTCGCGTCCTGGGCGAGCGTCTGGTCGACCCGCAAGGCGATCTCCTGCCCGGGCACGAGCTCCCCGCGCTCGAGGTGGTCTTCGAGGATCGTGCGCGCGAGAGAGGCCATTGGAAGCAGTATTCCTGAAGCGAGCGGCGGCCCGGCGCGGAGCCCCCGGGGTCAGAAGCGCAGGAGCGCGCCGATGCCCTCGACGGGCTCGAGATCCTGGCGTTGGCGCAACGCCAGGACGATGCCTCCGTGGGCGAGCGTCTGGTGCACGGCGAGGTCGAGGCCCTCTGGCCGCTCCTCCATCCGGGTGCCGTCGAGCGGACAAGAGCCTCCTTCGCTGGCGACCCGGCCGCAGGCGGGGCACTCCCACCCCGGCCGGTCGGTTCCGTTCTGGAACAGGAGCAGCTCGACGCGCCCGTCGGAGGCCGCCTCCAGCGTCGGCCCCCAGCCGGCGGCGGCTCGGCCGTTGCGGCCCGCCTCCTCCTTCCAGCGCTCGACAGCCTCGGCCTCCTGCTCGCCGTGCCGGGACTCGAGCAGCGGCTGGACGTCCTCGAGCAGCTCGGCCGGCCCGGCGTGGGCGTCGGCGCTCGTCCATCCCACGATCGCCTTCTTGACTTCGTGCGAGAGCTTCTCCTCGAGCTCCCCGCGAGTCTCTTCCGAGGCCACGACCACGAGCGGCGGGCCGCCGAGCTCGCGGACCTGCCGGTCGAGCGTCTCCGCGACGTCTTTCAAATGGTCGTGCACGAGCTTCTCGATGTGACGCTGGTAGCGCGCCTGCGACCACCCACCCTGGTCGTGACGTCCCGGCTGGTCGTGGAAGCGTTCCGCGATCTCTTCCAGGCGACTGGCCTGAAGGCGATAGAGATCGCCGCGCTCTCGGCTGACGACGGCGACGAGAGCGCCCTCGCCCCGGCCGACCAGGGAAACGAGCGGCGCGAGATACAGGCTCCGCCCGACCTTGACGACGTCCGGCACGCGCTCGCTCAGCGCCAGCGGCCGCCAGAGGTTGTCGAGATGCGCGCAGAAGACCGCGAAGCCATGGGAGCCCTCCCGGGCGAACTCGTTCTCGAAGAATGTGTGGAGGCGCTCGACGTCCTTTCGCAGACCCTCCTTCTGCTCGTGCGCGAGCTCCGGCCGCCGGGCCACCTCGGAGCGCTCGATCTCGTCGATCAGCGCGTTCACGCGCATCGCGGCGTCGCCCGGGGTCGGGGTCACGCTCGGATCGAGGTCGAAATACAGGCTGATCGCGCACCCGTTCTGCGCCCGGAACCGCGCAAGCTCGCGGAGCCGGTCCCACGTCACGGTCGAGGCCATACCATCCCTTCGCTGTAGGGCGGCGATTCTAGTCGTCGGCTCCTCTGCAGAGGAAGTTTCGACCGACCAGAGGAAGTTTCGACCGACCCAAAGCGTTTAATACTTCAATGCAAGACATGACTGACGAGACCAGAGAACTGATCATCATCGGCGGCGGCCCCGCCGGCTACACCGCGGCGCTGTACGCGGCGCGCGCCAACCTGGAACCCCTCGTGATCGAGGGCTTCGCGTGGGGCGGCCAGCTGATGATCACGAGCGATGTCGAGAACTACCCGGGCTATCCCGACGGGATCCTGGGCCCGGAGATGATGCAGGACTTCCGGCGCCAGGCGGGGCGCTTCGGCGCGGAGTTCGTGACCGACGACGTCACGAAGGTGGACTTCACGGAGCACCCGTTCCGCGTCTGGGTCGGCGACAAGGAGCACGCGGCCGAGAGCGTGATCGTCGCGACCGGCGCCAGCGCGCGGCAACTCGGGCTCGAATCCGAGCGCGCGCTGCAGGGCCGCGGCGTCTCCTACTGCGCGGTCTGCGACGCGGCCTTCTTCCGCGAGAAGGAGGTCGTGGTCGTCGGCGGGGGCGACTCGGCGATGGAGGAGGCGATCTTCCTGACGAAGTTCGCGACCAAGGTCAGCCTCGTCCACCGGCGCCCCGAGTTCCGCGCCTCGCAGATCATGATCGATCGCGCCCGGGCCAACGAGAAGATCGAGTTCGTGACGCCGACCGTGGTCGAGGAGGTGCTCAGCGAAAACGGGCAGACGAGCGCAGTCCGGCTCCGCGATCAGGACACCGACGAGCTGCGCGACGTGCCGGCGCAGGGCCTCTTCGTGGCGGTCGGGCACGACCCGAACACGAAGCTGTTCCTCGACCAGCTCGACCACGACGACGCTGGGTACCTGGTGACCAAGCCGGGCTCCACCGCCACGAACATCGAAGGCGTCTTCGCCGCCGGCGACGTCGTCGATCACACGTACCGCCAGGCCGTCACCGCGGCGGGCACCGGTACGATGGCCGCGCTCGACTCGGAGCGCTGGCTCGCCGCACGCGAGGGGCATCCGGGAACGGCGCTCACAGCGCCGAGGCCGGAAGCGGCCGAGGTCTAGGAGGCCCCATGGGGTCGAAGTGGATCGACCTCGTCGATCCCGATGAAGCCGAGCTGCGCAAGCAGATGCCGAAGAGGCTGCACGCGCGCGCCCTCGACCGGCTGATCGCCCCGGCGGAGCACGAGGACGAGCCGCGGCCGACCCTCGAGGGCCACGGCGACTACGTCTTCGGCGTCTTCCTCGTGCCGGTCGCTGTACCCGACGAGAACCGCGTCTACTACCAGGAGGTCGACCTGGTGCTCACGCGCGAGCTCGTGGTGACCGTGCGCAAGACGCCCGCCGACGGCGAGCCGTTCGACGCGGCGGGCGTCCACGAGACCTGCACGCGCGGCGGCATCGATGACCCCGGCATGGTCGCGTACCACCTCGTGGACGAGGTCGCCGAGCACTACCTCGATCTGATCGACAAGCTGAACGACAAGATCGACGAGCTCGACGACCACGTCGAGGAGTGGCCGGCCGAGCAAGTCCGCGGGCGGATCTCGGAGCTCCGGCACGCCCTCCTGCACATCCGGCGCACGCTTGCGCCGACGCGCGACGCGATTCGCGGGATCGTGGACGGCCGGATCGAGCTCGAAGGGCAGGAGCTCTTCCCACACGAGGTCGAGCTCCACTTCGCGGACTCCTACGACAAGCTGCTGCGTGCGAGCGAGGGCCTCGACTTCTCGCGCGACCTCCTCGGCGGCGTGCGCGACTACAGCCAGGCCAAGATCGCCAACGACCAGAACGAGGTGATGAAGAAATTGACCGCCATCGCCTCGATCCTGCTGGTGCCGACCTTCATCGTCGGGCTCTACGGCCAGAACTTCCGCCACATCCCCGAGCTCAACTGGGCGTTCGGCTACTGGTGGTCGTGGGGCTGGATCATCGCGGCGACGCTCGCGCAGATCGTCTACTTCCGCAGGAAGCGCTGGCTGTAGGGGCCGCGTCCCTACCATGACCGCATGCCCTACTTCATCTGTCCGAACTGCAAGCAACGCTCGATCGATCACGACCGGCGCGAAGGCCTGAGCCGGCAGGCGGTTTCGTGCCAGCGCTGCGGGTTCGGGTTCCTGTTCGAGCTGCTCGAGGACTACTACCCCGCACCGGGCACGGGCTTCGTCGTCTGTGACCGGAACGCGCGCATCCTTGCATGCGGGCGGGACGTGTTCGAGCTCTCAGGCTTCAGCGAGCAGGAGCTGATGGGGCGCGACGTGGTCGAGGCTTTCGGGCTGTCCGGGTTCGAGGGCGAGAGCCCGGCTCAGGTCGCATTGGAATGGGGCGTTCGCCGGCTCGGCGAGCAGCTCGAGCTGCGCTCGCGGATCGGGCACGTGAAGCCGGTGACCGCCGACTTCTTCCCGGCCTACGACGACGACGGTGGGCTGCTCGTAGGGCTCACGCCGCGGTAGTCACCGCGGAAAGTGCTACGCACTTTCCGCGATCGGGACTGGACATCGCTTCGCTCGTAGAACGTCAGAGAAGACTGAGCTCAACAAGCTCGTTTTCAACCCAGGCCTGAAGCTCCTCGAGCGCGTCGAGGGCGCGCATGGCTCCAGCCTAGGCGCCGGAATGTGACGCGATCGTGCTGACTTCGACCCTACTTGCGGGACAGAGGTGGTTCAGGACGCAGAGCTCGCAGCGCGGCGAGCGCGCGAGACAGACCCGCCGCCCGTGCTGGATCAGCAGGTGCGGGAAGACGTTCCAGGACCGGCGCGGGACCAGCCGCATCAGGTCGCGCTCGATCTTGACCGGGTCGTCGTGCCTGGTCAGCCCGAGCCGCTGCGAGAGCCGGCGCACGTGCGTGTCGACGACGATCCCCTCCGCCTCGCCGCGCTCGGCGACGACGACGTTGGCCGTCTTGCGGGCAACCCCCGGGAGGCGGAGCAGCTCCTCCATGCGCGCGGGAACCTGTCCGTCGTGCCGCTCGAGCAGCAGCTTCATGGTGCCGCGGATCGCCCTGGTCTTCTGGCGGAAGAACCCCGTCGAGCGGATGTCGTCCTCGAGCTCCTCGAGCGGCACGGCGAGGTAGTCCTCGGGGCGGCGGTACTTGCCGAAGAGCCGCTCTGTGACGCGGTTGACGTTCACGTCGGTCGTCTGCGCGGAGAGCATCACCGAGACGAGCAGCTCGAGATCGTTGCGGAAGCGCAGCGCGATCGTCGCTTCGGGATATTCGGCGAGCAGCCGCTCGATGATCGGCACGATCCGCTCGCGCTTCGGCCCGACGCGCCGCCGCGACTCGGCGACGTAGCTGCGGGCCATCAGGCGATGTGACGCAGCCGCGGGCCGGCGCAGACGAGGTTCAGCGCGGGACAGTCGGCGCAGACGAACTCGTCGGGGGTCGGGCGGAAGTCGTTCGCCTGGATCTGGGCGATCGCGGCGGAGAGCTCGGCTTCCAGTGCCGGGATGTCCTCACGCGTGAAGCTCGTCGTGACGACCGCATCCGGTCGTTCGAGGAAGTGGTAGACCACCTCGACCTGCTCGGCTCCGGCGCGGAAGCAGGCGAGCGCGTAGACGAGGCGCTGGAGCCTGTAGTCGTGCTCGACGATCTCCTCCGGCGTGCCCTCGGCCAGCGAATTGGTCTTGTAGTCGAGGACGAGCGCGCTCGTCCCGTCGCGGTGCAGGACGTCGATGCGCCCATGCAGCAGGACGCCGTCGTGCTCGAACGCAAACGGAAGCTCGGGCGCCGCTCCCTCCAGTTCGGCGATCCGGGCGCCGAGCTCCGAGCCGCAGTAGGAGTCGACGAAGCCGCGGATGCGCTCGAGCTCCTCGTCGGTGGCGGCCGGATAGCGGGCGCGGACGAGCTCCACGAGATCCTCGGGCACGGACGGCGCGGCGAGGTCGATGCGCTCGAGCAGCGCGTGCACGGCGTCGCCGATCTCGGTTGCGGCAAGGCCCGTCTGCCCGGGCACGGAGCCTGACGCGTCGGCGGGCCGCAGCCCGACGACCCGCTCGGCGAAGTACCGGTACGAGCAGCGCTCGAAGAGCGAGAGCGCGCTGTACGAGAGCCGTCGCACTCGGTGGAGCGGCGGCGCGGGCACCTCGGCCAGCGGTGCTAGCGCGACGGCAGGCTCGGCCGGCGCACCGCCGTTCTCGGTCACCTGGAAGAGCTCGAGCTGTTCGATCACCGCGGGCGGCGGTTCGACTGCGCCCTCGGTCGAGTGACGGTCGAGCCGGATCAGCAGCCGTGCTCCACCCCGCTCGATCTCCACGGGCGAATCGCCCGCGTCGTCGAGCTCGTTCGCGTCGAGCCGGTCGAGCACCCAGCCGATCGGCGTGTTGGCGTCGGCCTTCCGATCCTGGTCGATCGCTCCCGAGACGATCAGCCGGTCGATCGCGCGCGTCATGGCCACGTAGTAGAGGCGCAGCCGCTCGGCTCCCTCGGCGTCCTGCTCCGCGGTCTTGACGGATTCGTACTCCGAGGTCGAGAGGCGCTTGCCGGTCGAAGGCTCGGCAACGCGGAAGCCGAGCCGCCCGTCCGGCAGGCACAGGATCTCGTCCGCGTCGTGGCGCCCGCGGTCGCGGCCGGCGTCGGCGACCACGACGACCTTGAACTCGAGGCCCTTCGCCGAGTGGATCGTCAGGAGCCGGATCACGTCGGTGCCCTCCTCCTCGGCGACCGCCTCGAGCTCGGAGGCGCCCACGGCATCCTGCTCGGCGACGAAGCGCACGAAGCCCTGGACGTCGGGGCCGCGCAGCTCCTCGTAGGAGCGCGCGAGCCGCGCCAGCTTGCGCAGGTTCGCGTACCGGCGCCGACCGTCCCACTGGGCGAGGACGGCGAGGTCGTAGTCGTGCGCGCAGACGATCTGCTCGCAGAGCCGTTCAAGCGTCAGCGTCGGGGCACGGGCGGCCAGGCGGTCGAAGCGCTGCTTGAACGCTTCGAAGAGCCGGCGATCGGTGGCGGCGAGGCCCTCGGGCATGCCCTTCTCCAGGCCGGCGAAGAGCGGCCGCTTCGGCGCGGCGCGGCGGAGCAGGACGAGCGCGTCGTTCGAGGCGCCGACGAACGGCGAGGCCAGCACCGTCACGAGCGCCTCGTCGTCGTAACGGTTGTGGAGCAACCGCAGGTAGGCGAGCAGGTCGACCACCTGCTGCTGGTGGTAGTAGTCGCGGCCGGTCGCGCGGAAGGTCGGCAAGCCGAGCGCCCGCAGCTCCTCCTCGTAGAGCCTCGCGTCGGTGCCAGCGGCGAACAGGAGCACGATCTCGCCGGGGGCCGCCTCGCCCGTGTCGACCAGGTCGCGCACGCGAGCGGCGATGTGCCGCGCCTCGGCCTGCCGCCAGTGCGTGCCCGTCTCCGCGTAGCTCGCCTTGTCGGTGACGAGCAGCTCCACGGCGGCCCCGAACGCGGGGTCGGAAAAGCGGCCGGCGGCGTCGAGCGGCTGAAAGGTCTCGCCGAAGTCCGCTGCGAAGAGGTGGTTGATCACGTCGAGCACCTCGGGCCGCGAGCGGTAGTTCTGGGTCAGGGCGAGCACGCCGCCGACCTGCTCGCGCCGCTCGCGGAAGACCTCGACGTCCGCGTGCCGGAAGCGGTAGATCGACTGGAATTCGTCACCGACGAAGAAGAGCTCCGCGTCGTCGCTGGCCAAGAGATCGACGAGCTCGCACTGGAGGCGATTGGTGTCCTGGAACTCGTCCACCATGATCGACCTGAAGCGCCAGCTCTCGCGCTCGCGGATCTCCTCGTTGTCGCGCAACAGCTCCCGCGCCACCTGCTGGAGATCCTCGAAGTCGAGCGCCGACTCGCGGTCCTTCGCGGCCTGGTAGGCCCGGTCGTAGGCGAGCAGGAGCTCTTGGAGCTGCTCGCGGTCGCGGGCGGCGAGCGCCTCGAGCGCTGCCTGCTCGACCGCGAGCCTCGCCTCCTCGTACGCCTCGCCGGTCTCGCTGCGATCGCTCAGCTCGGCCAGGTCGAGCAGCGTTTCCGGGCTCGGCGAAGGCTCCAGCAGCCGCAGAGCGTGCGCCGCCTGCTCGCTCTCGAGCCCTCGGGCGGCGGCGCGCAGGTCCTCGATCCGTTCCTCGAGCTGCGGGTCGCCCGGCGCCGCGAGCTGCAGGTCGAGCCCTGAGGAGCGCAGCGTCTCGTGGACGCCCGTGAGCATCCGGCGCAGCCGCTTGCCGCCGTAGGAGGCAAGCAGCCGCAACCGCTCCTCGTCGCCGCCCTTGCAGAACTCCTCGAGCGCTTCGCGGAAGGCCTCGCCCCGCAGGACCCGCCCCTGGCTGTCGTCCAGCACGCGGAAGCGCGGGTCGATTCCCGCCGCGAAGGGGTGGGCCTTCAGGAGCCGGTGGCAGAAGCCGTGGATCGTCGAGATCCAGGCCGCGTCGAGGTCACGCGCGAGGTCGTGGCGCTCAAGCTCGTGCAGGCGACGCCGGATGCGCCCACGCAGCTCGCCGGCGGCCCGCTCGGTGTAGGTGATCACGAGAATCGAGTCGACGTCGAGGCCCCGCTCGCAGACGGCGCGACAGAACCGCTCGACGATGACCGTCGTCTTGCCGGTGCCCGCGCCCGCCGAGACGAAGACGACGCCGGGCTCCTCGATCGCCCGGAGCTGCTCGCGGTTCGGAGCTTCGACCGCGCTCACGAGCGCTTCACCCGGCACATCGTCCAGAGGCTGCACCATGTCGGGCACGGGAAGCCGCCCTTCGGGTCGTGCTTGACGTCGCCCTCGCGGATGCGCACGACTGCGGTGCGCGCCCTCGCCTGCGCCCCCTCGACCTGGCCCCAGAACGCGTCCTCGTCCAGGTAGTCGTTCTTCTGGAACCCGGGCACACCGTCCTCGCGCAGCTCGGCGCGCAGGAGCCCGCGCGCCTTGCCGTCGCCGGCGAGAGCCCGGTAGACACCGCCCAGCGGCTCGATCCCGACCAGGTCGCGCAGGACGAGCATGTAGAGCGGGATCTGCAGCAGGTGGGCGCGCTCGATCTCCGCGGCCGAGTGCGCGGTCCGGCCCGACTTGTAATCCACGACGATCCCACGCGCGCCGAACGGGTCGCGGTCGATCCGGTCGATCTTGCCCGAGACGGTGAAGCCGCCCAGATCGAGCCCGCGCTGGAGCTCCGGGGCCGAGCGCTCCGAGCCGAACGAGACCTCGAAGCGGCTCGGGACCAGCGGCGACTCGGACTCGGCCTCGCGGCGCACGAGCTCCTCGAGGTCGCGCGCGAGACCCTGCTCGAGCTCGCTGCGCTCGAGCTCCGGCACGTCCACGCGCACGTGCGCCCGCACCGCCTCGGCCAGGCACTCGCGCAGGAAGACCAGCGCATCGTCGAGGTTCTCAGGCTGCACGCGCTCGGCTCCCGTGCGCTTGGGCAGGCCCCTGAAGAACGAGAACAGCGCCTGGTGGGCGACGGTGCCGCGGAGGCGCGCGTCCACCTCGGCGTCGATGCTCCGCGGCGAGACGACGCGCTCGAAGAGCCACATCGAGGAGCAGTCGGCGAAGCGCTCGAGGTCGGTGACGGAGAAGCTCGCCTTCTGGCGCAGCTCCTCGAGCACGGCCGGATGCATCAGGCGGGTCGGGCGGTCGAACGCGCCCAGCGCCCGCTCCAGCCGCCGCTCCCAGCCGTTCGCGCGCGCGAGCGCGGTTGCGGGCAGGCGTTCGGAAGAGGCCAGCGATGCCAGCGCGCGCAGGCGTTCGCGCTCGCTCGGCGCCACCTCGAGCTGCCAGGTCAGCGCCGCGAGCGGGCGTCGCCGCGTCCAGCGCTCGACCTCGTCGACGGCGAAGAGGTCGTGCGCCTCGTCCCAGAACGGGCTCGGCTCGCGCGGCGAGCCCTCGTCGCTCGCGGCCTCGCGGACGAGGTAAAGCCGGCGCGTCGGGCGGGTGCAGGCCGTGTAGAAGAGGTAGCGGTCGCGCGAGACCGGGTCGGTGCGCAGGAGCCGGCCGGAGCGGGACGAGCGCTCGAGCTCCGCCTTCTTCTCCTCGTCGAGGAAGGGTGAGCCCTGCGCGCGGCGCGGCAGGTGGCCCTCCTCCAGGCCGAGCACGAAGACGACCTCGAACCGGCGGGTGCGGGCGCGGAGCAGGTCGAGCACGGCCACGCGCCCCGCCTCGCCCGCGCTCGCGAGGCGGACGGGAGCATCGTCGAGCAGCGCGAAAGCCTCCTCCCGTGTCACCTCGCCGCCGAGGTCGCGCCAGCCTTCGAGCTCGGCGACGAGCCTCGCCACCTTCTCGTGGGCACGCAGGTCGAGCAGAGCGGGCTCGCCGGTCGGCGGCGACTCGAGCCCGTGGGCCGCCCGCGCCATCGCGCGCGCGAGCTCCTTGACCGCCGCGAGCGGGTCGCCGGCGCTGCGCACGGCCTCGAGGTGCGGCAGCGGCTGCCCGCGGAGCTTGGCGACCTCCTCCTCGACGCGCGCGGCGAGGGTGACCCCGCGACCGCGCAGCCGGCCTTCCAGGAAGTCCACGTGGTGGCGCGCGAGCCCCGAGTACGGGGAGCGCAGGAAGGCGAACAGGTCTCGCCGCTCGCCGTCCAGCCACGCGTAGCGCAGCAGCGCGAGCAGCGCCTGGCCGAACGGCGTCTGGCCGAGGCGCAGGCGTCCCTCGAGCGCGTAGGGGACGCCGAGGGTCGTGAAGGCCGTATCGAGCGGCGCGCGCCAGCGCTCGAGCGAGGGGCAGACGATCGCGATCTCGCCGGCCCCGGTGCCGGAGCGCAGAAGCGCGAGCACCTCCTCGGCGACGAGCTCCAGGGTTCCGCGCAGGCCCGCGCCTTCGAGGAAGCGGATCGACCCGTCGAGCTCGGGGTCTGCGCTGCGCGCCCCAGATCCACGGAAGAGCGCGCGCTCGAGGTGCGCGAGCGGCGCTGTGCGGGCGCCGGGGTTCGGGGGCAGCTCCTCGCGGTTCACGGCGAGGGCGTTCAGGTCGTCGGAGGTGCGCGAGAGCGACGCGAAGGCAGCGCGGCCGGGCTCGTAGGGCAGCGACACGGTCACCTCCGCCCGGGCGGCCAGCGCCTCCAGCAGTGTCCACTCGGCGCCGGTCAGATCCTCGAAGCCGTAGGCGAAGACGGGCCTCGGGCTCCAGGCGTCGAGGTCACCGCCCACGCGCTCGGCCGCATGGCGCCGCTCGAGCTCGCGGTCCCAGATGCCGAGGCGATCGAGCTCGGCGCGGTAGGCGGCGTAGAGCTGGGCCAGCTCGCCCTCGAGCTCACCGGGCTCGAGCAGGGCGGACTCGAGCTCGGCGACGGTCGTCCCGAGCGCGTCGGCAAAGCCGCCGAAGCGGGCAGAGCGTCCCAGGTCGCCGGACGCGCGCGCAACCAGCCGCCGCAGCAGCAGCGAACGCTGAGCCTCGGTCACCACGGGACGATGCGCACCGTTTCCCCTGGCGATCCGCTCGAAGAGGTCGTCGAAGGTGCCGATCGAGCCGCCGACCAGCGCCCCTGTTCGAGTCAGCAGCTCGCGCTCGGCCCGATCGACGTCCGGCCGGTTCGGCACGATCAGGATTGGGTCGGACTCGAGCGAGCCGAGATACCGGTCGAGCAGGAGCGCGACCTTCCCCGCGTTCGCAGGCCCTGCGAGCAGGCTGAGAGGCACCGGCCCATCCTAGCCCTGGGGCCTGACGGTTCCGGCCCCGCAAAAACAGCGGGGCGGGTTCCCCCGCCCCTCGTCGCGTTAGGCCGTCGCGGACTTGGGTCGCCGGCCTCGCCGGGCGACGACGTTTCCGGGCATTTCCGCGGCACAGTTGTCGCAAAGATCTGCCTGCTTGGAACCGCGGCGGGCGTCGGAGAAGTTCAGGCGCATGGTCGCGCCTTTCCCCTCGCCCACTTCCCTGTTGCAGTTGTCGCAGACGAGCACAGTCTTGCGCGCCAAGTCTTCCTCCTCTTTTTCGAATAGATTGCGCCCAGCGTAACCGAAAGAGCGTGTAAATCCTACGCTGCCTGGCGCGCGCGGCGAATCCTCCAGGAACGCAACAAGCTGAGCAGAGCCTGCTCTTCCAGATCGAGGCCCATATCCCGAGCACCGACGACGCGTAAATGCCGCGGGCGAAAATCATCCACCGTTCGGCCGTCGAGATACTGCTCGACAACCGCCGGGCTGACGTATGAGGCCCGCGCAACTGCAGGCGTGTTTCCGAGCTGCTCGCCGACCGTGCGCATGACCGCGGCCACTGCGCGCTTTTGCTCGGTCTGCGTCTCCGCCGTCTCCCGCTCGGCGAGCGCGACCGCGGCGAGCAGCGTGCCGCCCCAGGTGCGGAAATCCTTGGCGGTGAAATCCTCGCCCATGTGCTCTCGGATGTAGTCGTTCAGCCTGCGCGCGCTCAGGCCGACGAGCTCGCCGTTGTGGCGGTACCGGAAGAGGCTACGCCCGCCGGGCGCGGCCAGCAGCTCCTTCATCGCGGCAGCGAGCTCGGAGTCGATCAGTGCCGTGTGCACGAGGATCCGATGCTTGGCGCGGAAGCGAAAGGCGATCCGGCTGCCGCGAACGCGCACGTGGCCCTTGCGCAAAGTCGTGATCCCGAAGGTGCGGAACCTCCTCGCGTACCGCTCGTCTCCGACCCGGAACCAGCCGAGGTTGATCAGCCGCACGGCCACCGCGGCCGTCCACTCGAAGCTGAGCGGCTCCTGCTCGATGTGCTCGGCCATCGCGGCCCGCAGCTCGGGGAGCTTCTCCGCGAAGCTGATCAGCTTGTCGAACTTCGCCTGCTCCTGGCGCGCGCGGAAGTCCGGGTGGTAGAGGTACTGCCGCCGGCCGGCCTTGTCGACGCCGGTCGCCTGGAGCTTCGCGCCCGCGCGCGGCGAGATCCAGACGTCGCTCCACGCCGGGGGAATCGCCAGGGAGGCGATCCGGGCGAGGGCGTCCTCGGTCGCGATCCGCCGCCCGCGCGGGTCCTCGTAGCGGAATCGTCCGCGCGAGCCGAGCCGCTTCCACCCTCCCTTCCGAGCCATAGAGTTTCCGGTGTAGCCGCGGGCGCGCGGTCCTAATCCACGGAGGAGGCTGATGGCAGGGAAGACGATCGTGGTCCTGGAGGGCGACGAGACCGGGCAGGAGCTGCTCGAGGAGGCGCTGCGGGTGCTGGCGCCCGAGGTGACCGCGCTCGAGTTGAGCTTCCCGCGCTATGACCTCTCGCTCGAGTCGCGCCGCGCGACGAAGAACGCGATCGTGCACGAGACTGCGGCTGCGGTCCGGGAAGCGGGGCTCGGCCTGAAGGCGGCAACGGTCACGCCCGAGGGCGCGGACGACGTGGGCTCGCCGAACCGGATCCTGCGCGAGGAGATCGGTGGCCGCGTGATCGTGCGCACCGGCCGCCGGATCCCGGGGATCGTCCCTTTCGGCGGCGCGCACGCGCCGATCTCCGTCGTGCGCATGGCGGTGGGCGACGCCTACGGCGCAAAGGAGTGGCGCGAGGGCGAAGGCGAGGACGAGGCCGCGTTCCGGACGGAGCGGATCGAACGACGAATCTGCCGCTCGGTCGCCGAGTTCGCGTTCCGCCTGGCCGAGGACACCGACGCGAAGGTCTTCGGGGGCCCCAAGTACACGGTCAGCCCTGTCTACGAGGGGATGCTCAAGGAGGAGATGGACGCCGCCGCGGGCCGGCACCCCGAGGTGCCGTACGAGCCGCAGTTGATTGACGCCACCTTTGCGTTGCTCATCGGCTCGAGCGGCGACCCGCTCGTGATCCCGGCGCTGAACCGCGACGGCGACATCCTCTCCGACCTCGTTCTGCCGCTGTTCGGCTCGATTGCGGGCTCGGAGTCCCTGGTCGTCGGCTTTGGCGACGACTACGTGCCGACCGTGGTGCTGGCGGAGGCCGCCCACGGCACGGCGCCGTCGCTGAAAGGGAAGAACGTGGCAAACCCGATGGCGATGATCCTCGCCGGCGCAGCGGTGCTCGCCTACGCCGGCGAGGAGGCTCAGCGGGTCGCCCGGGCGATCCGCGAGGCGTGTCTCGAAGCCGTCGCCGACGGTGTGCGCACCGCCGACCTGGGCGGCGACGCGGGCACGCGCGAGTTCACCGACGAGGTCGTCCGCCGTACACGCTCGAAGCTCCAGCCCTAGGGCGTGGAGCCGAGGGCGACCAGGCCCCCGGCTCGGTCGGGAGGAGAAGCTAGGCCTTGATCAGCGGCTTCACCTTCGGCAGCACCTGGGCCTTGGTCAGGGCCTGGTCGAATGCCGTCGGGGCGGGAAGCACGCCGTTCGCGAGGCGAATCGCCGCGGCGTGCCGGGCCTCGACCTGAACGATCGAGCCGGCGGCCGCCAGCACCGCCTTGGACGTGATTGCCGGAGCGGCGCCGTTGTAGGCCCCGACGCCGGTGTCCTCCAACACCTGCGCAAGCTTGAGGAAGCTCGCCTGATTCGTGATCGGGAACGAGAAGGCCGGCTTGGCGACCGGCTTGCCTCCGAGCTTCCGGATCGTCTGGATGAGCGCACCTACGTGCGCGGCCTCATGGGCACCCAACAGCGTCGCGAGCCGCTTCGTCTTGCTGTCGAGTTTGAGCGTGAGGGCCTTCTGGTAGAAGGCAGCCTCGAGGTACTCGAGCGTCAGAGCGAAGTTGAGCACGGCGACATCGCCGCCACCGGAGGCTGCAAGCGCCTCGGTGACGAACGGCCCGATCGCCAGGGCTCCATAGACGGAACCGGTGACGAGGGCGCCCTTGACGATGAACGCGCTGCGGGTGAGGCCTTCGATCTCGATTGCGGCCGGGTCGGCCGCGGTGGTGATATCGGTCATGGTGATTCTCCTTTCGGTGCGGTCGACCTAGCTGACGATGAAGGGCTTGACCTTGGGCAGGACCTCGGCCATCGAGGCGGGCTTGGAGAAGGCGCCGTCGGGGGTCGGGGACTTGCCGAGCAAGACGTTGAGCGCGGAGGCGTGACGGGCCTCGACCGTGTGGATCGAAAGCGCCGCCGCGAGGATCTCCTTGCTCTTGATCCGGCCGGCCTGACCAAGGTAGGCGGAGGCGCCGAGGTTCTCGACGGTCGCCGCCAGACTGAGCACGCTCTGGGCGCTCTTCAGTGGGAACTTGGTGGCTGGCTTCGGCGCAGGCTTGCCGCCGAGCTTCTGGACGGTGGACTTGAGCGCTGCGACATGAGCGGCCTCGTGCGCGCCGATCACCTTGATCAGCTCGAGCGAGGCGCCCTTGAAGAGGCCACTCGCGATCACCTTGTTGTAGAAGTCGGACTCGAGGTACTCGAGCGTCAGCGCGTAGTTGACGATCGCGATGTCACCCGACTCCTTGGCCATCGCCCCGGTGGTCGCGGCGGTCGTGCCCGCACCGGTCTTGGAGTTACCGCAGGCGCTAAGGAAGAGCGCGAAAGCACTCGCTCCGGCAGCTCCGCCGCCCATCTTCTTCAGGAAGTCCTTTCGTGACCCCGGATCGCGCGCGAGTAGCTCGAGCGCTCCCGGAGACTGTGTCGTCTCGGACATGTGTCCTCCTTGGTTGGTCTAGGTGGGTGCAGGCGCGGTCGAGAGGCTGCGCCACCGGCGCTCGAAGAAGACCGAGAGCCAGATCGACGATTCGTACAGGACGAGCAGCGGCACCATCTCGAACGCGGTCGTGACCGGATCGACTCCGGGCAGGGCCACGGCCAGGGCCGTCACGGCGACGTAGCCGATCCGGCGGTTGCGCCGCAGCTTCGCCGAGCTGGTGACGCCGAGCCGCACGAGCCCGAGGATGAAGATCGGCAACTCGAAGACGAGCCCGACCGACAGCAGCACGAGCAGCGCGAACGAGTAGTAGCTGCTTGCCCGCACCTGGATGTCGTAGAGGTTGGAGTCGTAATTCGTCAGGAAGTGCACGGCCGCGGGGAGGGCGAGGCGGTACGCGAACACGACTCCACCCGCGAACAACACGGTCGAGACCACGACGAACCACCCCACGACGCGCTGGGTTCCTGCCTCCACCGCGGGAGCGAAGAAGCTCCACGCCTGCCACAGGAGCACCGGCAGCGCAAGCGCGAAACCCGCGTACAGGCTGACCTTGATCGAGGTCATGAACGGCTCGGTCACGCCGAGGGTGATCGGGTGCCGGCGGCCGGCGGGAAGCGCCTCGTTGAGGAGGCCGATCAGCCTCGCATGGAAGGCGTAGCCGATGGCGAAGCCGGCACTGAGCGCTCCCAGCGAGACGAAAAGACGCGCGCGGAGCTCGCCGAGATGATCGACGAGCTCCGCAGGCTCGGAGTGAGCGAGCCGGCGCGGGAGCTTCATGCTGCGCGCTCCTGCCGCGGCTCCTCCAGCTCGACGGGCGGCTCGAAGCGCGACTCGTCCGCGTCATTGCCGGTGATCGAGCTCTTGAACTCACGGAAGCCGCGGCCCATCGAGCGGCCCATCTCCGGCAGGCGCTTGGGCCCGAAGACGAGCAGGACGACGAGGCCGAGGAGAAGCAGTTCGGGGATTCCGACGAAACCTGGCATGTGAGACCTTTCGGTTGGACGCGGTTGGGGCGGCCGGCCAGGGCCGCCCCTCCCACGCGGACTACTTGACGATGAATCCCGTCGCCGTCACCGCGGCGAGGATCTGACGCTTGGTGCGCGCCCCTTCGAAGGCCTTCGGCGCGGGGCTCGGAGCGTTGCCACTGCCGATGATGTCCCTGATCCAGGAGGCGTGACGTGCCTCGACGGGCAGGATCGAACCGGCCGCCTTGAGGACGGTCTTGTTGCGGATGTTTCCGACCTGGCCGAGGTAGGCGGCGACGCCGGTGTCCTCCAGCGTCTTGGCGGTCGCCTGGAACTTGGCTTGGTTGCCGGTCGTGTCGCGGAAGTTGAACCGCGGCTTCTTGACGGCCTTGGCGCCAAGGGTGCCCTTGAGGAACGCGACGTGCGTGCGCTCATGGGCGGCAACGACCTTGGCGAAGTTCGCCGTCTCGCCGCTGAGCTTGCCCTTGCCGACGGCCTCGGCGTAGAACGCCGCCTCGAGGTACTCCAGCGTCAGCGCGAAATTGAGGATCGCGATGTCGCTGGCTGGGACCCCTGCGCTGGCGATCGCCGGGATAGCGCCGAGAAGCGCGCTGCCGCCGATGATCGTGCCGGCTCCGAGGCCTGCTCTGCGGAGGAAACCCGCACGGGTGTTTCCGTCGACGCTCTCGGCGCCCTCACGGATTGCACCGTCTGTGTCGAGCTCCTCCAGCGGAGGTAGGTAGTTCATGTTGCACCCCTCTCTCGACGGCCCGGTTGTCTGGAAAGAACGTTCTGTCTTGGCCGTCGACGAGGGTCATTCGCGCGCCGTGCGCATCCGGTTCAAAAAGTGCATAGAGGCCGGCCAGGACGCGGACGCGGCCGCGACGGGCAGCTCGTCCGCGGTCTCGCCAAAGACCTGAGCACAGTGTCCGAGCACGGTGTCCGAGCACGGTGTCAGACACCTCACCAAAACAGTCACGAACAATCCACAGCCCCTGCAACGAGAGCGTTTTCCCCGTGTCTTCCCCGTGTCAGACACCGTGACGGATCACGGGCTCGAGCGAGTTGACCGACGGGGTGATCCGGCGCTCTAGGAAGCGGCTGCGGCCGGAAGCTCGGCCTCGCCGAAGACCTCCAAGAAGATGCGAGCGATCTTCGGGTCGAACTGCGTCCCGGCGCAGCGTTCGACTTCCGCGAGTGCCTCCTCGTGCGTGAGCGCGCTCCGGTAGGGCCGGTCGCTCGTCATCGCGTCGAAGGCGTCCGCAATCGCCAGCACGCGCGCTTCGACCGGGATCTCCTCGCCTGCCTTTCCGGAGGGGTAGCCGGTGCCGTCCCAGCGCTCGTGGTGGTAGAGCACGTACGGGATGGCCTCGCGGAGGGCGGTAATTCGGAGTAAGAGCTTTGCCCCGATCTTTGGGTGCTCCCGGATCTGCGCCAGCTCCTCGTCGTCGAGGCGGCCTTCCTTGCAGAGCACCTCGTCCGAGACCGCGAGCTTGCCGATGTCGTGCAGAGGCCCGCCGACTCGCAGGGTCGCGAGCTGCTTCTCGCTCCAGGCGAGACGGCGCGCGACGGCCTCTGCCAGCTCGGTCACGCGCGTCGAGTGGCCCCGCGTGTAGGGGTCACGGGCCTCGATCGCCCGGCTGAGCATCGACAGCATCGCCACGAGGGCAGAATTTCAAGATCGACGCGCAGATCCCTCTTTCGGGTGAGAGGAGAACTCAGCGCCAGATGCCGGTGACCGGCGCGACGCGCGCCGAGCGGCCGAGCCGCGGCAGCCCCCACGCGTCCTCGACCGTCCGCAGCAACCCGTAGTGGGACATCGGCGCCGCGAACCTCGAGCCCGGCCGGACGAGTGGCCCGAGCGCCAGCGCCGCCACCCGCGGATCGGCCGAACCGGACTCGTCGAAGATGACGAAAACCGCGCTGTTGGCGAGCTGGCGGCTCCGCAGAAGCGGCGGCAGGAACCGCCCGAGCCAGGCGTCCCCGGTCGCGACGGGGCAGTCGTGCATGTCGTGGCACATGTCCGGCACGACGAGCGCGAAGTCGGGCAGGCGCTTGGCTGCGAGGTCGCGCGAGAGCGCCGCCAGCGGCATGACGTTGCGCACCCGCGCGGGCCGGGACAGGACGCGCCGGAAGTAGAGGAACGGGACGTGGCGCTTGACGTAGCGCCCCGAGGCGGCGCCCGTCCAGCCCGCTCGCGGCAGGCCCTCCGCGTACGCCTTCCAGGTGCGGCCCTTCGCCTCGAGCGTGTCGGCCAGGCTGCGGCCCCCGGTTGTGCAGCTCGTGCAGTCGGTGGTGATCCCCTGGGTCGAGCCGGAGACCAGCGCGAGGTAGTTCGGCAGGCTCGGATGCGTAACGCCGCGGTACCCGGCCAGCACCGCGTGGCGTGACGCGAGCGAGTTGAAGGTCGGCGCAGCCGGGCTGCCGAGGACCGAGCTAGGCACCTTGTTCTCGAAGACGATCACGACCACGTGGTCGAAGGCGGGCACGGGTCGCGGCGCCGCCTGCGCCCCGGGAAGCGCCGCGGCGCCGAGCGCCGCAGCCAGCAAGAGCACCCGCGGGCTCACGGCGACTCGCCCTCCGCGCGCAGCAGCCGCTTCTTCCAGAAGTGGAAGCCGACGAAGGCGAGCGCGACCAGGACGACGAGCGCGGCGCCGCCGATCAGGCCGTAGCGGCTGATCGCGTCCGCGGCGGCCTGGCCGAGGTAGTAGGCGACGAGCCCCACCAGCGCCGCCCAGCAGATGCCGCCCGCCGCGTTCCAGGCGAGGAACTTCAGCCACGGCATGCGCGAGACACCCGCCATCCAGGCCGCGGTCACGCGGAGGATCGAGAAGAAACGCGCGATGAAGATCGTCTTCGCCCCGTGCCGGTGGAAGAAGCTCTCAGCCCACGGGAGCACGCGCTCCATCCAGCGGCTGAGGAACTTGGAGCGCTCCAGCAGCTTGCGGCCGCCGGTGCGACCGAGCCAGTAGCCGATGTTGTCGCCGATGATCGCGGCGGCCGCGGCCACGGCGATCACCTCGACGATGTTCAGCTCGCCGCGCGAGGCGAACACGCCCGCCGTGACGAGCGCCGTCTCCCCCGGGAGCGGCACCCCGCCGGACTCGAACATCACGATCAGGAACAGCGCGATCAGCCCGTAGTGGTGGACGAGGCTGGTCATCGCTCCAGTGTAGGTCTGACCTCGTAGGCCATCAGAACGGCGTCCACGAGCTCGCCCCCGCGCCGGTAGTGCCGCCGCCGGTAGCCCTCCTTGACGAAGCCAAAGCGCTCGTACAGCGCAATCGCAGGCCGGTTGTAGGGGAAGACGTGCAGCTCGAGCTTGGTCACCCCCACCTCGCGCGCCCAGTCCGCGGCCGCCTCCAGCAGCGCGCGCCCGATCCCGTGACGCCGGTGGCTCGCCGCCACCATCAGGCCGAGGTCGGCGACGTGGAAGCTCGCCGGGTGCGGGTCGCGCGCGATCGAGATCCTGCCCACGAGCCCCTCCGGCACCTCCGCCACGAAGACGGCGGCGTGCGGGGTGCGGCGGGTGGCGCGCAGGTAGCGGCGCTCGTCGGTCGCGCTGCGCCACTCGTTCGTGGTGATCAGCCAGCCCTCCGGCTCGGTGCCGACCTCGCGCGCGAGGGCCACCAGCCCAGCCGCGTCGGCGGCGACGGCTCGCCGGATCTCCACCTCGCTCATTCGATCACGACGCCGTGGCCGCCGCGGCGTGGATCTCCCGCGGCGGCGAGTGTGCCGTCCTCGCGGAACTCGACGCCGGAGGCGCCGCCGAAGAACAGGTTGCGCCGGCGCCAGCGCGCCAGCTCGTAGCCCCAGGACTCGAGCCGGTCGAGCTCGGCGGGGTCGTGCCCGCCCTCGCAGTGCACGTGGCTCTCGTCGAGGTGGACGCGGGGCCGGTCGATCGCCTCCTCGACGCCGAGGCCGTGGCCGACGACGTTGACGATGATCTGGAAGATCGCGCCGCGCAGACGCAGCGAGCCGGCGCTGCCGACGACGAGGCGCGGCCGCCGGTCGCGCAGCACGATCGTCGGCGCCATCCCGCTCGTGAAGCGGATCCCCGGCCGTGGGATGCCGCCCGTAGCGGCCAGGTCGAACTCGCCGAGCATGTTGTTCAGCTGGATCCCGGTGCCCGGCACGATCACCCCGGAGCCGGAGCCGGTCGACGCGGTCAGCGAGGCCGCGTTGCCCTGCCCGTCGACGACGGAGATGTGGGTCGTCCCCCGCTGCGCCTCCGGCAGGCGCCGGCGCAGCCGCCTGGCCGTCGCCTGCAGGCCGCGGTCGTCGAAGAGCCGGCGCGCGAGGCCGCCGCGGTAGAGCTCGCGCGCGAAGGGCCCACCGCGGGCCACTTCCTGCTCGCGCATGAGCTCGACGAGCTGGGCGACCGCCTCGGCGCTCCCGGCCGGGCCGGCCACGCCGAGCCGGTCGAGCAGCCTCACGCCGAGGCCGATCAGGACGCCCCCGGTCGAGGGCGGCGGGTTCGACTCGAAGTCGTGGCCCAGGAAGCTCGCGCGAATCGGCCTCCGCCTGACGACGCGGTACTCGGCGAAGTCACGGGGGGTGAAATCGCCGCCCTGCTCGCGCACGTGTTGCACGACAGCCCGCGCGAGCTCACCTCGGTAGAAGTCGTCAGCGCCTTTCTCGGCCAGCCGCTCGAGCGTCTGGGCCAGATCGGCCATCACCAGGCGGTCCCCGGCGACGAGCCGGTTGCCCTCGCTGCCGTAGATCTCCCGTCCCTCGTCGGTGTGCCGGAGGATCAGGTCGAGGATTGCGTGCAGGTAAGCCTGCGGCTTCGTCATTTCCACGCCGTCCCGCGCGAGCTCGATCGCCGGCTCGAGGAGGTCGCGCCAGGGCAGCGACGCGAACTGCCTGTGGGCCTCGCCGAGCCCGGCCACGGCGCCGGGGACGGCACACGAGGCGGCGCCGATGCTGAAGACCTGCGACGACTCGGGCGTGAAGTCGACGTCCACCGAATCCATCTCCGTCCGTCCCCGCCGCCGCAGGCCGAGGCCCGGGACGGTGACGAAGTGATCGAGCACCCGGGTCGAATCGTCTGCGGCGCGGTGGACGAGCATGAACCCGCCCGCCCCGGGCCCGGTCAGTGGGCTCTCGGTCACCCAGGAGACGAACGCGGCCGCGATGCAGGCGTCGACGGCGTTCCCGCCGTCCGCGAGCACCTGGGCCCCCGCCTCCGCGGTGAGCGGATGGCCTGCTGCTACCGCGCCTCGCATGGGCGAAGGCTACTCGGCCCGCCGGAGTAATCTCCGTAGCCGTCATGACCAAGACCAGCCCGCTCGTCCGCGAGGCCACCCTTTCCGCCGGCGGAGCAGGAGCGCTTGCGGCCGTGCTCGTATGGCTCGGCCCGCCCGGAGCAGATCTCGCGGCGCACGCGTATCAGCGCACGCTGTTCCTCGATCACGGCTTCGCGCTTTGGAACAACTTCTGGTACGCGGGCCACTACAGCTTCGTCACCTACAGCGTCCTCTACTACCCGCTCGCCGCCCTGCTCGGGATCCGGTTGCTCGCGGTCGCCACGGTCTCGACCGCCGCGCTTGCGTTCGCTGTGCTGCTCTGGCGCGAGTGGGGCCCGTCCACGCGCTGGTCGAGCCGCACCTTTGCGGTCGTCTGGGCCGGAATCGTCTTCTCGGCGGCATTTCCGTTCGCGCTCGGGGCCGCCCTGGCCCTGCTCGCGCTGTGGTCGCTCCAAGCGCGCAGGCACGGCCGCTTCGCGCTGCTGGCGGCGCTGACGCTTGCTGCGAGCCCGCTGGCCTTCCTGCTGCTCACGCTGCTGCTCGCCGGCTTCGGCGTCTCACGCTGGAACGACCGCCGCGCACTGCTCGCCCCCGCGCTGACCATCGTCGGCTTCGGCGCGGTCGAGGTGCTGCTCTCGCGCGCGTTCCCCGACCCGGGACGCTTCCCCTTCTCGTGGCAGGAGCTGACGACCGTGCTGACGTTCTGCGTACTCGGCGCCGCGCTCACGTGGCGCGTGGAGCGGGCGCAGTCGCTGCGCTGGATCTTCGTCGTCTACTTCGTCGCGTGCCTGGCCTGCTACTTCATCCCCTCGGCGATCGGCGAGAACGTCGCCCGGCTTCGCTACGCCGCGCTGCCGCTTGCCGTGCTGATGCTCTCGCTGCGGCGCTGGAAGCCGCTGCCGGTCTGTCTCGCCGCGCTGTGCCTCGCCGTCTCCTGGAACCTGACGCCGATCGCCGGCAGCATCATCAAGGGCCACGGGGATCCCGCTTCGAGCCCCGCCTACTGGGCACCCGCGGTTGCCTACCTGCATGCGCACCTCGAGCCGTCCTACCGCGTCGAGGCGGTGGACACGACCGGCCACTGGGCAGCCGTCTACCTCGCGGAGGCCGAGATCCCGCTGGCGCGAGGTGACTACCGGCAGAGCGACTTCCCGCAGAACGCGCTCCTCTACGACGAGCTGATTCCAGCGGGCTACCTCGCGTGGCTACGCGGCCTCGGCGTTCGTTACGTCGTGCTCACGAAGGCCCCGCCCGACTACAGCGCCCGTGACGAGGCGGCGCTCCTGCAAAGCGGCCACTCCGGGCTGCGGCCCGTGCTCCGCACGAGGAACCTGACGGTGTTGGAAGTGCCAAAGCCCCGGCTGATCCTGACCGGGCCCGCGCCCGCTCGCGTGCTGCAGCTCACCGGCACCCGCATCGTCGTCGACCTGCCTCGCGCGGGCAGCTACCGCCTCGCGGTGCGCTACTCGCCCTACTGGGACGCCAGCGGCGCCTGCCTGATCCGGCGCGAGGACGGAATGACCACGATCGCGGCGCGGGAGCCGGGACGGCTCGAGCTCGCGTTCAAGGTGCACCCGGCGCGCGCCCTCGCGGCGGCCGTGGTCGGCGAGCGCTCCAGGGTCTGCGATCTCGACTAGCCCTGCAGGAAACTCGGCGGCTCGAGCGAGCCTTCGCCGTTGTCGGCTTCCGCGCGCATGGTGATCCGGCGCTGGGCGCCGCGGGAGCCGAAGCCGGTCGCGACCACGGTCACCCAGACCTGGCCGGTGAGGCGGTCGTCGATGGTGGCGCCGAAGATGATGTTCGTGTCGTCCGTCGCGGCACTGCGGACTACCTCGGCGGCCTCGTTGACCTCGTAGAGCGAGAGGTCGTCGCCTCCGGCGATCGAGAGCAGGATGCCCTTCGCGCCGCCGACGTCGGTCTCGATCAGCGGCGAGCGCAGCGCGCGCTCGGCCGCGTCGCGGGCGCGGTTCTCGCCGCTCGCGGAGAAGCCGATGCCCATCAGCGCGGTTCCGGCGTCCTTCATGATCGTCCGCACGTCGGCGAAATCGAGGTTGATCAGGCCGGGCAGGGTGATCAGGTCACAGATCCCCTGGACGCCCTGGCGGAGCACGTCGTCGGCGATGCGGAACGCGTCCAGCATCGAGGTCTCGCGGTCAAGGACCTCGAGCAGCTTCTCGTTCGGCACGACGATCACCGTGTCGCAGTTACTGCGCAGCGTGTCCACGCCGTCCGTCGCCTGACGAAGCCTGCGCGTGCCCTCGAACTTGAACGGGGTCGTGACGATCCCGACGGTCAGGGCGCCGAGCTCCCTGGCGATCCGCGCCACGACGGGTGCCGCGCCTGAGCCGGTGCCGCCGCCCTCGCCTGCGGTGACGAACACCATGTCCGAGCCGCGGAGCGCGCGCTTGATCTGGTCGTAGGACTCCTCGGCGGCGCGGCGGCCGAGGTCGGGATCGGCGCCGGAGCCGAGGCCCTCCGTCAGCTCGCGGCCGATGTGGATCTTGACCGGCGCATCGCTCGTCTGGAGCTGCTGGATGTCGGTGTTGACGGCGACGAACTCGACCTGCGAGATGTCGGCGTCGATCATGCGGTTGACCGCGTTCAGGCCGGCGCCACCGACTCCGACGACGCGGATCACTGCGATGTAGGCGCCCGGCTCGGGAACGCGGTGCAGCCGCGGGGGCGGCTCGGGAAGCGGCTCGAGCTTGGGCCGCGGGCGCTCGCGCTCCGGCTCAGGCGCGCGCTCCGGCAGGCGGACAGGCTCCGACGGGGGCGGCGGCGGGGTGGGTGCCGCCTCCTCCTCCCAGTCGGGGACGTGCTCGACGGTCTTCTCGGGCGGCTCAACCGGAGTTGGCTTGGCCTTGGCCTTGACCTTGGCCTCTTCGCCCGCTGCCGCCGGCTCGGCGGGCTTGCCTTCCTTCTCGGCCTGTCGCTGTGCCGCTTCGGTCGCCCGAAACAGCTCTGCGAGGGGGCCCTCACGCATGCTCGCGCGCCTTCGCGGCATCGAGCACCTCCTTTGCGAGGTCTCGGTACGCCTCCGCGGCGGGGCCGCTGGGGTCGTACTTGAGGACGGAGTTGCCCTTCACCGGGGCCTCCGCGTAGCGCACGGTCTTGCGAATCTTGGTATTGAAGACGAGCTCGCCGAAGTTCTCCTGGAGGATCTCCACCGCCTCGCGCGCGTGCAGCGTGCGGCTGTCGTACATCGTCGGGAGGATCCCCTCGATGCCGACGCTCGGGTTCAGATTCTCGCGGATCATCGAGAGCGTGTTCTCGAGCTGGACGAGCCCGCGCAACGAGAGGTACTCGCACTGCACGGGCACGATCACGCCGTTCGAGGCGACGAGCGCGTTGATCGTGAGCAGCCCCAGCGAGGGCGGCGTATCGATCAGGATGTAGTCGTAGGTGTCCTTGACCGGCGCGATCGCCTTTTCCAGCGCGCGCTCGCGTCCGATCATGCTGGAGAGCGCGAGCTCGGCGCCGGCGAGATCGATCGACGAAACCGCGAGGTCGACCTCCTGATGGTGGATCACCTCGTTGATCGGCAGGCGATGCACGAGCACGTCGAACATCGAGCGCTCGATCGCATCCGGATTCAGCCCCTGGCTCATGGTGAGGTTGCCCTGCGGATCGAGGTCGACGAGCAGCACCCTGAAACCCTTTTCCGAGAGCGCGACGCCGAGATTGAGTGTCGTCGTCGTCTTGGCGACGCCGCCCTTCTGGTTGGCAAAAGAGATCACGCGACCCATCGGCGTCCCTTTGGCCGTTTCAGTCCGGATTCCCGGTCGCGGAAGCAGGCGTGCAAGCCCCATCGAGCCCCTTTCTTCGCTCTCATGCTAGCTATACCTCTGCGGAAAATCGTTCGATTTTTCGCGCTCTCGCTTTGGGCCTCGCTTTGCCTAGGGAATGTACGAGCGCCGTAGGACGGCTCGCTAGGTAAACGGACGCGCGAGGGCGGTCGCGGCGGCCGCAACCACCACGACCGCGGGCAGGGGCGCTCGCGCCGCGATCGCGACGGCACCGGCGCCGACTCCGGCGAGCCTGGCATCGAGGACGAGCTCGTCGTCGCCACCTACGGCCTGCGTGACGACGGGCGCGGCCAGCAGGACCGGTGCGAGCAGCGCGACCACCTCCGCGATTGCGGGCGGCAGGGTCCGGCCGCCGAGGAGCACCGGGCCCGTCGCCTTGAACGCGATCGTCGCCGCGCCCACCACGAGCACGACCAGCCAGACCGTGTTCACGGCCGCCTCCGCAGTCCGAGCAGGCAGGCGACGCTCGCGGCCACGATCGGCGTCCCTGCCGGCGTCACCGGGATCAGCGCGAGCGCGAGGGCCGCCCCAACGGCTGCCGCCAGCACGGCGCGCGGCGCCCGCAACTGCGGTGCGAGGAGCGCTAGGAAGAGCGCGGGAAAGGCGCCGTCGAGGCCGAGGTCCTTCGGATCGCCGAGCGCGTCGCCGGCCAGGACCCCCACCGCCGTCCCGCTGAGCCACGAGACGTAGAGGAGGAGCCCGGCCCCGAGCAGGATGCGCCGGTCGAAGCGCCCGCCCCCGCGGCTTGCCAGCGCCCAGGACTCGTCCACGATCAGTTGCGACTCGAGCAGGCGTCGCAGGAGGCGCCCGTGGAAGAGCGGCGCGACCGAGATCGAGATCGGCGCGTAGCGCGCGTTCAGCAGCACCGCGGCCGCGATCGCCGCTGCCGCGCCTCCTCCCGCACCGAGAATCGAGGTGACCGCGAACTGCGCCGAGCCGGCGAAGGTCGTGGCCGACATGACGAGCGGCGCGAGCACGCCCATTCCCGCCGCGCGCGCGACCAGTCCGAACGAGGCACCGAAGAACCAGACTGTTGCCGCGACCGCCAGGGCTGCGCGAGCGCTGTCCCGGTAACGCGAGACGAACGAGGACACGCCTCATCATGCCCGCTGCCAGCCTCTTCACAGCGCCGCCGCAGGCGCGGCAAGGGCGTCACGGCAGCGCTCCAGGGCCGCTTCCGCCTCGTCGGCCCCGCCCCGCTCCGAGGCCACCCACGCCTCGGCCTCCTCGAGCAGCGCGTGCACCTCCGCGAGCAGGGAACGCGAAGGAGCACCCTCGCGCTCGAGCGCCTCGATCCGGCCCAGTCGCCGCAAGACGGCGCGTGCTTCGTCCATGCCTCGAAGCTAGCCAGGACTTCCGCGCGCGTCTGTGTCCGGACCGGGACGAAAGCGATACGGTTCGTCCCCGCCGTGGCCCCGAATCCCGACCGCGAGCTCGGCGAAGCCCGGGCCGCCATCGACCGCGGCGACTCCCTCGCCGCCCTCAAGCGCCTCGACCGAGCCCGCCGCGGCTACCTCGGGCAGCGCGACCGCGAGGGCCTCGACCACGTCCTTCACATGGCCCGGCTCGTCGACACCGCCGACGACCGCGCCCGCATCGGCCGCGAGAACCTCAACTACGCGGTGAAGCAGAACCTCCGCCAGGAGAGCAGGCGCCCGGCGCAGGAGCGCAAGGAGATCTGGGCCGATCCGTACCCCGATCTCCAGGCCCCGACGGAGCACACCGGCCTCGTCCTGACCCGGGGCGTCAAGGCCGCCATCGGCCTCGGCGTCCTGCTCGGCACCGCGCTCCTGCTGGCGGTCTTCATCCTGCCGTGGTTCTTCGAGTCCGACACCAAGAGGGTCAGCCTCCGGCTCCTGAACGACACGCCGCAGACCGTCACCGTTCGCGGCTGTTTCGGCCGCGCGTGCGAGGAGACCTGGCTCGACCGGGACCTCGAGCCCGGGCAGCAGACGGAGACAAACGTCGCTGTGGAGGATTTCGTCGACCTGTTCCGCGTTGCGAGTGCCGGCCGAGAAGATGTTTGCCTACCCGTGCGCGTCCACGACGGCTATCAGCAGCTGGATGGCAGCGGCGGCACCCTCGCCGTGCGAGTCTCGAAAGCATCCCCCTGTCCCGGGACGACGGTGCTCCCCGAGCCCGCTACGGAGACGGGGATCTAGCTAGGAGGCCAGAGCGGCGAAGTAGCCCGCAGGCCGCGGGCGTACCCCGATCAACGCGTCGTCGAGCGAGTTCACGAGCGCAGCGCGGTCGCCGTGGGCCAGCGCTTCCACCAACGCCTTGCGAACCGCTTCTGCCGCAGCGCGCCCCGCAGGCTCGCCGCGCGCCAGGGCTCGTAGCCGCTCGAGCTGCTCGGCCCGGTCCGGGCCGGTCTCACCGAGCAGGACCGCCGCCCGCACCGCCGCCGCCCAGAGCCCGTCCGCGCCCCCCAGCAACGCCGCCAGCGCCTCGCGCAGCTGCTCCGAGCGGAACGGCTCGTCTGCGAAGAGCGAGAGCTCCCAGCGGTCTAGGGCCTCGGCGAGCTCCGGATCCTCCTCCGCTCGGCCGAGGCTGACGAGGAGGTCGGAGGCGAGCCGGCCCCGGAAGGCGTCGAGCCGCGTCGGCTCCCCGCGGGGCTCCGCGGCCGCGATCGGCAGCACCGGCCTCACCGCAAACGGCCGCCAGTCCAGCCGTTCGAAGAGCACCGGGCCCGCGGCAATCGGCCCCGCGGTCGCAAGACGAAGTGCGCTGACCGCGTCTGCCAGCTCGCCTGGAGAATCGGGCGGTTCGGGCACGTTGGGCATCAGCGTCCGCTCCAGCTCGAGCACGCAGAGCCGGTCGGGCGCGCGCCCGAACTCGGCCGGCAAGAGCCCCGAGGCCTCCGGCCAGTGCGCCGCGAGCTCGCCCGTCGCGGCGAGGCGCACGCGCAGGCCCTCCGCCAGCTCGACGTGAGTTCCCACCGAGACCCCGACGAGTGGCGCCACGGCCGCATAGGTGCGGCGCTCGCCCAGGAGCGTGCGCTCGAGCTCGGCGTAGGCCCGATCGAAAGCCTCGTCGCTCCAGTCGAGCCCGCCGCAGGCCTCGGCGACGTCGGCCAGGAGCGGCAGCGCGATCGTCCGCAGGAGGGAGCTCTCGCCCTTGCCGGAGTGGGCGGCGGCGTAGATGGCGGCCGCCGGCTCACGGCGCAGCTCCTCGAGCACGATGTTCGCGTCGGCCAGCGCGCCGAGCCGCTCGGCCCGCGCGTCCACGTAGGAGCGGACGAGCGGCCGGTACTCGTAGAGCGAGGCGTTCCCGCGCGCGGCGTGCTCCTCGAAGGAGAACGGGATCTCCGCTCCGTCCTCGACGTCTGCCGCCAGCAGCGAGAACCCGGCCAGGCAGAAGCAGCGAAGCGAACGGTACAGGTGCGGAGCGCGCACGGCCACGAGTTGCCTCTACGCGCCGCGCGGCTCCTCTCCTCTTTGGCAGCCGGGGCACCAGTAGGCCGTGCGGTTGTCGTCGCCCTGGCCGCGGGAGCGGATCGGCGTGGCGCAGCGTGGGCACGGCCGGCCGGCTCGGCGATACACGGCGCGCCCGTCTCTCCGCTGCTCGAGGGACGCCCGCATGAGCCTTGTCGCCTCGCCGAGGACGGCCCTCAGCTCCTCGTCGGTCACGCCGCCGAGGTGCCTCCACGGCGAGAGCTGAGCGTGCCAGAGCGATTCCGTCTTCCAGATGTTCCCGATCCCCGCAACGAGGCGCTGGTCGAGCAGCGCGTCGCCGACCTCCCGCGTCGGGTGCTCACTTCGGAGCTTGGCGACCATCCGGTCGAGGTCGGTCGGGTCGGCGAGGATGTCCGGGCCGAGCCGAAGCGCGTCGCGCGCCAAGAGCTCGAGCACAGGCCCGTTCCAGAGCACCGCCTCGTGACCGCCGCCGCGCAGGACGAGCCAGGGGCTTCCCACGCGACGCGCTCCCTCCTTCACGACCTGCCAGCGACCGGTCATGCGGAGGTGGCTGCGCAGCACGAGTCCGCCCTCGAAGCTCAGGAGCAGGTTCTTGCCGACCGCCTCGACGCCGAGCAGCTTGCGACCGTCCAGCCGCTCCGCGACCCGGCTCACAGCGGCGCGCGGGTGCGGAGTCTCGACTCCTACCCGCTCGCCGACGAGCACCTGGAGCTTGCGCGCCGCGCGATGCAGCGAGTCGCCTTCGGGCATCTAAGGCCGGAGGACGGCGCGGCGCGGGCCCGCCACGAATCCGGCTTCGAGCAACAAGGGCATGATCTCCGTGTCGCCGACGGGCTTGCTGTCGAAGCGCTCGACCGCGAGCCGCTTCCGGCCGCCGCCCTTGACGTGGGTGACGAGGGCGGTCAGCGCCTCCCGCAGCCACTCCTCCTCGGGCTCCCGCAACGGGACGAGCGAGCGGCCGCCGCGCTCGACGTAGAGCGCCGGCTCGCCGCCGAGCAGGACCACGTGCGCGCCTGCGACTCTCGCGGCGCGCGCGCCGGCCCGCTTCGGCCACGGCAGCGCAGCGCCGTAGGGCTGCGCCGGGTCGGCCGCCGCGAGCACGAGCGGCTCCTTCACCTCGCCGTCCTTCGGCTTCAGCTCGCGCAGCCGCTCGACCGCGCCGCCGAGCGCGAACTGGGCGCCGCCGAGCCCCTCGACGAAGTAGCCGCGGCGGCAGAGGCCGAGCGTCTCGAGCGCCTTCAGCTCGCCGTAGACCGCGCCGTAACCGCCCGGGACGCCCTCGGAGCGAACGCCGTCGCGGACGACGATGCCCTGCCGCTCGAGCATCAGCTCGGCCAGGGCACGTCTGTCCCGGACACGTCCGGGGTCTGACCCCGGACGTGTCCCGAAGAGACGGTTCGCGAGCGACCAGCGGCCCTGGGTCGCCGTGATCTCACCTGCGCGGCGACGCGAGAAGCGTCGCGGCGGGCGCTGCCGCTGTCCCTGCGCCTGGTAGCGGCGGCCCGCCCGCAGCGGGGTCCAGGCGTCGTTCGTGACCTCGCCGGCCCAGACGAGATCCCAGAGCGCCGGCAGCGCCTCCTCGGCCTCGAGCCCGGTGTCGGCGAGCAGGTCGTACCAGAAGAGCGCGCTTCGCCCGAGTGCCGCGCGCAGGCGCTCGTGCACCTCGCGCTCAGGCCGGTCGGCGGCGGGCGGCGGGCCGAGCACCGGCGCGTCCCCGCGGAAGTAGACGGCGACGCGGTCTAGACCAGCGCCGACCCAGACGACCTCGCCCGAGGCGCAGAGCGCGTCGAGCTGCTCCGGGCGGTAGCCGGGCACGCGGCGCGTCAGCACCTCGGACTCCCAGAGCGCGACCGGGAGCGCGAGCCCCTGCAGCGGCACGAGCGCCTCGCCCAGAGTCGCGCGCCGGTCGATCCCCTGCCAGCTCGGCAGGAAGCGGCCGAACGCCGCTTGCTCGGCCGGCTCGACCTCACGCCGCAGCGCTGCCAGCGACGCGCGGCGCAGGCGCCGCAGCACCTCCGGGTCGCACCACTCGCGCTCGCTCCCGCCGGGCCGTAGCTCGCCGCGCACGAGCTGGTCGGCCCGCTCGAGCTTCCGCAGAACCGGCTCGACGTCGCGGCCGAAGCGCTCGTTCGCCTGGCCGCTGGTGAAGGGACCGCGCGAGCGCGCAAAGCGGCGCAACAGCGAGTGCAGCGGCTCGTCGTCGGCCTCGAGGAAGGCTTCGGGCAAACCGCCCGGAGGCATCGCGCCGAGCGCGTCCCGGTAGCGGCCCGCGTCCTCGGCGGCGATCAGGCGCTGCTCGCCCGCCACGCGCACGTGCACCGCGCGCCGCTCGGTCAGGAGCGGCTCGGCCAGCTCCGGGTCGTACTCGTCGTCGCGCAGGTCGCCGCGTCGGCGCAGCAAGTCGTGCAGCTCGTCAGCGGTACGTGGGTCTCCGCGCAGCTGGCCCTCGACCTCGGCGAGCGCGCCCGGGTCGATCAGGTCGCGCAGCTCCTCCTGGCCGAGCAGCTCGCGCAGCAGGTCTCGGTCGAGCGAGAGCGCCTGCGCCCGCCGCTCGGCGGCCGGCGTGTCGTCCTCGTACATGTAGTTGGCGACGTAGTCGAAGAGCAGCGAGGCCGCGTAGGGCGAGGCCGACGCCGTCTCGACGTCCACGAGGTCGATCTGCCGCGTGCGCAGCCCCTGGAGCAGCTTCTTCAGCGAGGGCAGGTCGAAGACGTCCTGCAGGCATTCGCGGTAGGTCTCGAGCACGACCGGGAAAGCCGGGTAGCGGCGGGCCACCTGGAGCAGCGACTGCGCCTTCAGGCGCTGCTGCCACAGCGGCGTGCGCTCGCCCGGCCGGCGCCGCGGGATCAGCAGCGACCGCCCCGCGTTCTCGCGGAAGCGCGCGCCGAAGAGCGCGGTTTCGCCGAGCTCCTGGGTCACCAGCTCCTCGACCTGCTCGGGGTCGAGCAAGACGTCGTCGATCGGCGGAGGCGCGTCGGAGTCGGGCAGATGGATCGCGATCCCGTCATCCGACCAGATCGCCTGCGCCTCGAGCCCGAGCGACTCGCGCAGCCGCGCGCCGAGCGCGAGCGCCCACGGCGCGTGCACCCGGCCGCCGAACGGGGTCAGGATGCAGAGCCGCCAGTCGCCGATCTCGTCGCGGAAGCGCTCGACGACGATCGTCCGGTCCGAGGGCACCGCGCCCGTCGCGGCCTGCTGCTCGCCGAGGAACGCGATCAGGTTCTGCGCGGCGCGGTCGTCGAGCGAGTGCTCGTCCTTCAGCTTCGCCAGCGCTCTTTCGTCCGAAAGCGCAACCAGCTCGCGTGAGGTGGCGCCGATCGCCTCGCCCAGCTCGTAGGGCCGCCCGACGCCCTCGCCCTTCCAGAACGGCACCGCCCCGGGAACGCCCGGCGCGGGCGAGACGAGCACGCGGTCGCGCGTGATCTCCTCGATGCGCCAGGTGGAGGCGCCGAGCAGGAACGTCTGCCCCGCGCGCGCCTCGTAGACCATCTCCTCGTCGAGCTCGCCGACCCGGCCGCCGCCTTCGACCAGGTACACGCCGAAAAGCCCGCGGTCGGGGATCGTGCCTGCGTTGGTCACTGCGAGCCGACGCGCGCCCTGGCGTCCGCGGACGACGCCGCCGGTGCGGTCCCAGATCACGCGCGCCCGCAGCTCGGCGAACTCGTCCGACGGGTAGCGCCCGTCGAGCATGTCGAGCACGTTCTCGAGCTGGACGCGCGAGAGGTCGGCGAACGGGTAGGCGCCCCGCACGAGGCTGTGCAGCTCGTCGACCGCGATCTCCTCGTCGGCGCAGATCGCCACGATCTGCTGCGCGAGCACGTCGAGCGGGTTGCGCGGAATCTTCGTCTCCTCGATCGCGCCGTCGAGCATGCGGCGAGCGACCACCGCCGACTCGAGCAGGTCGGCCCGGAACTTCGGAAAGATGCGCCCCTTCGAGACGGCGCCGAGCTCGTGGCCGGCGCGGCCGATCCGCTGCAGCCCGCGCGCGACCGATTTCGGCGACTCGACCTGAATCACGAGATCCACTGCGCCCATGTCGATCCCGAGCTCGAGCGACGAGGTGGCGACCAGGCACGGGATCTTCCCGAGCTTCAGCAGCTCCTCGACCTCGACGCGCTGCTCGCGGGCGAGAGAGCCGTGGTGGGCGCGCGCGATCTCGCTCGGCATCGCTTGCGATGCCGTTGAAGAGGCGGCGCCGGCTTCGCCGGTGTCGCCGCTCATCGAAGCCAGCTCGTTGAGGCGCAGAGCCAGCCGCTCGGCCAGGCGGCGGTTGTTCACGAAGACGATCGTCGAGCGGTGGGCGCGGACGAGCTCGAGGATCTCCGGGTAGATCGAGGGCCAGATCGACTGCTGCTCCTCCGGCTCGCGCATGTCGTCGAGGGGGACGACCACCTTCAGGTCGAGCTCCTTGGCGCGGCCGGCGTCGACGAGCTCGATCTCCCGGCTACCCGAGACGAACCGGCCGATCTCCTCGAGCGGACGTTGCGTCGCCGAGAGGCCGATACGCTGCACCGGCTTGCCAATCAGCCGGTCGAGCCGCTCCAGCGAGAGCGCCAGGTGCGCGCCGCGCTTGGTGCCCGCGACCGCGTGCACCTCGTCCACGATCACCGTCTCGACCGACCTCAGGGTCTCTCGCGCGCGTGACGTAAGCAGCAGGAAGAGCGACTCGGGGGTCGTGATCAGGATGTCGGGCGGGTTGCGCACCATCGCGGCCCGCTCCTTCTGCGGGGTGTCGCCGGTGCGGACGCCCACGCGCAGCTCGGAGCGAAGGCCGGCCAGCGGCCCGCGCAGGTTGCGCTCGATGTCGTAGTTGAGCGCCTTCAGCGGCGAGACGTAGAGCAAGCGCAGCCCCTCGCCCGGCTCCGCGTTGAGCCGGTCGATGCCGTAAAGGAAGGCGGCGAGCGTCTTGCCCGAGCCGGTCGGAGCCTGGATCAGCGTGTTCCCGCCGCGGGCGATCGCAGGCCAGCCGCGCTCCTGCGCCGGGGTCGCGCCGGCGAAGGCCTGCTCGAACCAGGCGCGCGTTTCCGGGCTGAAGACGGAGAGCGAATCCATGGAGCCCAGGGTAGCTAGGAGCTAAGCGCCGTCCGGAGCGCCTCAGCGTCGCGCCGCAGGTCGTCGTCCGGATGTGGCGGCGGCCGCTGCTCGGGGTGCGGGAAGGGCCAGCCAGGACGCCGATCGTCCGCATATCGAGGCATCACGTGCGTGTGTAGGTGCGGAAGCGAATTTCCAAGTACCTCGTAGTTCATCTTCACCGGCTCGAGCACCGCTCCGATCGCGCGGCCGACCTGGAGCACCTCGAGCCAGTACCGCGCCGCCTCGTCCGTGGTCAGCTCGGTCGGCTCCGCGACATGCCTGCCCCGCCAAATGGCGATCGTGTAGCCGCGTTGCCGACCGTCGCGTTGGAGATAGGCGTCCGAGACCTCGCCGGCAAAGATGCGGACTCCGAACTCGTCTTCGTCCGGGCGGCCCGCAGCGCACATCGGACAACCTTCGCCGCGGTAGAGCTCGTAGAACGACTGCGGCCATCTCACCCCGCCGACGTTAGCATCGGCCGAAGCAATGCCCGAAACACCGGAAGAGCTCTATGCGCGCGCCGCGAGCGGGCTTCGCATGCCCCCGGTCGAGGAGTGAGAGACGTTCCCGTTCGAAGGCGAGCTGCGTCCTCGCGCTTTGCTCCCGCCGGTCGGCCAGGAGCGGCCGCGACACGGGGAGGGCGGCGTCGACTGTCACTCCTGCACCGCGCCCGACACCGACTACATCGGACGACTGAGCGCTGGCGTCTCCGCTCCCTCGATTCGCCGAACGCCCTGCCCGTCACCGTCCTGCTCGAGCCGCGGGAGCACTATGCGGAGCCCGGCGACCTACCGGACGAGCTCGCCGCCGATCTCGGGCAGCTGATCGCCCGAATCGAGCGCGCGATCCGAGGCGTCGGCGAGATCGGTCGAGTTCACGTCTGCCGCTGGGGCGACGGAGGCGAGCACCTGCACTGGTGGTTCCTGGCCCGGCCCGCGCGCACGCCCCAGCTGGTCGGGAGCTTCGCCGCGATCTGGGACGACATCCTTCCCCCGTTGCCCGAAGACATTTGGCGCGCGAACCTCGGGGCGGTTGTCTCGGGGCTCAGGTGACGCCACCCCGAGACGGCGCTCGCGCGTGAAGCGCGTCAACGTCAAGGGAACCTCCGGCTCTGGGAAGTCCACCTTTGCGAAGGAGCTGGCCCGGCGGCTCGAGCTGCCTCACATCGAGCTCGACGCTCTCCACCACGGGCCGAACTGGACTGAGGCGACGGCCGAGGTGTTTCGCGCGCGCGTGCGCGAGGCGATGGACGCAGCTGCCGACGGCTGGATAATCGACGGCAACTACGAGGTGAAGCTCGGCGACACCGTGCTCGCGGAGGCCGACACGATCGTCTGGCTCGACCTGCCGCTCTGGCTGAAGCTGCGGCGGATCTGGAAGCGGACGCGGCACCGGATCCGCGACGACGTCGAGCTCTGGAACGGCAACCGCGAGACCTGGTGCAATGCCCTCTGGGGTTGGGACTCGCTCTTCTGGTGGATGGTACGCGGACACTTCCGCCACAAGCGTGAGTGGCCCAGGCGCTACGGCGGCGACGCGGGCTTCGTCCGGCTGCGCTCTGTCGAGGAGGCCGAGCGGTGGCTGGAGCGCTTGAACTAGATCCGGCGAGCGCGATACTTGAGCCATGGCCGAATCTCCCAGCGGCACCGTCACGCTGTTGTTCAGCGACATCGAGGGCTCGACTCGGCTGCTGCAGCGAAGCGGAGACACCTACGCCGACCTGCTCGCCGAGCACCACCGGCTGCTGCGGGGTGCATGTGAACAGCACCACGGCTTCGTAGTGGACGGCGAGGGCGACGCGCTCTTCGTCGCGTTCGCCTCCGCTGCCGAAGCGGCCTTCGCCGCCGCCGAGGCCCAGCAGGCGCTTGCGCAGCACCCCTGGCCCGACGAGAACGTGATTCGGGTGCGGATCGGCCTGCACACGGGGGAGCCGCGATCGATCGACGGCCGGTACGTCGGCCTCGACGTGCATCAGGCAGCGCGCGTGATGGCCGCCGGCCACGGCGGACAGGTGCTTCTCTCGGAGTCGACGCGGACGCTGCTCGACGAGCGCTTCGAGGTGCGCGACCTCGGCGAGCACCGGCTCAAGGATCTCTCCGGCTCACAACACCTCTATCAACTGCACGTCGAGGGCCTGCGGGCCGAGTTCCCGCCGCTGAAGACGCTCGACAACCGGCCGACGAACCTGCCCGCCCAGCCAAATTCCTTCATCGGCCGCCTCGACGACCTCGAGGAGCTGCAGTCGCTCCTGTCGCGTGACGACGTCCGCCTCGTGACGCTCACGGGCACCGGAGGAGCCGGCAAGACTCGCCTCGCGCTCCAGCTGGCCGCGTTGGTGGTCGAGCAGTTCGCCAACGGCGTCTTCTTCGTCTCCCTGGCGTCGATCCGCGACTGGGAGCTGGTCGTTCCGACCATCGCGCAGACGCTCGGGCTGCGCGAGCACTCCGGCGAATCCGTGGTGGAGACACTGACCGAGTACCTCCGCGACAAGCAGATGCTCCTGGTGCTCGACAATTTCGAGCAGGTCGTCGCGGCGGCGCCGGTGCTCACAGGGCTGCTCCGATCAGCGTCGGGGCTGACCGTGCTCGCGACGAGCAGGACGCCGCTCCACCTCTCCGGCGAGCGCACCTACGCGGTCCGGCCGCTGGCGCTGAGCGAGTCGGTGCGGCTCTTCGGCGAGCGCGCGCAGGCCGCGGTTGCCGGGTTTGCCGTCACCGACGAAAACCAAGAGGCCGTCGCCGAGATCTGTGCGCGCCTCGAGGGCCTGCCGCTTGCGATCGAGCTCGCCGCACCCCGCGTGCGCGCCCTTCCCCCGCCCGCGCTCCGGCGCCGCCTCGACGAGCGCCTCAAACTCCTCACCGGCGGCGCCCAGGACCTGGACGAGCGCCAGCGCACGCTGCGCGGCACGATCGAGTGGAGCTACGAGCTGCTGCTGAGCGAGGAAAAGACGCTGTTCCGGCGCCTCGGCGTGCTCGTCGGCGGATGCCGCCCCGAAGCCGCCGAAGCGCTCTGCGACCCGGACGGCGAGCTCGGGATCGACGTTCTCGACGGGCTCGAGTCGCTGGTCGAGAAGAGCCTGTTGCGCCAGAAGGCCGATTCCGACGGGGAGCCGCGCTTCTGGATGCTCGAGACGATCCGCGAGTACGCGTGTGAGCTACTGAACACGGCGGGCGAGCTCGAGGAGGCGCGCCGAGCCCATGCGGGGTACTTCGCCGGGGTCGCGGAGCGGCTCGACGTCGAGTCCCGGACGGGAGATCACTCGAGCTTGCTCGCCCGCATCGACGACGAGAACGCAAATTTACGTGCGGCGCTCGACCAAGCCCGGGAGACGCGCGACGGTGAGCTGCTGTTGCGCCTTGCCACCGCGCTGTGGGGGTTCTGGGCCACGCGCGGCTTCGTCGGGGAGGGACGCAAGGCGCTCGAGGACGCGCTCGAGCTCGGCGGACGACGAACGGCGCGCGCGCTGCTCGGCCTTTGCACGCTCCGCACCCTGAGCGGAAGCAGCCACGATCTCTTGGCGGACGCGCAGGAGGCGCTGAACGCCTGCGAACGGCTTGGCGACGACTTCAGCCTGGCCCAGGCGTGGAACCTGCTCGGCCGCGTTCAAGGAGGGGTGCTCGGCGCGATGGGGCAGGCCGAGCCCGCCTGGAGACAGGCGCTCTCCTATGCCGAGCGCGGCGGGTATGCGGCGGAGAAGGCCGAGAGCATCGGCTGGCTGTTGCTCAGCACGATCTTTGGCCCGCTTCCCGCGGTTGAGGGCATCGCCCGCTCGAAGGAGTTTCAGGAGCTCTCCGACGACGATCCGACGATCGAAGCGTGGTGCTGCGTCGAGCGCTCGGTGCTCGAGGCGATGAGAGGCGAATTCGATCTCGCGCGTCAACTGCTCGCAGACGGCACCCGTTCCCTCGCCGACCTCGGCCTCAACGTCTGGGCCGCGAACGCAGCGCAGGAGGCGTTCCTCATCGAGAGCCTCGCCGGAACGCCGCAGGCCGCGGTGACCGTGCTTCGCGACAGCTACGCAACCCTGGAGCGAATGGGCGAGCGTGGCTTCAGCTCCACGATCGCTAGCTTCCTCGCGCTGGGCCTCTGCGCGGAGGGCCGGTACGAGGAGGCCGCCCGCTTCAGCCGGGCCAGCGAGGAGGCGGCCGCTTCGGACGACGTCGTCTCTCAGATGCTCTGGCGGACCTCCCGCGCGAGGATCCGGGCGCAGCAGGGAGACCTCGATCAAGCCGAGGCGCTGGCGCGGGAAGCAGTGCAGCTGGGCGAACGGACAGATCTCCTGAACACGCAGGCGGATGCGCTCTTCGACCTAGCAGAGATGCTCGCCCTCGCGGGCCGGCCAGAGGAGGCTCTGGTCGCGCTCGAGGAGGCCGCCGGGCTGTACGAGCAGAAGGGAAACCTTTCGGCGCTCGAACGGGCCCGATCGGTCGCGGAGGAGCTTGCTGTTGCGTCCTCGTCTTGACAGCCGGCGGCCGAGCCTGGATATTCGGCTGCGTCCACTTCGGCCGCATCGACAAGAAAGGGATGAGCGATGCCCGACCACCCCCAGGGCCCAGGGAAGCCTGCGCCTAAAGACCATGTTGCGAAGCACCTGCGGAAGAGAGGTGTGAGCCCCGACCAGCTTCCTGACGGCGTCATCACAGCGCTCAACGACTGCTCGGAAGCCGAGCTGAGCGCGATGGACAGTGTTGGCACGAGCTTGGAGGACGCGAAGCTCGACCCACAGCTGCGGATCTCCGCAGTCCACTGAGAGCACCCGCCGCGCGAGCTGAGACGGCGAGTGTCCGTCTCAGGCGAAAGATCGAGCTCGCCGTCCGCCCAATGGCAGCGGCCTACGAGGCGCTCGTCGTGCATCCCCGCCTGTCCGAGCTGTGGCCCGGGTACCTGATCATGCAGCACGCGATCATCCGCGCGACCGTGCCGCTCACGGAGGCAGCGCTGGCGCGTTCGCGCGCGCTGGCGGACACCGACCTCCTGGCGAGGCCCCTCTCGAGCTACCTCGATGAGCACGTCGACGAGGAGCTGCACCACGACGAGACGCTGCTCGACGACCTCGAGGTCCTCGGGGTCGATCGTGCGACCGTCGCCGAGCGCATGCCCACGCCTGCTGTCGCGGCGCTGGTGGGGAGCCAGTACTACTGGATCCTCCACTACCACCCCATCTCTTTTCTCGGCTACGTCGCAGTGATGGAGGGGTACCCGCCAACGCCCGAGCTGATCGAGACGCTGATCGTGAAGACCGGCTATCCGCGGGAGGCCTTTCGAACCTATATCGAGCATGCCGGGCTCGATCCAGGGCACCGTGACCACCTCGACCGCACGATCGATTCCCTCCCCCTCGCCGCGTGGCACGAGTCGGCGCTCGGCGTTTCGGCGATCTCGACCGCCGGTCTCGCGGCACGCGGGCTCGAGGAGCTGCTCGAGCGCTAGTAGGATCGCGGCGTGGCAGCGACCCGTCCCGACCGGCTCCACTTCACCGGCAACGACGAGGCCGACGAACTGCTCGCGCGCGAGCCGTTCGCGCTGCTCGTCGGGTTCGCCCTCGATCAGCAGGTTCCGGTGCAGACGGCGTTTGCAGGCCCGCTCAAGCTGCAGCAGCGGCTGGGGACGCTCGATCCCGCGAAGCTCGCGGTCGCCGATCCGGCGCGGCTCGACGAGGTGTTTCGCGAGAAGCCGGCGATTCACCGCTTCCCGGGAAACATGGCGCGGCGCGTGCAGGACCTGGCCGCCGCGGTCGCAGAGGACTACGGCGGCGACGCCGAGCGCGTCTGGAGCGAGGCGGCCGACGGCGCCGATCTGCGCAAACGGATCTCGGCGCTACCCGGCTTCGGCGAGATGAAGGTGAAGGCGCTGGGGGCGGTGCTGGCGAAGCGCTTCGGCGTCCAGGCCGCGCAGGAGCTCGCGCCGAGCCACCCCACACTCGGCGACGTCGACTCGAGCGAGGCGCTGGAGGCCTACCAGGCGAAGAAGCGGGCGCACAAGGCCTCGCTCCGCGCGGCAAAGGCCTAGCCGAAGTCGGGATCGAGGCCGCCCGCCGCAGGGCCGATACTGGATCCGTGAGCCGCAGTGCAGCCGTCCTCGTCGTGATCGGCCTCGCCTGCCTCGGCGGAGCAGCCCAGGCGCTGCGCGTGCCGGCCGCCCCTCGCTGCCCTGTTTTCCCGGCCTCCAACCCGTGGAACAAGCGCGTCGACCGGCTGCCCTTGGCGCAGAACACAGGCGCGATCATCAGCTCGATCGGCGCAGGCACCGGCCTCCATGCCGACTTCGGCTCCGGGCTCTGGCAGGGCTCGCCGATCGGGATCTCCTTCGACGTCGTCTCCCGCTCGACGCCCCGCGCCCGGGTCGCCTTCGAGTACGACGGCGAGAGCGACCACGTCGGCTACCCGATCCCGAAGGGCGTGCACGTCGAGGGCGGCAGCGACCACCACGTGCTGCTGCTCGACAAGAGCGCCTGCCGTCTCTTCGAGCTCGGCGGGCTCGAGCGGCGTCAGGGCCGCTGGCACGCCTGGGCCGGAGCGACCTGGAGCCTGCGCTCGAACCGGGTCCGCCCCGCCGGCTGGACGTCGGCGGATGCGGCCGGCCTGCCGATCTTCCCCGGCCTCGCCCGCTACGACGAGGTGCGCCGCGGCGTGATCGACCACGCCCTGCGCTTCACCGTGCAGCGCACGCGGCGCGCGTACGTCTACCCGGCGCGGCACTACGCGAGCGATCTCACTTCGCCGAGCCTCCCGCCGATGGGTCTGCGCGTGCGCCTCAAGGCGGGCTTCGACGTGCGTCCGTTCCCGCGCCAGGCGCGGATCGTCCTGGTCGCGCTGAAGCGCTACGGGATGATCGTCGCCGACAACGGTTCGGACTGGTACATCAGCGGCGCCCCGAACCGCGGCTGGTCGAACGAGCAACTGCACACGCTCGCACGGGTCAAGGGCTCGGATTTCGAGGTCGTCGACACGCGCTCGCTGCGCCCCTGACCGCCTAGCGCCGCAGGGCGGCCTGCGCCGCCCAGTAGCCGCACATTCCGTGGACGCCGCCTCCCGGCGGGGTCGAGGAGGAGCAGAGGTAGACACCTTCGAGCGGCGTCCGGTAGGGCGCGAGTCGCCGGGCCGGCCGGAAGAGCAGCTGGCCGAGGTCCATCGCCCCGCCATTCAGGTCACCGCCGACGAGGTTGCGGTTGCGCGCCTCGAACTCCGCCGGCCCGATCGTGTGGCGCGCGAGCACGAGCTCGCCGAAGCCGGGGGCAAAGCGCTCGACCTGGGCCTCGATCCGCTCGGTCATGTCGAACGTCGAGCCGTTCGGGACGTGGCAGTACGCCCACGCGCTGTGCTTGCCGGAGGGCGCGCGGGTGTCGTCGAAAACCGTCTGCTGGACGAGCAGCACGAACGGACGAATCGCCGGGCGCCCGCTCCACGCCGCCCACTCCGAGTGCGCGATCTCCTCGAGCGTGCCGCCGAGGTGCACCGTGCCCGCACGGCCGCAATCCGGAGCGCTCCACGGAATCGGCCCGTCGAGCGCCCAGTCCACCTTGAACGCCCCAGGCCCGTGCCGGAAGCTTCGCAACCGCCGTTCGTAGCGCTCGGGCAAGCGGCCGTGTGCGAGCCTGACGAGCTCACGCGGGACGACGTCTGCGAGCACCAGCCCGTCCTGCGGGAGCTCGTCCACGAGCGAGTCGGTGGTCAGCGAGCCGCCGAGCTCGCGAATGCGTGCCGAGAGTGCGTCCGCGACGCGCGAGGAGCCGCCGCGAGCGAACGGCCAGCCGACCGCATGCCCCAGCACGGCCAACGCGAGGCCGACGCCGGCGCTCGGGCGGCGCTCGAGCGGAAGCATCGAGTGCGCGCAGTGGCCCGCGAACCAGGCTCTCGCCCGCTCGGTCTCGAACAGCGACTCCGCCACCGAGCGCGCGTCGCCGAGCGCGGCCCGGGCACCCGCGGCCAGCGGCCCGAGTCCGGCCGCTCGCGCGGCCCGCAAGGTTCGCCGCGGCGGCGGGGTCAGAGGCCCGAGCAGAACCGGCGCCAGCTCGTCCCACGCCTCAACCAGCGGCTCCACGAGCCGCCGGTACGCCGCGCCGTCGCGGCCGAGGCCGTCGGCGGTCTCGGCGAGCCCACGCTCGAGCACGACCGCCGTCCCGTCGTCGAGCGGGTGCGCCGCGGGCGCGCCCGGGTGGACCCATTCGACACCGAGGTCGAGGCTCCGGAAGAACGGCGACCCCACCGCGAGCGGTTGCACCGTTGCGCAGATGTCGTGCAGGAACCCGGGCAGCGTCAGCTTCTCGGTGTGCAGCCCACCGCCGAGGTGGCCAGCGGCCTCCCGCACCTCGACCTCCACCCCGTCCTGCAGGAGCGCGATTGCCGCCGAGAGCCCGTTTGGCCCCGACCCGATCACGAGGGCTGGTGTCATCCGCGCAGTTCACGTAGCGCAGGCCCGAGAGCCTGGCCGCCCTGCAGGACGGGCTCGAACAGGTCGCCGTGCTCCTTGACGCGCGCGAGCGCCTCGCGCATGCCGAAGTCGCGCGGGCGCACCTTCTCGCTGAGCTCCTCCCAGCGCAGCGGCGTCGAGACGGGCGCGCCCGCCTTCGGCCGCACGGAGTACGGGGACGCGATTGTCTTGCCGTGCCCGTTCTGGCGATGGTCGACGAGCACGCCACGCCGCTTCTTCTTCAGCCATTCCGTGGTCACGAGGGCCGGGTTCTCACCTTCGAGCGCGCGCGACACACGCTCGGCGAACTCGTACGTGTCCGCGTAGGTCGAGCGGCGCGCGATCGGCACGAGCACGTGGATCCCGTCCGCTCCGCTGGTCTTTACGTACGAGTCGAGCTCAAGCCGCTCCAGCGACTGGCGCACGAGGTGCGCCACCCGGATCGCCTGCGCGAAGCCGTTGCGCGATTCCGGCGGGTCGAGGTCGAAGACGACGTAGTCGGGCCGCTCCGGCTTGTCGACCTGCGAGTACCAGGCGTTCATGTCGATGCAATGCATCTGCACCATCCAGAGCAGCGTCTCGCGGTCGTTCACGAGCGGGAAGTCGACGAGCCGCGAGCCGCCCTCGCGCGGCCACGTCCGGAACTGCCGCGTCTTGATCCACGAGGGCATGCCCTTCGGCGCCTGCTTCTGGAAGAAGCTGCCGCCTTCGAGCCCCTCGCGCCAGCGCTTCATCGTGAACGGACGGTTCTTCAGGTGCGGCACGATCGCGGGCGCGATCTCGCCGTAGTACTCGAACAGGTCGCCTTTCGTGATCCCGTCGCCCGGAAAGAGCACGCGGTCGGCGCTCGAGAGCTTGGCCTCGCGGGCCTCTCTAGGCAACGCCGGCGAGCAGTGACGTGCGCTGCTCCTTGAGCATCTCTCGAGCGATCACGAGACGCTGGATCTGGTTCGTGCCCTCGTAGATCTGCGTGATCTTGGCGTCGCGCATCATCCGCTCGACCGGGTGCTCCTGGATGTAGCCGTAGCCGCCGAGGATCTGCACGGCGTCGGTCGTGACCTCCATCGCCACGTCCGTGCAATAGAGCTTGGCCATCGCGGAGATCTTCGTCAGATCGGCTCCGTCGGCGCCCTCGTCGATCAGCTGCCCGCACTTGTAGAGCAACCCGCGCGCGGCTTCGCACTTCGTCTCCATGTCGGCCAGCGTCGCGGCGATCAGCTGGTGCTCGGCGATCGGCTTGCCCATCGTCTCGCGCGACTTCGCGTACTCGAGGGCGTAGTCGGTCGCGCCCTGCGCGAGCCCCAGGCCCTGCGCGCCGATTCCGGGACGCGAGCGGTCGAGGATCCGCATCGCGAGACGGAAGCCCTCGCCTTCCTGGCCGAGCAGGTTGTCGGCCGGGATGCGGCAGTCGTTGAAGAAGATCTCGCCGGTGGTCGAGCCCGTGATGCCCATCTTGGGCTCGATCCGCCCGACCTCGAAGCCCGGGGCGCTCGCCTCGACGACGACGGCCGAGATGCCGGCGTGCCCGGCGGCGGGGTCGGTCTTGGCGAAGACGGTGTAGAGCTCGGCGACGCCCGCGTTGGTGATGAACCGCTTCGCGCCGTTCAGGACGTACTCGTCGCCCTCCCGCTTCGCCTCGGTCCGCATCGCGGCCGAGTCGGAGCCCGAGCCCGGCTCCGTCAGGGCGTAGGCGCCGAGCCACTCGCCGCTCGCAAGCCGGGGCAGCCAGCGCGCCTTCTGCTCGTCGGTGCCCACGAGCTTGGGGCCGAGCGAGCCGAGCTCCTGCACGGCCAGGAGGAGGCCCGTGGTCGCGCAGACCTTCGAGAGCTCCTCGATCGCGACCAGCACCATGAGCGCCCCGGTGCCCGTGCCGCCGTACTCCTCCTCGAACGGGAGCCCGAAGAGGTCGTGCTCGCGGAGCAGCTCGACCATGTCCCAGGGGAACTCGGCCGACTTGTCGATCTCGGCCGCCCGCGGCGCCACCCGCTCGCGCGCCAGGTCGCGCACGAGAGCCCGGATCTCGCGCTGCTCCTCGGTGAGCGGGTCGCTCGGCACGGCCGGAGTCTAGCCCCGGGGTGGCGCAGTCGACTCGCGCACCAGGAGCTCCGTCGGCAGAATCACGCGGCGGCGTTTGCGCCGCGGGCCGGTACCGCGCTCGATGTCCTCGATGAGCCACTGCGCCGCGAGCCGCCCCTTCTCCTCCTGAGGCTGGGCGACGGTCGTCAGGGGAGGCGTCGTGTGCGCGGCAATGGGGCTGTCGTCGAACCCGACCACCGAAAGGTCGGCCGGAACCGAGATGCCGAGCTCGGCCGCTGCCTGCAGGGCGCCCACGGCGAGCGTGTCGCTCATGGCGAGGATCGCCGTCGGCGGTTCCCGCTCGCCGAGGAGCTCCAGCGTCGCCTCGCGCGCGCGCTCCGGCGCGTTCGGCCGGCACACGCGGACGAGACTCGCATCCCAGGCCTCGCCCAGGCCTTCCTTGTACCCCTCCAGTCGTTCGACGGTCAGATCGAGCTCCCGCTCGCCCTCAACGTCGAGTTCTTGCGTGAACCTCAGGACAGCCACACGCTCGTGCCCGAGCTCGCGCAGATGCACGGCCGCGCTGCGCGCCCCGGCGCGGTCGTCGATCCCGACGAACGGCGTCTCCGCACCCCGCGGCTGGTCGACGGTGACCACTGGAAGGCGCCGGGCGAGCGCGGCTTCGACGCGCGGATCGTTCTGCGGCATCGAGTAGACGATGAACCCGTCAACGGCGGCCTCCCTGACCGTCCGGGCCGCCTCCTCGCAGTAACGGGAGTCGGGAATCAGGAGCAACCCGTTCGGCGCCTCCTCCATCGCGCTCGCGACCCCGCGCAGGAACGGGGCCTGGGCGGGGTCGGTGAAGGCATAGCCGAGCCGCTCCGCGAAGATCAGGCCGATCGCTCCTGCACGTCCGAGTCGGAGCCGGCGCGCGGCCGGGTCGGGCCCCGCATAGCCGAGCGCGTCGGCTGCGTCGAGCACCCGCTTGCGCACCTGCTCGGAGACGAGCTCCGGCCTTCCGAACGCCTGCGAGGCGCTGCCCACGGAGACGCCCGCCCGTTCGGCGACGTCCCGTAGCCGAACCCGCTGGTGCCCGTCCCGCGCCATTACGGGAATACTACGCCGCGGTGAACCGTTTCAGGTACTGTGCCGAATGAATCGGTTCATCGAAAGGAGACGCCATGCTCGATCTGCTCGTAGCAACCGACGCAGTACGCCGACGCACGAAGGAATCGCACACGCCGAAGGCGCCGCGGGTCGAGACGCGTAAGCCAGTGCGTCCCAGGCGTTCGGCGCTCCGCTCCACCTCGGCGGCGGCGCTCCGCGGCCTGGCCGACCTGCTCGAGCCCTCGCCGACGACGTAGCTAGCCCTGGTAGTCGAAGTCGCTCTCGTAGCCGCAGTTGCCGCGGAACGCGAACTCGAGCTCCCCGTCGCTCACCTCGAGGCTCTCGGCGACGAGCTCGCGCCCGCTGCGCTCGTGGCCGGGGATCACGCAGGTGACCGTCTCGGCGCTCTCGACCGGACGCGCGGCGCGCATCTCCACGAAGCCGCCCGCGCGGAACCAGCCGCGGCCGGGCGTGTGCTCGATCTCAATCCGGGCGGGCCGGACCGCGAGCTGCTTGCTCGCCTTCCAGGCCCACGGGAAATGCTCGACCTGCGTCCCGGGCGCGGTGCCGGTGAAGATCGAGGCCAGGGCCTCACGCTGGCGCTCGTCCGCGCGGTCGTCCACGTAGAGCACGAAGCTCCAGGGCGAGCCTTCCTCGTCGTCGCTGTAGCGGATCGCGAGCACGACGCCCAGGCCGGCCAGGTCGAGCCCGTCCGCGTGCCCCTCTACGACTCGCCACGAGAGGGCGCCCAGGCAGATGCCGTAGGTCGAGCGCCCGCCCATGGCGCCGTCGATCCGCCGGCAGGGGCAGATCGCCTCGCAGTTGCACGACTCGAGGTACGAGCCGGCGACGCGCCAGTCAGCCGCCGTGGTGGACCGCCTCGGCGTTGTTGCCGTCGGGGTCGGCGACGAACGTTAGCCTTGATCCGCCTTCGCCAAAAGTGTGTTCACGCGCGCGCAAGCGTACTCGAGTCACCGCCCAGGATCCCCAGCCGATCCGGCCCTTCGACGAACTTGCGCACGACGAGGGCAGCGTTGTGGCCACCGAATCCGAAGCTGTTGCTGAGAGCGACTTGGACGGGTAGTCGCCGTGCCTCGTTCGGCACACAATCGACGTCACAGTCGGGGTCAGGGGTCTCGTAGTTGATCGTTGGCGGCACGATGTCGCGGTTGACCGCGAGGAAGGTGAATGCGGCCTCGACCGCTCCTGCGGCTCCAAGGCAGTGACCAGTCGCGCCCTTCGTCGCCGAGACTGGAAGCGTCCGGAGCGTGTCCTCGCCTAACGCCAGCTTGAGTGCCCGCGTCTCGATCGCGTCGCCAAGGCCGGTTGAGCTTGCGTGGGCGTTGACGTGGTCGACGTCGGTCGGAGTGAGCGCTGCGTCGGCGAGCGCAGCCTCGACCGCACGGGCCTGTCCGGCGCCGAGGGGATCCGGCTCAGTGATGTGGAACGAGTCTGAGCTGACGCCGTAGCCCGCGAGCTCCGCATACACCTTCGCGCCGCGGGCACGCGCGTGCCCCAGCTCCTCCAGCACGAGGACGGCTGCGCCCTCGCCCATCACGAACCCGTCTCGGTCTGCGTCAAAGGGCCGACTCGCAGCAGCCGGATCGCCGTTTCGGCGTGAGAGGGCTCGCATCGCCGCGAAGCCCGCAACCGCCAACTCGGTGATCCCCGCCTCGCTCCCCCCGCAAAGCATCACTTCGGCCCGGCCTAGCCGAATGTCGTCGTACCCCTCGCCCACCGCCATCGCCGACGCGGCACAGGCCGTGCAAGGTGCACCGAGCGGACCGCGCGTCCCCAGCTCCATCGACACCCAACCGGCCGCCATGTTCGGCATGAACCCGGTCACCAGGCTGGGATGGATCCTTTGAGACTCATCGAGCTCCTGCAGGCAGGCCGCGAGGCTCGCGACTCCACCCTGCGCGGTCGCGATCGAGGCACCGACCCGATCGGGCTCATTGCCGATCTCCAGCCCTGCGTCGCTCTCGGCCATCCGCGCCGCGGCAACCGCAAACTGCGCAAAGCGGTCGATCTTGCGGATCGTCTTGCGGTCGAGCCACCGCTCCGGCTCGAACTCGCTCGCCTCACAAGCGATCCGCGCGGAATGGCCCGAGGCGTCGAAGGCGGTGATCGGACCGCCGGCGCCTTCCCCCGCCAAAAGCCGACGCCAGCTCGTTTCCATGTCCGAGCCGAGCGGTGTAACAGCGCCCAGGCCGGTCACCACAACCCGCCGCTCAGCACTCCCTTCCACTCGGCTGAGCCTACGAGAGAATGCTCACGGCGCGCGCCACGACGAGAAGAACGGTGATCGCCGAGAGCGTGGACGTCACCCGCCGCCGGCTCGTAGCGCCCGGCTTGGCGACTCGTCCCGGAGCTGACGCATCGCGGCCCAGCGCGCGGAGAGCGCGGCGGCGTCGAGTCGTTCGGCTGCATCGAGCGCCTTCGTTGCCCGCTTCGATGTCTTCCGGCCGAAGGCCCCGCTCAACGCCCACTTGCGCGTGAGCCGGACGACGCGCAGCTTGTCGTCGACCAGGTGGGGAGCCCGCTTTGGATCGAGGTACACGTCGATTGCGAGCTTCTCGACCAGTGCCGGGTCGCTGGGCGTTCCGGTGGCCTGCTCGAGCCGGTAGGCAATGAGCGAGGCGAGCACCTGTAGTTCCCTCACGCCCGTCCGGACGGCGACCCCGATCGAAACTGCGGTCGAGGTAACCATCACCCATGGCACCCTTGTGAAGCGGGCGCCGCGAGCCAGTATGCGGACGACGGGCACGGCGAGCACGACGACCCTCTGGATCTCGCCCGCAAACGCCTCCGTGTCGGCCTCTCCCGCGAGAAGCCGCTTACCGTCGGCGGCCGAGGTGACACGCTCGTTGGTGAGCAGCATGCGGTCGATCGCCTGGTGCGCGAGCCTGCCGACGGTCTCAACAAGGGCGTCGTTCGCCTTTCTGGCGTTGGCGCCGGCGCCCTTTCCTGCCGACGAGGCACGGTCACGCAACGACCGTGGCGGCATGCTCAGCTGACCCACGGCGGGCATCGTAGCGCCCGGCGCAGGGACGTCTTGGCCCAGCTAACGTCCGTAGATGGACGGCGTTCGCTTCGTCGACGAGATCGGCTTCGCGCTCGGCTGGATCGCACCCGAGCCACGCTTCATGCAGCGGACCTCCCACGCCATCGTCTCGCACGGGCGCGTCTGGGTGATCGATCCGGTGGCCGACGAGCGCGCGCTGAGCCGCGCGTGTGAGCTGGGCGACCCGGCCGGGGTCGTGCAGCTACTCGACCGGCACGGCCGTGACTGCCTTGCCGTCGCCGAGCGCCTGGGCGTCACACACTTCCAGGTTCCCGATCGGGCTCCACCGGGAGCGCCGTTCCAGGTCTTGCCGCTTCTGCGGCGCCGCTGGTGGCACGAAGTAGCGCTCTGGTATCCCGTGGAGCGGACACTCGTTTGCGCCGACGCGGTCGGCACGGCCCAGTACTACCGAGCGCCGCAGGAGCGGCTCGGCGTCTCGCCTGCACTACGGATGACGCCGCCACGTCGGCTGCTCGCCCTCGAGCCCGAGCACGTGCTCGTCGGTCACGGCCAGGGGATCCACGCGGATGCGACCGCGGCGCTTCGGGAGGCAGTCACGCTGGCGCGTCGCCGCACTCCCTCGTGGGCATGGGCCGGCATTCGCGCACACGGACCCTTCCACCGGCGCGCGCCTGGATAGCCCCGGTGGCGACTAGCGGCCAAGCTGGAATCAAGATGGTGAACTGACTATCGAGCTACCGGATCGAGGGCCTTAGCTCAATGTTTGAAACTAACTATCCGGATCGTGCACGAAGGCGCCGTAGTAGCCCGGGGGGTAGATGGTTCGCTGGCCAGGCGGGCCGTTGTCGGTGCCCCCGGCCGCGAGTGCCGCTGCGTAGAACGCCCCGACGGCCTCGTGGTCGGCGGCCTCGAAGGCGATGTGGATCGGGCCGGACGGCTCGCCCTCGCGGATCCAGAAGGCGGGCTTGCCGTCTCGGCCGAAGCCTCCCACCCTGCCCTCGAATTCCCTCAGCAGCTCGTAGCCGAGGGGCTCGAGCGCCGCGACGTAGAAGTCCTTGCTGCGCGCGTAGTCGTCGACTTGCAAGCTGACGTGGTCGATCATTCGGCCTCCTCGCGGTCGTGAAAGACGGCTTCCACATTGTTCCCGTCCTGATTGAACACCTTGGTAATATGGAGGACTGAGGAGGAACTCATGTTCGACATCTACATTCGGGTCAGCAAGCTCGGGGAACGCTCGGAAGACGAGGCGACCGAAGTCTACGAGGCCCAGTGCCGGGCGTGGGCCGACCGCGCCGGCGTCGCCGTCGACCTGGTCGAGGAGGACACCGAGGTCAGCGGTGCCACGGCGGTCTCCGAACGGAAGCTGGAGCGCCTGCTCCAACGGGTCGAGGCAAGCGAGTCGGAGGGCGTCATCACGCCCTACCTCGATCGCTTCGGCCGCGACCTGATCGAAGGTGCGCTCGCCTACCGACGGCTGAAGCTTGCCGGCGGCCGCTTGATCTGCGTCAACGACGGGATCGACTCCGACCGCCCCGGGGACGAGTTCCAGTTCCAGATCCGGATGGTCTTCGCCGAGGACTACCTCCGCCGCACCCGCTCGAACTTCCAGGCGGCGGTCGAGCGCGCCGCTGCGCGCGGCGTCTACTTGGCGAGCAGACCGCCCTTCGGCTACCGCAAAGACGATGAGGGGAAGCTGGTCGTGGACGAGCAGCGCGCCCCGCTCGTCGTCGAGCTGTTCGCGCGCCGCGCCGCCGGCGCCAACGTCGGCGAGCTGACCCGCTGGCTCCAGGGCGAAGGCGTGGAGATCACCAAGTCGGGCGTGCGCTCGATCCTCAAGAACCGCGCCTACCTCGGCGAAATGCGGGTGCAGAACGGGCGCAAGGGTGAGCCGAGCGTGCTCAAGAACCACCACCCGCCGCTCCTGACCGAGCGGCAGTGGGAGACGGCCCAGGTCAAGCACGACTACGTCCCCCGCACCGGCCTCACCGAGGACGCGCGCCTGCGCGGGCTCGTCTACTGCCGAAGCTGCGGCAAGCGCTGCAAGCTGACCCTGTACGGGCCGGCGGGCAAGCGCAAGACGACCTACACCTGCACCTACGAGCGCTGCCCGGCGCACGCGGGCATGAGGGCGAGCAAGCTTGACGCCTACGTTGACGATCTCCTCTGGCGGGCCGCCAGCGCGCACGAGCCGCACGTCGAGGCGGTCATCCTCGGGGACAGGCGCTACAGCGATGCGCTCCTCGCCGTCGAAGAGGCGCGCCGGGACTTCGAGCAGTTTCGGGACAGCGTCGAGCTGCAGCGCGCGCTCGGGATCGAGGGCTTCGCCCAGGGCCTGAAGGTGCGCAAGGAGGCGCTCGAGCTCGCCCGCCGCGAGCTGGCGCAGGTTCGGCGCCCGGCCGGAAGCAGCGAATCGAAGCGCCGGATGAGCTTCGAGGAGTTCCTGCGCGAGTACGAGCGCGAGCGCTACGTCCAGTTCATCGAGCGGATCTGGCTCAAGCCCGCCGGCCGGGTCGGCTCGCGCGTCCCTCCGGTCGAGGAGCGGGTCGAGGTCTACTTCGTCGGCTCGGAGGAGCCCTACACCCCGGAGCCGATCGTCGGCGACCCGGAGACGCTCGCGCTCTTGCGCGCTGCGCACGGCTAACGCTTAGGCCCGCTCGGGCCGATGCCGGCGGCTCGAGCCGCTCCGCGATCGTGCTCGCGCGCGCGCGTGAACACGCAACGGAAACGGAAGCCGTCCAGCTAACAAGGGAAGCGGGTACGCACCACTCGGCCGCTGTTAGCCACGGTGATGCCGTAGCGGCGGGGCCCTCGCCTCGAGAACGGGTGCGGCCTTCGCTCAGCAGACCGCTGCGCTCCCGATGCCTGGCAACGATCCTCAGCGTGCTGGTTCGTCGGCGGGAGGCTCCGTCCACTCCTCCGGCGGGAAGTCGGGGACCTCGAAACCCGGTTCGGATTCCCCGACCTGGATCGGCGGGAGCTCGCCGCGCATGAGCGCCTGCAGGTTCGGGCCGAGCGTGATCTCCAGCGCCAGCCCCGGAGCTGGGTTCTCACCCAACACATCCCGAATCGCTCGTTCGGCATCGAAGAGCGGACAGAGAGAACAGCGGGGCAAGATCCCCCAGTAGAAGCGAAAGCGGCAGTCCCCGAACGACTTCAGCTGAAAGGAGGCACACCAGGCCATTTCCTTGGCGTGGTAGGTAGAGACGGCCTCGTTCTCCTCGCACACCTCGCTCGCGCGCCAGTGGCGAACCCGCTCGAGCAGGCGGGCCATGCCGGTGTAGACCACGGCGTCTCTGTCCAGCACAAACCTGACCCGGTACCTGCCTGGCTCCAGCTCGCTGCACTCGCCGGCCCCGCTTTGAGCCTCGGCCACCGCCCGCCCGAACCGTTTCGAGCGCGATGGGCCGAACTCGACCGTCACCCTGCGCTCCATCGAGGGCACCCTAACCAAGCGCGGCTTGGCTCGACGGCTGCACCGCAACGCTCGTGGGCGAGGCCTTGTCGCCCTCTGTTGGAACTGCGACACCCGTCCCGCCGCCGGCCTGATCGGTTCCCGTTGCCGCTTCTCTTGCCGGTGCCGCCTCGACCCCGATCAGACTTCGCTGCAGGGATGCAGGCTCCCTTTGCCGCGTTGCCGGGCAGCGGCAACGAGATGTGGCGGGCACCACCCCCGTCCAGTCCCGCTCTGACCGCCCGTGGCAGTCCCCGTGGCAGTCCCCGCCGGCGAGCTGTCTAGCTTCCGATCGCGCTTCCGGAGCGGGGGTCGAGCCGCGCCCAGTCCAGCCCCGTGACGCTGTGGCAGGACGGCAGCGACTGCCACGGTGAAGGCGCCAGCACACTGTCCGCGACGGGACGACGCGGGCGGACTGGCGACACCTAGAGTGAGAGTGTGAGCTTAAGAACCAAGAGGAGAAATTGACCCAGAACCAACCTCACGAACTGCTTGAGACCGAGCCCGCGCGCACGCTGCTCGAGCGCACGGAGGAGCGCGGCTTCATCGAGCCGGCCGAGTTCGAGGCGTTCGCTCTAGAGCAGGACCTCGGCGACGACGAGGTCGAGCAGCTCACCCGCGAGCTCGAGGCGATCGGCCTCGACGTGGGCGAGCCTCGCTCCCAAGGCGAGGAGGCCGAGAAGGCCCCCGAGCCCGCTGCCGCCGAGCAGCCCCAGGCGCAGGTGCTGGTCGGCGCGGCCGACAGCCTGCAGCTCTTCCTGGCCGACCTCGGCCGGCACAAGCTGCTGACCGCGGCCGAGGAGGTCGTGCTCGCGAAGGGGATTGAGCGTGGCGACCTCACCGCCAAGCGGCGGATGATCGAGTCGAACCTGCGGCTCGTCGTCTCGATCGCCAAGGGCTACCGCGGCCTCGGCGTCCCCTTCCTCGACCTGATCCAGGAGGGCACGCTCGGGCTCAGCCGCGTGGTCGAGAAGTTCGACTGGCGCCGCGGCTACAAGTTCTCGACCTACGCCCACTGGTGGATCCGCCAATCGGTGCAGCGCGCGGTCGCGAACCAGGCCAGGACGATCCGCCTCCCGACCCACGTCGTCGAGCGGCAGCAGACGCTCGCTCGCGCCGCCCGCCGGCTCGCGCCCGCGCTCGGCCGCGAGGCGACGAAGCAGGAGCTCGCCGAGGCGACCGGGCTGCCGATCCAGCACGTCGACGAGGCGCTCGGCGCCGCGCAGGCCTCGGTCTCGCTGAATCAGACCGTGGGCGCGGACGACGAGGGCGAGCTCGGCGACCTCTTCGCCGACCGCGAGGCTGCCGATCCGTTCGAGGAAGCCGAGGAGTCGCTCCGCCGCCAGGGCGTGCGGCGGGCACTCGACGCCCTCCCCGAGCGCGAGCGGCGCATTCTCGAGCTGCGCTTCGGCTTCGAGGGCGAGCCCTGGACGCTCGAGGCGATCGGGCACGAGCTCGACCTGACCCGCGAGCGGGTCCGGCAGCTCGAGGACCAGGCGCTGTCGCGGCTCGCCGCGCTGCGCGAGTTCCAGACCGTCGCTGACGAGCTCCGCGAGCCACCAGAACGTTAAGCCGACAGGCAGGCGAAGCCGAGGATCGGGTGCAGCTCGATCGCGTTCGGGGCAACGCCGGTCTGGCCGTGCTTGAAGTCGAAGAAGGCGACACCAAACGACCCTCGCCCACGGGCAGAGCCGCACGCGGCCCGCGCGTCCCCCCTCTGCCGGCGCCGGTAGGCGGTCGCGCGCGCCGTGCAGGAGGGGGAGGGTGCCCTCTGGAGCCGTCCGTGGCCTCACGGCGCTCCACGTGTCTCCGCGGGGCCTGGTGGCGGCGCCCCCGCGGCCCCGCGCGGGCTCAGTCGGCGACCGGGGTCGCGACGTACCCGCCCTGCGCAGCCCTGGCCTCGCGCGCGGCGGAGAATCGCCGGCGCTGCCACTCCCTCTCGTCCCGCTCCGCGAGGCCGTGCGACCGCCGGTGCTCCCTCTGGAGCGAGATCAGCTGTCCCTCAGGCGCTGCGCTTCCGGTAGCGACGCGAGCCTCTTGAGCGTGGTGTTCTCGATCTGCCGGACCCACTCGCGTGTGACGCCGAAGGTGCGCCCCACCTCCTCGAGGGTTCGCGGCTGACCGCCGTGGAGGCCGAAGCGAAGCTCGATCACCTGGCGCTCGCGCTCGGGCAGCGTCGCGAGCGCGTGCTCGATGTCCTCGCATCGGAGCGAGACCGAGGCCACCTCCAAGGGCGACTCGGCCAGCTCATCTTCGACAAAGTCAGCGAGCTTCGAGTCCTCCTGTTCGCCGATCGGCTTCTCGAGCGAGATGGGAAACTGCGCCATCCGCAAGATCTGCCGCACCTCCTCGGTCGTCAGCTCGAGCTCGGCGGCGATCTCGTCGGGACGCGGCTCGCGGCCGAGCCCCTGCACGAGCTGCCGCTGAGTGTGTATGACCTTGTTCAGCCGCTCGAGCATGTGCACCGGGATGCGGATCGTGCGCGCCTTGTCGGCGACCGCGCGCGACACCGCCTGCCGGATCCACCAGGTCGCGTAGGTCGAGAACTTGAAGCCCCTGCGATAGTCGAACTTCTCGACCGCCCGGATCAACCCGAGCGAGCCCTCCTGGATCAGGTCGAGGAACGAGAGGCCGCGGCCGAGCTGCGGCTTCGCGATCGCGACAACCAGCCGCAGGTTCGCCTCGATCATCTGCCTCTTCGCCGCCAGGTCGCCGCGCTCGACCCGCTTCGCGAGCGTGACCTCCTGGTCGGCCCTCAGCAGTGGCACCTTCCCGATCTCGCGCATGAACAGGCGTAACGAGTCGAGGGACGGCTCAACGCTCAGGTTCAGTTTCGGCGCCCCTTTCACGTCGTCCTCGGCGAGCGCTGGCTGCTCGTGCGCTGGCTGCTTGTGCTGTTCCCCCTCGAGCAGCTCGATCGAGCGTTCGGCCAGGTAGGTGTAGAAGTCCTCGCTCTGCTCCCTCGTCAGCTCGACTTCCTCGAGCGCGGCTGCGATCTCGTCGTAGGTCAGAAACCCCTTCTCAAGGCCCTCCGCGACGAGCCGCCGCAATTCTTCGGCGTCGGGAGGAGCCGCTCCCGACCACAGCTCGGCGCCGAGCCACCGAGCGCGTTGTAGGCGTTCGTTCTCCCGCTCCGCGACGGCGAGCCCGGGGTCCGGAGACTGCATCACCGAAAACCAGACTACTCCTCACCGGCTTCCTGATTCGCCCCCCGCGCTCCCGGCCTTGCGCCAGGAGGGAGCGTGTGCCGCTCCCGACTCCCGCGCCGCTCACGCGCGAAGTGCCATGCTGCCTTTTCGGTCGAGGGCATCTCGGTCGTCAAGCGTGAAAGGGGACGGACGATGACGGGAAGGGCCGACTTAACACAGCAGGAGTGGGAGCTCGTCCTGGAGGGACCGCCGAGCGCCGGCATGATCGTCGTCACCGCCCAACGCGGAGGTACCTTCCGCGAGTCGATCGCGATGGCGAAGGCCTACGTCGAGGCGCGCCGGCAGCATGGCGAGAGCGAGCTACTGGATGAAATCGTCGCGGCGAAGCCCGAGCGCGACCACACGCGCTACCACTCGGTCGAGGAGCTCAAGCAGCACGGGCTGCAGCATCTGCGTGACGCGGTCGCGCTGCTCGAGCGGAAGGCGACAGCAGAGGAGGTCGAGGACTACAGGCGCTTTGTCCTCACACTCGCAGACCGGGTCGCGAATGCACACAGGGAGGGCGGCGAGACGGTCAGCGACGCCGAGCGGGCGGCGATCGAGGAGATCTCTGCGAGTCTCGGGGACGCCGACCAGTAGTCGCCTTCGAGCCGCACAACCAGAGCGGCCGCCGGCAGGTTTCGCCAAAGGGCGACAGCCACGCACTTCGAGACGAGCAGACCGACCTTCTACTTGCCGCCGAAGGCGTTCGGGGCGCTGCCGTTAGCACTGGCTGATGTCGAGCGGTAGCGTCTCGGGTCATCATGGTGGACATGCTCACGGCGAACGGTGATCAGGGGACGGCCCTCATCATTCTCGGCTCGATTGTCGTCCCGCTGGCAGTCCTCGCCGTGGTTTGCTGGTTCTTCTGGGCTCACCGGCACGACGACTGACGCAGAGGCCTCCTCACGCGCGGCATATGTCGAAGCAGATCCCCGGCTAAGTGACCGTCAACGAGTCGATGCTCGGCAGGCCGGCTCGGGTCTAGTAGCTGATCAGCGATTGGCTGGCTGCGGCCTCGACGAGCGCGTCGGCCAGCGGCTCCACTCCGCCGGCAGCAGCTGGGCCGTCGTCACCCGCACCGCCGGCGGTGTCCGCAGGCGGAACCGCTCTCCAGCTAGCACGGCGTAGCCGGCGTCGAGGAGGCGGCGGACAGCGAACACCTCCTCGCGCACACAACGCGGTGGGGCCCAGGGAGCAAGACGGAATACACGAGTACAGAGCCCTTGCGCGGGGCAAGGTGCGTGGCCCCGCCGTGCTCGTCCTAGCGGCGGCGAAGAAGGAGGCCGCGAGCGCGCCGGTGACGGCGGGATCGAGCGGTCCGCGCGCAGCGACGAGGAGCAGGACTCCGGCGATGCCCGAGCCGACCTCGAAGCCGCGGTCGGGGATGTCCTCGTGCGGCATCCGATCGCCGGCGAGGTGAAGGAGCAGCCCGAGCGGCAGCGAGCCGAGCCTCGAGCGGACGAGCGAGCCGCCGGCCGCGCCTATCGCGACGTGGAGGGAGACGATCAGGCCGCGACCTTAGCGTGCGGCGCCCGTCGCAGCGACCGATCGGACGCGGCGAGCCGACGGATGAGCCGGCCGCAGACCTCGTATCTGGTTGTCTCAGTTGAGCCGAAAGGCGACGCAGCGCCGCTTCGCGGCTGATCTTGAGCTACCGCCTTCGCTGTGATTGGGGAGGCTTGACGGCCCCCAGACGCTCGCGAGCGACATGCAGAAATGTCCGCTCGATCCGAGGAACTCGGGCGGCCAGACTGCGGCTGAGGTCCTCCGGCGCGAGTGGATGACGAGCTCCTCCCCGAGGGAAGTCCGATCGGCAGAGCCCGACGTTCACGCTCGGACGGACGGCCGCGGAGGTCGAACAAGTCGCGGAGCTTTCGGCTCGAACGCCGAGATCCTCGAGTGTCCGCTCGCGGCCCTGGTTGTCGCAGTAGAGCCGAAAGGCGACACGACGTGTGCGCGGCGGAGGGTAGTTCTACGCGAGCGTCTGCGGGAACGGCTGCTAGCGGTTTCCGCGCAGCCAGTTCGAGACGCGACGTCCGAGCGGTGCTTTCTCGGGGAGAATCTGTTCCTGAGGCGGCGGCTCGGTGAACGGCTGAAGTGCGGCTGCCTCGGCGGAGGTGATTTTGAGCCTCACCTCGCCCGGGAAGATCT